>JADLCM010000036.1 GCA_020847175.1 Phycisphaerales bacterium
GACGGGCACGGGAACTACGTCAAGGTCCAGCCGCGCCAGGAGTTCCAGGAGGACGTGAACTTCCACTTCCCGCGCCGCAACCAGCGGCGGTAGTGACGCCGGAGCGCCGGGGAGCGGCGCGGCCCGCCGTCAGGGGCACGGGTCAGGCCCGCTACCATCCTGCGTGAGCATTCGTCGAATACTGGTGACGGGCGGGGCGGGGTTCGTCGGTTCGCACCTGTGCGAGCGGCTGGTGGCGCAGGGGCACGACGTCATCTGCGTGGACAACTTCTTTACCAGCCAGAAGTCCAACATTCAGCACCTGCTCGGGCGGGCCAACTTCGAGCTCGTGCGTCATGATGTGACGCACCCGCTGTGGCTGGAGGTCGACCAGATCTTCAACCTGGCCTGCCCGGCCGCGCCCGGACACTACCAGTACAACCCCGTCAAGACGCTCAAGACCTCGGTGCTCGGGGCGATCAACGTGCTGGGGATGGCCAAGCGCTGCCGCGCCAGGGTCGTGCAGGCATCGACGAGCGAGGTGTACGGCGACCCGGCGGTGCATCCGCAGCCCGAGAGGTACTGGGGGCACGTCAACCCGATCGGCCCGAGAGCCTGCTACGACGAGGGCAAACGGGCCGCGGAGACGCTTTTCTTTGACTACCACCGCATGCACCGGATGCCCATCAAGGTCGTGCGCATCTTCAACACGTACGGGCCGCGCATGCACCCCTTCGACGGGCGGGTGGTGAGCAACTTCATCCGCCAGGCGCTCGCGGGCGAGGAGATCACGATCATGGGCGACGGGCGCCAGACGCGTTCGTTCTGCTATGTCGATGACCTGGTGGACGGGCTCATCGCCATGATGGCGACCCCGGAGGACTGCACCGGGCCGATCAACCTCGGGAACCCTGTGGAGTTCACCATCCGCGGCCTCGCCGAGATGTGCATCGAACTGACGGGATCGAGATCGACGATCGTGCAGCGCCCCGCCGCGACCGACGACCCGCGCCAGCGCCAGCCCGACATCACGCTCGCCCGCCGCACGCTGAAGTGGGAGCCGAAGGTGCCGCTTCGCGAGGGGCTTGCGCGCACCATCGCGTGGTTCCGGTCGATCCGCCTTGAAGACTACCGGGCGCCGACGCCGAACTTCTGATTCCCTCTCCCGGCGTTCAGGCAGGAGGAACTCCGTCGTTCCGCACGATGTAGTGCGCCGCGGCCCGGTACGCCGCTTCGTACCGTGAGAACGTCGGCTCGGCGACCGCGCCGAAGTACTCTCTGGCCCGGGCCACGCCCCATCCGCGCACGCCGGTGCGTTCCAGGTGCGCCCACCGCGCCCAGCGGTCAGCCGCACATGCATCGACGAAGACCCGCAAATCAAGCGCGGGGGCGATGCGTTCGTGCAGCGCAAAGATGCCCTCGACGATGATGAGCGGGGCCGGGGCCACCAGGCGCTCACCCTCCCGTCGATGGCTGATGAACGACCACGTCGGCACGCGAGCGGTTTCTCCCCGGCGGAGCACCGCGAGGTCTGACGCGAGCCGGGCAAGATCGGCGTGCGCCGGCTCGTCCCGTTCGCACTCCGGAATGGTCTCGTAATCGGGCAGGTAGTCGTCGGTGCTGATGACGCACCCTCCCACGGCCCGGGCGAGCGAACTCTTGCCCGCGCCGACCGGCCCGCAGATGCCCACGACCGCGAGGGGGCCGCACGCGAGGGCTCTCGCCCGGATCTCCCCGGGGGCATCAGGCCAGGCGATGACGCGCGCGGGGCTGGGGCCGGGCTCGGGCATGGGGTTGTCGTAGGTCGCGTGTGGTAGGCTCTCCACCCGCCGGGCCCCGGCGCGGAGGCTGGATCATGGATCGAATGATCGGCGTCATCGGGATCGGGGTGATCGTGGCGATCGGTCTTGCGATGAGCGAGAACCGGCGCCGGGTGCCGTGGCGCCTGGTGGGCGCCGGCGTGGCCCTGCAGCTGGCGCTCGCGCTGCTGGTCCTTCGCACCCCGGGCGTGCTCGATGTCGTGAACGCGGTGAGCCGGGGGGCGCAGAGCGTGATCGCACGTTCCAACGACGGCATCGCGTTCCTGTTCGGGGCGTCGCTCTCCAACCCGGCGGGGCCGATGGGCTTTGTCTTTGCGGTCCGCGCCCTGCCGGTGATCATCTTCTTCGCCTCGTTGATGGCGGTGCTGTACCACCTCGGCATCATGCAGCGCATCGTCGCAGCGCTCGCGTTCATGCTGCGGCGCACCATGGGCATCACCGGGTCGGAGGCCCTGGCAACCGCCTCCAACGTGTTCCTGGGGCAGACCGAGGCCCCGCTCTGCATCCGGCCATTCCTGCTCGGCATGACCCGGGCCCAGCTCGCCGTGCTCATGACCGGCGGGTTTGCCACCATTTCGGGAAGCGTGCTGGCCGTCTACGTCGGCATCCTGGGCGGCGCCGACGACGAAGCCCAGGCGCAGTTTCTCAAGCATCTGCTCACGGCGAGCGTGCTCTCCGCCCCCGCCGCGATCGTGATGGCCCGCATCGTCGTGCCCGAGACGCAGGCGCCCCCGGATGAGGGCGCGGCGCACTCGGACGCCGGCGGCGCCGAGGCGCCGGAGTCCGGCACACCGCTCCCCTCCCCCGCCTGCAACGTGATCGACGCGGCGGTGATCGGCGCGACCGATGGGCTCAAGCTCGCGCTCAACGTCGCCGCCATGCTCGTGGCCTTCGTGTCGCTCCTGGCGCTTCTCAACTGGCCGCTCGCCGAACTCTCGCAGTGGACGCCCGTCGCGAACTGGCTTGACGGGCGCGGCATGGGGCCGCTCAGCATCCAGGGCATCCTGGGCTGGGCCTTCACCCCCCTTGCCTTCCTCCTCGGCGTGCCCTGGGCCGAATCGAGCATCGTCGGGTCGCTCATGGGTCAGAAACTCGTGCTCACCGAGTTCATCGCCTACGTCGAGCTCGGCGCCCGCATGCACCCGCTCGATGGTGCTCCGACGATCTCCGGTCGTTCGGCGATCATCGCGGCCTACGCCCTCTGCGGGTTTGCCAACTTCGCCAGCATCGGCATCCAGATCGGCGGCATCGGGGCGCTGGTCCCTGAGCGGCGCAAGGACCTGGTCACGCTCGGCTTCCGCACCATGTTCGCGGGCGCGCTTGCCTCATGGATGACCGCAGCGGTCGCTGGTCTGGTGGTGGCGTGACCCCGGCTCTGCGCCCTCGGCACGGATCGCGCCGCGAGAAGCCGCGACTCACGCGCGCGGCTGCTGCGCCGACTTGCCCCCCACGGTGAGAGGAACTGCGCCATAGGCGTCACGGGTGATCGTGGGAGGCTGCACGCGGATGCGCCGCGATTCGGGATCAACGCCCCGCTCGCGCATGAGCTGCTTGAGGGTGCTCGGCAGGCCGAACTCGACATCCTCCTCGAAGAGGTCCTGCGTCTCCAGGGTGCCGCCGAACCGATCGATGAGCGCGCGGCAGACGCCGGCGACGAGGTCTTCGGGGGCCGATGCGCCGGCGGTGATGAGCACCGTCTCGACGCCGGCGAACCAGGACGCGTCAAGGTCGCCCGCGTCGTCGATCAGGCGTGCCGGAGTGCCCGCGTTGCGCGAGATCTCGGTGAGGCGCACGCTGTTGCTGGAGTTGCGGCTGCCCACGACCAGCACCAGGTCACAGGCGGGGGCGAGGGTGCGCACCGCCTGCTGCCGATTCGTCGTGGCGTAGCAGATATCCTCGCTCGGCGGGCACTTGATGAGGGGAAACGCCTCGCGCAGCGCCGAGATGATGACCCCCGCATCGTCCGTGGAAAGCGTCGTCTGCGTGAGATACACGAGGCGCGCCGGATCGATGATCCGCAGGCTCGCGATGTCGCCGGGTGATTCGACCACCTGGATCGCCTCGGGCGCTTCGCCCGACGTGCCGACGACCTCCTGGTGGTTGCGGTGCCCCACGAGCAGAATCTGGTACCCCTGGCGGGCGTATCGAACCGCTTCGGAGTGGACCTTGGTGACGAGCGGGCACGTCGCGTCGATGGGTGTCAGGTTCCGGTCGCGGGCGAGGGCCCGGACCTGCGGGCTCACGCCGTGGGCGCTGAACACGACGATGCGGCCCTCGGGCACGTCGGCCAGATCGTCAACAAACACCGCTCCCCGCCCCGCGAGGCGCCCCACCACGTGCTTGTTGTGCACGATCTCGTGGTAGACGTAGATCGGGCGCTCCTCGATGATGTCGAGCACCTGGTCAACCACGTCAATCGCCATGCGCACGCCCGCGCAGAACCCCCTCGGATTGACCAGCAGCAGGCGCACCACTGATGATAGGAGCCCCCGCGCTACACTCCCGGATCCCAAGGAGCAGACGCATGCGCACACGCGAGTTCGGAGCCCTGCGGCGGATCAGTTGGTGCGGACTGGCCGGGGGGCTCGCCATGAGCGCCCCGCTCGCCCTCGCGCAGCCCGGCGACGGACACGCCGCGCCGATCGTCCCGCGCAAGGACGTGGAGTTCCTGATCCGCTTCGGCGAGAAGGCGCCCCGCCCCAAGACCCCCGGCGCCATCCGCCTGGCGACCTACAACCTCGCCAATCTTTTTGATGACGTCGACGATCCGGCCCTCTCGGGCGAGGATGAAGACATCGACGACGCCAAGCCTGATCCCGAGCGCGCGTCGCTCCGCGACACGATCGCCCTGCTCGATGCCGATGTCTTGGTCGTGCAGGAGGTCGAATCGCTCGACGCCTTGCTCGCCTTCCGGAACACCTGGCTCAAGGACCTCGGGTACGAGCACGTGCGGTCAATCGACGCCGGCGATGAGCGCGGCATCGAGCAGGCCGTGCTGTCGCGCTTCCCGATCACCGTCGCCGAGAACTGGCCCCGCAGGCCTCTCGGGGGCACGCACCCGGAGAAGTGGGGCACCCAGCCCAACCACGAGGCCGGCAAGCCGCTGGTCTTCCACCGTTCGCCCCTCCACGTGCGCATCGAGGTGCCGGGCACCGATGGCGCGCACGCCCCGTACCGGCTCGACCTGCTCGCCGTGCACGCCAAGAGCGGACGCGAAGGCGAGTACTGGCGCGAGGCCGAAGCAAAGGGTGTGATCGAGATCGCAAGAGAACTGCAGCGGGTCAACCCGGGGATCAACCTGATCGTGCTCGGCGACTTCAACAGCGAGGTCTCGGGACCGGGCGTCAAGCAATACCTGGCGGCAGGGTTCAGCGACCTCTTCGAGGGGGCGAGCACGACCCATGACATCACGTCGCACGAGTCGGGCCGGCGTATTGATCTCATGCTCTTGAGCCCGGGCGTCAAGCCTGAAGTGCAGCCCGCGACGCGCTTTGTGCTCGGCACGCCCGCGCGCCTTGAGGGCCAGTCATGGCGCGAGGCGCCGCCCCCGGGGTGGGCGAGCGATCACTACCCGGTGGCCGTGGACCTGGTGCCGGTCGAGCGTGGTGCAGGGCAAACCGGGCAATAGCGCGAAGGGGAGGCGGGGCACACGGGTCCGGGGTGCTCCGGTGCGTTCCGGGCCGGCCGCGGCCCGCGGTGACACGCGCGCTCCGTCGCGCTCAGCGACCGACGTCGAGCGGGGTCAGCGGCACGATACGCGGGCGCTCGTCCAGCGGCGTCGGCGCCTCTCCGGGCGGAATCTCCGGCTTGGGCAGGGGCAGCGGCTGCGCTCCCTCTCCCGGGCGCTCGGGCCGGTCTTCGATCGTGATCCCCCGTGCGCCCTCGAGCAGTTGGGCGAGCAGGCGATCCTGCTCAGTGCGGAACTCGCCAGCGAGTCCTCCGTCCTTCCAGATGCCGTAGAGCGCCGAAACAACCTGCGCATACGAGAACCCGGCCCCCGGGCGCGGGTCCTCCGGCGTGGTGGTGTGCGCAAGAAAGTCGATGAACGCCCCCATCTCCGTGGGCGCCTCCAGGACCCGTCCCTGCCCGCTCTGCGGGTCGCGCACCATGACGCGGATCGACTCGCCCGGTCCGTCCGCCTGCAGCAGCAACTGGTCGGGCCAGGCTTCGATCACCGACGGCGTCAGGATGCGGGCCTCGCCGAAGACCGCGATGCGCGGCATCCCCTGCATGGAGACATACACCATCGGCGCCGCCGCGGGCACGTAGTCAAGCAGGAACTTGCCCGCGACAAGCTGACGCCGGATGCCCTGGATCGTGTCGCCCGGCAGCCACATCGCGCTCACCGTCTGAATCTCGGAGAGGCTCATGGGTGAGCCCCGCTCGGCGGCGATCTCAGCCTGGTTGGCGATCATGCGCTGCTCCTGCACGCGCCGCGCCCGTTCGACCAGGGCCTCGTACGCCGCGACCCGGATGTCCCGGTCCGGGTCGTCCACGAGGCGGACGAGCGCATCGTCGACGCGGGGCCCGCCGCCGCATTCGCCGAGGAGGCGCACGGCCTGGGCCCGCACGAGCGGCGTCCCGCTCATCGCCATGTCGATCAGCGGCTCACCGGCCTGCGCATCGCGCAGCGCGGCGCCCACCTCGAGCGCCGAGATGCGGGGCACCGCGTCGGAATCTTCATAGAGCCTGCGCACCTCGGGCAGCACCCGCTCGCCAAGCGACTTCAGGCTCCAGATCAACTTGGGCGCCAGGCGCGCGTTGGTCCGAAGCGCCTGCGTGTACCGGCTGGCGAACTCCTCGGCGGGCACGCTGATATCGAACGGCATCGCCTCGACCATCTGCACGAACTCCGCCGGGTTGAGCCGGAAGCGACCCGGGATCGTGAGCGCGATTCCCCGGTCGTCGCGCCCCCGGGCCGCGGGCTCGCGGTCGCCCGCGAACTGCGGGAACCGCGAGTTGATCGCCGAGGCGATGGTGCGGGCCCGCACGTGCGACGGCTCATCAAGCACGATCTCGATCTTGAGCGGCTCGGTGACGACGCCGCCGTAGAGCACGCGCCCAACTGTGAGCATGCCCGTGGCGTCTGTGCCGGGTTCGCCGAAGGGGTTGATGAAGACCGGACCCTTGGCCCGGGCGATGTTGCGCTTCTGGTAACCGCCGAACGGATTGGTCGGCCCGAGCTGGAGGTCGGTGGTCCACAGGCGCCCGCCCTCGAGGCTCGTTGCGTTCACAGCCTGCACGAAGGCATCAAACGGCATGCCCTCGGGCGCGCCGGGCGGAATCATCGCGTACACGACGACCACCGCCGCGGAGGGGTCGCGCAGGATCTCCGAGGCCGAGCGGGCCATGCCTGCCGCGTTGCCCAGGAGCGTGTTCGGCTCCGCCGTGCCGCGCCCGATGCCCTGGAGCGACATGACGCGCTCCATGTGCGAGGCGACGGCATCGGGCAGGAGTCCTCCGCCAGTGCCGTGCAGCCCGACAACCAGCCCGTACCCGGTGACCAGCACGGGCTCAACCCCGGTAAACGTCGCGACCGAGCCGATCGTGCCGCGAAGCACCGGGTCCACGTCGCGCGTGACGGGCATCACGGGGGTGACCCGGGGACGGGGCTTGGGCTGGCTTGTGCACCCGACAAGCGCGCTCGCCACCGCGGCCGCGACCGCCGCACTCCGCACCGCACCCCGGAACATGTGGCCCACTCGATCGAGCATGACGACTCCAACCCACCCGCGCGGCGAATCAGGCGCACAGGCGGCAAGTTTTCTAAGCCGGCCCTTTGCCGGCCCGTGCCGACACGAGCGCGCCCCGAAGGGTACGACTCGCACGCCGCGATGGATGTTTCCGACCGCGGAGAACGCGCGATTCAAGACGGAATGGCGCAGATCCGCGCACGTTCTCACCCAGGCTGTCCCGCGAACCCACCTGAATGGGGGATTTTGAGCGCGTTGAATGTGGACAACGCGACATATACACGCTCGGCAGGCGCGGCCCAGCAAGACTCCACACTCGGAAAGGGGGGCTCGCAAGTCGTGCCCCGCAAGAGATTTGCGCCTCAAGACTCGAACAAACACACGATTTTGGGGTTCGAGAGGCTTGAACCCACGATGGGTAGTGGTATGCTCCGCCCCGCGGCACATTGAACCAAGACGAGGGCTCGGATGACATCCCACCCAAATCGCAGCCGATGCCCGCACGTTCGTGTCCGTGGTCGCATTTTGTTCGGTATGATGTCGAGTCTTTGAGTTCTACGCCTCCTCGCGCCGGGGCGAGGCGGGGTGCCGCGCGCTGCGGCGGAAAGGTCGTCCGTGGGCGTGCTTGCCGACAAGCAGATTCGCGATCGGGTGGTCATCCGCCCCTTCGAGAGCGCCGGGAAGCGCCCCGGGCGCATCTCGTTCGGCGTCAGCAGCTACGGCTACGACGTGCGGGTCGGCACGCGCTTCAAGATCTTCACTCCCACGCCGCGCAGCGGGGATATCGCGGTCGTCGATCCCAAGAAGTTCTCTGACGACATGATGGTGGACGTGGATGTGGGGCACAAGGCCCCGGGCGACCAGTACGTCATCATCCCGCCCAACTCGTTCGCGCTCTGCGAGACCGTCGAGTACATCGAGATTCCGCGCGATGTGCTCGCGATCTGCGTGGGCAAGAGCACCTACGCGCGCTGCGGGCTCATCGTGAACGTCACACCGCTTGAGCCTGAGTGGAAGGGCAAGGTGACGCTGGAGATCAGCAACACCACGCCCCTGCCGGCCCGCGTCTACGCCAACGAAGGCGTCGCGCAGCTCATCTTCCTCCGAGGCGACCAGGTGTGCGAAACCAGTTACGCGGACAAGGGCGGAAAGTACCAGGACCAGGCAGGATTGACGCTGCCGAAGGTGGATTAGGCCCAGGCGTCGCGGGGCCTGTGGCCCTGCCGGAGTAGGCATCGCCCTCGAAAGGTGTACGCCATGACTCAGGTGTCGACCAGTCCGGCCGCCGGTGCAACCCGCTATCCCATTGCAGGCTGGTTCAAGGGGCTGCTCATCTTTCTCGGCGTCCTCTGCTGCATCACCGTGATCGGCATTCTCATCGGCATCCCCATTTTTATCCTCGCCGCGCGGTATCGCGAAGAGCGGTCTGGCGACGCGGTGACCGTGGTGACGCACAAGAAGTACGCCTTCAACCTCTCCGAAGTCGCGAGCGTCGAGGCCCGGGCGGTCTCGGGCGGCATCGCCAAGAAGATGGCCCCGCACACCATCACGCTCAAGTCAGGCAAGAAGGCGCCGTTCCCCGTCGGCGCGTTCCAGAACGGCGAGCAGCTGCTCGCCGAGATCAAGGCCGCGGCGGGGGCGGCATGACCGTCGCCCGGCGGAGCCGGGCGGAACCGTGAGCGAGGCAACATCGGCTGAATCGAAGCAGATCGAGGTGTGACGGCATGAAGGTCAACAGGAAGTTCACCACGTCCGGACAGGATCCCTTCGCCACGGTGAAGTGGGTGAAGCGGACCTCGCGCATCACCAACCCCGACGGTTCGGTGGTCTTTGAGATGACCGACGCCGAAGTGCCCGAATCGTGGAGCCAGCTCGCCACCGACATCATGGTGAGCAAGTACTTCCGCAAGGCCGGCGTGCCGCAAAACGGCGGGCCGAGCGGCCTGACCGGCGACTACGGCGTGCGGCTCTCGGAGGGCGCGCCGGGCGACACGCCGGCGCCGCGGAAACCGCGCCGATCGCACGACTCGGCTGGCCGGCCCGACCAGACCGGCCCGGAGAAGTCCGCCGCCCAGGTGATTCACCGCCTCGCGGGGTGCTGGCGTCACTGGGGAGAATCGCACGGGTACTTCGACACGCCGGAGGATGCGCAGGCGTTCTACGACGAGCTGGTCTACATGATGGTGCACCAGATGTGCGCCCCCAACTCGCCCCAGTGGTTCAACACGGGGCTGGCGTGGGCGTACGGCATCAGCGGACCAGCCCAGGGGCACTGGATCGCCGACCCCGAGACCGGCGCTCCCTCGCTCGCCGACGATGCCTACTCGCACCCCCAGCCGCACGCCTGCTTCATCCAGAGCGTGGACGACGACCTCGTCAACCCGGGCGGCATCATGGATCTCTGGACCCGCGAAGCCCGCCTCTTCAAGTACGGCAGCGGCACGGGCACCAACTTCAGCAACCTCCGGGCCGAGGGCGAGAGGCTCTCCGGCGGCGGGCGCTCCAGCGGGCTCATGTCGTGGCTGCGCATCGGCGACCGGGCCGCCGCGGCGATCAAGAGCGGCGGCACCACCCGCCGGGCGGCCAAGATGGTCTGCCTCGACATGGACCACCCCGACATCCAGGACTTCATCAACTGGAAGGTGCGCGAGGAGATCAAGGTCGCCGCGATGGTCGAAGGGCTCAAGGCGCTGAAGAAGAACAACGCCGAGATCCGGCAGACATGCGAGAAGCTGGGGCTCGAGCTCACCTACGACTTCAACGGCGAGGCCTACGCGACCGTCAGCGGGCAGAACAGCAACAACTCCGTGCGCATCCCCGACTCATTCTTCGACGCCCTCGACGCGGGCGGAGCGTGGGAGACGCGCTTCCGCACCAGCGGCAAGGCGGCGCGATCGTTCGAGAGCAAGCGCCTGTGGGATGACATCGCCTTCGCCGCGTGGCGGTGCGCCGATCCCGGGGTGCAGTTCGACACCACGATCAACGCCTGGCACACCTGCCCCGGGGCGGGGCGCATCAACGCCAGCAACCCGTGCAGCGAATACCTCTTCATCGACAACACCGCCTGCAACCTGGCGTCGCTCAACGTGCTCACCTTCTACAGCGACGCGACCCGGACCTTTGATGCGGAACGCTTCGAGCACGCCATCGATCTCTGGACGACGGTGCTCGAGATCAGCGTGCTCATGGCGGCGTTCCCCAGCCGTGAGATTGCCGAGCTCTCGTACCGCTACCGCACGCTCGGCCTGGGCTACGCCAACCTCGGTGCGATGCTCATGCGCGCGGGCATCCCCTACGACAGCGATGAGGCCCGCGCGGTGTGCGCGATGCTCACCAGCATTCTTACCGGGCGTGCGTACCGCCAGAGCGCTGCGCTCGCCGCCAAGCACGGCGCCTTCGCCGGGTTCGAGAGCGACAAGGCCGACATGCTGCGGGTGATCCGCAACCATCGGCGCGCAGCGCACGGCGTGAAGCGAGACGCCGCGGAGTACGAGAACCTGCGCATCCGCCCGGTGCCCATCGACCGCGCCCTCATCCAGAGCGGGCGCGTGAAGCTCGCCAACGCCGGCGCGCTCCTCGCCCGCGCCACCATCGGGTGGGACGAGGCGCTGGCGCTCGGCGAGCAGCACGGTTTCCGAAACGCCCAGACCACGGTCATCGCGCCCACCGGCACCATCGGACTGCTCATGGACTGCGACACCACCGGCGTGGAGCCGGACTTCGCGCTCGTGAAGTTCAAGAAACTCGCCGGCGGGGGGTACTTCAAAATTGCCAACGCGAGCGTCGAGCCCGCCCTCGTCGCTCTCGGGTACGCCCCGGTCCAGGTCCGCGCCATCATGCAGCACCTGCTGGGAGCGCTTGATCTCGACGTGCCCATGCCCGCCGGCGCCCCCGGCGCGCAGCCCGGGCAGACGTTCGCCCAGTGGCTGCG
Organism: Phycisphaerales bacterium; assembly: GCA_020847175.1. GTDB lineage: Bacteria > Planctomycetota > Phycisphaerae > Phycisphaerales > UBA1924 > JADLCM01. Next base: position 11,424 of record JADLCM010000036.1, read on the forward strand.
GGGCAAGGGGCTCATCGACGTTGATCTCGCCCGCATCACGGGCGCGCTCCCCGGAGTGTTCGAGCTCCGATTCGCGTTCGGTTCGTGGGCCCTGGGCGATGACGCGCTCACCCGCCTCGGTTTCGACCCCGAGGTGGTCAAGAAGGACTCCACCTTCAACGCCCTCAAGGTGCTCGGTCTCACCGGCCCGCAGATCCAGGCGCTCAATGACCTGATCTGCGGCACGCAGACCCTCGAAGGCGCACCGCACCTGCGCCCGGAGCACCTCCCCGTCTTTGACTGCGCCAACCCGTGCGGACGCACGGGCACCCGCTTCATCGCGGCCCAGGGGCACATCCGCATGATGGCCGCGGCCCAGCCCTTCATCTCCGGCGCCATCAGCAAGACCATCAACCTGCCCAACTCCGCGGGCGTGCAGGACATCAAGGACTGCTATCGCCTCTCGTGGGAGCTCGGGCTCAAGGCCAACGCGCTCTACCGCGACGGGTGCAAGCTCAGCCAGCCCCTCTCGACCAAGAGCGACCAGGAGGAGGAGGCCGCGCCGGGAAAATCCGGGGCGACCCCCGCGATCGCGGAGGCCAAGCCTGCACCCTCCAAGGGTGCTCCGATTGAGCCTGTCCGACCGCATCGGCGCCGCCTGCCCGACACCCGGCGGAGCATCACCCACAAGTTCAACGTCGCCGGGCATGAGGGTTACGTCACCGTCGGCATCTACGACGACGGCCTGCCGGGCGAGCTCTTCATCACCATGGCCAAAGAAGGCTCCACGATCGGCGGCCTCATGGACAGCCTCGGCACCGCAACCAGCGTCGCGCTTCAATACGGCGTGCCGCTCGAAAGCCTGGTGAAGAAGTTCACACACCAGCGCTTCGAGCCTGCGGGCATGACCACCAACGCCGACATTCCCTTTGCCAAGAGTCTTGTGGACTACATCTTCCGGTGGCTCGGGCAGCAGTTCATCCCCGGGTATCGAGAGGCCAGCGCCCCGAAGCGCCCGCGTCTCGACCCGGCCGCCGAACGCCCGCTTACGCCCGAAACTCCCGAGGATGCTCCGGCGCGTGCCGTCACCGGCGAGTCGCGCATCGTTCACGCCGCGGTCTCCGAGACAACCGCGCGCACGGTCATCGGGCCCGGTCTTGAAGGAAAGTCCGCCCGCGTGGCTTCGTTCCACACCGAAACACTCAGCATCGCGCTCGACGCGGTGGGTGATGCCCCCCCGTGCGACGTGTGCGGAACCATCACCGTCCGCAGCGGCACGTGCTACAAGTGCCACAACTGCGGCAACAGCATGGGATGCAGCTGAAGAGCGGCGACGCCCCCGCGCGGATCGTCGCGACGTCCGCGCAACGCCCCGAACCAGAGGAGACAGTTCCCGGCGGACACGCCGGCACATCACAGAGGTGAGCGGCAGCGGACTCGGGCCCCGATCTCGGCGTGTTCGCCCCGGGCGGGACCAGGGCCGTCGGTCGACGGAAGGGATGATCCCGCGAGGGCTGACCACGGATTCGGCCGGTCTTCGAGGCTTGGGGCGCGCGATGGATCGCGAGCCCCGGGAGGGAAAGGACAACCTCCGACTCCATCCCGCCCGGGACGCAACCGCCCGTCGGGTCCCGACTCCCGCCGCCCACCACGCCGACGCCGCGTGCCACCCGTCAGGGGCGCGCGTGCGGCTCGGCGACCACGCCCCCGGATGGACCCACCGCCTTCCGGGGGCATTCCTTTGACGAGATCGCGGTCGACGGGGTTTTTCTGAACCGGGCGTTTGGCGGGTGCGCCGCACGCGGGACGGGCGGTCGCTCGTGGACCGATGGTTGTGCCTGTCAAAATGGGCAATCTGCGGCGTGGCCGGAAGAGCCGATGATGGGCGACGCCGGACTGTTGATCGAACTTGAGAAATTTGCGCGTTCCGGCACCGGAATTCTGGCAGGCCCTCCGGCATGTGGCATGTTTCCTTCGCACTTCGGCGCGATCGCGCCCGAGGTGGTTTCTCTGGAGGGAGATACGCCATGCGTTTGGGAACTGTGGTTTCCTTGGGAATTCTCGCCGCCTCGGGCTCGATCGCCTCGGCCGACGTGATTCTGACTTGGGGTTATACCGACCTTGCCGGGTCGTATGACGCCACGTCGGGTCAGTTTCAGGCCGTCGCTGACGGGCGCACGTCGGGAGACGTGACCCGTCTTGCTCCGACGACGGGCACGGCTGACTTCAACCCTGGGTTTGAGTCCAGCAGCCCGTTTGCGGATGCGCAGATCTTCATCTCGGTCTTCAACAAGCTCGGTAACACCGCTCAGGGCCAGGGCCGGTTCATCCTGACCGACCACGACGGCGACCAGCTCTTCGGCACCATCGACGGCACCTGGATCGCCGGCTCGCTCGGCATCTACTTCAACGGCGACCTGACCGCCGTGGATTTCGCCGCGTCTGGTGGGGGCACGACCTTCGACGGCAGCGACGGCGGCTCGTTCGACATGGACCTGCCCGGCGATGCCCCCTACATCGGGGCGTTCGTCCAGCTCTTCCTCCGCACGGGAACCGGCGGGTTCTTCACCCGTGACTTCGATGACATCAGCGTCCAGTCCGCGGGCGAGATCATCCCGGGTGCTGGCTCGTTTGCGCTGCTGGGCCTTGCGGGCGGCGTGGCGTGCGTTCGTCGCCGCCGGAACTAAGGAAAGTGCGGGTGACGACAGGGGCGTGCCCCACGTCACATTGGGGGATTTAGTGGGCCAATCCGGTGGCCCGAAGCATGAAAACTGCCGATGGGTTGCACGGCTTCGCCCGTGTGGCATTTTCGGATAGGCCATTGAGTGACCTGACAGAGGAAAACCCGGGCCTTCGCGCCCGAACGATCTGAGAGAGGAGAATGGAACTATGAAGCGTTCGATCTGTGCGGTGCTGGCTGCGGGTGCGTGCGTCGCGGCTCCCGCGCTGGCGACCGACGCCTCGGTGACGTTTGGATTCACCGACCTGTCCGGCGCGTTCGATCTCGGCACGGGACTCTTCAACCTCGCCAACGACGCGGACAGCTCGGGCGACGTCAGCCGCCTTGAGGCCCCGGGCGGCGTCGCTGACTACAACGTCGGGTTCGCCGCTCCCGCCGCGGTGGCCTTCTCGGTCAGCGTGTTCAACAAGGCCGGCAACCTCGCCCAGGGCATCGGCACCTTTACGATCACCGACGCAGACGGCGACACCCTCTCGGGTGACGTGACGGGAACCTGGATTCAGGGCCTCCTCGGCATCAACTTCAACGGCGACCTCGCCAACGTCGTCTTCACCTCTGACGACGGCACGTTCGACGGCCCCAGCGGCGGGTCGTTCTCCACCACCCTGTCCGGCACTCCTCCCTATATCGGGGCGGTTGTGCAGCTCTTCGTGCCCCCGAGCGGAAACTTCTTCGACAGCACCTTTGACGTTGAGAGCGTCCAGGTGCTGGGCGAGATCATCCCCGCCCCCGCTTCGCTCGGCGTGCTTGGCTTGGCCGGTCTGGGCGCGACCCGTCGGCGCCGCTCGCGGTAAGTGATTGCTCCACAACCTGTTGATGCGTCGCACGCCCGGGCTCGCCCCGGGCGTGCGTGTTTTTGAATCTTCGCCGCGTTAGGCACCAGGTTGAAAGCGGGAATCGCCCCGCCTGGCACTCGGTGGCGCCCACCTCTGGACGCGGGGCCAATCAAATGTGTCGCGTCCGATAAGACGCGGCCTGGACGGACTGGTTCGAGGAAACATCCGCCTCAACGCCGGCCACGTGGCCTCTGAGCGAACGCTTGCCCGTTTGCAAGCCCGCGATTGCAATGCGAACAAAGTTGAAACGAGAAATCTTTCAACAAATCGAGGAGAAAATCTTGCGGCGTCTCGCTGAGCTCGGTACCATGCCCTCACGGCATTCCGCGAAAGCGGGGCCGGGAGAGAGTGTCCGAGTCATCAGAGAGAGGCTTGGCCATGGCATGTGGCCGGGCGTGAGAGGAGAGAGACAATGGTTCGTTCGAGCGTTCTTGCGTTGATTGCGTCTGCGGGCGTGGTTTCGTTCCCCGCCGCCGCGGACGTGATCGTCACCTTTGGCTTCACGGACTTGGCCGGCGCGTACTCCGGCGGCGTGTTCACGACCAACGATGACGCCGACAGTTCCGGCGATGTCACCCGCCTTGAGGCGCCCATCACCTCTGCGGACTACAACGTCGGGTTCTCCGGCGGCACCGCGGCGGTCACGACCAGCGTCAGCGTCTTCGGCATCCTCGGCAACACGGCCAGCGGAGCTGGCTCCTTCAGCATCACCGATGCTGATGGCGATGTGTTGACCGGCACGATCACCGGCACTTGGATCGGGTCCGGACTGGGCATTTTCTTCAACGGCGACCTCTCGGGCGTCGTCTTTGACGGCACCAACGGCGATGGCCAGTTCTTCGACGGGCCCGACGGCGGCTCGTTCGACTACACCACGCTGAGCGGCATCCCTCCCTATGAGGGCGCGATTGTGCAGCTCTTCGTGCCCGTCGCCGGGTTCTTCACCAGTGACTTCAACGTGGAGAGCGTGCAGGTCAGCGGCGAGATCGTGCCGGCCCCGGGCGCAATCGCGCTGTTGGGCCTGGGCGGCCTGTTGGCGGCCCGTCGTCGCCGCGCATGATCCGGGTCGAGTAGTCACAAGCGTGCGAACTAAATGCGAACTTCCAGATTCGCAACGAGTTTCTGAGTATTTCTCTTTACAGACGACATGGGGTCTGTAAGATGGACGCGAGAGAGACAGTGACCGGCGAGCGGTGCTTCCGCGCCGGCTAGAGGAGGCAGGGAGAATTATGCGAAACCTCACGAAGATTGCTGCGGTCGGAGCGGTTGCTGCGATCGCGGGGAGCGCGTCCGGCGCGGTGATCCTCACCTACGGGTTCACCGATCTCGACGGCTCGTACAACCACCCGACCACGTCCTTCCAGGCGGTTTCCAACGGGAACACCTCGGGCGACGTCAGTCGCCTCGCCGCTCCCGGCGGCACGGCCGACTACAACCCCGGGTTCGCGGCCCCCGCCAATGTGGCCATCCACCTGAGCGTGTTCAACAAGCTCGGCAACCTGGCCCAGGGCTCAGGCACCTTCTCCATCTTCGACGCCGACGGCGATGAGCTTCGCGGCAACATCGATGGCGTCTGGATCGGCGGCTCGCTCGGCGTGTACTTCAACGGCGACCTCTCCAACGTCGTCCTCGTGAGCAACTCGCCCGATGCGACCTTTGACGGCCCCAACGGCGGTTCGTTCAGCGATGCCCTCCCCGGCATTCCGCCCTACGAGGGCACCTTCATCCAGCTCTTCATCCGCACCGGCGGGTTCTTCACCCGCTCGTTCGGCGGGGTGAGCGTGCAGGCGAGCGGTGAGATCGTTCCCGGCGCGGGTTCGATCGCGCTCCTCGGCCTCGCGGGCCTCGGTGCGATGCGGCGCCGGCGCTGAGTGCGGGCGAAGCGCCCCCCGGCCCGGTGTGACCTGAGCCGACAAGGCTGCTTCGCGATAGCTCTGAGAGTCAACCACAACGGGCTCGGCACATGCCGGGCCCGTTGTGCGCTGCCTTGAGCCGCCGCTGCGGCGCGCCGTGTGCCGGGCGAGCCTCACGCCGGAAGCCGCGGAGTCGTGACACCCGGCGAAGTTTCGACCCCGCGGCCCGGGGGCGACGCGCGGGGCGACCCCCGGTGAACCGAAACGCCCTGACGCGGTGCACGGGCGATACGCTCCCGTCGATGCGACTGGTGTTCTTCGGTTCCAGCCCCTTCGGTCTCCCCACGCTTGAGCGACTGTGCGCCGAGCACGCGCTCGTCGGCGTCGTGACGCAGCCTGACCGCCCCTCAGGGCGCGAACGGCGCTTGTCGCCAACGCCTGTGGGGGAGTTCGCCTCACGCACCTGTCCCGGCGTGCCCATCGCCAAGCCGCAGCGTGTGCGTGATGCGGCGGGGGAGATCCGCGGCTGGAACGCCGATGCCTGGGTGGTGATCGCGTACGGGCAGAAGCTGCCTCGAACGCTGCTGGAGGGCGTGTTTGCGATCAACCTGCACGCGTCGCTGTTGCCACGGTGGCGCGGGGCCGCGCCGATTCACGCGGCGGTCATGGCGGGCGACGGCGAGACGGGCAACTCCGTAATCGCGCTGGCGGACCGGATGGATGCCGGTGAGGTGTTCGCGCGCGAGGGTGAGGAAATCGGGCCCGCCCAGACCACAGGCGACCTGCACGACCTTCTGGCGGTGCGAGGGGCCGCGCTCGTCGAAGGCGTGCTCGATGCGTGGGCGCGGGGCGGGGCGAAGGGCGAGGCGCAGGACGAGTCGAGGGCCACGCTTGCGCCCAAACTCTCTAGCGCCGATGCGTGGGTGGACTTCTCGGCGCCGGCCCGGAAGTGCCGCGGAAGCATCAATGGGTTGAGTCCGGCGCCCGGGGTGCGGGTGCAGTTTCGGGGGGCAGGTCTCAAGCTGCTCCGGGCGACGGAAGGCCCATCCGGCGCTGTTGATGCTCCGGGCACGGTGGTCGACGCTCGGGACGGGTTGATCGCGTGCGGCGAGGGCACCACGCTCCGACTTCTCGAGGTGCAGCCAGCGGACCGGCGAGCGATGGCGTGGGGCGCGTTCGTCGCGGGGCACCGCGTGGAACGCGGCGAGACGATCGTGGGAGGCACGCCATGACGTGGACGTTGTGGGACGCGCTAAAGCCGGAGACGAAGGCTCGCGCGCGCAGGGGCCGAGCCGCGATGGAGCGGCCGCAGCCGGAGGAGCAGGCGCGGGCGGCGCCGCAGCGCGATGGTGACACCGCGCGCGTGAACCCATCTCCGGGGGCGGGCGCGCGCGGAGGGGATGCCGGACCGGCCGGGGTCTTGGGCGGTCCGAGCGGTGCCCGGCGTGCGCGGCATCGGCCCAGCGCCAGCCCGCGACGGATGCAGGACCGATACGAGGCGATGACACGCGAGATGCTCGGCAGGTACGGGGTGCGGGTGCGCCGGTGGCGGTCGAGCATGTCCGGGGTCGCGTGGCAACTGCGGTACGCCGATGGTTCGATCTCCCGGCTGATCGAGTCGCCCCGCCCGTGCGGGCCGATGTCGGCGGCGGTGTTCCTGCACGAGATCGGGCATCACGCGATCGGATTCGGCGTGTATTCGCCGCGCTGCCTGGAGGAGTTTCACGCCTGGGGGTTTGCGCTGCGCGAGATGGAACGGTTGGGCGTGACCATCACTGAAGGTGTGCGCCGGAGGGTGGCCGAGAGCCTGTGGTACGCGGTGGACAAGGCGCGGCGTCGAGGGTTGCGGGTGATTCCGGCTGAACTCGCGCCCTATGTCGAGAGGCCACCTCGGCGCTCCCGGAGGGGTGCGGCGCGGGCGGGGGCGAGGCGGTAGGCTGTTTCGGAATGGGCGCTGTGGTACCCAGGGAATGTCAGGCGATCGACCGCGCACGGGGCGCGCACGCGATGCGTGCGGGCCCGCCGCCCCGGGGCCGATTTCCAGCGGGCTCAGCAGGTGGAGGATCGCGCATGCGGCTGTGGATGAAGGTGTTGATGTGCGCTGCCGGGCTCGGGTGCGGGGCAGAGGGAGCGCAGAGGAGCGCGCCGGCGAGCGCTGGGCCTGAACCGGGCGCGACGACCGCGAGCGCTCCGGAGGTGACGCTCGAACTCATCATGCGCGATCCGGAATGGCTGGGAAGGTTCGCCGAAGATCCGTACTGGTCGGCGGACGGAACACAGGTTTACTACCGCCGGAAACGGGCGGGGAGCGACGAGCGTGATCTCTGGGTGATGCCCGCGCACGGGGGCGAATCGATGCTGGTCGCGGGCGCGACAGTCGCCGGCACTGATACCGCCCGTGGATGGTGGACGCACGATCGGTCGCGCGTGCTCTTCGGGCGGGCGGGGGACTTGTACGTGGGCGAGCCCGGGGCGGGGCAGGTGCGCCAACTGACGCGGACAAGCGCAGGCGAGTTTCCGATGGGGTTCACGAGCGATGAGCTTGGAGTGATCTTTCGGCGCGACGGGGCCGTGCTGGTGCGCGCGCTTGAGGGTGGGATGGAGGTCCAGCCGTACACGATCGAGTCGGGCGAAGACCCGATCTCGCGCGAGGCCGAGGCAGGGTACCTGGTCGAACAGCAGCGCCGGTTGTTTGACGTGATCCGCGAGCGGCGCGAGCGGGGGGAGCGCGACCGGAAGGCGGACCGGGATGAGTGGATCGCGGACGTGACGCGGACGCCGGTGCCGTGGTACGCGGGCAAGGACCTCGTCAGCACGGGGGCGAGCATGTCGCCCGATGGGGTCTGGGTGATCGCGGAGTTTGCGGCGCGCGCCGAGAACGCCGGGCGCCAGGACGCGATGCCGAACTACGTGACCGAGAGCGGGTATGTCGAGAGCCGGCCCGTGCGCGGGCTGGTGGGATCGGGCAGGCCGAGACCGGAGAAGCTGGCGCTGCTCAACCTTCGCACACGCGAGCGGTTCGAACTCGACCTGTCGGTGCTGCCGAGCATCGCGGATGATCCGCTTGAGGCGATCCGGGAGGCGACGAAGCGCGCAAAGGAGGCGGCAAAGCAGGCGGCGCCGGAGGGGAACGCGCCCGCGAACGTGGAGGCCAAGCCCGAGGCGGAACTCCCCGCCGCACGGAGTAGCGATCCTGCGGAAACCTCAGCCGGGCAGCCGACGGCGGGCGATGCACCCGTGGGGGGCGAGTCCAAGCCCGAAGCGAAGCCTGCGCCGAAGCCGAAGCAGCCCGAGCCGCGGGGCGTGAACGTGTCGCGGGTTCTCTGGAGCCGGGACGGCGCGCGGGCGGTGGTGATGTGCGAGTCGTTCGACAACAAGGACCGCTGGATCGCGGGCGTGGACCTTGACGCCCGGACCATCAAGCCTCTGGAGCACGAGCACGACGAGGCGTGGATCTCTTTCGACTTCGCGGAGATGGGATTCCTGCGCGACGACCGGCGGCTGTGGTTCCTCTCCGAGCGCACGGGCTTCAGCGGGCTGTACGTTCGGGATGCGATTGACGGCGAGGCGACGCGCCTTGTGGGCGGGGCCTTTGAGGTGAGCAGCGTCACGGAGAGCCCCGACGGGGCGTGGCTGTACTACCTCGCCAACGTGCACCACCCGGGCGAGCACGAGGTGTGGCGCGTGCCCACCGCCGGCGGCGACCCCGAGCAGATGACGCGCTTCGGAGGGCAGGTTGAGTATGCCCTCTCACCCGACGGAGGGCGCCTGCTGCTGCGCGCGTCGAGCCTGGCCCGGCCCCCGGAACTGTTCGTGCAGGAAGCGCGGGCCTTCGCCGGCCTCAAGCCGCTGACAGCCTTCGCAAGCGAGGCGTTCACGTCGATCGCGTGGGTAGTGCCCGAGGTGGTCGCGGTGCCCGGGCCTGGGGGACCGGTGTACGCGAGGGTGTACCGGCCCGCGTCGCAGGCGCCCTCGCGCCCGGGCGCGGTCTTCATCCACGGGGCGGGATACCTGCAGGATGCGCACAAAGGGTGGTCGTACTACTTCCGCGAGTTCATGTTCGCGACGATGCTCTGCCGCGCGGGGTACACCGTCATTGACCCGGACTTCCGGGCCAGCGCGGGGTACGGGCGCGACTGGCGGACCGCGATCTACCGGAACATGGGCTACCCCGAGGTGGATGATCTGGCGGCGTGCGTGGCGTTTCTCGGCGAGCATTGCAACGTGGACGTCGCTCGCGTGGGATGCTGGGGTGGCTCGTACGGCGGCTTCCTGACGCTCATGGCGCTCTTCACCCGCCCGGAAATCTTTGCCTGCGGGGCCGCGCTGCGCCCCGTGACCGACTGGGCCCATTACAACCACGGGTACACGAGCAACATCCTGAACACGCCCGAACTCGACCCGGAGACATTTCGCCGGTGCTCGCCCATCGAGCACGCGGCGGGCCTTCAGAAGCCCCTGCTCATCTGTCACGGCATGCAGGATGACAATGTCTTCTACCAGGACACGGTGCGGCTGGCCCAGCGGCTCGTCGAACTGCACAAGCGCGACTGGGAGGTCGCGGCGTACCCCGTCGAGCCCCACGGCTTCGTCGAAGCCTCGAGCTGGTACGACGAGTACCGGCGCATCTTCGAGTTGTTCGAGCGCCACCTGAAGTGAACGCGGGGTGCATCGGTGAGGCGGCGCGCTCCGGGCCGCCGGGCAAGCACAGGTCATGTGATTGGCGTGCAGATGCCGTTCTCTTTGGTGTAGCGCGGGACCGACGGGTCGATGTCCAGGGCCCAGAGATCGATGCCGCCCACGATGGAGCGGGCCTCCGCGAACCCGCGCGCCTGGAGAAGCATCGCGGCGGTGAGCGAGCGCCGACCATGATGGCAGAGGGTGAGCACGACCGTGCCGGGAGGCGGCTCAATCTCGTCGGCACGCAGTTCGAGTTCAGCCAGCGGGATGTGCGCGGCACCTTCGACCCGAGAGGTGTCCCACTCTTCTTCGGTGCGGCAGTCCACGATGAAGCAGGCGCCGCGTTCGAGCAGGGCCTTCGCCTCGCGCGGGGTGATCTCGTATTGGGGCCTGAAGGGGTAACCCTCCGGGAGCCCTCGCGCGTCGAGAGGTGTGGTCACCGGGAGCCCTCCTCGGCCGGCGGGTTCGCCGGCGGGCTGACGGGATGCGCCCCGGCGGGCGATCCGGGCGCTGTCGTTTCGGGCCGGTCGCTCACGGGAGCGAAGCGCCGGATCACACCGGGCTCGCCCGGCATCGCTTCGGGCGAGCGGCGCGGGGCGAGGGGGTCGCCGGGCATGGTGGACCCGACGATCTCGCCGAGCCAGGGGCCGCGCCGGGCGCGGGCGTAGGGGAACTCGCCCCCCCGCACATGGTCGGCGTCATCGGCGGCATCGACGAGGAGGAATGGGGCGCGAATCACGTCCTCGAAGAAGGACTGGATCACAAGCCACTGGTCGTCCACCCGATCATCCCAGGCGTGGGGCGCGGGGTCGAGCGCGGTCAGCGGGGTCGGGTACTCGCCGCGGGCGCGGGCGGCGCCCGCGAACCAGCGCTGGCGGGCGTAGGTCTCGCGGTGGGGGGGCCGGTCTCCCGGAACTTCAAACCGAGTGGGTTGCCATGCGGCGCGGTTGAGGGGCACAGGCGCCGGAGGGCCGGTCAGGGTCCGGTCGCGGGGGAGCGATTCTTCCTTGAGCGCTCCGCCGGCGCCCGGAAGCTCAACCTCGCCTCCGATCGCGAGCTGGTCGTTGTTCGCCACGCGGCACCCGCCGAGGGCGAGAACGCAGAGTGTCGCGAGCGCGGCGGGCTTCCACAGGAAGGGCATGCGGGGCTCCAAGGGGGCCGTCCGGCGACCTGCGCGGAGCAGGCCAGCGACTGGACGAGTGATCTTAGGCATCATCGCTTCTTGCCTCGGGCACCAGGCGGGCGACGGCTTCGCGGGCGACATCCTCGTCGAAGCCGCGCCGGGCAAGCCGGGTGAGATACCTTCGGGCGCGGGCCGCGGGGGGCAGGTCGGCATCGGCGGGGCGGGAGGTATCCGCGAGGGCGCGCAGGGCATCGTCGATGGGGTTGGACGAGCGGGCGGAGAGGATGCGTTCGACCAACGGTTCGGGCACGCCGCGCTTGAGAAGGCGATGGCGAAGCAGGGCGGCGCCCGCCGGACGGTGCGTGTCGGAGGATTCAACGATGGCCCGGGCGAACGCCTCGTCGTCGATGAGTCGATCGTGCGCGAGGCGTTCGAGCGTGGGTTCGATGACCCGGGGCGCATGCCCGCGGGAGGCGAGGCGCCCGGCCAGTTCGGCGCGGGAGAGGGCCCTGGGGGCCAGCACGGCAATGGCGTGGGCGCGGCAGCGGTCGAGGGCGCCCTGATGCAGCGCGCGCGCGGCAAGTTCCGGGCTCCAGGGGAGGCCGGGTTCGAGGCCGAGGTGATGCGCGGAGGCTGCGAGCAGGCGTGCGGCGACCCTGCCGCCAACGATCACCGTCCGCCACGCGGGTTCGTTCCTGGGCGTGCGGAGCACGTCGATAGGAGGATGGGGAGGGAGGGCGTTCACGAAGCGGACGATACCGCAGTCGCCGAACCCGGGCGGGAACGATGGTGGGTAAGCGCCGGCGCCCGAATCTCCGGCAGCGGGTTGGCGGCGGGCCGAGGCGGGCGTGCCGCCGGCCCGGGCGCCGCGAACGCAACGCTGCGGGGGGCTCATTCCGCGGGCGGGGTCGGCTGAGGGTCGGGATCGACACCTGGTTCGATGATGCGGGCGGCGGCGACGACCTGGTCGCCGTCGTTGAGACTGACGACGCGCACGCCCTGCGTGCCGCGCCCGATCCGGCTGATGGACGCCGCGGGCACCCGGACGAGTTTGCCCCCCCGGGAGATGACCACGACGTCATCGGTGTCGGCGACCACGAGCGCGGCGACGGAGGGCCCGTTGCGCTCGGTGGACTTGATGTCGGCTCGACCCTTGCCGCCCCGGGACTGGGAGCGCAGTTTGCCGCTCTCGGGCTGCACGCGGTATTCATCGACGGCGGTGCGCTTGCCGTAGCCGTGTTGAGTGATGGTGAGGAGCGAGAGGGCGGGGTCACGGGTCTGCGGGTCGCCGTCGGTGTCCGGGTCCATCTCGATGCGCACGCCGGCGATGACGGCATTGCCGGGATCGAGGTCGATGCCCTTGACGCCGTAGGCGGGGCGGCCCATGAGGCGGGCATCAGTCTCGTTGAAGCGGATCGCCGTGCCCTGGCTGGTGACGAGCGCGACATCGTCGTTGCCGTCGGTGAGGAGCACGTCGATCAGGGAGTCGGACTCTTCGATGCCGACGGCGATGATGCCCGAGCGGTTGACGTTGCGGTAGTCCTTGAGCGCGGTGCGCTTGACAAGGCCATTGCGGGTGATGAAGGTGAGATACTCGCTGGATTGCTCGAAGTCCTTCACCGCGAGGTAGGCGCGGGTCCGCTCGCCGGCGCGGAGTTCGAGAAGGTTGACAATGGCGCGCCCCGCGGCGGTGCGGCTCATCTCGGGAATCTCGTAGACCTTGAGCCTGAAAACCCGCCCGGTGTCGGTGAAGCAGAGCAGGTCGTCGTGGGTGCTGGCGACAAAGACCTGCTCAATGAAGTCGTCGTCGCGGCTGCCGCCCGCGAGAATGCCCTTGCCGCCCCGGCCCTGGGCCTGGTAGGTGGCGATGGGCACGCGCTTGACGTAGCCGGCGTGGCTGATGGTGACGGCGACATCCTCCTGCTGAATCAGCGCTTCGAGCGCGATGTCGCCTTCGGCTTCTTCGATTGTGGTCAGGCGGGGCGAGGCGTAGCGGGCGCGCATGGCGAGGCAGTCAGCCTTGATCATGGCGCGGACGCGCGCGGCGTCGGCCAGGATGCGCTCGTACTCCTCGATGCTCGCCACGACGCGGGCGTAGTCGGCGACGAGCTTCTCGATCTCGAGCCCCACGAGCTGGATGAGCCGCATGGCGCCGATCGCCTCGGCCTGGACGCGCGTGAGGGCGACCCCGCCCGCCGCGTCGGCGGCCCGCACGTGGGCCTGAAGGCGTCCGGGCAAGGAGGCCCAGTGCGGGTGCGAGGGCGGGATGCGGAAGGCCCGGGCCATCAGCCCCTCGATCGCCTCTTCGCGGCTGTGGGCGGCCCGGATGACCCGGATGACCTCGTCGATGTCGCAGACCGCGTAGATCAGAGCTTCGAGCTTGTGGGCTTCCTGCTTGGCCTGGCGCAGAAGGAAGGACGTGCGCCGGCGGATGACAACCGCGCGGTGCGCAATGTACAGGTCGATGAGATCGCGCAGCCCGAGCGTGCGCGGCTGGCGATTGACCAGGGCGATGTTGATGATGCTGAAGGTGTCCTGCAGCGGGGTGTGCTGGTGGAGCTGCGCCTCGACCACCGCGGGGTCGGCGCCTTTCTTGAGCTCCACGACCACGCGGGTCTGGGCCTGGCGCCCGGATTCGTTGCGCACGTCGGAGACGTCGGCGATGCGTTCCTCCTTCACCGCATCGACGATCTTCTCGACCAGGGTGTTCTGCATGAGGGCGTAGGGAATCTGATCGATGACGATCTGCTGGCGTCCGTTCGCGAGGTCTTCGACGTGGCACACCCCCCGCACGGTGATGCGCCCGCGCCCCGTGGCGTAGGCCTCGACAATGCCCGAGCGCCCGCGGATCACGCCCCCGGTGGGGAAGTCCGGGCCCTTGACGCCCAGCCTGCCGGGCTTGCCCTCGGCGCCGGGCTCGTCGGTCATCAGGTCGCGCAGCGAAATCGCCGGGTCGTCGATGACGCGCGTGATCGCATCAAGTATCTCGCCCGGGTTGTGCGGGGGCAGGCTGGTGGCCATGCCCACGGCGATGCCCATTCCGCCGTTGATGAGCAGGTTGGGGAACTTGCCCGGCAGCACGGTGGGCTCGGTGAGCCGGTCGTCGTAGTTGGGCTGCACGTCCACCGTGTCTTTGTCGAGGTCTTCCATCATGTCCACGCTGGCGTGGGTCATGCGGGCCTCGGTGTAGCGCATGGCGGCGGGGGGGTCGCCCTCGATGGACCCGAAGTTGCCCTGCGGGTCGATGAGGGGGACGCGCATCTTCCATTTCTGGGCGAGTCCGACGAGGGTGGGGTAGATCACGCCTTCGCCGTGCGGGTGGTAGTTGCCGCTCGTGTCGCCGGCGATCTTGGCGCACTTGATGTGCTTGCGCCCGGGGCGGAGGTTGAGGTCGTTCATGGCGACCAGGATGCGCCGCTGGCTGGGCTTGAGGCCGTCGCGGACATCGGGCAGAGCCCGGTCCATGATCGTGCTCATGGCGTAGGTGAGGTAGGAGTCGCGGAGCTCGCGCTCAATGGCAAGTTCGACGATGTGGTCCCCACGGGGCGGGGTGCCGGCCTCGCCCCCGGGGGTGGTCGGATCGATGTCGGACATGCAGGAGCGCTCCGTGCGAACTGGGCCGGATCGAGCCGCGCCGCGGCCCTGAAAAGCGGCCCCGGATCATAGGAGAACTACCCCTCCGGCGTGGCGGGGGCGAGGGGGTCGGGGCGAAAGAGCTTGGTGCCCAGGGCCCAGAGATTGTCGGTGAAATTGCCCCCGAGATCGAAGGCGCGGGGCTGCTCGGGGCGGGCCGCGGCGAGGGCCACGGCGACCTTGGCATCGAGGTTGTCGAGCATCGAGACGATGAGGGCCTCGGGGGTCATGGGCACCTTGGCGGCCCCGTACTCGGGCACGCCGTGGTGGCTCAGGATGATGTGCTGGAGCACCGTGAACGTGCCGGGGGGAAGGCGCACGCCCTTCTCCCGGATCAGGTGCTGCACCTTGTCGTGGAGCATGATCGCCCCCTCGACGATGTGCCCCACGAGTTCGCCCCGGTCGGTGTAGGTGAAGGGACCGTCGTAGGCCAGTTCGCGGGTCTTGCCGAGGTCGTGAAGGAAGAGCCCCATGACCACGATGTCGCGATTGACGCCCGGGTAGAGCGGGCAGACCCGGTCGGCAAGGCGCAGGAGATTGAGCGTGTGTTCGAGCAGGCCGCCGAGGTACGCGTGGTGCATGCTCTTGGCGGCGGGGGCCTGCCGGAAGGCCGCCATGAGCATCTCGTCGCCGAGGTACGCCTCGGCGAGGGCCTTTATGGCGGGGTGTTCGAGAGAGCCGAGGATCGCGGCGGTCTCGGCGAACATCTCGTCGACGTTGTGGCGCGTGGTCGGAAGGAGGTCACGCATCTCCTCCGGTGCGGGGTCGTAAGGCTGAATGGTGTGGATGATGAGCTGAAGATCACCCTGGAATTTCTGGGTTTCGCCCTCGATGTAGACAAAGCCGTCGGTGGGGAGGCGACGGAAGAAGGCCTCGTCGATGGACCACATGCGCCCGGAGACTTCGCCGCTCTTGTCGCGGAGAAGGCAGCGCAGGTAGGGCTTGTCGTTGCGGGTCTTGCCGAGCTGGGCGTTGGCGATGGCGAAGACGCCCTCGATGCGTTCCGAGGGGCCAAACTCACGGATCGTGCGGCGTTCCTTCATCGGGGAGTGTAGGGCCGAGTCGCGGGGCCAAGGGCGGGGCGACATACGAGTCGGCGCGCCGGCGACATACGCTCGGGTCATGGCTCACCCGACGCTCACCTGCTTCACGCTCGGCCCGTTCGCGACCAACTGCTACGTGGCGGCGTGCGACGGGGATTGCTGGATCGTGGATGCGGGCTTCGAGCCGGGAGAACTCATCCAGCACGTCCGCGCGGCGGGGCTGCGGCCGCGGGCCATCGTGCTCACGCACGCACACCTGGACCACATCGCGGGGGTGGATGGCGTGCGCCGCGGGCTGAAGGACCTGGGCGAGGCCCCGGTGTGGATTCACGAGGCCGAGAAGGACTGGTGCGCCGACGCGGCACTGAACCTGTCGCAGGCGTACGGGTTCCCGGTCACCTGCCGCGCGCCCGATGCGCTGCTGACGGACGGGCAGCAGCTGACGCTCGGGGGCTCGACGTGGCGGGTGCTGCACACGCCGGGGCACTCACCCGGGGGCATCACGCTGCACCACGAGCCCAGCGCCCAGGCGCTGGTGGGCGACACGCTGTTCGCCGGGAGCGTGGGCCGGACGGACTTTCCGGGGGCGTCGTTTGAGGTGCTGGCGAAGTCGATCCGCGAGAAGCTCTACACCCTTGACCCGCGCACGAAGGCGTTTCCGGGGCATGGCCCGGCGACGACGATCGGGCGAGAGATGCTGAGCAACCCGTGCGTGCGCGCACAATGACGGCGGACGTAGGGAACCCCTGTGCCCGGCGCCCGGGATCACGGGCCGGCGCGCGGCGGGGCGGGACCGCTCCCGGGTTCGTTCGTGGCGCGGATGAACACGTCGAGCGCCTGCCCCGGAAGCAGCCGCGTCGCCCCGGCGTCCTCGCGGGGCAGCACCTCAAACAGCACATCGATCACACGCGTGTCGATGAGTTCGGTGTTCGAGCCCGAAATCTGGTTCTTGCGCCGCGCGAATGGCTCGATCCGCACCATGCGCAGCGGCACCATCTCCGCGACAGGGCCGCGCACGCGGGCGACGGCCTCGGCCCCCTCACGCAGCAGGGGCATGTCTTCTTCGTCGACCTGGGCCCGTACGAACAGGCGGGAGAGGTCGGCGAGCACAAGAGGGGCGGGGTTGGCGCCGGGCGAGAGGTATTCACCCGGCTCGATGATGCGCCGGAGGACGGTGCCGTCGGCCAGGGCCCGGACCTTCAACTGCTCCAGGCGCATCTCGACGGCCCGCACGTTGGCGCGCAGGCGTTCGATCTCGGCCCGGGCCACGGTCTTGTCCGCCTCCCACGCTCCCGCCTCGATCCGCTCCAGTTCGGCCCTGGCGCCCTCGGCGACGGCCTTCGCCGCGTCGCGGGCCCAGCGCCGCTGCTCGACTTCTTCGGCGGTGGCGGCCCGCTTCTGTTCGGCCTCGATGGTGTTCTGGTACTTGCGTTCGGCGTCGGCGAGCCATGCTTCCGCTTCGGTGACCTTCGCCCGGGCGGGCACCAGGTCTTCGGCGCGGGGCATCGATTCGAGCCGCGCCAGGTCCGCCTCGGCCCGGGCCGTAGCGGCACGCGCCGAAACGAGATCCGCCTGGAGGTCGCGGTCGTCGAGCTCGAAGAGCACATCGCCCTCGTGCACGACCTGGGTCGGTTCAACCAGCACACGGACGACAAGCCCGGCCTGCGGCGCGCCCACCTCGACCTCGCGCGATGTGCCCTCGACGAATCCGAGCGCTGCGATGCCGCTCGGGTAGGGGTTGACCGAGGGCGGCTGCGCGGGCGGGGGGCTGGGCAACTTCTGCTTGCTCGTGGCCGCGACCCAGATTCCGGCCCCGAGTCCGACCAGGGCGAGGATGATGGTGATGGCGCGGATCATGCGGACTCCGGGGGTTGGGGGTGATGACGGGCCTCGTGCATGATGTGCTCGGAGACATGCGACTTCAGGCGTCCGTCTTCCATCTCGTAGATGGTGTCGGCGTAGTGAAAAATGCGGGTGTCGTGCGTGACCACGATCACGCACCGGTCCTGCCCGTTCGTTTCCGGGCGCGCGGCGCTGCGGATCAGGTCCATGACCGCCTGCCCGGTGGCGCTGTCCAGGCTTGCCGTCGGCTCGTCGCAGATCAGCAGGCGCGGCTCGGCCACCAGCGCCCGCGCGATCGCGACGCGCTGCTGCATTCCCCCTGAGAACTGGCTGGGCATGGCGTTGAGCCGATCCCCCAGCCCGACCTTCGAGAGCGACGCCGCGGCCCGGGCGAGCGCTTCCTTGGGGCGAACCCCCTGGATCAGGAGGGGAATCGAGGTGTTCTCGAGCACCGTGAGGGTGGGGATGAGATTGAACTGTTGAAAGATGAACCCGACGAGGCGTCCCCGGATGTGGGTGCGTTCGTTGGGACTGAGGGCCGTCCACTCGTGCCCCAGTACCTCGCAGGTGCCCTCGGTGGCGTCAAGCACGCCGGAGATGATGGAGACGAGCGTGGTCTTGCCGCACCCGCTGGGGCCGACGAGCATGGAGAGGCTGTTGGCGGGGATGTCAACATCAACGCCCCGGAGGGCGTGCACCGCGGCCTTGCCTTCGCCGTAGACGCGGGTGAGGCCCCGCACGCGGACGGCGGGGGAGCCGGCGCCCGCGCGGCCCACGAAGTCGCCGGTGACGACCTGGGTCACTTGAACACCACCGCGGGCTCAAGCCGCATCACGCGCCGGATGCTCAGGAGGCTGCCGAGGCCCGTGCAGGCGAGCATCGAAAAGAGGGCGACGACCATGAGTTGCCAGGGAAAGAGGACGGAGAGTTCGGCCCCCGGGCGTCGGCCCGTGAGCGAGAACGCGCCCGCGAGACCGACGCCGATGCCGTAGCCGATGCACCCGACGACGAGCGCCTGGAGGAGCACCATGCCTACGAGACGCCGGTTGCGGGTGCCCATGGCCTTGAGCACGGCGAAGTGACGCAGGTTCTCCAGGGTGAACTGGTAAAAGACCGCGCCGACGACCGCGAGCCCGACCACGAACCCGAGGGCCACGGTGATGCCGAAGTTGATGCCGATGCCGGTCTGCGTGAGGATGAACCGGACCGTGCGCGCCGTGAACTGCTGCTGCGTGAGGGCGTCGAGGCCGGTGCGGGCCTTGATGCCCTCGGCGACGGCGGCCCGATCCGCGCCCTCTTTGGCCTTGACGAAGAAAAAACTGATCGCTTCGCGTCCGACGGGCGTGAAGCGGATGGCGTTGTCGATGGTGGTGTAGAAGATGGCGTTGGAGTCAAACCCCAGTTTGGCGCGCACGATGCCCACCACCCGGGCCCGCTTGTCATTGAGCCGCAGCACATCGCCGATCTTGAGCGGCCCGATGCGCTTGAGGGCCGAGGCTTCGACCATGATCGCATCGGGCGCGCGCAGGTCGTCGAGCCGGCCTTCGAGAATCTCCGGGGGCTGGCCGATCATGGTCGAGCGGCTGATGCCGATGATCTGCGCGGTCTTGTAGCTGCCGTTCGGCAGATCGACGTTGCCCCGGCTGGTGAAGAAGGGCTCCGCCCAGGCGACGCCCGCGACGGAGCGCACCCGGGCCAGGTCGCGCTCGGCGAGGGGGCGGATGTCGCCGACGTATTCGGTGTGCGGATCGACGACCCAGAAGTCGGGCTGCGCGGTGTTCTGGAGGGGCCCGGTCGAGCGCTTGACCAGGCCGAGGAAGATCGCCCCCTGCTGCGCGATCAGGAGCACGGCGAAACTGAGCCCGACCACGAGGCTCAGGTACTTGCCCTTGTCTCCGAAAAGCATCTTGAGCGCGATACGGTTCATGCGTGGGGGGTCGCGGGGGAGGATAGGCCGGGATGGAGCGGACGCGGGAGAAACGCCGACGAGCGTGCTACGCTTTGCGTGCACCGTGCCGGTGCGAATCCCAAGCCTTTGGGTTGGAGTCACAGGATGCCACCGCCGCCCGAGGCGACGACGGCCCAGCGCCTTCGCAATGTCGCCATCATCGCCCACGTCGACCACGGCAAGACCACGCTGGTCGACAAGATGCTGATGCAGTCCGGAAACTTCCGGGCGGGTGAGCTTGAGAAGCTCGCCGGGGGTCAGCACGACCTCATCATGGACTCCAACCCGATCGAGCGTGAGCGCGGCATCACGATCCTCTCGAAGAACTGCGCCGTGACCTACCGGGCCAAGGACGACCTGGACTACCGGATCAACATCATCGATACCCCCGGGCACGCGGACTTCGGGGGGGAGGTCGAGCGCGTGCTGCGCATGGCCGACGGCTGCCTGCTGCTCGTCGATGCCTTCGACGGCCCGATGCCCCAGACCAAGTTCGTGCTGTCCAAGGCGCTGGAGGCGGGCCTCAAGCCCCTGGTCGTCATCAACAAGTGCGATCGCCCCAACGCCCGTCCCGACCAGGTGATGGACGAAGTCTTTGACCTTCTGGTCGAACTCGGGGCCGACGACCACGCGCTGGACTTCCAGGTGGTCTACGCCTCCGGGCGGGAAGGCTGGGCCTCGCTCGATCTCGACGTGCCGAGCGCCGACCTGCGCCCGCTCTTTGAGACCATCGTCGAGCAGGTGCCCGCCCCGGACTCCGAGGGCCACGGCGACCCGGCCGCGCCCCTCCAGATGCTCGTCACGACCCTGGACTACAGCGAGTACGTGGGGCGCATCGCCATCGGGCGCGTCTTCAACGGCGTGATCCGCAAGGGGCGCCAGGTCGCGATGGTGAAGCGCGACGGGGCGGTCAAGAACGCCCGGGTCGTCCAGCTCCTCCGCTTCGTCGGCCTGGGGCGCGCCGAGACCGATTCAGTCTCCGCCGGCGACCTGTGCGCCGTCGTCGGTCTTGAGGGCGTCGATATCGGCGACACGATCGCCGACCCCGAGAACCCGGTCGCCCTGCCCCCCGTGACCGTGGACGAACCCACGATCTCGATGCTCATGCGCATCAACGACTCCCCCTTCGCCGGGCAGGACGGGCAGTATGTCACCAGCCGGCAGATCCGCGACCGCCTGATGCGCGAGCTCGAGTCCAACGTCGCCCTCCGCGTCGCCAACGGGCGCACCGCCGACGAGTTCATCGTCTCCGGGCGCGGCGTGCTGCACCTGGGCATCCTGCTCGAAACCATGCGCCGCGAGGGGTACGAACTCTCCATCGGCCGCCCGCAGGTCATCCTCAGGGAGGTCGACGGCGTGGAGTGCGAGCCCGTCGAAAGCCTCGTGATCGATGTCCCCACGGCCTCGATGGGTGCGGTGATGGAACTGGTGGGCGGACGCAAGGGTGAACTCAAGAAGATGGACTCCCGCGCCGAGGGCACGACGCACCTGGTCTTCGAGATTTCCAGCCGCGCGCTCATCGGGCTCCGTGGGCGCATCCTCACCGCCAGCCAGGGCGAAGCGATCATGCACCATCGGTTTGAGCGCTTCGCCCCCCTCGCGGGCGAGCGCCCCCAGAGGCCCAGCGGCGTGCTCATCGCGAGCGAGAGCGGCCAGGTGACCGCCCACGCCGTCGAACTCCTCCACGACCGGGGCTTTCTCTTCGTCGCCCCCGGAGACCAGGTGTATGCCGGGCAGGTGGTGGGCGAGCACAACCGCGACAACGACCTCACCGTAAACATCACCCGCCTCAAGCAGCTCACCAACATCCGGGCCGCGAGCAAAGAGGCGACCGTGACGCTCAAGGCCCCGCGCCTGATGAGCCTCGAAGCCTCCATCGAGTACATCGAGGACGACGAACTCGTCGAACTCACCCCGACCAAGGTGCGCCTTCGTAAACGCATGCTCAATGAGTCCGACCGCAAGAAGGCCGACCGCCAGGCCAAGCAGGCGGCCGAGGCCGACGAGAAGCGATAGCTGGAGATGACCCCTTCAGTCGTCCGGGGCGTCGGCACCCGCGGACACAAGATCAGAGCACGAGTCGATGCGGGCGGTCGGAGCCCAAGAGCTCAATGCGGCGCGGCATCCATCGCTCGTTCGTGCCCCTCCGCAGTTGGAGCCGGACAAGGCCCCTCGCGCCGGACTCGAACCTGACCGGGAGCTCTACCCAAACGAAATCGTCCCGGGCCGATCCCTCGTCAGGGGACCGGGCCGGCTGGCCGGCACCGTCAAACATCGAAAGCACGCCCGCCAAAGGGCTATTGACTGCGCCGGGACTGGGCGTGGGGCCGATCCAACCTCTCGTGGAATCGACATCCACCGCCGCGAATTGCGACCCCGAGTCGGCGCAGCGATCCCAGTACCACGCCACCCGCTGCTCGTCCGTCCACGTCGTCCACTCTGCGGGTCGGTCTTCTGCGGGTGTGACTTCGAGCAGTTGCTCGGCAAGGGCTGGCCCAGCACCGTTGAGTGATCCTCCCGCCTCCCGGATGGCGCTCTCATATTCGACAAGATCGCACACCATCAACGCCGGAAGCAGGATCGAGCAAGCCTTTCCGGCCTCGTGTGCGGCAGCGGCCGACATCCCATCACGCATCCATGCCTCGGACGCCGCGTTGACGATCTCTTCCGCAATGCGCGCGGCGTTCGAGTCATCGATGGCGTCGGGCGTGAGCAGGACGGGCGGCGATGCGGGCCGGGGAGCATCGCCCGACCACGAATACATGATTGCGCACAACACCCCCAGAGACACGCAACCGCTCACAATCATCCAAGTGTTTCGCATGTCCGGAACCCTTGTTTCTTGCCAATCACTGCTCCGTGACGCAGCGCGCGAACGGCAGGTTCGTCTGAGGGTCAACGCCAGTCTGGCAAGTCTGGGCTTGCGAACAACACGCCCCGACATATTGGCTGGTCGTGCAGTTCGCGTACGTGCAGCAATACTCCGTTGGGCGAGCTTGGCACGTGTGACTCCCCAGAAAAACGGGAGGTTCGCCGGTGCAATAGATCGTGCAGGTTTGGATTGGAGGGTCTTCCGATTGAGCCAAAGCGACCGCAACGATGCCGAACACGCCCGCACATGCAGCCGTCGCGGTGGTCATCCGAGTCTTCTTCATGAAACACCTCCTGGCGAGTGAGTTCGATCACGACTTCTCAGATGCTCGGCGGCGAGCGCCAAGGTGATGACGATTGTGATGAGTCCGTTCCGAAAAAGCATGGCCCGCGGAGTCTCGGGGGTGCGCCGGCCGAAACAGCCACAAGGGTCGCGATAGCCAGCGCTATGGGCGACAAACCCCAGGATCGTGAGCGAGGTGATGGCGAGAAACGTCACACGCAACGCGCTGCGTCGTCCCCGCAGCGAAAGCAGCCACGCACCCAGCGTCCATTCAGCCAAAACCAGAATCGGAACCCCGCTGCGGCACACCGGTTGCCCAAAAACCGACCGGCACGCGTCGTTCACCGGCCCGGGAACTTGGGCCTTGCTCGCGGCCGACCAGAGAAAGAGTGTCGCAAGAAAGACTTGAGCGGCGCAACCAATCAGCTCGACAATCTCAATGCGACCGTTCGACTTGAGCGGGAAAGAGAACCGCATTAGAAGTCACTCCCCGCAAGGCCCAAAGCCGTCTTGTTGAAACCACCCCGCGGGTCAGGGTCAAATCGATTCGCGACGCCTGCGTTCGCGGAGCGAAAGTCAACCAAAGCGGCATGTCCGTCTCCAAAGGCCACTGGCGCGATCGCATCCCTCGAGGTGATGGTGGCCTCGGCGACCAGCGACCGATGAACTCGAATCGTCTCGAACAGAATGGCCTTGGAGGACGGGAACGTGATCCCGTCGAGCGGTTGCGTTCGGAGCTGGCCAGTGGATTGGCTTGCACCCGAACGCCAGAACGCGGGAGGGGCCAGCGTTGCATTGGTCAAGCAATACGTCGACTCACTGACTTCGATTCCGCACGCCACCCCGCACGACGGTGGCACGCAAACGAGGCCACTTTCGTCCGAGCCCGTGCCCAGGCTTGGACACGTAAGTGTTGCAAGACTGCGTCGCTCGAATAGTTCAATCGCACGCACCCAGAGACGGCCTTGACCGAAATACACGATCGACATCGATTCACTGGGTCGACACCCTTGAATATGTGCCATCGGGAATGCTTGATTCCGGCTTGCCTCTTCGGTGTAAGGGAAAGTCGGCGGCAGTTCTCGATTCGCGGCCGAGAAGATGGTGACGAGTTTCAAAGCATCACCGATCTGCCGTGTGCACGCGCTCTCGCGTTGCGCCAATCGCGCGCCCGCGATTGCCGGCAGCGACAGCGCCACGATCAGCGATGTGATCGCGAAAACGAAGAGCAACTCGATCAGCGAGAATCCGCGGGCACCGGAAATCATTCGACACTCCAGGCACATGAACGGACTGTTCCAGTAGGCTACCAAACGAGCTTTATCAGATCAACATCGGTGCGACGCGGGGGCGCGCCTCTCGGTGGTGCATCCCCAGGCAGTCATCGCGGACGGTCCGATGCCCGTCACCACATGGGAGGTCCTGGCCTGAGCGCGTGGAATCGAGTGGTCGTACGCAAGACCGCCCGTATCTGCTTGCGGCCGAATCCCTTGCGGCGGTCATACACATCGCCCTTTGGGCTTGACAGTCTCGTCCCAAGGCGTTATTCTGCCCTCGCTCAAGGTGCCCCGGATGGTCCGGGGTGAAAAGGGAAGTGTGGTGCAAGACCACCGCGGACGCGCCGCCGTAACGGGTGTATGAAGCGATCCACCGGGGCCCCGGAAAGAAAGGCCCCAGCCACTGCGGACCTCCCCCAAGGAGACTCTGCGGGAAGGCGGATCGCCGAGCCCGAAGCCGGAAGACCTGCCCTGAGCATTGTCGGTCGGCCCTCGCGATATGGGCGCCGTCGGCAGGTCCGTGCGCGTTCCCCGCGCGGCTCCTCCCCGGCACAACCCGCGAAGCCCGGCCAAGGCTCGGGAATCGTTCCGCGCGAAACGGAACGGGCAGGCGCTGTTGCGCCAGCGGGGTAGGTGGTGAAGCGTTCTTCCAGTCGGCGTGTGTCCGATCGATCTTCCGCTCTCGTGGGGCTCGCCGCAGGTCGCTGCGCGGCCGTCGTTGCGGGTGCCCTCGCAAGCCTCTTCGGGGCGAGCGAGGTGTCGGCGAGCACGGGCGCAGCCGTGGTTTCCTATTCCCCGGGAACCACGGCCAACCCGCTCTACAGCGACCCGGAGGCGGCGCTCGGGCTCCCCGAGCGTTTCACGGGCGAGGGTGTCTTTCCGAGCGTGGTTTCGCCCTTCAGCCCGCCCTACGGCGAAGACGAGCTGGTGTCGATCGGCGAGGGCGGGCACCTCACGCTGGAACTCACCAAGCCCGCACGCAACCGCGCCTCGAATGCCTTCGGGGTCGATCTGATCCTCTTCGGTTCTGGCGGGTTCATTGACCGTTCGTACCCGTCCGGCATCACCTTGCCGAGCGCGGCAAAGTTGAGCGACGATGCGCTCGAAGTCTGGGTGAGTTCCGATGGTTCGCACTTCGAGCCGCTGGGCGAGTTTCGCGATGCCCGCTTCCCCACACTCGGTTTTCTCGATTCCGGGCCGTATGACCTGGTGCCGGGGGCCGTGCCTGCCGACGCTTTTCTGCCCGTGAACCCGGCCCTGGTTCAGTCGGACTTCGCGTCGAAGACCCTGGGGGACATCGTGGGCATGTACGCCGGCAGCGCCGGGGGCACGCCCGTCGATATCTCGGCCTCGGGCCTCTCGACGGTGCGGTTTGTGCGGTTCTCGCTCGCCGATGACGGCGATGCAGGCACGAACCTCAAGGCGGAAATCGACGCGGTTACGGTTGTTCCGGCCCCGGGCGCGGGGCTCGGGCTGCTCATTCTTGCCTTCGGCAGGCGCCGCCGCTGAAGGATGGAGAGATCGCCTTCCGGCGTCGAGAGGTGCCGGAGGGGCGCTTGATGAGAGAGGCTCCGGTCAGGCGGGGGGTACCCGGGTTCGATCGGAGGGGATGTCTCGGCGGGCGCGGGCGGCGCGGCGGGAACAGCGCGCCGCTCCGCCTCCGAGGCGCGATGGAGGCGACAGGAAGCGCCGCGGTGGGCTCCGCGGCACTTCGGGACGTGGAATGAGCCGGTGTGTGTTCAACCAGGTGCTCGTCCTCTTCGCGGTCGCGTTCTGCGCTGGTTCCGCCCTCGCGCAGGCCGAGTGGCCCACCCTGGCGGGTTCGAGTTCTCGCGCCGGGACGGGCACGTTCTTTCCGCCGAGCCTCGCCGCCCCGCGCTGGATCGCGACGCACGACCTTCTGAATCGCCCCATCACGTTCGATCATCACGCCGGCCCGGTGGCTTCGGGCGATCGGGTGATCGCGGTGGGGCGGGTCGCCGGGCAGGACCACCTCCTCGCCTTCGACTGGTGGACCGGCGGGTGCCTCTGGGCGACGCCGATCCCGTCCCGCGCGTTCAACTCGTGGTCAACCCCGGCGGTCGACGCCGCGAACGGCACGGTGCTGGTCGCGAGCGGGGCAGCCCTGAGCGCATTCAACCTCGCCGACGGCTCATTCAGTTGGCGCACTGACTTCTTCCTGGACGTGGGCAACGCCTCCCCATGCGTCACGGGCGACCTCGGGCCGCGAGACCGGGTTCTCATCACCGACTATGACCCCTTCGGCGAGGGGGCGTCGCTGTATTGCATCAACGTCGATCCGTGGGATCCGGTGCTCAACCCGTGGAAGCCCGGCGAGATCGTCTGGCAGGCACCCATCGGGAGCGCCAGCGGCGCGACGCCCGCGTACTCGGACGGACGGGCCTACGTCGCCGTCGCGGGCGAGTTTTCGATCGGTCCCGGACGCATCCACGCCTTCGTCGTCGATCAATCCGCCCCGGCCAAGCCCGAGTGGACCTTCGTCAACTGCCAACCCTCCGGCTTCTACGGCGGAGTGAGCGTCTGCGACGGGCCCGCAGGCCCGCGCGTCTACGCGGCCTCGTACGAGTTCTTCGGGGGCATCCATTCGGCCAATATGGTCAAGCTCGACGGAGCGACCGGCGACCTGCTCTGGAGCGTGCCCTGCGGGCGAACCAGTTCAGTTCCCGTGGTGCTCGCCGATGGTCGCATCGTGCTCAGTTCCGGGGTGCTGGGCTTCGGGTCCGCCCCGGAGGTGGCTTTCTTCTCTGATCTTGGTTCCCACGCGATGCGCCTCTGGTCCACGGCGCTGGACACCTGGATTGACGTGGACCAGGACGGTCGCCTCGACATCGGCGAGTTCATGCTCGCGGGCGGATTCTCAACACAGCCCATCGTCACACGCGGGCGCATCGTGGTGGGGTCGCCGCCCCAGAACGCCTCGCTGTCGAGCGCTTATGACGCGCTGTGGGTGATGAACTATCTCCAGTTTCCCTGGTCCAACCTCTTTCTCGTTGACTTCACTTTCGAGGGGGGGAACTCCGCCGCCATGGCCGACGGCAGCCTTTACACGATCTTTCCAGGGGGCCTCAGCGCCTTCGGCGGGCCGCTCTCTCGCTTTGATGTCAATGGCGACGGCGTCGTCGATATCGAAGACCTCTATGCGTGGTTCGCCGGGCAAGGGATGTTGGACGTGGACGGGGACGGGGATGTGGACCTCGACGACGCCGCCGCGCTCGAGGCCTTCCTCCGCGGCGACGGGCCCGATGAACGGGGGGGAGGCCCCAAGTCGTGACCCCCCTCTCCCGGCACCATCGACGCGAGCACCAGGGCTCGGCGAGCCTCGCGCGGCACGCCTTCACGCTCATCGAGTTGCTGGTCGTGATCGCCCTCATCGGCATTCTCGTTTCAATCCTGCTCCCCGCGCTCGCCAACGCGCGCCAGAGCGCCCGCTCGGCCAAGTGCCTCTCCAACGTGCGGCAGCTCGGCCTCGCGTGGCAGCTCTACGCACACGCGCACGATGAATACTCAATGCCCCTGGCGTACACCGCGGAAGCCGACCTCTCCGGTCCGGACAGCATCTACTGGTGGGGCAGCGCGGGCAACATCACCGGGTTTGTCGATCACGAGAAGGGGTTCATCGCGCCCTACCTCGACGCGGACCTTTCGGAGACATCGGTGTACGAGTGCCCTGAGCAGCCCTGGGGCACGTACCGCGCGCAGGGCATGCCGCAGTCGCTCACCAGCACCTACGGATACAACGGGTACTACCTCACCCCGCGGTTCACGCCGGGGTGGAGCGGGCAGATCGGGCACCGGCGCAACAAGCGGATCTCTGACCTGCGCAACCCCGCGCGGCTCCTCGTCTTCGCCGACACGCTGCTCCCCGGGCGTCTCGCCTCCAACAACGCCCTGCTCGATCCGCCGATGCTGTACGCGGGCCGGGGCGAGTGGCAACCCAACCGATCGCCCACCACCGCGTTCCGTCACGGCGGGCGGCCGGGGCAGTCGGGCAACACGGCCGGCGTCACCGCCGACGGCTCCGCGGCGCTCCACGCATCACGTCCGGAATGGCTCGTTGATGCCGCGAACCGCGTCGGTTCGCTCGGGCTCTCCAACGATCCCTGGTACGTACCCGACTGGCGGGAGTGGTAGCGCCATGGGGGTGACCCGGTGCGTCTGCCACGACGTTTCCTTCGCCGCGCTCATCAGAATGGCCCGGCGCACCGGGGCTGACCTCGACGAGCTCTCCCGCGTCACCGGCTGCGGCACGGGGTGCGGCACATGCCTTCCGTACATTGAAGTCGCGCTCGCAACGGGGCGTGCCGACCTGCCCATCATGCCGCCCGGCGCCCTCGCGCGATGTGCCCCCCACGTTGCCGCCGGCCAAAGCGCGACCTACATTCCCGCTCGTCCGGGGCCCGCCCCGGCCGGGTGAGTGCCCGAGCGGCCAAAGGGGACAGACTGTAAATCTGTTGGCTAACGCCTTCGGGGGTTCGAATCCCTCCTCACCCACTTTCTTCGGCCCGGCGGCTCCGCCGGGCTTTTTCGTGTCGGGGTTCGCAGTGGCTGGTTCCGAAGTGGGTGGGTCAGATGGGTCCGAACGTCGCGCCTGATGACGCGCCTGTGCCCGAGGCTGTCGAGGGGCTCTCGCCCCGCACCGCTGCGCGCCTAGAGCGCGCGCTCACCGCACGGTTCGAGCGCTTTCGCCGTCGCAACCCGGAGGCCGTGCCCGGGGTGATGCTCGCCATTCGCGGGCGGGTCTCCTTTTCGCTCCGGCTCGGGTCGATTGAACCGGGCGGAGCGCCCCTGCCCCGCGACGCGTCCATGCCGCTCGGATCGCACGGCAAATGGGTCGTGGCGCTGGGCGTGCTGCGGTTGGCGGGGCAAGGTCGGTTCAGCCTCGACGACCCGGTGCTCGACCTGATCGGGCGTGATCCACTCCGTCCGGCGCAGTGGGGGGGCTTCAACCCTTCGGGTGTGACGGTGCGCCGCCTGCTCAATCACTCCGCGGGCCTGCGCATCGGCAACTGCGCCTCGCTCCCGATCGACTCCGCCTCCCCCGGCCTCGGCGCGATTCTGCGGGGAGAGGCCGGCGTGGGCGAGCCCGCGCAGATCGAAGCCGAGCCGGGCACCCGCTTCGCCTACGCCAACGCCGGTTATGCGCTGCTCCAACTCGGGGTGCGCCAGGTCACCGGCGAGCCCTTGGATGCGTGGGCGAGCCGCGAACTCTTCGCGCCCGCGGGGTGTCGCCGGCTCTGGTTCGGTCCCACGCCGGCGTTTCGCGATCGGGCGATTCCGGGGCGAGACTGGGAGTGCAAGCCCGTGCAGGCACGCCGATACCTCACGCACTCCTCCACGGGGCTGTACGGCTCACCCTTCGACTTGGCCGATTTCATGGCGCGTGTCTTTGGCTCAGGGGGGGCCTCCTGCGGGGAGGTCGGCGAAGCAAACTCCCAGGCGAACGCAATGCCCATCGCCTGCGATTCCCGACCCGTCCGGGGTGGAGGTTTGGTGCCGCCTCAACTCATCGGGGAGATGCTCCGCGAGTACGGAACTGACGCCCGGGGCCACCGTTGGGGCCTGGGCATCATGCACCGAAATGACGGCGGGCATCACTCGATCTCACATGGCGGCTGGCGCGACGGGTGGTGGACCTTCGCCCAGTGCTGGCCATCCCTCGACCGCACCATCATCGTGAGCGGCAACGGCTGGCGCCTGGGCGAGTTCGCCCGGGGTCTGGGCGAAGCGATGGAGAAGGCGGCGAATGATTGAGTGACACACGCGGGTCTGATGGCCTTGCCACGTGGAACGTCTCAGGTCTGTGTCGAACATGCGCGTTGCGACACATCGTTGTGGAAATTGCGATCTGAAGCGGATTGTCCCTTGACAGCCGGGGGGGGGGGGGGTAGTTTGGAACTGCCGAGGGTGTCCCTGGCAGAAGGGAACGTCATGAGTCTCCGATTCTTCAGATCGTCCCTGTCCGCGACTGCCGCCCTTGCCCTCTTCGGTGCCGCGATTGCATGGGCGCAGCCGGGGGGCGAGGAGGAGTACACGTTGAATTGCGACAACATGGCGATGTGCTCCGGTTCGAAAACCTGTGAGTACGGCTCGACCACGAGCTGTTGTCGTCAGGGCGCCGGGCAGTTCGTGTGCACGTGCTGCAACACCGAGTTCGACTGCTTGAACCCGCCCAGCGGTTGGAACTGCAACGACGCCGCGGCCGGAGACTAAACCAGGCTGAGCCGTTCGCTGCACCGGCGGGCGGGCCCGGCACGGGGGCTCGCCCGGCCTTTGCCGAGGATCATCCACCCGGGAAGTTCGATGCGCCAGAAACCTCCAACTCGGCCTCGGCGACAGTTCGTTGCCTGGCTGGTTCTTTGCTGCGCAGTTGCCGCGGTCGCGGTCATCGCGTGGTCGCGGTCTCGGAGCGCGGCGGTGCGCGACGGGCGCCCGTGGCTCGAACTCTCGCGGAAAGAACAGGACGAACTCAGCAAATCTTCGTTTGCTTCCCTTCGTGTGCGGCCGATCGCCCAACTCACGCCGGCCGAAGTATTCGAGACCGTGAACTCGCTTGAAGCGTGGTCGGGGCCGTCGCCAAGGCTGAAACAGGGCGAGGTTCGCGGCGACCCGAATGGCCGCGCTGCTCTTATCCGACTCGCCTCTGACTTTCTCTACCACATGTTCGTGCAAGACGATCCCGCCGCGTATCGGGCCTGGCGAACCAGTCTCGGCTACACGCTTGTGCCCACACCCTTCCTCATCAAAGGCTGGACCGTGCCCG
Organism: Phycisphaerales bacterium; assembly: GCA_020847175.1. Taxonomy (GTDB): domain Bacteria; phylum Planctomycetota; class Phycisphaerae; order Phycisphaerales; family UBA1924; genus JADLCM01. Next base: position 42,313 of record JADLCM010000036.1, read on the forward strand.
TCGATTACGAGACGATCTTCAAGGAACCCTACCCCGGCGATGATCATTTCGTGAGTGTCTTCGATGCCTTCTGGGTGCGTGCCAGCGCCACGCCTTCATGTCGAGCGACGGGCGTGTGCGATGGCCCTGGTGCCGCGTTCGTCGCCTTCGGCCAAGTCGCCGCGACCAATCCCGGGACGTGGCCCTCGCCGCGGAACGTGCCCGGGTTGCCTGTCTGGGTCGGGTCCACCGCCCTCACCAACCGAAACTGGTGGTCGGCGCCACACGGAGGCTTCGCGGCTGTACTCAAGCGCAAAGGCACGCTGCGGGTGGCCGTGGTCGGGCTGATTCTGGAGCACGCCGATGGCGTACGGGCGCCGGTGCTGCTGGAGTTCTATCAGGATGGCGCGAGCGATACATGGTGGATACGCAATCTGATCGTGCAGAATCCGCCTTTCGGTCGCGACAACACTGCCGTTGAGTTCTGATCGCGGAACCTCGGCTCACACAGGAGCACCTTCATGAAGGGCGCGTGACGAAGGGCCACGACCGAAGGGACTGCCATGGCGTATCGAACGTCAAAGACCGAGATCGTCGTCAGTTCGGTCGTCGGCCTGACCTTCATCCTCGCCGGCGTGCTCAAGGCCTGGTACGCCGTCGAGTTCGCGGGCGCGCTCAGGTCGATTCTTCGCGTGTGGAACCTGGGCTTTGAGGCCCGCCTGGCGCTGGGCATTGCCCTGGCGACATGTGAAGTCGGTCTGGGCGTCGCGCTGGTGCTCCGGATTGCCCCTCGGATCTCGGCGTGGGCCGCAGTCGGACTTCTGCTCGCGTTCTCGATCGTGTTGATCGTGCTGCTGCGTCGGCCCGAACCTCCGAGTTGCGCGTGCTTTGCGATTCCCTTGCGGGCGGGCGCTCGGGCTGAACTCGTCGCCGGGCTCGTGCGCAACGGCGCGCTGCTGTGGATGACTTTGTGGCTGCTGGCACGCCGCGCCACCCGGGCCGGCGTGTCCGCGACCCGTGCCAGAGGCGGTCACCGCGCCGGGTTTACGCTTGTCGAACTGCTCGCGGTGATCGCCATCGTCACGGTCATCATCGCGTTGGTCCTCCCGTCGCTGCGTGGGGCGCGACGTGCGGCCAGGGACTCGGCCCAGCTCGCCGTGCTGCGCGACCTGCATCACGCCTCCACCGCGTACGCCGACGAGCATGGCGGCGTACTTCCGTACCTGCAGACCCCTGGCGCTCCGCAGGTTCGTCGCACGATTGACGAATACGAATTCTCGTTCGGCTACTTTACCGCGCAGAAATGGCTCTGGAGCAATCTCATCTGGCCCGCCTATCTTGATGCCAAGCGGTCAAGCATCGAGCGGCCCGAAGTGCGCGAGTACAACGTCGAGGTGCGTGGCTATCCGCCCGGGGTGGTCGTGAGCGACTACGTTCTCACATACAACGCGGCGGCCCGCCCGGCGTATTGGCGCCTCCGCCGCGCCGGCGAGCCCGACCTGCTTTCCTTCCTCAACCTCCGACCAGCGCTTTTGCACGAAGTGCGCTTTCCTGCAGACAAGGGGCTGGTGATTCGCGGTGAGGGCTTCAGCTTCGCCGATGAGCGCGGACTCGCGTTCTACGCCACCGCGGACGGCGGGGCGGTTTCTCACCCATACCGCGACTTCGACCCCGCAAACGTCGTCGACCGTCCGTGGGGCGCTGACGCCATCGCAGTTCTCTCCACGCGCGACGGGTTTGAAGGGCGCGACCGCTGAGGCCGCGCGCCGGTGCTCGACGGGGCTCTGCAGCCTGCATGCCGGGTCGGGTGTGTGGTGGCGCTGGTCTGCCGGCCGGCTCGTCGTTCGAGATTCCCCGCGCCGCGCTCGGGCGAACGGTGGCACCTTGTGACCCGTCAGACGCGCTCTACACCAGCAGCATCATCGTCTTCATCGCGTTCCGGCGGGCGATTTCGATCACGCCTGTCGCCGCCTGTTCCAGCACCTGGGTGCGCACCAGTTCGCTCGCTTCCTGGGCGATATCCGCATCCATGACGCGCGACTCGGCGAGGGCGACCTGCTCGAGTTCCTGGCGCAGGGCATCGGCCTCGCCCTCCAGCCCGTGCTTCATGAGCGCGCCCACGCGGGCCCGCACGCCCAGCACGCCGTCCAGCGCGGCCTGCACCTTGCGCTGGTTCGCCTCGGCATCGCCGTCCACAAGATCGAGCACATCCGCGAAGTTCACCTGGGTTGAGTTGACGACCCTGGTCTCGCCCCCCTCGCGCACCACTGAAGTGGCGTTCAGGCCGAGGCCGGAGAGGTTGAGGCCGGAGACCGTCTGCGACGAGCCGCCGAGTTCGATCTGAACGCCCTTCTCCAGAATCGCCTCACCATTGAAGGTCGTCGTGCCCACGGTGTAGGCGATTGAGGCGAGAATGCCCTCGGCCTCGATCTGCATCGCCTCGCGTTCCTCCACGGTCGTGCCGTCTCGGTTGGCGCTGGCAATGGTGAGCGTGTGCAGGCGCTGGAGCTGCTCGGTGACTTCTGCCGCGCCCCCCTCAAACGCCCCCAGAAGGTTCCCGGCGCGCTCGCGGGCATCGATCACGCGGTTGATCACTTCGCGCCGCGCGGCCAGGCGTTCGCCCGCGACCATGCCCGACGGGTCGTCCTTGGCGCGGTTGATGTGTTTGCCCGTGGCCAGGCGCTCCATCGCGAGCGACGACGCCCGCTGGTGCTCGCCGAGGGCTCGTAGTCCCACCAGGGTTGTCGTGAGCGCTGCGGGGTTCACGCCAGGTCTCCGCTCGCTCCCTCCGACCAAGGTGATCGGACGGATGACCGCGCCGGTTCAGCGTGGGTTCGGAATCGGGCTGGGGCAATCACAAACACCGACGCCCGGAGAATCCCCGAAGGGACGCACCGGGCGTCGGCGTTCGTTCAGGACCTGAGCCCGGGTGATCGCTCACCCGGCATCAGAACGAGGGAATTACTCCCCCTTCTTCTCAGGCGTCGGGGTCTTCTTCGCGTCGGCCTTCTTCTCGCCGCAAGCCGCGAGACCGCAAGCCAGAACCGCAACGGTGAGCCCAACGAGCGTCTTCTTGATCATCGTCTGCCCCTTCAATGGTTCACTTGGAACCTGATGCACGCCCTGCAATTTCCAGGCTCGCGAACGCCCGCGGCCGGCCAGTCAGCGTGACAGTCACCCGAAACACCTCGGGCCGGTACGTCGGCAATATCTACGCGCCGACCGCAAGATTCTAGCCTCCAGCACACCGACCTGCGAATCTGCAAGCCCCTCGGTGGATAGTTCACCTTCGGCCGGCACGAACACCCGGGATTCCGACCCCCCCAAACAGGGAGACGCGGAGCGCCGGACCACCGAAGTTCTTCCGGCACGGGTCGTCACGGTTTCACTCGCTTGAAGATCGCCCTCCAGGGTTTTCCAGAAGGCGATCGCGCACACGAGTCCGTTGTTTGACGGTGGTGGTGGGTCCTTCTCGCGTGCCGGTGGCAAAGAAGCCCCTGCCCGGCGGGTGAGGTCGGGCAGGAGATTGGGCCGTCGGGCGTCCCGAGGCTTCCGAGCGCATCCTTGCGCCGGCAGTGCCTTGGGCTCGGCGTCCGTGCAGCGACCGACCAACGTCGACGTGCAGGTGCGACCCTTGAAACTCCGGGTGCCGCGCTTCCGCGGTCCCGAATCAGTGCGTCCCGCTCTCGTCCCGTCGGTCCATCTTGCGGATGACGTCAGGAAGGCCGGCGAAACGGGCGTTCTCTTCAGCCTCCCAACCAGCTCGGGGCCAGACTTCGAGGCGATTCCGGGCCCCCACGACGGCGACCTCATCCATGAGAGCCGTCAGCCGCAGGTGTCTCTTAGGAAGCAGGATCCGACCGCTGGCATCCATTTCCAGGCGTTCGGCCTGACTGAAGAAGGCCGTATCGAACCGATCTCTGTCTTCGCCCGCAGTGAAGGAGTCGCGGGGAATCTGTGAAAGGGAGTTGAAGGCGCCTTCGGTATAGAGGCGGAGCACGCCGCCGGGCCAGGGGACGCTGTACCAGGCACCGCCATCGCGCTGGGGGTCCCAGGCATTTCGGTACTTGGCCGGGATCGCCAGGCGGCCCTTGGCATCGATCGTCACCTCGCTGACGCCGGTGAAGATCAAGGCCTTGAACCTCCCAGACCCGACACGGGAATGCTACCCACTTTGCCCTACTTTGCAACACCCATCGCCCCATTTTCCCCCACTCTTGATAAAGAGTGGAAAACTCCGGGGAACCACAGGCTTCTGCGGGCCGATGTTCTCCTCACCCCTGCGTGCGCCCAGCGAAGAACCGGGGAGCGCGGGTGGTTCGGCTAGACTGGCGCCGGGCTCGAACCGTCGCCGACAGGTGAGGCATGATCGCGCCCGATCCGATTACGACTGCCATCGCAAACCTGCCGCAGGGCATGTTCGTGATCACCTCGTCGTACGAAGGGGTGCGTACCGGAGTGATCGTGCGAGGGGTGATGCCGTGCGCGACAGAGCCCCGGCTGATCTGCGTGGCGGTGACCAAGGGGCACACGGTTGAGCCGCTGATCCGGGACAGCCGACACTTCGGATTGTGCCAGATCGACCCGGCGGACAAGCTCGCGGTGCGGAAGTTCGAGTTCGCGGCGGACCACGACCCCGAGAAGCCCCAGGACCCGTTCAACGCGATGCCGGTTGAGGCGCTTCAGTCGGGCGTGCCGATTCTGAAAAAGAGCCCGCTCGCCTTCGATTGCGAAGTGGTGAGGCACTTTGACCTGGAGGCGGACTGCGAGCTCTATGTCGGGCTGGTGCTCGCGGTGCGGGGTGGGCGCCACATATGATCGGCGCGTGAACCGGGCAGGGATGTTGCTCCATTCCAAGGTGCCGGCGAGCACGAAGCCCGGCGCGGTCCGCGACTGGGCCTCGCTCATGCTCGCGCTGGTGCTCGTGCTGGTGGTGCTGCTCGCGGTGGTGGTGTGCGTGCTCGGGGCGCGCCGGCGCCGAGTGCGCCGGGCCGACAGGCAGCCGCGCGCCGCGAGCCTTGAGCTCGATGCGTGGACCGAAGCCGGGCGGAGGGCCAAACCGCTGCCGCGGGTTGCGCCGCTCGATGATCGGGGGCTGGATGATGAGCCCCCGGGCGATGACCCGCCCGCGAGCCGGATCGTGGAGCCGGAGCCGTGAGCGGCCGCCCGGTGGCGCTGGTCACGGGGGGAGCGCGCCGCGTTGGGCTGGCGGTGTGCGCAGCGCTCGCGACGGCGGGGTGCGACATCGTGGTCACGACGCGGGGGAGGGGAGCACCTGACGCCGCGCGCGCCGTGCAAGACGCAGGCGGCACGCTCCGGGTGGAGCGCGTTGAGCTGGGCGACCTCGAAGGCGTGTCGGCGTTCGGCGCCCGAATGGCCCGCGAACTGGCCCGCCTCGATGTGCTTGTTCACAACGCCTCGGCGTATGAAGCCGACGCGGGGCTCGTGAGCGCGGATGGGGGAGATGGCGCGCGTGCGAAGCGGGCGCAGGCCGAGCGGCTGATGCGCATCAACGCGCTGGGGCCGATGCTGCTCTCCGCGGCGCTGGCGCCCCGATTGAACGAGAGCACCCTCCCCGGGGGCGGGGCGATCGTGGCGCTGGCGGATATCCACGCTATGGGCCGACCGCGCAAGGGGTACTGCGCTTACCAGATGAGCAAGGCCGCGCTGGTCGAGATGGTGCGGAGCCTGGCGCGGGATCTGGCGCCGCGCGTGCGTGTGAACGGCGTGGCCCCGGGGGTGGTCGCTTGGCCGGAGGCGGGCGAGGAGGCCGAGCGCGCGTTTCAGGAGAGGTACGTGGCGCGCGTGCCGCTTGCCCGGGCCGGGAGGCCCGAAGACGCGGCGGAGGCGGTGCGCTGGCTCGCGATGGAGGCGCGGTACATCACCGGGGAGATCGTGCGTGTGGACGGAGGGCGATGGGTGGGGTGAGGGGTCGTGACGGTGGTGGCCCACCCACGCCTGGATCGTCGTGTGGCATACGCCCACCGCCTTGCCCGTCTGCGAGCTTGAGTACCCCTCCTGCCGCACCAAGCGATTCGCCTCTCGCCTGAACTTCTCCGAATGCCCATGCCCCTTCTGTCGGGCCCCTTCCACCGGCCAGTACCCTGGATCGGCCCGAGTCCGTCATTCGCGGGCCGGCACGCGCCGCAGGGCCAGCTTGGCGTTCCGCAGGGCATCGAGAGTTTCGAGTTCATGCAGCACGGTACCTGAATCGGTCTCGTGGGCATCGAGGACCCTTCACGCCTCCATTCGCACGAGCACACCCGGCGACGCGGCCATCGTCTTGACAGGGCAAGCCGGCTTGGGCGCACCGTGCGTTGACGCTCAGCACCCTCTTGGCCGGTCTCCATGCGCCGCGTGGGTGCGCGGCAGCGTCGGGGGTGTCTGTTCGGCACGGTTGGTGAGGCCGCGCCGGCTCCAGCGCCCGAGCCAGAGCCCGAGTCCCGCCCAGGCGCCCGAGAGCGGCACCGCCCACAGCAGAAGGCCCCACGGGAGCAGGCCGAACCACGCGTTCGCCGCCTTGATGCTGTGCATCGTGCCCGCATCGCCCGCGCGGTACACCACGGTGTCAATGAAGGTCTTGGCCGCGTAGCGGTCTTCCTGGCTGACGCCCGTGAAGAGGATCTCGCGTGACGGGCGGCTGAGCGCGTGCTGAAGGCCCGAGCGCAGCACCGTCACGACCGCAAAGGTCCAGAACACGGCCGGGGCCGCGAGCCCGGCCTCACCCCGCATGGCGAGGCCCAGCACCGCGCAACCCACCAGCGTCACCACCGGCATCGCGGCGAGCGTGACGCCCACGCCCAACCTCCGGATCGCAAGCGAGGACACGAAGCATTGAAACAAGAGCGTGAACACCTGCTGCCAGAACTCAAGCTCCGCGAGCGCGCCGCGCTGCGCCTCCCTGCTCTCGAAGTGGGCGGCGATGATCGCGTTGCGTTGGTTCCACAGGATGGTGCTCGTGAAGGTGAGCAGCAGCATGTAGCCGCTCACCGCGAGAAGGTAGGGGCGGGTGAGGACGCCGAGGATCGCCGCGAAGCCGCGTGCGCCCGGTTCATCGGAGTTGGCCCGCACGGCCGCGCGGCCGCCGGGGCGTCCGAGCAGGCCCGCGATCAGCGCGAGGCGCCAGAGACACAGGCACGCGAGCACCAGGCAGCCGGCGCAGGTCAGGAAGAAGGGCGTGGGGGTGAGCGCGAGATGCCGATCCGCCGCGAAGGCATTGAGCAGCGACACGAGCTTCGAGCCGGTGACCATGCCGAGGGTGCCTCCCACGCCGATAAGCGGGAAGACCCTGGCGCCCTGCCCGGCGCGCCAGAGATCGGTCATCACCGACCAGAAGACAGCATTGATGAAGAGGTTGTAGACGCTGACGAAGACGAAGAACGCCTCGTCGAGCCAGTCCGGGCGGGCATCGGCCTGGTCCGTCCAGACAAGGCTGAAGCCGACGAGCCCGAGCACCCACGCGCCGTAGGTCGCGGGCACGAAGATGCGGCGCGGGAAGAAAGCCATCGCGCCGGTGAAGATCGGCGTCACCGCGAACATCGCGACCATCGTGAGGGTGAACATGCGGGCCTGCGTGCCGTCATCGCTCCCCACGGTGAGCTGGTCGCGCACCGGCTTGAGCATGGCGTAGCCGAAGAGCAGCAGAAAGAAGCACAGCCCCGACCACGCCGCGGCCCCGCGCTCGCCCCGGCGCACGTCGATCATCAGGCGCACGACGGGCGGCACACGCCGCCGCGCGCCGGGCGGAGGTTCATTCATGGGCGCACCCAGTCGGGGTCATGGCGCGAGCATACCGCGCCGCGCGGCCCGGGCAGCGGCGGCCCGCCCGAACGCGCATCGACGCAACCGGGGCGGGCCGGTGAGGTACATTGGACCGCCAGACACGATGCCGAGCACGGAGTCATGCCATGCCCGTTGATCGACGCACGTTTCTCGCCTCATCTGCGCTCACCGGGCTCTCGCTTGCGGCCCCCGGGGCCTTCGGCGCGCGCGCCGGGGCCCAGCCGCCACGGAAGCTCAAGGTGCTGGTGCTCGGAGGCACGGCGTTTCTGGGGCCGGCGTTCATCGACGCCGCCCTGGAGCGCGGGCACGAGGTGGCGATGTTCAACCGGGGCAGGACCCGCCCCAACCTGTATCCGGAGCTTGAGAAGTTTCACGGCAACCGCGATCCGAAGCTGCGCGCCGCCGCCGACGATGAAAGTTCGCCCCTGGGCCTGACCGAGCTCGAAGAAGCCGTGAAGAGCCGACGCTGGGACGCGGTGATCGACAACTCGGGATACGTGCCGCGCATCGTCAAGGCCTCCGCGGACCTGCTCCGCGATCACATCGATCAGTACCTCTTCATTTCCACCGTGTCGGTTTACGCCGACAACTCCAAGGTGGGCGTGGACGAGGACGATGCGCTGGCGACCATCGGCGATCCCGCCAATGAAGATGTTCGCGCCAACTACGGCGCACTCAAGGCCCTGTGCGAGCAGGCGGCGGAGGCCTCCATGCCCGGGCGGGTCACCACCGTTCGTCCGGGTCTCATCGTCGGGCCCGGCGACTGGACCGGACGCTGGCTCTACTGGCCCGTCCGCCTGAGCGAGGGCGGCGAAGTGCTCGGCCCCGGGGACGGCGCCGACCCGATCCAGATCATCGACGTGCGCGACCTCGCCGAGTTCATGGTGCGCCTCGTGGAGCAGCGCATATTCGGAACGTTCAATGCCATCGGCCCCAGGGATGTGATGACCGCCAGGCAGATGCTGGAGTGGTGCCGCGAAGGGGTGAAGTCCAACGCGACGATCACGTGGACCGACGCGGACTTCCTGGAGGCGCAGGGCGTGAGCGCCTGGGCCGACATGCCGGCGTGGATCCCCGCGCGCGGCGAGTACGCCGGCATCGGGCGAAGGTCGATCGCGCGCGCCGTGCAGGCGGGGCTGACGTTCAGGCCCATCGGTGACACGGCCGCGGCGGCGCTCGCGTGGTACCGCGCACAGCCTGAGGATCGGCATCCGCGGCTCAGGGGGCCATTCACGTTGGAACGGGAGAGAGCGGTGCTCGCCGCGTGGAAGGCTCGTGGCGAGACCAGTGGTCCGCGTTAGCGGGCGGATGCAACGCATTGCCGGGCACGCGCCGCGGGATGCAGCCGCAGGGGCTGGTGGTGCAATGATGATTGCACAGGAGATCGCTCAACCGTCAGTGGAATCTGTTCGTGAGGATCAACCTGGAGGATGTGGTACCCGCGGGCCAGCCGCAGCGGGCCGTCAAGCGAGGCCGTGACGCTCGGAGCCGACAAGGAGTACGACGAAGAGGACTTCATGCCGGCGGTGGAGGAACGCGGCACAGAGCCACCCGTGTTGTGCGCGAGCCAGCAGGCAATCGACTCGTCGCGTGATGACGACCGTGGCGCGCGCGCCGTGTTCAAGGGGCAGTGCTACCACGACCGAGCCTTCGCGAGCTGCCAGCGCACGCAACGGATCGACGAGCGGCTGCCCGGCGGGCTCATGGGCCTCGGGAGGCTGCGGCGGGCGCGGATCGCGGGACGAAGGGGGGGCCAGCACCTTGCTGACCGGCTGTTCTCGACCCTCAACCTCGTGCGGAAGAGCATACTCCTCGCGCGAAAGCGACCGGTCCGGCGCTCGGCGCCAGAAACGATCCGCTCCGTGATCCTCGCGGCGTAACCGCCACGCCTTCTAAAGAAAAGTTGTTCAAACGCAGGCTAGAGCGGTTCTAATCCAGGCGTGGCGAGTATCCGCAGTGTTTGAAGCAGTTGGCGGCATCGGCTGGCGTGACCTGGTCGAGGACTGACTGCATGGCGTTCCAGAGCGCTTCGACGGTTCGGC
>JADLCM010000037.1 GCA_020847175.1 Phycisphaerales bacterium
AAGACGACGGTCGCGCTGCTTTCCGACAGCGACCTCGCCGACGTTGGCGAACTGCGGGCCGCGCTGGTGGATCTGAAGCGCCGCCGCGAGACGCTCGAGGCCGACGTGGCCAACCAGCCCTCGTCCCCGAAGTCGATCGACCCAAACCGCCTGCGGGCCTGGGCACGCGAGCGGATCGCCGACCTCGCGCGAGCGCTCAAGCCCGGCACGCCGATGATCGAGGCACGCCCCGCTGTCCACGCGTTCGTGCCGAAGATCGAGATTGATCCCGACCGCAAGGTGGGTACGCTCTTCCTGCCGCGCGACACGTGCAGCGCCCTTCAATCAGCGTTTGTCAGACGGGATACGAGCGCATCCGCTATGCTTTCCTGACGGCGTGCAAACTTGAATGGGGTGCAGGATGTCGGGCGCAAAGAACGACTCGTTCATGAAAGCGTTTCTTCCGGGACTGGTGCTGGGCATCGTGATCGGGGCGGTGGCGGGCGCCACGCTGCCGACCCTGCTGAGCCGTCCGAGCCCGGGGTCGGTGAAGGGCACGGGAACGACCGACCACCGCCGCATGGACGACCGTGAGTCGCGGACGCCGGTCGGGCCCCAGACCGGCGATGCGCCGGTCGATCCGACGCAGCCGACGGGAGACCAGCCTGCGGGCGAGACGCCCACCGGGGAACAGCCCACCGGGGAACAGCCCACCGGGGAACATCCGATGGGGGACCAGCCCGCGACGCCTCCGACGGGAGACACGCCCGCTGATCCGCCCGGGCGGAGCGCATGACGGAATCCCGGCTTGCGCGGGTGCTGCGTCAGCACGTCATGACGGCGAACCTGCTCGGGGTTGCCGACGTGCCGTGGTACCGAGCGCGGAAAGAGGTGGAGCCGGGCGCGCCGGGGCCCGAGCGTGTGACCGGCGCGCGGCCCGCACACGAGGCAGTGCAGACTGCGAGCTCCCCGATGCTCGCGACGGCGACGCATGACGCGATCGCCGAGACGAAGCCGGCGCCGGGCCCCGCGGCCCGGGAGAGCGCACCCACGTCGCGGGAGGGGAAGGCGGCCCTGTTGGCGCGCATCCGGGCGCGCTATGAACGCGACGAACCGCACAAGGCCTTCGTGACCGCGCATCACCGAATCGTCTTTGATGATGGCGACCCGAGCGCACGGGTGATGTTCATCGGCGAGGCCCCGGGGGAGGAAGAGGACATCCAGGGCGTGCCGTTTGTCGGGCGCGCCGGGCAGATGCTCAACAAGTGGATCGAAGCGATGGGCCTGAAGCGCGAGGGCGTGTACATCGCCAACGTGCTCAAGACGCGCCCGCCCGGGAACGCCACGCCGTCTCCGGAGCAGGCGCGCCTGTGCGCGCCGTATCTGCATGCGCAGATCGCCGCGGTGCGCCCGGAAGTGATCGTGACGCTCGGACTGCCGGCGACGCACCTGATCCTGGAGACGACGCTGCCGATGGGGCGTCTGCGGGGCGTGTGGGCTCAGTTCCGCATCCCGACGACGGACCCGCTGGGGCTCATCCCCGAGGAAGCATCGGGGCAGCCGATCGCGGTGATGCCGACGTATCACCCGGCGTTTCTGCTCCGGGCGCTGACGTATGAGAACCGCCAAAAAATCTGGTCTGACCTGCAACTGGTCATGGCGAGGCTCAGCGCCGGGTAAGCGAGTTTTGGCGAGCGCGAGAGTCCGACTTTTTGATCGGCGAGGGAACCACCCGTCGTCGGGTGCGAATCGTTGTGAGTGCCGCGAGACTGCGCGGCACGACGGCGGCACGACGGCGGCAGGACGTGTGAAACTCGTCCCCGCAGCCGGGGGATCACGATCAAGAGGGAAAGAGCGGAGCGAGCCGTCGCTCGATGCCGGTTGTACGTTGATCGACGATTCTTGTGCGTGTGTCTCCGCGACCTGCTTTGACCCCCACGAGACCCGGTGCTTGGCGAGTCAGCCGAGCGCCGGGCTTTATTTCCAGGCGGCACAGGTAGGCGTGCCCGCAAGCGTCTGTGACGCGGTGGTTTCAGAGTTCAGGAACAGACGGCGTCAAGGCGAATGGAACTCCTGCGCCGATGAGGATGGGTCGATGGCCGCTTGGCAGCGAGACGGGGCCGAAGAGATTCCTGCGGTTGAGAACCACGAGTCGATCCTTCGGCGAGTCTCAGGCCCCACATTCGGCCAAGCGGGGCTCGGGTTCAGTGGCGAGGTCTTGCGGACGATCCGCTGAAGACCACCTACTCTGTGCTGCCCGGTGCGGCGTGTCGTCCACGCCTGCAGCCCGACGGTGACCGCCTCGCAACGATGCCATCTCTCTGACGGTCAGTAGTACCGATCTCATCGCATTCCGAGTTGCTCATCTGCGGCCTTCAAACTCGATCACGCCGCGCACGTAGTCATTGATCATGCGGTGCAGCATCCAGGCGTCGAGGCCGAGGTCGCGCGAGGGTTCGGGGGCGAACAGGTGGGCGCGGAGGGACGCGCCCGGCGAGCCGGCGATCCACACGACGAAACTCACCGCCCGCTGCGCTTTGATCCACGACTCGATCGCGCTGCGCGTTTCGGGGCCGTCAATCGCGCCGAGCCCACGCGCACGCCGGAGCTGGGCCTCGATCTCGGTCGCAGTCTCGTCAGCCGGGTCGAGGCCGCGTACCTGGTACCCGGCATCGCGGACGCGCTTCACGATGCGATCGACCTCGGCGGCGTCTTCGGGGGTGACCGCGGGCTCCTGCACGACGAAGAACACCACGCGGTTGCCCACGAGGAGTTGCTTGGCGAGCTGGTTGCCGCCCGCTGCGCCGAGCAGGGCGATCTGCGCCGGGCCGAAGGCCACGTCGCCGAGGCCGACCTGCGCGGGCGTGGCGGGAGGCCCCTCGGCGTCCGGGGTGGTGCCCGGCGTGGTCCGGCCGCCCGGGCCTTGCCCATCGGTCTGGGTGATGACATCCGGGTGCGCAGCGCGAACCGAGGACTTCCGGACGAGCGTGACCCCCGCGCCGACGGCCAGCACGACCACCAGCACGGCGACGATCACGCCGGTGTTGGCGCCCGGGCGATAGTCACCCGTGCCGGGTGCCCGGCGCTCGGCGCGCCGTTGGCGTGCCCGTTCGCGCGTCTCCGCGGCCCTGGCGCGAGCCGCCGAAACCTGCTCGCCGGCGGGCCGGCGCGGGCCGGCAGCGCGCGGGGTGCGGGGCGCGACCGGCTCGGCCTTGCCCGACGACCCGGAGCCGAAACCCGCCTCGACCCCCAGAAACTTCGACTTGAAACTGAACCCCCGACCCGGAGTCCCCGGCGCGACGGCGACCTGGTCTTCGCCCTGGACTTCATACGCCCCCGTGAACCAGTTGCTCACGGCAAGGCGAGGACGGCGCCGGCTGACGCCCTGCGGCACGCTGGAACCCGCCCGGGCGCTGGTCAGCGGGGCCTCAACCTCGTGAACAGGCAGTTCGGGCGCGGGTTCTTCTCCTTTCATGCTGGGCAGGTCGACCGGGCGCACGTCGAAGGGATCGGGCGCATTGAGGACCACCCGAAGGTCAGCAAGCATCGCGGGGGCGTTCGGATAGCGCTTGTCGTAGTCAGTCATGGCCCGCCGGACGACCCAGCGCAGGGCCTCGGGGCACCGCTTCGAGATTCGGCTCAGGCCGCCGTGGGCGGGGAAGCTGTTCTCAATGACGGAATACAGCACGGCGCCTGCGGCGAACAGGTCAAACTTGCCGCCGTCCACTTCCTGGACCTTCACGCCGCGCAGGGCCATGCGAACGAGCTCGGGATCCCGGAAATATTCGGTGCCGTGGGTGGTAAGCGTCATCGCGCTGCGCAGCGGCGTGACCAGGCCGACATCCACGAGATGAGCCTTGTTGCCCTCGACGATGATATTGTCGGGCTTGACGTCCTTGTGCCACAGCCCGCCCCGGTGGTAGGCGCCGAGTGTGTCGAGAAGTTCGGCGACATAGCCCGCAACCTGGCGCAACCCCGAGTCGGTAAGCCCTTCGGGCCCGCTCTGCGCGTGGAGGCGCTGGGTGACGAGCGCGAGGCTCTCGCCGGGCACGAACTTCATCACGTAGTAGAAGCGCTCCTCGGTCATCTCGTGGTCGAGCACGAGGCCGAGGCGCTTGGCCGCTTCGAGCGAGCGATTCTCGCGGACGATCTGGGGAAGGCTGGAGCCGTCCTTGAGACTGAACGTCTTGATGACGACCTGCCCGACCTCGCCGTGCCCCTGGCGTGCGAAGGCCGCTCGCCGGATTTCATCTGGCTCGGCCACGTAGAGCTTGCCCCCCGACCCGCCACCGGCGAGCGAGCCGACGATCGTGTAGCCCTCGAACTGTCCGACCCGCCGGCCCGGCTTGTCCTTGCCCGGCGCGGCCTTCACCACCTGCGGCAGGCGCTTCTCCAGCCCCTCGGCAAGCGGAGTGACCGCGAGCAGCCGCACCGGGTGCCCGATGACCATGCGGTAGACGCACAGCCCGAAGGACTTGACCTCGGCCTGGATGGCCTTGCCGTAGTGCGAGGCGGCGCTCCAGCGCCCCACCAGCACCGAGAACGCGGCCAGCGGCACCAGGAGCGCCCCGGTCAGCGCCGTGCCCGCCAGGCGAAGCGCATCGCCCGCCTCGCCGGCGATGAATCCGGTGATTCGACGCAGGATCTGTCCGAGGAGCGTGAACAAGGGCACGAGTCCCGCCATGAAGAGCAGGGCCGCCGCGGCGAGCAGCCCCAGGCCCACGATCCCGAACCCTATCGCAGCGATCGGCTCCATCCCGAGGCTCCCGGTCAGGGGCCCGAACGCGACGCTTCATCCCGCTGACGAAGTTCCAGGTGCTTGTGGTACACGTCGGCGAGGCAGGAATCGAACTCGGCGTCGTCGGACCTGTCAGCGGAAGAGTTCGGAAAGACCGAGAGACCGTTTCGCTTCGCCTCCTGCACTTCGTCCTCGGTGAAGGAGTACGTCGCGATGACTTCGGCAAGGCGTGTGCGCAGGAGGTCGCGCACCTTGGCCAGGCGCCGGCTCACGGTGGGCTCGCTGATGCCGAGGTTGGCGGCGACATCCTTGCCCGGCACGCCGTCAAAGACGCGCATGCGGTAGATGGAGAAGTCGGTGAAATCGCTCTCCTTCTCGGCCTGGCGGATGGCCTGGGCGCACTTGGCGCGAAAGACCGCCGCCTCGTACTCGGCGTCTGCCGGTGCGCCCTTGCCCGCTGCCATCCAGGTCTCGTCGAGTTCACCCTTTGCCCTGCCCGCGCCGCGCTTGAGCGCCATGCGCCGGTCCATCTCATCGCCCAGCACGTGCTTGGCGATGGCGAGCAGCCAGGTGCTGAAGCGCGCCCCGCGCCCGGGGTCAAAGCGGTGCAGCGAGTCCGAAAGCGCGGCCATCGTCTCCTGCGAGAGGTCGCGCACCGTCTCCGGGCCGATGCGCCCCTTTCCCCATTTGGTGAGCTGGGCCCGCAGCACGGGGCCGAAGGTTTCCCAGAGCTCAAACCACGCGGCCTCATCCCGCGCGCGCAATCGCGACACAAAGCCCGTCGTGAGCACGCTCAGCATGTTGCCCTTTCGGCGGGCGCCCGCCCGCGACCACCACCCGAGGGTTCTTCCGATCCCCGGGGGAGGGGTTTCAAGGGGCATTGTAAGGGGGAGTAGGTGCATCGGGCCGCGCAAACCGGCCAACGGGAGAGAAGACGGGGGCGTGGGCGCCCCGGGCACGAGAGATCGCCCGCCCGCGACTCGGTCCGGGCGTCGGCGCTTCCGCAAGGCGCTCCCGGCGCGGACGCGCGAACAGATCGGATCGCGCGATGAAATCGCGCCCGCGCGCCTCCCAACACCATCACTGCACTGCGGAGCAACGCACAACTGAGTGTCAGGAGGCTGGACCATGTGTCGAGTCGTACGCAACGTCGTTCGGATCGGGCTCATCACCGCGCTTGTCGGCGGGGCCGCAGTCGTGATCGCGGGCCCGCACCGCGTGCGGGCGATGATTCAGCAGGCGCGCAGCAGCATTCACGCCCGGATCGATGCCTCGATCGATGATCCGGCGGCGCTGCGGGCCCAGCTCAAAGACCTTGAGTCGCAGTACCCCAAGCGCCTCGCCGAGGTCCGTCGCGACCTGGACGAGGTCGAGGGGCAGATCGCGCAGGTGTCGCGTGACCTCGCGGTGTCGCAGCGCGTCGTGGCGCTCGCGTCCGATGATGAGTCGCGCCTGCGCGACGGGCTGGCCGAGGCCCGTGCTCAGGGCGGGTTCTCCCGCGTGAAGTTTGACGAGGTCGTGCTCTCGTCGCAGCAGGCCTACGCCCGCGCCGACAGCATCCGCCAGGTGCGCGAGGCCTACAGCGCCCGCGCCGTTGATCTCGACCGGGAGCTGGGCTTCCTCGGCGAGCAGCGCGACCGCCTCGCCGGGCTCCTGGCGCAGCTCGAAACCGAACAGGCCGAGTTCCAGGCTCAGCTCTGGCAGCTCGACCGGCAGATCGATGCCGTGGGGCGCAACGACCGCCTTATCGCGGTCATGGAGAAGCGACAGCAGCGGATCGACGAGCACAGCCGCTACGAGGGCATCAGCCTCGATGCGATCCGCGGGCGCCTCTCGACGATCCGCGCCCAGCAGGAGAGCACGCTCAACCGGCTCGCCGGCGCCGCGTCGACGCAGTCGTATGAAGACCGCGCCCGCTTCGAGGTCGAGACGCTCCCCGAGGTCGGCGGCGCCCCGACTGAGCCGGTCATCAACCTTGACGAGCACGACGCCGCGCCCGGCAAGGACGCGCCCGCGGCCCCCCGGCGTCTCGCCTCGCGCGACAACTGACCCTCAGGGTCTTCGTGTTGCAGCCCTCGCGCCCCGCTCCGAGCGGGCGCGAACCTCACCTCGCCGCGGCGTGCGCATCAACTCGCGCCGCGGCGATTGCACGCGCTCGGCGAGCAGCCCCGCAGACCCTGTAATCGCGCCGACGAACGTGACGAGACCCCAACGCGCGAAGGCCCACGCCGGGCACGGCGCCGCTCACCCGCCCGAGGGGGAAGGCTCGGGCGGCCGGGCCGGCTCATCGGCGACAGGCGGCGCGGGGGCGGCAGCGCCGGGGCGCGTCGACGCCTCGCGCGCCGCAGCGGCTTCCTTGGCGGCCTGCGCGGGCAGAAACTCGTTGATGTACCAGTTTCCCCAGCGGGGCTGGTCGTAGCCGAGGGCGGACAGATCCCGCCCGTAGGCCCGGCTGGCGAGGCCGACCAGCGCCGCGTGCACGGGGGTGATGTACGTCACCACCGCCGCGTCGAAGACGCGGATCAGGGTGCCCTCGGTCACGACATCGAGCTGCGGGTCGAACGCGACCGCGCTGTCGGCAACAACGGGCTGGAGATCGGAGACGAACGCGACCTGGCGACCCACCAGGATCCAGCCGCGGTCACCCTGGCCGTCGCCCGAGCCGCTCCCGCCCACCCCCCCCGCCTGGGCCGCGATCAGGTGCGGGATGACCTGGATGATGTTGAGGGTATCTGCAACGTGCGCCGCGTTGCAGAGTTCACGCTCGACCGCGGAGTGCTTGAGGGTCTGCGCCACGATGTAGGTCACTCGGTCAGAGGCTCGGCCCCCGTCTCGCTCTGCCTTGGCCGCCAGGCGCGCCAGCGCCGCACGCCGGAAACCGGCGTCGGGCTCAAAGATGCTCGCCCACGCGAGCGCGGCGTCCGCGTCTTCTCCCCCCTGGTCGACGACAAGGTCGAGCACCGCTTCACGCACATCGTCGCGGTCGTGCCGGAAGACTTCGAGCAGCGCCGGGAAGTTCTCCGGCGCGGCGTACTCGCGCAGTTTGCGAAGCCCGGCCTGGCGGAGCTCGATGTCGTTGCGGCTGCGGAAGTACTGGCGCCGAAGCTTGCCCAACTCACGGACGAGTTGCTTCTGCTCGCGCGACACGCGCCGGTAGTCGTCCAAGGTGTCATTCCGCCGGCTGGCGAGGTCGAGCGCAACCCACCCCGGAAGGTCATCGGGGCTCGGCACATCGACGTTCATCGTGGCCGTCTGACCGATGGCCGGGAGGGTGCCCGCGAGAAGCGCCATGATCGCGGTCCGGGCCAGAGAGGTTCGCATGAGTTCGGTCCTTTCCGGCGCGCGGTGCCGCCGCCTCGCCCGACCCCCGTCCGGGCCCTCCCATTCGACGCTCCGCGACCCGCAAGGTTCCGCGCGCACCGCGATCCGGCCCTCAGACACACCCGGGTATGCAACGCATCGCGCGGGCATGATACAGTGTCACCCGCTCGCAAACCTTCCGGAATCCGAACTTGAGCATTCATTGGCCCATACTTCGGACGTGCCTCAGCGCGCCCGGTCGAGTATTAGTCCGTGACGACCAGCGCGCGTACAAGGGCGCCGAGATCGTGGTCGCGGCCCTCCACCTGGCGAGTGAGATCGAGCGGACCTCAACCTCCCGCACGGTCGGGGTGCTGCTGCCGGCGGGGGGCGCCTTCCCGATCGCGGCCCTGGCGACGTGGATGCTGGGGCGTGTGGTGGTGCCCCTCAACTTCCTGCTCTCGCCGGGCGAACTCCAGTACGTGGTGGATGACTGCGAGACCGACTGCATTGTCTCGGCGGGGCCGATGCTGGAGTTTCTGGGAGGCGGGCCGCGCATCCGCACGATGCTGCGGATGGACACAATGAACTTCAAGCGGTTCCCAGACCCGCGCTGGCCGGCCCGCGCGGGGGATGGTGACCTCGCGGCGCTGCTGTACACCTCGGGCACATCGGGCAAGCCCAAGGGCGTGATGCTTTCGCACGGCAATGTGACGGCGAACATTCGCCAGGTGCTGGAAATCGTCCCGTTCTCGCGCGCCGAGACGCTCTTCGGCGTGTTGCCGCAGTTTCACAGTTTCGGTTTCACGGTGCTGACGCTGCTGCCGCTCACGATCGGGATGCTCGCCGTCTACCAGGCGCGGTTCGTGCCCGCGCGGGTCATCGCGGCCTTCCGCGAGTATCGCCCGCAGTTCTTCGTGGGCATCCCCTCGATGTACAACGCCATGCTCAACGTGAAGAACGCGAGCGGGGCGGACTTCACCTCGGCGCGGTACCTGATCTCCGGGGGCGAGCCCCTGCCGCGCGACGTCGCCGATCGCTTTTTTGAGCGCTTCGGGCAGCGCATCCGCGAAGGGTACGGCCTGACGGAGACGAGCCCTGTCACCCACGTGTCGTATGAAGGGCACGACCGCGACGGGTACGTCGGGCCGGCCCTGCCCCGGATCGAGACCCGCATCGTGGACCTCGAAGGGGGGCACGACCTGCCCCGGGGGCGGGACGGCGAGATCAGGCTGCGCGGGCCCAACATCTTTTCGGGGTACTTCAAGCGACCCGACGAGACCCGCGCCGCCTTCGACGAACGCGGGTACTTCCGCACCGGCGACATCGGGCAGACCGACGAACGGGGCCTGCTCGCCATCACCGGGCGCCTCAAGGAGATGATGATCGTCGGGGGCGAGAATGTCTTTCCGCGCGAGATCGAAGAAGTGCTGAACCGGCACGCATCAGTCGCCGCGTCGGGGGTCATCGGGCAGCCCGACCCGATGCGGGGCGAAGTTCCGGTGGCGTTCGTCGAAGTTGCCGAGGGGCACACCTTTGACGAAGCAGCGCTCAGGGCGCACTGCCGCAGCCAACTGGCCGGGTACAAGGTGCCCCGCGACATCATCGAGGCCAGGGCCCTGCCCCGAAACCCCACGGGCAAGATCGTGCGACGGGCGCTGAGCGACCTGCTCTAAGGATTCCGCTCGGCGCTGAGTGCGCCCCGAGCGGTCGGCGCGCACACCGAGCCGGGCCCGGCGCTCAATCAAGCCGCGCGTGGCGCAACCGGGAGCAAGCCGGGCGCGACCTCGGCGCTCCGTGCTTCAATGAAACAGTCAGGCCTTCGCGGGGGTTGCCCGCGACTTCGCCACGCCGATCTTCACCAGTTCATCGAAGAGTTTGGGGTCTTCGATCGCCACCTGGCTGAGCATCTTGCGGTTGAGGTTCACGCCCGCGAGTTTCAGCCCGTTGATGAACAGGCTGTAGCGGGTTCCGCGCATTCGGCACGCGGCGGTGATGCGGGTGATCCAGAGCGCCCGCATGTCGCGCTTGCGTGCGCGACGGTCGCGAAATGCGTAGACGCCGCCCTTCTGGATCTGGGTCTTGGCAACCCAGCGGTGCCCGCCGCGGGCGCCGACATAGCCACGGGCCTGTTTGAGAAGACGCTTCCGGGCCTGATTGCGGGCCGCGCCGCGAACTGAACGAGGCATGAGTCAACTCCTGCGTGCGCCGACGGGGCGGACAAGGGTCCGGCTTTGGTCCCGGCGTGCAATGTGGTGATCGAACACGAACCGACCGGGCCGGGGACTAGGACGCCTTCGCCTCCCGGGCCGCCTTGCGCTGGGCCGGTGAAGGGCTGACGCGCATCGCGGACTTGGGCTGGGTGCGTCCGCGCAGGCGCCGGAACAGCAGCTTCTCAAAGCGCTTGATGTCGGCACTGGCGAGGTAGCGATCGCGCCGGAGTTGGCGCAGGCGCTTGCCGCTCTTGGTCGAGGAAAGGTGCTTGTGGTACGCCGAGCGGTGCCTCACCTTGCCGGTGGCGGTCAGGCGGATTCGCTTCAGCAGGCCCTTGTGCTTCTTGTTCTTGGGCATGGCTGGTACTCATGCTCGGCCGAGGATCGTGGGCCCCGCCGCGTGGCGAAGTCCCGCGCGATTCCCGTCGGCGCGAGGCAGGGATGCTAGGCGCTTCCCACAAGTTGGTCGAGCCGGGCTCGCGCCGTCCGGGGCCTGATCCGGCGCAAGCCCGTGAGGGGCATGAAGTTGAAACGAAAGCCCCCGGGCGCGCGCCCGGGGGCCTTGGGAAACGTCAAACTGGGTCGGTGCGCCGATCAGCGACGGCGACGAGTGGCAACGAGCCCGCCGAGGCCGAGGACCGCGAGGGCGCCGGGGGCCGGGAGCAGGCCGATGGTGACGCCACCCGCGCCGCTGGTGCTGCCGACCGCGCCGCGGAAGTCGCCGGTGTCGGAGTTGCCGAAGCCCGTTACAACCGCGTAGTACTGCGTGGAGGGAACCAGCGAGAGCCCTGCCCCAGCGGTGTAGTTGGAAGCTTCACCCGAGGCGATCATGCTCGCGTCCAGGCCCGAGCCCGAGCCGCCGATGAAGACAAACGGTCCGGTGAAGTCGTCGTCACCGTCCATGAGTCCGACGAGCGGTGTCGCCGCGCTGAAGCTGCCGCCGTACACAAGCAAGTACCCGTCGAAGCCGACGTACGACGTCTCGGCGAGGTAGGTGCCCGCCGCGCTGACGTAGAAGGGAACCACTGCGAAGGGTGTCGCAGTTCCGACGCCCGACAGCCCCGACAGGCTGACCGGACGATTCCACGTCGGAGCGCCGATGGTGGTTCCGCTGAAGAACCCGATCTGCGCCGTGGCGCTCCCCGCCGCCAAGGCCAGCGCCGCAATCCCAAGAACTGCCTTCATATCTCTCTCCTTGTCATGCGAACAAGCCAAGCCAGCCCCATGCCGGCTCTGGGCTTCCTGTGTCTGGGATAAGTCTTTCTGAGCGTACTCCGCACCTTCCACCGAGAAGGTATGTGGAGTGTACCGAAACAGAATCGAGCGAACAAGGGTTTTCCCGAACGAAGTGCGTGCCACCGAGCAACGCGCCGACGAAGATGATCTGGCATGGGTTATAGGGCTCGACGGCCGTCGCGGGGAGCCACCCTCTCAACCCCCCTTGACCCATCCCCTACACTTGGGTATGAGTCTTGGACTCCTTCTCGTTGAGCGCGGCGTCATCAACCAGGAGGCCTTGGAACGCGCCCTCGCTGACCAGCGGGCTTCGGGGGAGCGGCTCGACCGGATTCTGCTGCGGCACGGGTCGGTGGGGCGCCAGCAGGTGCTGGATGCGCTGGGGGAGCAGTTTCACCTGCCGATCGTGGACCTTGCCGAGGTGCGCGTCGACCAGACCATTCTGCAGATGCTCCCGGCGCAGGTCGTCTCCCGGCAGTCGTGCGTTCCCATCGCGCACGATTCGGGCACGCTCACCGTCGCGACGAGCGACCCCGGCAATCTCTTTGAGCTCGACGAACTGCGCCTGCTGACCGGGTGCGCGATCGAGGTGGCGCTCGCGGACGAAGACGAGCTGCACAAGTTCATCCGGGCGCACTACGGCGTGGGCAGCGACACGCTGGAGCAGCTCGCCGCGGGCGCGGCGCCGACGGTCACCCTCGATGAATCGGACGCCGACGTGCAGGCGGCGTCAGAGGCCTCCGTCATCCGGCTGGTGAACGACATCCTGGGCGAAGCGATCGCGGAGCGTGCGACGGATGTGCACATCGAGCCGTACGAGCGCGAACTGACGGTGCGCTACCGCATCGACGGCGTCCTGCAGCGGGCGAACGTGCCCGCGACGATTCACCGATTCGGGGCCGCGATCATCAGCCGTATCAAGATCATGGCGAACCTGAACATCGCCGAGAAGCGCAAGCCGCAGGACGGGCGGATCACGCTGCGCCACAAGGTCGAGGGCAAGGTGCAGGAGTTCGACCTTCGCGTCAGCGTCATCCCGATGCTCTTCGGCGAGGGCGTGGTGCTGCGCGTGCTCAACAAGTCCGCGGTGCTGATGAACCTCGAAGACCTGGGGATGCCCGCGGGCCTGCTCAAGCGCTGGGATGCGCTCATCAGCCGTCCGCACGGCATCCTGCTCGTGACCGGGCCCACCGGCTCGGGCAAGAGCACCACGCTCTACGGCTCGCTCAACCGCATCGTGAGTGATGAGATCAAGGCCATCACGGTTGAAGACCCGGTGGAGTATCACGTCGCGGGCGTCAACCAGATTCAGGTGAACACCAAGGTCGGGCTCACTTTCTCCGCGGGGTTGCGAAGCGTGCTCCGCCACGACCCCGACGTCGTGATGATCGGCGAGATCCGCGACCACGAAACGGCCGAGACCGCCGTGCAGGCCTCGCTCACGGGGCACCTCGTCTTCAGCACGCTCCACACCAACGACGCGGCGGGCGCAACCACGCGCCTCCTTGACATGGGCGTCGAGCCCTTCCTGGTCGCCTCCAGCGTCGAGGGCATCCTGGCCCAGCGACTGGTGCGCCGGGTGTGCAAAGAGTGCGCCCGCCCGACGCAGGTGGACCAGGCGACGCTGCCTTCAGACTTTCCCGGGGCGAACACCCTGATGGTGGGGGCGGGCTGCCGCGCCTGCCGCAACACCGGATATCGGGGGCGGGTGGGCGTGTTTGAGTTGTTCACCATGACCGATCGCGCCCGCGAGATGGTGATGCACCGGAAGAACGCGCGTGAGATCGCGCTGGCGTCCAAATCAGAAGGCGCGTTGACGACCCTGCGCGAGGATGGATTCGCCAAGGTTCTCGCCGGGCACACCACCCTGAATGAGGTGATGACCGCACTGGCGGAGTGATCTGAATACGGGACGGCGCTGAAGGCAAGGGTGCCGCGCGTCGATGGTTCTTCGGACCCACGCTCCCAACTCAAGAGCCGGCGGGCGAGAGCCCGATAATCGGTTCGCGGGCGGAGCCTGATGTCACCC
Organism: Phycisphaerales bacterium; assembly: GCA_020847175.1. Taxonomy (GTDB): domain Bacteria; phylum Planctomycetota; class Phycisphaerae; order Phycisphaerales; family UBA1924; genus JADLCM01. The sequence goes on from JADLCM010000037.1 coordinate 13,496, forward strand.
CGTTCGGGGTGGGTGGTCAACTAAGGAGCCGCCGATGCAGGAGCGCCAGCCCATCACCCGTCAGTCCCTTATTCAGGGTGCATTTCTCGCAGTGCTGGCGGGCACTTCGGGGTGCGTGGTGATCGAGCCGCGCCCGGTGAGCCAGCGTCCGGCCCCCACGCAGATCAGCCAGCCGACGCCGACACAGGCCAATCCGGGAACGCCCGGGCCGGAGATCGCGGGAGGGGACGTCACGGACCAGAGCATCCTGGTGAGTGTCCCGGACCGTCCCGAGCGGGTGGTCTCGCCCGCAGCGCGCCGGTGGTTGGAGGGGGCGCCGGAGTCGCCGAACGTGACGCAAGTGACGTTTGCGAGCGAAGGAGAAGTCTTTGACCCCGACCTGTCGCACGACGGGCAGTGGCTGGTGTTTGCGAGCACGCAGCACCGTCCGACTTCGGACATCTATCTCAAGCGCGTGGACAGCCGCGTGGTGACGCAGTTGACCAACGATCCCGCGGAGGACGCGACGCCGACGCTGAGCCCCGACGGGTCGCGGGTGGCGTTCTCGAGCAACCGGGCGGGGAGCTGGGATATCTACGTGATGCCCGCGAGCGGCGGGCGGGCGATGCAGGTGACCAGCGACCCGGCGCCGGAGTTGAACCCTTCGTGGTCGCCCGATGGGCGCCGGGTGGTGTTCAACCGCTTGGGGACGACGAGCGGGCGCTGGGAGATGTGGGTCTCGGAGGTCAACGATTCGCCGGTGACTCACTTCATCGGGTACGGCACGATGCCGCGCTGGTCGCCGGTCGCCGGCGCGGGGGGGAAAGACCAGATTCTCTTCCAGCGCGGGCGCGAGCGTGGTGACCGGGCCTTCAGCGTGTGGACGCTGGAGTACGCGGGCTCGCAGGCGAGCAGCCCGACCGAGATCATCTCGAACCCGCTGGGGGCGCTCATCAATCCGTCGTGGAGCCCTGACGGAACGCGCATCGTTTTTGCCAGCGTGCCCAACGACGGTTCGTGGTCACGGTCGGAGGGGAGCAGGCCGGCGCGGTCCGACCTGTGGATGATCGACGTGAACGGCAACAACCTGGTCAAACTGACCGACGGCAGCGCCACCGACCTGATGCCGGTGTGGCGGGGCGAGCGCGTGTTCTTCGTGTCCGACCGGGGCGGCCAGGAGAACGTCTGGGCAATCAACGTGGCCGACGCGGTGCGCCTGGCCGAAGGGCCGGCGAATCCGGGGGGCGCGGTCGCCGAGGCCTCCGAGCCTGCTGAAGGGCATTGACCGCTCACTGCGCGCGGGCGTGCGAGAGCGCGCCGGCGGGTTTCACGAGTCGCCGGATGGAGCCGGCGTGTGTCGCGGGGTGGAACTCCGTGCTTTCGGGCAGGACGCCATGACAAGTGTGCAGACCATGCTGGCGAGACTTCGCCGCCTCGGGACCCGGGGCGGAGCGGTGCTCGGGTTCGCGGTGGTGCTGGGCGGCTGCGCCGCGGGCGGGGGTGAAGCCCGGCTGGAGGCGCCCCTCATCACGGTGGCGCCGTACGACGCGGCGGCCGGAGAGCGGCTGTGGGCGGTGATTCCGCCCAGGAATGAGTCCGGCGTGTCGCTGGTCGATCCGCTGTGGATCGGGGATCGGCTGGTGGGGGCGGTGGAGGAGGTGCAGGGCGTGCGCTGCCTGCCCATCAACCGCACGCTGGAGGCGATGCGCGAACTGAACATGGCCGAGGCGACGTCACCCGACGATGTTCGGCGCCTCGCGCAGGCGCTCGGGGTGGACGGAGTCATCATCGGGACGGTCTCGGCCTTCGACCCGTACGACCCGCCGGTGCTCGGGCTCACGCTCGCGCTCTACCTGTGGAGCGGTGAGCCGGGCGGGGGGGCGATTGATCCGCGGGCGCTGTCGTCGCAGCCGCGGGAGATCGTGCTCCCGGGCACGCAGCACGCGGGGGCGCCGTCGAGCGTCGTGAGTGCGCACCTGGATGCCCGGAGCCACGATGTGCTCGCGTGCGTGCAGGATTACGCCCGGGGGCGGGACGACCCGCGCCGGGCGCTGGGATGGCGGCGATATCTCGCAAGCATGGACCTGTACACGCAGTTCTCGGCGTTCCACGCCGTGCGTCGGCTTCTTGAAGAAGAGGGCCGGCGCCTGGCGTCGGCGGCGCCCGAGACCGGGGACTAGGCACGGGCCGCGTCTCCGGTGGATGCGGGAGCCGCGCCATGGACGGCACGGAGACGCTGCGCGAACCGATCCGCCTCTCGAAGGGCGCCCACTCGTGGGTGTTCGTCTGCGAACGCGGGCGGGAGCGCGAGCTGATCGAGACCCTCGCGGAACTGGCGGAGCGGGAGGACTGCCCGCTGGACTGGTTCGACGCGGCCCTGGTGATGAATGAGCTGGATGAACCTCAGAAGGCGGCCTGGCGCGCCGATGAATGACCGAGAAGTTGCGCCGCCCGGCGGCGCGGGAGCCCCACGCATGTCCACGATTCCGCTCACCGACGCCTTCAGCGCCTACCTCACGGGTGAGAAGCACTTCAGCCCGTACACGGCCCGCTGCTACGGCGCCGACCTGCGCCAGTTTGTCGAGTACCTGAGCGAGTCGCTGGCGATCCCGCTCGACGCGGACCGGGAACAGGCGGCGATGAAGCGACTGGAGGAGCGGGCCCCGGGGGCCACGGGCTCCGGCGCCCCGCGCACGCTGACCGAGGTGATCGCCGAGGCCAAGGTGGAGACCGTGCGGGACTTCCTGGGGTTCCTGGGAGAGCAGAGCTACAGCGCCGCGACCACCGCGCGGAAGATCGCCACCCTGCGATCGTTCTACAAGTGGGCGGAGCGGCGCAGGTTCGCCGCGACGAACCCCATGACGCTGATCCGCACGCCTCGGCAGGCCAAGCGCCTGCCCAAGGCGATCACGGTGGCGCAGGTGGAGCAACTACTGAGTGCGCCGCCCGAGGACGAAGTGCTCGGCCTCCGCGACCGGAGCATGCTCGAGACGCTGTATTCAACCGGGGTGCGGGTGAGCGAACTGGTGGGGCTGAACATCGCCGACCTCGACGTGCCGGGTGAAGCGCTGCACGTGCGGGGCAAGGGCAAGAAGGAGCGGCTCGTGCCCCTCGGCACGCACGCGCTCGCGTCGATCCTGCGGTACATCGACAAGGTCAAGGCCGACCCGAGGTATAACCGGGGCTTCACGCAGGGCGAAGGGCGCACGCCCCTGTTCGTCAACAAGCACGGCGGACGGCTGAGTTCGCGGTCGGTGCGGCGCAAGCTGGACAAGTACCTTCGCGAGGCCGGGCTGGACCCGACCATCAGCCCGCACACGCTGCGTCACTCGTTCGCGACGCACCTGCTCGAAAACGGCGCCGACCTGCGGAGCGTGCAGGAACTGCTGGGGCACCAGTCGCTCTCCACGACGCAGGTCTATACGCACCTGACCACGCGGCGCGTGCAGGATTCGTACTCGCAGGCACATCCCCGGGCCAACGGCGACCACGAACGCCGCAGCGCGTGAGGGGCGCTACGCCGCCCTGAAGGGGACCGCATCCGCGGATGTCATCCATGTGTAGGCGTCGAGGACGCTCTGCAGGTGGGCGCTCGCGCGCCGGTGCTCGCGCACGTATTGCCAGCCGCCGGGGGCGTGCCGGCGAGCCTCGTCCGGGTGGTGTGCAAGTTCGAGCAGGGCCCTGGTCCACCCCTCGCGCGAGGGGACGACGGGCACCATCGCGCCGGTTTCGCTGAGGGCGCTGAGCGAGGCATCGGCGGGGCTGAGCACGGCCATGCCCTGGGCCATCGCGTCAAGAACGATCGACCGGACCTCGCCCGCGGTGCCGGGGACGAGCAGCGCATCGGCCTGAAGCGCGGGCTCGCGGTTGACTTCAAGCTGGGCGATCAGTGAGAGGTTGCCGGTGAGGTTGAGCCGTCGCGCCAGGGCCCAGGCGCCGCTCCGCCGCGCGATACCGGCGTCCATGAAGGCGAGCGCATCGGGTCGCTGCTCCACCAGCGCCCTGAGCCCGGTGAGCAGCGCGCCGACGCCGGCGACATCGCCCCGTGCGCCGGCGATGACGAGCGCGGGGCGCACGCCGGGCGCGAACAGCGTGCGCGGCGCGGGCGGGGTGTGCACCCCCCAGGGCGTCGTGCGCAGCGGGATCGCGGGGTGGCGCGCCGCCATGCGGCGCGCGAGTTCGGGGTCGGCGACGAGACACACGGGCGTGACGCCCGTGCTCTTGAGGCGGGCCGCCGCGTCGCTGGCGCGGGTGGACCATACTTCGAGGGCGAGCCCCGCGCCCCAGATCGATGCCAGCGCCGCGCCCACCCGGGCCAGGCGCGGCGACCACACGTGCACGATGTTGGGCGCCGATGCGGCGTCGCGATCGGCCTCGCGGACGGCCTCGGCGATTATCGCGGCGCGCTGGCGGCGCGTCGTGACCGGCCCGGCGGGAGGCATGACGACAACCGTGGCCGGCGCTCCAGAGGCGGCGAGATCCTCGCGGACGGTCTGGGGCACGATGCGCACGATGCGCTGGCCTTCACTGGCCAGGGCGACGACGATCCGGTCAATAAGCCGGTGCTCTCGCATGGCGACGTCGTGATCGAAGAGCATGGCGATGCGCACGGCTCACCTCAAACCGAAGTCAATAGGCAGAGCAAGGGGTCGGAGCGGTGTTGGCAAGGTGTTGAAAACCGGGCCTGCCGCCGATGACGAGCTCGATGCGCTGGCATCCTCGCGGCGAGTTGGAGGGGCAGGTCGAGAGAAGCAAGTGTCTGAAGATCAATGGTTTATAGGCGGATCGTCTCGTCCGGTGCTTTCAACGGAGGTCGCTTCAATCTGGTTTCGTTCGGGTCGCCGCGCCGCATTGTGGATGCCGTGCGCAGAATATCCATTCAATCGGTCAGGTCGGTTGCGGGGCGAGAGGTGCGTCGGCGCGGGCCACGAACCGGATGTCCGGGTCTCGTGTGGGGTGGTCGGCGACGGCCTTGGTCCGCCAGACCCCGACCCAGTGTTCGGGCGCGACTTCGATGAGGGCGTAGTCGCCTGCGGGCTCGCTCAGGCGGACCAGGTCGCCGGGGGGCTGATGCCAGGGCCACCAGGGGCGAACACCCGAGTCGGCGCCGGGGAGCCGGCGGAACTGTTCGTCATTGTCCACGACATCGCGGATGGTGACGAGGCGGTCGAGACGTTCGCTCATGCGGGGGATGCTCGCGAGGAGGCCCCGGGTGTAGGGGTGCATCGGGTTGTCGAAGAGTTCGAAGACCTTGGCGTACTCGACAACGCGCCCGGCATACATGACGCACACGACATCGGAGTTCTCGGCGACGACGCCGAGATCGTGGGTGATGAGCATGACGCCCATGTCGCGGGTGCGCTTGAGTTCGAGGAGGAGTTCCAGAATCTGGGCTTGGATGGTGACATCGAGGGCGGTGGTGGGCTCGTCGGCGAGCAGGAGGCGGGGGCGGCAGGCGAGGGCCATGGCGATCATGACGCGCTGGCGCATGCCCCCGGAGAACTGGTGGGGATAGGCCTTGATGCGGCGCTCGGGCTCGGGGATTCCGACGTCCTTCATCGCCTGCAGGGCGATGTCGCGCGCTTCCTGGAGCGAGACGTCCTGGTGGAGGAGGATGGCCTCGAGAATCTGGTCGCCCACGGTGTAGACCGGGTTGAGGCTGGTCATCGGCTCCTGAAAGATCATGGCGATTTCGGCCCCGCGGATGCGGCGCATGCGCTTGTCGTCGAGCGTGAGCAGATCGACCTCGTTCCAGCCGAGGCGTTCGGAGGTGCGGAACATGACGCGCCCGCGATCGAATCTCCCCGGGGGGCGGGGGACGAGCTGGAGGCTGCTCATCGCCGTCACGCTCTTGCCGCACCCTGACTCGCCGACGACGGCGAGGGTCTGGCGGGGGTAGACGCTCATGCGTACGCCGTCGACGGCCTGGATGCGGGGGCCCTTGGCGTTGTCGAAGCTGACGGCGAGGTTGTCAACGCGGAGGATGGGAGGTTCGACGGGTGGGGTCATGGGCGTCTCCCGGGCGCGCTAGACGCGGGCTTTCTTGAGCTTGGGGTCGATGGCGTCGCGGAGGGCCTCACCCACGAGGTTGTAGGCGAGGACGGTGAGAAAGATGGCGAGGCCGGGGAACAGGGCAAGCCACCAGACGAAGTTCGCCGCGTCGCTCTTGGACCCCGAGAGGAGGCGTCCCCAACTGGCCTGGTTCTCGGGGCCGAGGCCGAGGTAGGACAGGGTGGCCTCGGCGAGGATGGCGGCGGCGATGGCGAAACTGGACTCGACGAGCACGGGGGTCACGCCGTTGGGCAGCATGTGCCGGAACAGGATGGAGCGGAGGGGGAGGCCGGCGGCCCGCGCAGACTGGACAAAGTCCTGGCTTCGGAGTTTGAGGAACTCGGCCCGGGTGAAGCGGGCGGCGCTGGTCCAGGTGACGCAGCCGATGATGGCCATCATCACGTAGGTGCTCTTGGGCAGGACGGCGGAAGCGACGATGAGGAGGAATAGCACCGGGATGGCCATGAAGATTTCGACCAGGCGGTAGAGCAGAAGATCAACCTTGCCCCCGAAGTAACCCATCAGGGCGCCGATGGTGACGCCGATGACCACGGCGATCGACGTGCTCACGAGCCCGATCGAGATGGAGAGGCGGCAGGCGTGGAGCATCTGGGCGAGGACATCCTGCCCGAGATTGTCGGTGCCCAGGGTGAAATGGTCGGAGGGGAGTGCGAGGAGCCAGTCGACGACATCACCGACCGTGCCGCACGTGGCCCCATCGAACGCGCGGGCGAGTGCCTCGCCGGTGAGGGGGAGCAGTTCGCCCCCCGAGGCAAGCACGGCGCGGATCGCGGGGCGGAGGGTGTCGTCGACCGGCAGGGGCAGCACCTCGGCGCGGGGGGCGGAGGGCTGCTTGATCGCCGACCGGACCGCGCGGAGCACGAGCTCGCTCGTGGGGGTGAAGAGTGATGCGCCCGGACGCTGGGTGAAATACTCCGTCGAGCGCTGCGCGGGGCTGAAGGGCACCGGGGCGTAGGTACACACGATCTCGCCGCGGGCCTCGCGGGCGCGATAGTCCCAGACGCGCGTGCCCTCTTTCCAGGCCCAGCCGATCGCGAACCCGCCGATCAGGGAGGCGGTGACCACGAACGCGATGCGGGAACGCCACGATCGCCCGAAGGGAATGAGCCCGAACATCGCGCCCGCAACAAGGGCGATGACGCCGGGGGCAACGTAGGGGAACTGCGGCCATTCGCGGAGGTGTCCCAGCCAGCGGGGCACCTCGCGCTGCTGGGCGGCCTTGGAGAGGGCGGTGCCCAGCACGACAATGGCCATGACCTGCAGCGCGCCGAAGAAGAGCATGACGCCGCGCTCGGCGCGGGGGAGGCGCAGGGGCGCGAGGAGCAGGAGCAGTCCGGCGAGGGAGCCCAGGAGCAGGGCGACATCCGCGGCGGAGAGGCTGTGCAGGAGCGGCGACGACCGCCGCGTGCCCTCGGCGGTCTGCTCGACCATCCAGATCGGGTGCCCGCTGGCGATGAGCGGCGAGAACACGGCGAAGAACGCGACCACGGCGACCCATGCCAGGCCGAAGCGGGCGCCGTTGCGCTTGAGCACATGGGCCCACACATCGGCCCAGAACCCGCGCGCCGGCTGCACGCCGAGGCCCTGCGCCAGTTGCACGCCGGTGACCGATTGCAGGTTGGTGTCGGGTTTGGGCATGGGGCTGGTCTGTGCGAGGAATGGAGCCAGGGGGAAAAGGGTGGCGGAAGGGGTCAGGAATGCCGGGCGTCAATCAAACGTGACGCGGGGGTCGGCGAGGGCGTAGAGAATGTCGGCGAGCAGGAGGGCGAGCAGGTTGACGATGCCGGTCATGAGCGTGACGGCGAGGAGAAGTTCGCGATCGCGGTCATTGATCGCGGAGAGCGCGAGGCTGCCCATGCCCGGGATGGTGAAGATCTTCTCGATGATGACGGACCCGGCGAGCATGGCGGGAAAGACGCTGGCGAAGATGGTGATGAGCGGGAGCAGCGAGTTGCGGAAGACGTGGCGCAGCACGACATCGCGCGACGAGACGCCCTTGGCCTTGGCGGTGCGCACGTAGTCGGCGTTGAAGTTGTCGAGCATGGCGGCACGCGTCTGCTTGCTGAGCACGGCGAAGCCGGTGTAGACAAGACAGGCGACGGGCATGGCGATGTGCCAGGCCCGGTCGAGCAGCCAGCCCCGCTGCCACGCGCCGTCGGCGCCGGTGGAGGGGAGAAACGTCATCATCTCGGCCTCCGGGCGGTTGAGACCCGCGACGGGGAAGGCGCCGAGATACTCGTTGTTGCAGACGAAGCCGTGGATGAGCACGCCCGCGACGACGACGGGGATGGAGTAGAGGGCGATGAAGAACGCACCCGAGGCGATATCGAAGAATGATCCGCGCCGGGCGGCGGCGAGCATCCCCGTGGGCACGGCGATGAGGTAGATGATGGGCAGGGCGATGAGGTTGAGCATGATGGTGACGGGCAGGGCCTGGAGGATCATGTCAAAGACCGGCCTGCCGCGCTGCTTGAAGGAGGTGCCGAGGTCCGGCATGGCGATGCTGAGGTAGCCGGGGATGATCCAGACGCCGGCCTGCCGGTACGGCTTGGCACGGAAGGCGGCGAGCTTGAGTTCGCGCGTCTCGATGGCCCGGGCGTAGGCGCTGAGCATGGCCCGGCCCGTGCGCTCAACCTCGGCCCAGCGCGGGGCGTCGCGATCGGGGCCGAGGCGGGTGAGCAATGCCTCGCGGATCTTGCCCTCGCGGTTCATGATGTCGGGGCGCGCCACTTCGGGCGAGCCGGCGTACTGGCCGACGGCCATCTGGAATGCCGCGATGGCGCCGATGTACGCGGAGCGCGCGCGGGCCGTCTCGTTGGAGATTCCGCGGAAGATCGACTCCTTGGCCTTGGCGATGCCTTCTGCGTCGAGGCCCCTGGCGGTCCACTCGTCCTCGGGCCACGCGAAACTCGCCGGCGGCGCGGTGGGCAGCGCATCGGCGAACCACTTCCACATCGGGGGCGCCTTGATGGCCTTGGGCAGGCTCAGGCGCTCGCCGTCGGGGGCGTACTGATCGCGCTCGCCGAACTTGACGGGGCTGATGCGCCCGAGCCAGCGCACGTACTGCACGACAACAGGATCATCGAGCCCGAAACGGTCTTCGAGGTATGCCTTCTGGACTGCGGCGGAGGTCTGGTCTCGCTGCCCGCCGGCGGAGACCTGGAGACTTGCGCCGATGCCCCCGGGGGCGAGGGCCATGAGCATGAAGATCAGAAACGTGATGCCGATGAGCGTGGGGATCATCAGCAGCAGGCGTCTGAGGATGTAGGTGGCCATGCGTCCCCCGGAGCCCTGGAAACTCTCTCGACCGGCGGTTCAGGCGCCTTGCCCGAACGATGGAATCGGCACGCGTCATGCGGGCCGCAGGCACGTGCCGCCCGCGACGCGCTCGCGATTCGTCGGCTACATCCCCCGGTTGTAGCTCTGGCCGATGGAGAACTCGGAATAGACCAGGCCCCTCGGGTAGGGGTTGATGTTGGTGAAGTCCTTGGAGATGAAGCGCAGCCAGGGGACTTCGCGAACGAAGGTGTACGGCTGCTCTTCGTGCAGGAGGCGGTGGAGCGCGTGCCAGTGCTCCATGCGCTTGGCGTTGTCAAGCTCACCGAGGATGGACTCGATGATCGGGTCCTGCCCGCCGTTCCACTGGATGAAGTTGTGGCCCTGGTTCTGGATGGAGGAGGTGTGCCAGATCTGGGTAGGGTCGCTCTCGGGCGCGCTGGCGCTCCAACCCATCGTGAGGGCGTCAAAGTCGCGGGTCTTGAGGATCTGGTCATACTGGGACCAGTCGACGCCGCGTGCATCGCACTGGATGCCGATCGAGGCGCACTGGTCCTTCACGTAGTTGACGATGCGTTCGATGACCTGCCCGCCCACCGCGTAGGTGAACTCGAACCGGAAGGGCGTGCCCTCGGCGTTTTCGAGGAGGCCGTCGTTGTTGCGGTCCTGCCAGCCCGCTTCGGTGAGGAGCGCCTTGGCGCGGGCCACGTCGTAGGGCCAGGGCTTGATGTTCGGGTCGGAGGTGGGCGACGCGGAGGAACTCGGGCCGGTGGCCACGCGCCCGATGCCCGCCCAGATGTCGCGGATCATCCGTTCCCGGTCGAGAAGCAGGGTCATGGCCTGGCGGACGCGCTTGTCGGCGAAGGGCGTGAGCTTGCCGTTGCGCGGGCCGCACTGCCAGCCGATGAAGGAATACCCGGAACGCATGTTGACCCAGTTGAGCGAGTGGGCCTGCGTGTCCCAGCCGGGCTCCTGCGTCTGGGCGACGAAGGCGGGCGAACTGGGCAGGATCATGTCGACCTCCTTGTTCTTGAAGGAGATCAGGCGGGCCGTGTCCTCCGAGATCACGCGGATGCGGATGCGGGAGAGGGTGGGCTTGGCCGGGCCCCAATACGACTCGTTGCGCACGAGGACGACATCTTCACCGGGCACCCACTGGTCGTTCACGTCCTGCTTGGCGAGGCGCCAGGGGCCGCTCCCGCGCGTGATCGCCGTGGCGCCGTTGATCTGGCGGGGCGTGAGCGTGCTGTAGAAGTGCTTGGGAAGCACGTAGATGGTCATGGCCGCGTTGAAGTTGAAGGCGTCGGGCTGCGTGAAGTGCCACTCGCACACCCGGTCGGAGATGACGACGACTTCCTTGATCCGGTTGAGAATCGAGCGCAGCGACTCGGTCTCCAGTTCCGGGTTCATCACGAAATCGTGAAAGGAGTAGCGCACGTCCTCGGCGGTGACGGGCGTGCCGTCGTCAAAGCGGGCGTTGTCGCGGAGCTTGACGCGAAGCCACATGCCGGCGGGGTCGTACTGCCAGGCTTCGGCGAGGACGCCGCGCAGTTCGAGCGTTTCAGGGTCAAACTCGCCGAGCGATTCGCAGACGAGGTCTTGCACGTAGCGTCCGTAGACATCCTCGCCGAGCACGGGGGTGAGTTTGGAGGGCTGGGCCTCGATGCACCAGACGAACTCGCCGCCCGGGCGGGCGCCTTCGGCCTCGCGGGGTTCGTGGGTGAAGGCGGGGGGGCCCTGCCAGACCACCGGCACGTCCGGGCGCGCCCAGGACTCGTCATGCGCCCCGGGGGCGCCTTGGTTGGCCAGCGGGGGGGTTGTGCCGGGAGGGGGCGTGAGGTTCGCGGGCGAGTTCACGGTCGGGGCCGTGCCCTGCGGGCGAGGCTGGGACGCAATCGGTTGATTCATCATCGCCCAGAGCAGCGCCGTTTGCGCCTGGGCCTGCTGCGTCTGGGCCTGAAGCAGCTGAAGCTGCGCGGCGCCCAGCGTTCCGCCCGAGCCGCCCCCGGATTCCAGCCTGGCCAGCGCCTGCTCCTGGTTGAGGAACTTGGCTTCCAGCTTCTTCATGGCCGAGAACGTGCGGTCGGCCTGCGACATCGAAAGAAAGACCGCAAAGCCCACCAGGAGCACAAGCGCGAAGAGCACGAAGTCCTTCAACCCGAACTTGTTGTTCATGGGCGCTCCTTTAGGCGGCGTGGACCGGCGTCCTGCCCCTCGGGCGAAGCCTAGGCCCAAGGAGGTTCCGCCGCGCGCGTGCGAGACCTGACAGGACCCGCGGCGGGCATTCGATCGAACGGCCGCGGGGCGTTGCGGTATGCTCCCCGCATGGCCGAAACTTCCGTTCCCGCGATCATGGCGCCGGCGCGCGGGCGCGACAACCCGTGGACGCGGTCGCGCACCGGCCTGATCGGCATGGCGTTCCTGGTGCTCATGCTCGGGGCCTGCCTGGGCTCGTTGTTTCTGACGCTCGGGCCGAGCCGGCGGGATTCTTCCGTGGACCCTTGCCGCGCCGTGGGGTGGTACAAGGAGGGTGACCCGCGCGAGGCGTACCTGCCCCCCTTCGGCGTCAAGCCCGGACCGCTGGAAATCCGCAACCTGCACCGGACCGTGCCCGAGGCGGAGGTCTCCGCGATCTCGGCGCGGCTCTCCATCCCGGTCAGCGAACTCATGGACGCGGTGGAGGGGCCGGGGTATGAGGCGATGCGGGCGCAGTGGTTCGTGTCCCGGCACCCGGGCCTGCACTACGCGCTGGGCACCGATGCGCTCGGACGTTCGCTCTTGGTGCGCGTGCTGGCGGGGGGCGGGGTGTCCCTGCTGGTGGGCATCGCGGCGGCGTTCTTGAGCGTGGTCATCGGCACGCTCTACGGCGCGCTCTCTGGATACATCGGGGGCAAGACCGACGCCGTGATGATGCGCATCGTCGATATTCTCTACGGCCTGCCGTACGTGCTGCTGGTCGTTCTGCTCGCCGTGGCAAGCGAGGCCGTGGTCGAAGAATGGCAGAGCGGTCAGAAGGCCCAGAACGCCTGGGTCAAGGCCCGCACGCGCGAACTGCTGCGGGAGCCGGCCTCGCAGGACCTGATCGCACCCACCCTCGCTTCGATCAACACGCCCGAAGATGCAGACCGGCGCGCGGCGCTGCTGGCCGTCTCGGTGAGCGAGGTGTCCCGCGCCGTCCCGGGGGCCCGCTCCAAACTTGCGGCATGGCGCGAAGAAGGCCTGGTGAAGGCCCGAGCGCGCGAACTCGCGGGGTGGACCAAGGCCGAGCGCGCGTACACCAGGGACCAGGCGCGCGTGGCGCTCGGCAAGGAACCCTGCGTGTCGGCGCCGGGGCCGCGCCCGGAGCCCGCGAGCCCCGGGGCGGGCGAGGCGAGCATCGATGCAGCGCCGGAGGCCACGCTGGGGGACTTCCTGGTCCTCTCGGCGGGTGAGCGGCTCGGGGGCGGGGCGATCTCCGACGCGAGGCGCCAGACGTTTGACGTGCTCACGCTGCTCTTCGCCATCGGCGCTGTGAGCTGGCTGACGTTGGCCCGCGTGGTGCGGGGGCAGGTGCTGAGCCTGAAGAACCAGCCCTTCGTCGAGGCGGCCCGGGCGATGGGGGCCGGGGGCAAGCGGATCTTTGTGCGTCACCTGCTGCCCAACCTCCTGGGTCCGGTGATCGTCTACGCAACGCTGACGGTGCCGCAGGCCATTCTGCAGGAATCGTTCCTGAGTTTTCTCGGCATCGGCATCAAGCCGCCTCTGCCCAGTTGGGGCAACCTGGCTTCGGACGGGCTGGTGCAGTTGAACACGCACCGTTCGTATTGGTGGCTGCTGCTCTTTCCGTGCCTGCTGCTGGGGGCGACGCTGTTGGCACTCAACTTCGTGGGTGAGGGGCTGCGGGAGGCGTTTGACCCCAAGCGTGCACGCCGGTAACGCGGGGGCGCTCAGGGCAGATGCAGGCGCCGTTCGGCGTCGAGCTTGGCCCAGGCGTTGATCGCCTGCTCGATCCACGGCTTGCCCGCGAGCACAAGTACCGTCGCCAGCGCGAGCGAGGGGCCGAAGGGCATCGCTCGCCGCGCCGGGCCCGCGAGCAGGCGGCTGACCACCTCGCGGTAGACACCCACGAACGCGGCGAGGAAGAACGCCAGCGTGGGGTCGATCCATCCCAGGCACGCCCCGACGCCCGCCATCATGTGCACATCGCCGAGGCCCATCGCCTCCTTGCCGAAGAGAAGCGAGCCCAGGATGCGGACGGCCCACACCACGCCCCCCCCGATGAGGTACCCCATGCAGACGCCGGCCAGTGCATCGAGCCAAAGCGGCGCGTGAGAGGCGGGCGTGAGGCGCATGAATGAGTCGAGCGTCCAGGGCCCGGCGAAGTGCCGGGCGAGGGTTGCGCCCATCAGCGCCAGCGCGAAGCAGGGCGCAAGAAACAGCACCTCTCGAATCACCTCGCGGCGCGCGTGGGGGTATTCCAGCCAGTCCGCGGCGGGGGAGTCGTCCTCGGCAGTGCCCGGCACATCGGCAGGCACCGGCTTCGCGCCGCCGGAGGCGCGCAGGAGCAGGCCGGCGACGGCAGGCCCCAGAACGGCGCCCGCGAGCAGCCCTCCGAGGGGGATCCACCCAAACCGGGGCCAAAGCACGGCCCCGAGTGCCGCGCACGCGCCAACGCACACGCCGATCACCCAGCGCCGACGGGCGGCCTCGGGGTCGGTCGGGGCGACCACGTTCGGGCCGGTCGCATCGGCGACGGGTTGACCGGCGTCGGTGACCTGGGCGGCGGACCCTGCCGGCGCAGGGTCAACCGGGGCGGGTGCGCTCGGGCCTGGCGAGTTCGTGACTGCGCTCTCAGCGCCGAGATGCGCGGCTTCCCACTCGTCGTAGTCGGCGAAGGAGCGTTTGAGCAGGTTGAACCGAAGCAGCAGGACGGCAAGCCCGATGCCGAGCACGCCGCCGAGCGAAGCGCCGATCCACGTCCAGCCGCGCGGACCGGGCGTGGGGATGGCGTATGACCAGCCCGGCGCAAAGGTGGTGGGCCGGATGTGCCCTAGGGACCACGCCGCGTGAAGGGGGAGGAGGATTGCCGCGGTGACGGCGGGGGTCCAGGTGAGGACCAGGGGGATGGTGTAGGTGCGGGCATCGATCAGGTACATCGCAACCAGGCAGCTCAGAAGCACGAGCAGCGTGACAAACACGGGCCATGTCTTGACAAACCCGGCGCGCGACCAGTCCGGGCGCATGACTTCGAGCGAAGTCCCGAGCAGCCGGGCGTCGTGGAAAAGGGGGTTGTCGGTCAGGTAGCAGAGCCCGAAGGCGAGCACAAAGACCAGGCCCACGAACGCCTCGACGAGCGGGTACTCGGGCGAGATGCCCACCTTGCAGTAGCGGCAGCGGCCCCGCAGCAGCACCCAGCCCAGCACCGGGATGTTGTCCTTCCATGCCAGCCGGGTGCCGCAGCGCGGGCAGCGCGAGGGCGGCGAAACCACCGACAGCCCCAGGGGCAGGCGATAGACCAGCACGTTCGTCAGCGAGCCCACGCATGCCCCGAACGCAAAGACGAAGAGGAGTTTGACCGCCTCGGACAGGGCGAAGAAGAGGGTCGGGTTCGTGGCGGCGAGGGTCATCGGGGTCTCGAAGGGGTGCCGCCTTCATCGGCCTTCGGTTCGCCTTCGGTTGAGCCCAGCAGGCCGCTGGTCACGTCTTCAATCTGTTTCTCGGCCCGGTCGAGCACTTCGCGGCAGCGCCTGATGAGCCGTGCGCCGCGTTCGTACTCGGTGATCGACTGCTCGAGCCCGGTCTCGCCCGACTCGATGCGTTCGATGATGCCCTCGATCTCGGCGAGGGCGTCTTCAAAGGACAGGTCGGCGATGTCGGGTTTCTTCTTGGTCAAGGGTGTACTCGCCCCGGGGTGAGCCTGACTGAAGCCGCGCAGCACCCACAGTAGGGCAGAAGCGGAGGCCTCCAGCCGGTGTCGGGCAAGCCACGAACGCGCCTCGGTGCCGGAGCGCGGCGCGTCACGGTGTTGCGGTGGAACGAACTCGGCTTTGGACGCGCCTTCGGAGGGCCGCAACACAATTCTCAGACTTCCTTGGAACCAGGGGGGGGGGGGGGGGCCCGTTTGTTGTAGCATGACAGATGAGGCTCCTGAGGAGTCCACGTCATGACTCACACATTTGGACCGCTGTCGTTGCTTGTCGCTGGGCTTGCGCTGGTTCCGAACGCCGCGTTCGCGCA
>JADLCM010000038.1 GCA_020847175.1 Phycisphaerales bacterium
GCCTGACGAACGCCGCGTAGCCCGCCGGGCATCGGGGCGGAAACACCCTGCCCCGATGATCGAAAGGCCGACATCACGCGCTCACGCCGAAACACGCGGCACAATCGCACGGTTGCTCAGAGGTCTCGTTGGATGTACGGAGTAGTTACAGTTGCATGCCCCTCTGGCAGGGCGGCAGCGACCCCACCCCCGAGTCCCAGCGTCGCTATCAGACTGGCAAGCCCGTTCCGTGACCGAGGCGATCATCCCGGACCTCCGCTCGCAACGCTTGGCGCACGTGAGACGAGCGGAGTGCGTCGTGCTCGACCCGTCGGTCTTCCGTCGCTGCGCCGGGTCGTGCTCAATCACTGCGATCGGCTGTGGCCAGGTTCAGCACACCCCGAACGTGGTCTTGACCACCTCCAACCAGGTTGATTGAATACTCAAGAGTCGGCACGCGCGGGCCACGCGCCGGATCGCCGCCCCGCGCGGCGCGGCCGCCCCAGAAACGGGTCACCATGTCTCCAGGCGACACGCGAGAGCGGATTCTTGAGACCGCCGCCCGGCTCTTTCACGAGCAGGGCTACCACGCCACGGGCATCGCCACGATCCTGCGCGAGGCCGAGGTCAACAGCGGCAGCCTGTACCACTTCTTCCCGAGCAAAGAAGACCTACTCAACGCCGTGTTGGAACGCTATCTCGACATTCTCCGCCCCGCCGTTATGGATCACGTCGAGAACGCCACGAGCGACCCGATCGAGCGGGTCTGGGCGCTCTTCGGCAAGTACCGCATGGGTCTGGAGGCGATGGGGTGCGCCAGGGGCTGCCCGATCGGCAATCTCGCGCTTGAAGTGGGGGATGCCTACCCGAAGGCCCGCGCGCTGATCGACCGGAACTTGCGCCAGTGGTCGAGCGTGGTACAGGGGTGGCTCGACGATGCCGGGGAGCGCCTGCCGCCCGATGTGGACCGGAGCGAGCTCGCCGACTTCATCCTGACTGTGATGGAAGGGGCCATTCTGCAGGCCCGCGCCGCCGGTTCACTCACCCCGTTCGACCGGAGTGTCTCGCAACTCCGGGGGTACTTCGGGCGCTTGGTGCGCCCCGAGGCGCCAACCCGCAAGCCGTCGCATGTTCCAGACCCGCGCGTGGGCTGAGCGCACGGGTGGGCTTTGCACGCGGACGGGTACGACGACAGGATTCCGGCAGCGCGGTCGTCCGTTGGGTCGTCATCCTTGCGCCGGACCGTCCGGACGTGCTGAGCCGTGAAGCCTGTGCAGCGCCGCGTCCAGCACCTCGTCAACCGTGATCCGGGTCATCAATGCGGCGCCCGCGCGCTCGTCCTTGTGCGATGCATCTTCGCCCCCTGGCCGGTGTGAGATCACGTCGCCGGCGCGCCCGTATGGCCCCACCCGCGCCGTGTTGGTCGGGCCGTAGAGGGCGATGAGCGGGCGCGCAAACCCCACGCCCATATGAACCGGTGCGCTGTCATTGGCGACGAGCAGGGCGGCACGCTCGATGAGCGCCATCAGTTGGCCGATGCTCGTGGTGCCGATCCGGTTCGAGATTCGGGGCTCCCGGCGCGCGAGGTCAACGAGCGCAGGGCACTGGGTCTCTTCCCCCTTGGCGCCCGCCAGCACGATCCGCGGCACCCCTTCCCGGAGCAGGCGTTCCGCGAGGGCCGCGAAGCGTTCATCGGGCCACTGTTTGCCCGCCCAGCGGCTCGTAGGCGCGATCACCACCGCGCCCGGCGCTGGTTCCTGGTCCGCGGCCCAGCGCTGGTCCTCAGGTGAGGTGTACAGGCGCATGTCGGGCTCACCCGTGCACCCGAGCGCTTCGGTGAGGGCGAGCATCCGGTCCACGGTGTGCATGTCGCGGGGGGCGTTCACACGACGGGTGAGAAAGAGCCAGCCGAACTCCTGGGCGTCGGCATACCCCACCCGCGTGCGCGCGCGCGTGGCCCTTGCGAACCACCCGCTGCGCAGGAGGCCCTGGGCGTCGAGCACAAGGTCATATCGGGGTTCGCGGAGAGTGCGGACAAATGCCCGGTATGACCCAGCCTTCAGCCGGCGCAGGTCGTGTGAAATCTCGTGACGCGGGAAGGGCACCACCCCGGATAAACCCGGGTGGTGCCGTACCGCGGGGGCGAAAACGTCCTGCACCAGCCAGTCGATGCGGGCGTTCGGGAACCTCGCGCGGAGCCGTGCCAGCACCGGCACCGTGCGGCAGACATCCCCCAAGGCGCTCGGACGGACGATCAGGATGGACCGGGGTTCTTGGCCTGTCAAGAAGTCGCGACTCCTGGGGACGCGAGTGGAAACTGCAGGATCGAAACCCGAAGAATACGTCACCCCCGGGCCGGGCCCCGAGGGAGCCGCATCGATGGGTTCGCGGCACGCTTCGAAAGATCGCAAACAACGCACGAGGGCATCCCGATGAAGACGCACGGCATCAGGCAGGCACGTACTTTCACCGGGGCCTCGCTCCTGGCGCTTGTGAGCGCCGCCGGAGGGGCCATCGCACAGGAGATTCAGCCTCTTCTCGTGATCGAACGGGCGGCGCTGAAGGACTGGACCGTCGATCCTCGGGACAGCGGACTGGCGAAGGCGCTGGGGATGGTCCCGGCGCGCCTGCGGGAACTGCCTGAGGAGATCCCCGGGTTTCCTGCTGAGGCGATGCCCCTTGTTGACCTGGGCATCAACGCGCTCGCGAACCCCGGGCGCATGGCGATCACGTACAACGTGGACAACCCCGAAGCGGGGTTCTTCGGGTACGGCGTGGCGTTCAGCGTGCAGGCCGGCAGCAAGGCGAACGCCGAGCGGATGCAGGGAACCATCCTCGGGCTCCTGGACGAGGTCCAGCGCCAGCGCGGTGAGGAGTTGCCCCTGGGGGAGAGCCAGAAGTTCCAAGGGATGAAGTCGATCCTGACCCCGATCGGTTCGGTGGATTTCGGCCCGCGCGAGGTGGGGGGGACATGGTGGTACGACATCGCGGCGGGCGCCGTGGTGGACCCGGAACAGGGGTTCGACGCGCTCCCCGCGCCGGTACCCGGGATCAAGCCCTTCATCCGCGGGCGCTTCGACTTCGAGGGCTTGAACCCGGCGCTCAAGCTCGCCCGCGGCTTCGCGGATGAGCAGATGCGCGAGGCAGAGCCGATCGTGAAGGAACTGGAGAACGCGGGCCTGCTCGGTGAGGACGCGATCAAGATTGACTTCCAGGCGGGGTACGACGCTGAGTTCTCACGCGGACATATGCGCGTGGTGGGGGCACGCCGCACGATGGAGTACCTCGGGCTGCCGACGGACACACTCTCAGAGCGCGACCTTCGGGCCGTGCCGGCGAACGCGGTGATGGCCTCGGTGGCGCGCTATGACCTTGAGTACGTCGATCGGCTGATTGAACGGGCGGGTGAGTGGGGCGTGCCGGTGGAGGACATGCTCGGAGAGTTCAAGGAGCACACCGGGGTCGATCTTCGCGCCGATGTGATCCAGGCGATCGGCGGCACCGTGATCGCGTACATGTCAGATGAGACCGGGGGCGGCGGCCTCGCCTCGACGGTCGTCCTCATGTCGTACCGCGACCGGGCCCGGTTCCTCGGGGCCCACGACAAGCTCATGAACCTCGCCAACGAGATGCTGGAGAAGGAGGCCCCGGAGGCGGCGCGCTACATGCGTCTCTCACGCTGGTCGCACGAGGGCACCGACCTCGTTTCGCTGCGGTTTTTCGGTGTGCCCGTCCCGCTGGAGATCACGTACGCCGCTACGAATGACTGGCTGGTCGTCGGCATGACGCCGCAGGCGGTGCTGGCGGCGGTGCGTCAGGCAACCGGGAAGGGGGACCAGGGGCTGGTGGGCCACCCGGCACTTCGCGGGTTCGGGCAGAACTCGTTTGCGAGCGTGTCGATCATGGACTCGGCGCGGCTGGCACGCGACGGCTACCCCTTCGTGAGCATGATCGGCTCGGCGATCAGCGCGGGCGTGCGTTCGCCCGGAGGGGGCGACCGTGACCCCGGCCTGATTGTGCCGACCTACAGCGAGCTCGTGCGCGGCATGAAGCCATCCGTCACGGTCTCCTACTGGCAGGGCGATGACTACATCTCCGAGACGCGGAGTGACCGCTCGCTGCTGGCCCAGGGCGCGGCCTCGATGGGCATGATGAGCAAGTTCGCGCCGGTCTTCCTGGGCATGGCCCTGGCGGGCACGCGGGCGCCGGGTGCGGCACGACCCTTCGGCCTCGGCGACATCGAGTGGCCTTCGTTCGCCGAGTCGGCCCGGGCGCTTCGGACGTTCGCCTTTGTCGACCCGATCGAGCGCACGGCGCTGATGGGCCTGCTTTCGGGTGAGCTCTCCGGCGCATCGTGGCGCCGCCGGGCGGAGTGACGGCGGGAACGACGCCTCCGGGCACGGCTCCGGTGCGCACGGGCAAGGATGGATTTCGGGCAGGTCGGCGCATTGCGTCGACCTGCTTCTTTCGTGTCCCGGTCACGATGGCGGCTGCGGGCCCTCCGCGCGGGCCGGCGCAGGCGAACGCGCGGGCACGGGGGGCGTGGAGAGACGCGATCGGCGTTCGCAGGCTCGGTTTCGCGTGCCCGCGGCGGTTCAGCCGCCCAGATACCTGGCGCGGATCGCGCGGGCGGCTTCGATGTTCGTCGTGCCGCGCACGATCATGCGCCCGTCGGCGAAGAGCGTGAAGTCAAGGGGATCGCCGAAGGTTGATTCGTTCGGGGTTGCGCGGAGCATGAAGGGCAGAAGCCTCACGTCGCAAGTGGCGCGCAGGGTTTCGGCGGCGCGGGCCAGGTCGCAGTGCGCAGCCCCCGGCAGGTGCACGGCATTCTGCC
This sequence comes from Phycisphaerales bacterium, assembly GCA_020847175.1. Taxonomy (GTDB): domain Bacteria; phylum Planctomycetota; class Phycisphaerae; order Phycisphaerales; family UBA1924; genus JADLCM01. The sequence goes on from JADLCM010000038.1 coordinate 4,814, forward strand.
CGCAGAGCGCGGCCCCGGTCTCGGGTGGCGCGAGGGCGTGGTCGAAGCGCCGGTGAACGCAGCACGGGCAGTCCGGGCGCGGGGCGAAGGTCAGACGCCGGCGCGTATTCTCGAAGAGGTCAAAGTCGAGGAGCGTCGGATTGACGCGTGCCTCGTGACCAAGCAGGACTTTCAACCCCTCGGCGACCTGCACGCTGGCGACGATGGCGACCGCCGCGCCCGCGACGCCTGCGGTGTCGCAGGTGGGAGCGGAGCCCAGGGGAGGGGGCTCATCGAAGGCGCAGCGCAGGCAGGGCCCCATCCCGGGGAGTATGGCCATGGCCATGCCGCGCCAGCCGACGACGCCCCCGTAAAAGAGAGGGACGGAGTCGCGGACGGCAAAGTCGTTGAGAAGGTAACGGGTCGGAAAGTTGTCCGTGCCGTCAAAGATGACGCGGGCGCCGGCGAGCAGGTCGTCGATGGTGCCGGAGTGCAGGTCGGCACACCGGGGATCGATGGAGACTTCGCCGTTGACGGCGTGGAGGCGGCGTTGGGCGGCGACGACCTTGGGAAGGCCCTCGTTCGAATCGCGCTCGTCGAAGAGGCTCTGGCGCTGCAGGTTGGACCACTCCACGATGTCGCGGTCGATGAGCGTGATTGAACCGACGCCCGCGCGGGTCAGAAGGTCGGCGATCGTGCATCCGAGTGCGCCGCACCCCACGACCGCGACCGAGGCTTTCCGGAGGCGAGCCTGCCCGGCATCGCCGACGCCGGGGAGCATCATCTGTTTCTGGTAGCGGGAGGGCGGCACCGCAGAGCGTATGAGGTTCAGGTCTCTCCGGGGAGGTCGATGAGCCGGGCAGGACCGATCAGCGCCAGGGTGATTCGGATCGTGTGAAGCGAGAGCGCGTAGGCCTTGGCGGCCGCGCGTGCATACAGGCGGAGTTGCGGCTCGTACGACAGAACGATCCGGGCGATGTCGTCTTCGTTGGCGGCCTGGTCTGACTTGTAATCGATGATCCATGCCCCGGCGCGCCGGGGGAGGAGCACGAGCCGATCGAAGCGCCCGGTGATGAGCACCTCCTTGCCCTCGTGGCGGATGCGAGCGGCGATCGGGTGTTCGATGCGGAGCGAAGCGCCGAGGATGGGCGCGAAGAGCGGAGCGAGGCCCGGTGACGTGTCAGCCCGCAGGGCGAGGCTCGGGGCGAGCTGGCGCCATGCGCGGGCGATGTCGTCTTCGGAGGCCCCCGTGGCCCGGGCACGTTCAAACGACGCGGCGGGAGGTTCGACCGGGGGGGAATCAAACCAGGTGAGGCCCGCGAGGAGCGCATGGAGGAGCTCGCCCCGCTTCAGCGCGCCGCCCCGGCCGGAGGGCTGCGGGGTCCAGGGGAGCTCGTGATGTGCCGCGTGTGAAGGGGCGAGACGGTCGAGGCGCGCGGCCGGGACGTGGCGCGCCGGGCGGACTTCCAGGTGAAGCGGGGGCACGGGGGCGGGTCCCGGTGCGGGCGGGGCGGCCTGCGTCCAGTGCGGGTCGCCGGCGAGTGTGACCACTGTTCCCGGCGCCGGCGTGCGAGGGAGGTTGAAGGCATCGACCACGAGATCGTCAAGCGTGGGCTTGAGGTCGGGCTTCTCGGCGCGGGCGACGAGAAACAGGTCGACCTGGTGTATGGCGCGTGTGAGCGCAACGTAGAGGACGCAGAGCTCGCCGAAGACCCGGGTCTCTTCAGCGCGCCGGTGAGCCAGGTCGAGGGCCGGGCACCAGGGGCGGAGCACCTGGCAGGAGTGCGTGACCGCCTCGACGGGCTGGAGCGGTCCTTCGCGGGAGACGATGACCTCGCGCCCGGGATGGAGCAAGGGTTGGGCGAGGTCCGGGAGCACCACGATGTCAAACTCCAGGCCCTTGCTCGCGTGGATGCTCATGACGCGCACGCGGGCCGCGGCGGGCCGGTCGAGCGGCACGCTCTCGAAGAAGCGCTGGAGATGACGCACCGCACGCGGCGAGTCATCGCCCCGGTTCTGCGCGGCCTCAACGAGCTGGGTGAGGCGCCCGCGCTCGAAGGACGAGAGCAGGGGCCAGCACGCGCGCCGCAGTTCGCGGAGGAGGGGGGCAAGGCCCTCCCGGGCGAGACGAGCGCGGAGCAGCCGGGCGACGGACTCGCCCTCGTCGGCGGTTCGGGGAGCACGTTGGCCCAGCCCGAGCGGGGCCGCGAGGGGCGAGTTGAGCAGGTGATCGAGGGCGGCAGTGTCCTCCGGAAAGTTCGCGACCTGGAGCATGGTCCAGACCGCGCGGACGATGGAGGCGTCCCGGAGCGGGCCGCCCCCTTCCTGGCTGGCCTCGATTCCCGCGGCGCGGAGGAGGCGCACGAGGAGGGGAATGTCCTTCTTGTGGCGTGTGAGCACGCCCACGGTGCAGCCCGGACGGTCGCGGACGAGGCCGGAGATGTGCGTCACGACGCGGGCGATGCGAGGGCCAGGTTCATCGCTTTCGTGGAAGTGAGCCCGGACGACGCCGAGTCGGGCGGAGTCTGCGGCGATGTGCGGGCGAAAATCGCGGAGGAACCTCTCAGCGACGGGCCTGTGACCGATCAGGGCATTCGCCCCCGCCAGGCCCCGCGCGAAGTCATTCACGCTGTCGAGCACTGCCTGGGCGGAGCGGAAGCTCCGCGCGAGATCGCGGCGCGACATGGAAAAGGTGGACTCGAGCGTGCCGAGGAGCGCGGGCTCGGCGTTCCGCCAGGTGTACAGCGACTGCTTCGCATCGCCGACGCAGAAGAGGCTCGCGTTCTCGGCGCCCGAAGCGGCCTCGGACATGAGCGGCTGCAAGACCTCGAACTGGTCGAGTGATGTGTCCTGGAACTCATCGAGCAGGACGTGCGTGAACTGCCGGTCGGCCTGGAAGGCGAGTTGTTCGGGGGTGAGCGACGAGGCGAGCAGAAGCCGGGGCACATCATCAAAGTCGAAGGCGGCGTGCGCCCGTTTCAACGACCAGAGCGCGGCATCGTGGGCGCGAATGAAGTCGAACGACGCGCGGTTGCGGGCCCGCAGGCGCTGAAGTTCAACGGCTGCGCCGTGCGCGGCAAGCCTGGAAAGAGCTTCGCGAAGGTCCGGCGGGTACGCGACGCGGCTGTAGCTCTCCTTGTTCAGCGCCGCGTTCGGGGCGAACGCGCCGTCGAGGAGCAGGGCCCATTGCTCCTGATCCACATGCCTGAGCGCGGTGCTCCGTGCGTTCGCGAAGCGCTTGTCCGGCTCCCCCTTCTTGGTGAGCGGGAGAGAGGCCGCGGCGAGCGCCTCGCGGGCCTCGGCGAGTGCCGCGTTGTCGAGCGGGTCGCGGGAGGGACCAACGGCACCCCAAGCTTCAGGCGCTTCGCGCGACTGCGAGTAGGCGCGCCGGGCGTCGCGCGCGGCCCTGAACAGCGTGCCCTCCACGTTGACGCCGGAGTGACCGGCGCCGAAGGCGTCGAGGATGAGCAGGAGGAAGGACCGGTCGAGGTGATCGGCCGCGTGTGCTACGGCCTGCCGGCTGAGGACCTCGGACTCCGGCTCGTCCAGGATGCGCCAGGCGGGCGGGGCATCGAGATCGAGGGCGGCGCAGCGGGCGGTGCGGGCCATGAACCCGTCGATGGTCATCGCGCCGAACTCGTGCAGCGAGCGAGCGAACGACGCCGCGAGCTCGGCGGCGCGTGCCCGCGTGAGATGCGGGTCGATGAACTCCCGGAGCCGTTTGAGCGGTTCGCCCCCCGCGGCGCCCTCCGCGAGTGACCGAAGGACGCGCTGGGCGATCTCGCCGGCGGCCTTCCGGGTGAAGGTCACGGCCAGAATGGAGTTGGGCGGCGTGCCGCGGGCGAGAAGGCGGATGATGTGCATCGCGAGTTGAAACGTCTTGCCAGTGCCCGCGCTGGCGAGGACAAGGTCGGCCCTCGGGAGTGGGGGTGGCGCGGAGAAGGTCATGACTCATCCTCTCCGTCATCGCCATCGGCGTCGTCGAGCACGGGATTGATGTCGTCGGGCTGGAGCACGATGCTGAACGTGCCTTCGCGGGGCAGCGTGTTCACATCGTCAAACTCGGCGCGGCGTACGCACCCGATGACCTCGCGGGCTTTCTCATCCGCCTCGCGCAGATCCGCCGGAGACCACTCCGCGGCGAGGAACGGTTCGTCGGGGGGTACGTCAGGGAGGCTGATGTACGCGAGGGTCACATCGTCGATGCCCACGCCAAGATCGTCGAGCAGGCACTTCGCCAGATGCCGGTACATGGGGAGCTGCAGGTCGATCCAGCCGCGTGCGGAGCGGTGCGCGGCCTCGGGGCTCTCCTGCTTCTTGGATGTCTTGTAGTCGATGATGGCCACGCTGCCGGATGCGTGAACTTCGATGCGGTCGATCCGACCGCGGAGGAGGATGGGGTGGTCGTCAGCCGGCCAACGCACCTCACGCCCGGGCGACCACTCGGCATGGGCGACGCGCCACCCCTGCCGGGCGCGGGCGGCGTGGGCCCCGGCGAGGATTTCAATCCGGCGCCGAGCGAGCGAGAGTTGGATGTCCAGCAGGCGGGCGGGCTCACCCGCGAAATGCTGCCCGGCCAGGCGGTCCAGTTCGTCGTGAAGTGCCGAGGCGACGCGATCCCGGTCGGCTTCGGCGGAGAGGTCAGCGTCGGCGAGGCGCCGGGCGACATCGTGAATCAGCGTGCCGAAGCCGAGCGCATCGAAGGTCCGGGCCGGAGGTCGTCCTTCGGTGAGCCCCTGCACCCTGCGCAGGGCGAACAGCCTCGGGCTCTCAATGTATTCGCGGAACCAGGTGACTCCCATGACGCGAAGCGGCTGGTCCGCTGCCGTGGGGCGTGTGGCGGGCGCGGCCGCGCCTGGGCACGCGATCGCGCGGCGGGGCGCGTCGAGGTCGGGGCGGGCGAAGCGGACCACCCGCGCCGCGACGGCCTCGTCGGTCCCACCCATGATGAGCCGGCTGGGGTGCAGAGGGTCGCCGGAAGCGTCGCGTCGCATGGAGATCAGGCGCAGGTGTGGACGCGCTGCGCCCGCGGCAGAGAGGAGGAACGCGTCGCGCGCAAGCCGCGCCGCGGATTCGTCCATGCGGAGGGCCCTGCGGACCTGAGTTGAAAGCAGCGGGTGCTCGGGAGTGGGCGCGGGCAGCAGCCCCTCATTGACACCGATCACGACGACTGCGCGGGCGGGGTCGAAGGCGAGCTCGAGCCAACCGATGACCTCGATTGCGCCGGGATCATGGTCGCTCGGCACTGGAGCGCGGGCGAGGTCGCGCTTGAGCAGGGCAAGGACGGTGCGTGCCGGCACCGGGGTGGCGGGTTCGAGTTCTGCGAGCTTGGCCAGGATGCGTGCGAGCGCCTCGCGGGCATGGTCGTCGAGGGGGGGGGCATCGGGCCGGGGCTCGGTGCGCGGTCCGGTCGCCGAGTCCGCGTACACGAATCGCAGCACATCGCGCACCCAGCGGACGCCGTTCTCGGGGTCGCCTCCGGGGGAAAGAAGCGTATGCACGGCGCGCCGGAGCGATTCGAGGGGTCCGGGTGCGTCGGGGTGCGCGCGGCCTGCCGCCCGCGGGCGTGTGCTCCCGGCGGCTTCAAACCGGGGGCCGGGCGTGAGCCAGTGCGTCACGCCGTCGGGTAGAGCCCGGGCGAGTTCTGCGGCGAGTGTCTTCGCCCCGGCGGGCGCGGCTGCGGCACCCGCAGCGTCCGCCCGTTGCAGCGCAATGTGCGTATCCGGGTGCCGGACGAGGTCGAGCGCCGCAGCAGCGGAGGCTGAGTCGAGGAACGACTCGATGACCTCGATGAGTTGACCCGGACTCGACCGCAGCGCGGGCGGGCCAGGCGCGGGGCGAACGCGAAGCGTGCCGATTTCGTCGGCCTTCAGTTCCACGGCGCGGGCGAGAGCCGGGTCCGCAGCCACCATGCAGACGTCTGAGGCGCTGACGGGTTGCGGCACGTCCGCCAGCGAGCCGAAGGCGAGTTCCGCGGCGTGCGCAGGGTCGTCGGCAAAGAGCACAGTGTGCTCGGGCAGTTCCGGCAGGGGCCACGCTTCCGGGCGCACCAGGCCGAACTCATCACATGCCGAGGCGAGGTCTTGGGGTGCGCCGACGAGGGCGATGACATCGTGGGCCGCGTGCTCCAGGCATGTACGAACTGCGGGTGAGATGTCGGTGACGCCGGCGAGGACGATGAAGTCCACTTCGGGCCGTGTGCGCCAGCGCCCTGCCTTGAGGGCGGCGAGTTCACTGTGCGGGCCGTCCACACACCCCCAAGAGGCGAGCAGTTCGGCAGCTCGGCTGCCGACCTGGGCGGCGATCTGCCAGCGCGCGGGGTCGAAGTCGCAGGCCGCGCCGGCGTCGGCGAGCGTGTGCGTGTGCCGCGCGAGCTCGTCGTGCGCAGCCACCACAAGTTCGGCGAGGCTCATCCAGGCGGCGGCCTGCCCCGGCGCGGGCGCGTGGCTCAGCAGCACGGCCAGTTCGTCCGCGCTGGTCGAACCGAGGGTCCGCATCCAGGCGAGCAGCCGCAGCAGGGGCGGAGCGGGCTCGCCGGGCACGTCAAGCACCGCGCCGGGCAGCTCCGCCGGGGTCAGCATGATCGGCGGCGCGAGTGCGGCGCCCCGGGCTTCGGCCGCATCCACGAGCTCACCGAGAAGCAGGCGGCCCGATCGCGCCGTCGGAGTGATGATGAGCGTGCGAGAAAGGTCCGCTTCGTGCAGGACTGCGGCGTCAGGGGAGAGATGGAGATTGAGCAGCCACGCCGCCGCGCGCTGCGGGAAGGGGGCGTCCCAGCCGAGGAAGTGTCTCTCGCGACGGGGCACGGGTTGATCCTAACACCCCCCGAGCCGGCGCGTGTGCCGGAATGGCGCGATAGGCTAGGGCCGGGTGCTCGGGCCCGAAACCGCATGAGCAGGGTCTGCTTCCATCCCGGATCGTTTGATGACTCGGGCCTGGCGTGGGGACCGAAAGCCGGCGACCCCGAGTTTGCCCCAGGTGACCGGCTCGATGCCTACCGACTTGTGAACCTGATCGGCGAGGGCGGCTTCGGGATGGTCTACCTGGCCGACCAGGAAGAGCCGGTCCGGCGCAAGGTCGCGATCAAGTTGATCAAGCCCGGGATGGACACGCGCCATGTGGTGGCACGGTTCCAGGCCGAGCGCCAGGCGATGGCGCTGATGGACCACCCCGGCGTGGCGCGCATCTACGACGCGGGCACGACGCCCGCCGGACGCCCGTACTTCGTGATGGAGTACGTGCGGGGTGACCCGATCTCGACCTACTGCGACCAGAATCGGCTGAACGTGCCGGAACGCCTGCGGCTCTTCATGGAAGTGTGTGATGCGGTGCAGTATGCGCACCAGAAGGGCATCATCCACCGGGACATCAAGCCGAGCAACGTGCTGATCACGACCGACGGGCCGCGCCCGCTGCCGAAGGTGATCGACTGGGGCGTCGCGCGGGCGACGGAACGGGACCAGGACCGGTCGCGCACGCTGATGACCGAGGCCGGGCAGTTCGTGGGTACGCCGGAATACATGAGCCCGGAGCAGGCGCGGATCGGCCCCCTGGACGTGGACACGCGGGCGGACATCTATTCGCTCGGGGTGCTGCTCTACCAGTTGCTCGCGGGCGAGCTGCCTTTCGAGAGCAAGACCCTTCGCCAGGGCACGTTCGTCGACGTGCAGCGCGTGATCGTGGAGATGCAGCCCCCCAAGCCGAGCGTCAAGCTCCAGCGCTCGACCGACGCGAACGTGATCGCGGGGCGCCGGCGCACGGCGATCGGCACGCTGGGGCGCATGCTGCGCGACGATCTCGACTGGATCGTGATGAAGGCGATGGACAAGGACCGCGAACGCCGGTACTCGTCGGCGGCGGAGCTCGCGGCGGACATCCGGCGGCACCTCGTCGATGAACCGGTGATCGCCGGCGCGCCTTCGCGGTGGTACCGCGTGCGAAAGCTCATCAAGCGCAACCGCGGCGCGGTGATCGCCGGCGGCGTGGCGATGGCGCTGCTGCTCTCGGCGTTCCTGGTGGCGTCGGGCCTCTACTGGCGCGAGCGACGGCTTGCCCGCTCGCTTTCCGAGGCGGTCGCGCTCAGCCGCGTGCGCGACGAGCGCGAGGCCGGCCTGCGGGCCGAACTGGAGCGCCAGCGCGACGAGGCGTCGGCCCTGGCCCGTGAAGCCCAGGAGGCGCGCACCCGCGCGGAGTGGCGGGCCTACCTGGCGGCGGTCGCCGCGGTGGAGTGGGCCCGGGACATCGACCCCGCCAGCGCCCCGGCCCGGCTTCTTGAGGCACGTCGGGCCGGGGCCGACGGACAGGCCGGCTGGGAACTCGGTGTGCTCGCCTCCGGGCTCGACCAATCGGGAGGAACGCAGATCAGTTCGCCGGCGGCGGGGGTTGCCGTGGATGGCGCCCTTGGCCCGCTCGCCGCCTTGACTGACGGCCGGGTGGTGCGCGTCGGCGATTCCGGGTCCGAGCCGCTCATCACGCTCGCCGGGCCGGTGGAGGCGGCACAGTTCTCGCGGGATGCGAGGTTCGCGGCATTCGGCGCCGCCGGGAGGGTTCACGCGCTCGAAGTGGCACGTCCGGGCGAGAGACACTCTCAGACCGAAGCCGGGGGCGCATGGGCGCTCTCCGATGACGGGACTCTGCTGGCCGTGGGCGGGAGCGCGGGTAGGCTGGTGCGCCTGCCCGAGGGGATCGAAGTCGCCCGGCCCGCGTTTCTGGGTTCCGCGCGGACGCTCACGATCTCGCCCGAGGGCGACCTCCTCGCGTGCGCCTCGATTTCGGGCGATGTGACGCTTCACGACATCATCTCCGGGCGCGGGCAGGACCTCGTCGGGGCGGATCGCCAGGTGCCGCGCTGCCTGGCCTTTTCGCCGCGAGCGGATGCACTCGCGTGCGGCGGCGACTCGGGCGACATCGTGATCTGGCCGATCGATGGGGGGCGTGCGCGATTTCCGGCACGGCTTCGCGGGCACCGCGGGCCGGTGAACAGCCTGGCATTCGCGCCGGGGGGCGGGTTTCTGGCCTCTACCTCCGATGACGGCACGCTGCGCCTCTGGAATCTCGGCGATCTGACCCTTCTGGCGACGCTTCGCGGGCACACGGGCCCGGTGCGTCACGTTGCGCTCGGGCGCGGGCCGGAGGGGCTCACGCTCGTGTCTTCCGGCGATGACGGCGTGCGATCCTGGAACCTGCCTTCCATCAGGGCCCGCGAGGCGGGGCTCGCGGTCTTCGCCGGAGAGCCGGTTGAGGCCGAGGACGGCGGCGCCGGCCCGGTTGTGCGGCTCTCGTCGGGCGCGATCGCCACGCTCGATCTCGCCGCCGGCAGGGTGCAGGAAGTGGCCGCTCCGGGGACCGGCGCGGTGACGGCGCTCGCGCCGCAGGGATACGTGATGCGCGATGGTCCGGACCTCGTGCGCCGCGGCTGGAACGGGCATGAACTGTCGCGCTCCGCCGATGTGCCGGGGACGCTCGTTTCCGCGTGCGCCGAACGAATGGCGGCAGCCTCGGGGAGCCTGCTCTGCGTGACTGACGCCGGGGGCGGGCGCCACGAAGCACGGTTTGACAGCACCATCACGGCGATTGACTGCGGGCCGACGCACGCGATCGTCGGCCTCCGGTCGGGCGAAGTGCGCGAGATCATCGGGGCGGACTCACGCCTCGTCGGCACCCTGGTCGGCGAGGTTTCGCGGGTACGCCAGACCGATCGCGGCCAGGTTCTTGCCGGCAGTACCTTGGGCGAAGTGCTCATCGAAGAGGGCGGGCGCCCGGCACGCGCCTGGATCACCGGCCCGGCGCCCATCACCGATCTCTTCCCACTAGACGATAAACGGCTGCTCGTGGCGGATGACGCCGGAGGCGTGGTGCTGTGGCACACTGTTCATCAGGAGCCGATTCTCACCCTGCAGCGCGACGATGCGCCGGTGCGGGCATTCGCGAGGCTCGCCGGGAGTGATGCGGTGCTGGCCTTCCGCGAGGACGGCACCTGCGCCGTGTGGGGCTCCACAGCGCCATCGGTCGTTCTGGCAGAGCCGGACGAAAACCTGTGGATCAGCGCGGTTGTGCCGTGCGATGCGGCCGGTCGGCCTTCTGGGCTCCGCGCGGGAGAACCAGCGTATGTGCTCATCAGGGGCACCGTGCGAGCGGCGTCGGACGTGAGCGGGGCCGTGGAAGTCTTGGTCAATGATGCCCCGGCCCTCGTGACACCGTTCGCCTCGCCCGCGGAGGGCGGCCCGATGCGCCCCCTCGACATGATCATCGGCCCATTCACCGCTCCGGCGGCAGGCGTCGTGCGACTGCGCGCTCTGGCGCGCTCGAGTGCAGACGCCTGGCCCGGGCCGGCCACCGATGACGAAGTCTCGGTCGAGGTGTTCATTGCCGGGGGCGAGTAGCCGCGGCCCACACCCGCACACCGGGTGCGTCAGAAAGGCTTCTTGGTCTGGCTCACGCACAGGTTGTCGCGGCCCGGGACAAAAAGGTCCGCGATCTCAACGGCTTCCATGATCGATTCGCGGGCCCGGGGCACATCCACGGCCCAAGGGAGGGCTTGTGCCTTGGCGAGGTGTTCTTCCGTGGCGATCGCATCTCCCGTGATGAGCACGGTGAACCGGGGTGCCGCCAGCAGCAGCCCCGTCAGGCCCGGGGTCACGCCCGGCAGCGGAAAGAGGCTTACGCCGGGGGCGAGGGAATCGGGCGCGGCGGCGCAGCGCTGCAGCACCGCGACCTGGCGTCCCAGGGCCTCCGCGAGATCGGTCTGCCCGGCCTCGGCGGCCTCCCGCAACTTCAGCGCAAGAGGCACGCCCACCGCCTCGCGCTCGGATTCGCTCACCCACCATTTCGCCCGGTCGAAGAGGTCAATGCCCCGCGTGGTGTCGGGCTGCACCGAGGTGAGAAAGACATCGGTGATCGCGCCCGGTTCGAGATTGGCGCGCTCGCGCAACCGGGCTTCGAGCGCCTGCGCGGGAAGGCCGGGGTCAACCAGGATCGTGCGCTTGCCCGCGCGGATGAGCGTCGTGGTGGCGTGACCGGTGCGAGCCGGGGCCTTCTCGCCCCATAAGGGGTTGCCCGCGAGCGTGCCGATACTTATGACGCGGAAGTCCATGCGAGAGGAGGATAGTGGGGCCGGGGCGACGGATCAGCCCCGTGGCGCGGGCGAGGACGGGCCCGCCTCGGAGAGCCGCCGTTACCACCGCGTTGCGCCACTCCGGGGCGGGTCGGACGTATCACTATGGCGTCGGAGCTGATCCTCAACTCAAGGAGCGTGGAATGAAGCGGTTCTCCAGGGCGTTGGCGGTTTCACTTCTCGCGGGCATTGCCGCTGGCCAGCCGGCCGCGGACCAGAACCACCCGGCGGTGGCCCCGGTGAACGAGCCGGCTCGCGCGCCGGCCCCGAAGATCCAGGTCGCCATCCTGCTCGACACCAGCGGCTCCATGGACGGCCTGATCGAGCAGGCCAAGACCCAGCTCTGGACGATCGTGAACGAGCTCGCCTCGACCACGCAGGGCGGCCAGCGCCCCGAGATCTACGTCTCGCTCTTCGAGTACGGCAAGCAGACCCTTGCCCCCGACGAGGGCTACCTGCGCATGATCCTGCCCCTCTCCCGCGACCTCGACGCCGTCAGCCAGGAACTCTTCTCGCTCCAGACCAACGGGGGCGACGAGTACTGCGGATGGGTGATCCGCGCCGCGACGCAGGGCCTGGACTGGAGTCCGGAATCGAACGTGCTCAAGATGATCGTGATCGCGGGCAACGAGCCGTTCTCCCAGGGCACGGTCGATTTCCACCAGACCGTGCCGGAGGCAATCGCCAAGGGCATCATCGTCAACACCATCTTCTGCGGCGACCGGCAGGAGGGCATCAATACCGGCTGGCAGGAGGGCGCCCTGCTCGCCGACGGCTCGTTCAGCCACATCGACCAGAACCTGGCGGTGGAGAGCATCCCTTCGCCGCAGGACGCTGAACTGCAGGCGCTCAACGCGGAACTGAACACGACATACATTGCCTACGGCGCGGACGGCGAGCGGGGACGTGAGGAACAGGTGCGCCAGGATGCCAACGCCATGGCGCCGGGCTCGGCGGGGGCGGGCATCCTCGCCGACCGGGCCGTGAGCAAGAGCCAGAGCTGGGCCTACTGCAATACCGCCTGGGACCTGGTGGACGCTTGCCGCGAGAAGGTCGTGGACCTCGCGACGCTGGAGGATGCGCAGTTGCCCGAAGCGATGCGGGGCAAGACCCTGGAAGAGAAGAAGGCGTATGTCGCCGGGTTCACGGAGAAGCGGGCAAAGATCCAGTCGCGGATCCTGGAGCTGGGCGAGGAGCGGGAGCGGTTCATCGCGGCGGCCCGGCGCGAGCGTGCCGAAGGCGCGGGCCAGACCCTCGCCGAAGTCCTCTGCGAGGCCGTGCGTGCGCAGGCCGCGAAGCGCGGCTTCGAGCCCGACGCCAAGGAGTAACGCCTCCCGCCCACAAGCTCGGGCAAAGTCGCGATTCCGCACTCGCCCGCGGCGTGCAACCCCCCGAAGCGGCGTCACCACACCGGGGACGCCGCTTCTGCGTCGAGTGCGCCCTGCGTGACTGGGGCGATTCGTTGCCGGGGCACGCCCGGCGCGTGGCCCCCCGGCCTGAATCCGTCAGCGTTGGTCGCTCGGGGGCTCAGGCCGCACTTCGGCGAGACGTGCCCGCTTCTTGGCGTGCCGGATGATCTCTCCGGTGACGAGGTAGACCAGGTCTTCGGCGATGCCGGACATGAGGTCTCCGATGCGTTCGAGCTCCCGCCCGAGCCGGTACATCAGCAGGCCGTCCGCCGGGGGCACGTCCGACAGTTCGAGCAAAGCGGCGACTTCGGAGAACAGTTCGCGGTCGAGCCGGTCGATCACCTTATCGCTTTCGACGATCTCGCGCGCCGCCGGAACATCCTCGGCCAGCACGGCGCGCAGCAGGTTCTGGCAGATGAGGGGCACGCGCACGCCCAGCTCGCGGAGGGCCGTGGGCCAGGAGGGCGTTGAGGTCGGGTCAGAAAACCGGCCCGCGAGCTTGGCGATGCTGGAGGCGTGATCGCCGACGCGCTCGATGTCGGCGTTGACCCGCAGGATGAACGCCAGTACGCGGAAGTCCCGCGCCACGGGGTTCTCCAGCGTCATCATCCGGTAGCACTCCTGCTCGATTTCGACTTCTTCGAGGTCGATGGAGTCATCGCGCCGGCGGACCGCCCGGGCCGCCTCGACATCGAGCGTCCAGAGCGCCGCGAGCGCGCCCTCAAGCATGGCGATCGCCGAGGCGGCCTCGCGCACCAGTCTGCGCTTGAGGCCTGCCAGGCGCTGATCGAAACTGTCCCGCGCGCTGTTCACGGTTCTCCGCCTTCAACCCCGGGTTCGCGGGGCAATTCCTTTGCCATCGGCGTTGGACCGGCGCCGTCTTGAACCGAGGCGAAGCGTAGGGCCGGGCGCTGCCCCGCACTCCCGGGCCTGCGTCACCGGGCGTGCCCGAGTGGGCGGATCGAGGTCAACGCCGGCTTCCGGGCGCTTGGGGGCCGCTCTACCCTTCACCCATGATCCAGCTCGGCGTCAACATCGATCACGTCGCGACGATTCGCCAGGCACGGCGGGGCGATGAGCCGGACCCGGTCCGTGCGGCCCACGAGGCCGAACTCGGCGGGGCCGACGGCATCACGGTCCACCTGCGGGAGGACCGGCGCCACATCCAGGACCGCGATGTGGAGCTGCTGCGCCGGCTGGTCAAGGTCAAGCTCAACCTGGAGATGGCCGCGACCGAAGAGATGGTGGAAATCGCCTGCCGTCTTGTGCCGCACACGGCGATGCTCGTGCCCGAAGGGCGCCACGAAGTGACCACCGAGGGCGGGCTCGACGTGGCCGGGTTCACGCGGGCACTGGCGCCGCGCGTGGCGCGGCTCAAGGACGCCGGGCTCATTGTCTCGGCCTTCATCGATGCGGAGGAGGCCCAGGTTCGGGCCGCATCGGCCCTGGGGTTCGATGTGTGCGAGATTCACACCGGGCCCTTCGCGGCGGCCTTTGCGCGTTGCGGCGGGGACTTCCGCCGGGCCGACCTCGCGGCGGAGCGTGCCCGAATCGGGCGCTGCGGCGAGCTCATCAAGACCCTCGGCATGCGGTTCAATGCCGGGCACGCGCTCAACTACCACAACGTCGGGGCGATCGCGGCGCTTCCCGGGGTTGAGGAACTCCACATCGGGCACGCCATCGTCAGTCGTGCGATCTACGTGGGGCTTCGTGAAGCGGTGCGCCAGATGAAGGATCTCATGGTCGGGGCCGCTTCGGCCTGACGTTCGTGGTGCTACGCTCGGGCCATGTACGAACGCTTCCGACGGCTTTTCCGCTACGAGCAGGACGCCAACGCGAAGGTGCTGGCGTCGCTGGCGACGGTCCCTCCCGCCAACCGGGCGCGCGCCGAGTTCTCCCGGGCGATGACGATCTTCGGGCACATCATCGAGGCGAGGTCCATCTGGCTTGCGCGTCTGCACGGGCCGGCGCCGGCGCCGGCCTCAATGTTCCCCGCCGGGCTCACGTTGGAAGACGCGGCGCGCCGCTCGAACGCGGCCGATGGCGCGTGGCGCGAGTGGTGCGACCACCTCTCTGACGCGAAACTGCGCCAGGCGATCGACTATGTGAACTCCGAACAGCGGCGCTTCCGCGTGAAGGTCGAAGATGTGCTGGGGCACGTGTTGATGCATTCGGCCTATCACCGCGGGCAGATCGCGATGCTGGTGCGGCAGTCCGGCGGTGAGCCCGCCGCCACGGACTACGTCATCTTCGCGCGCGACACGCTCTGACGAGGCAGGTCGCTCGGGTGCCACCCTGTTCTGCACGCGTGACGACACGTGGTCGGCTTGACTTCCGCCGCGATGCGGCCGCGCGACATGCCCGGGGGCTTCAGCGGCACCCCTGGAAGAGGTCGAGAAAGACGAAGAAGTCGCCGATGTCGTTGATGCCGTCGGCGTTGAGGTCTGCATTGGAGCTGTGGGCCTCGAACCAGTCCAGGAACCGGAAGAGGTCCCCCGCATCCGGCACGCCGTCGGCGTTGAGGTCGGCGGGGTGCGTTCCCATGCGCTGCAGCAACAGGTCGTAGTCGCGGCAGGTTACGACGCCGTCCGCATCGAGGTCGGCGTACGCGTCAAATGTCGGATGTGCGAGGGTCGTGCCGAGCTGGCCGAGCAGCGCGAGGGCGTCCGCGCGCGTGAACGCGCCGTCGTGGTCCACGTCGCCGAGGTCAGTCGCGGGGGAGCACGAGATGCGAAAAGTGACTGAAATCTGCGTTCCCGGAGCGATCACGGCGGGGGCATCGAGCCACTCGACCCACACGCTCAGCGAGTCGTCGCTGGGGTCGGTCGTTTCGGCAAGGTACCCCTGCACACCAAGGAGCACGCTCGCCCCGGTGATCGACACCAACCGAACCCCGACGCTCGGGCCACCGGCATTCCACGTCGCCCGATGATCCTTGAAGAGTGTGACGTCCCCGCCGAGGCCGAGCGGTTGCGGCGACGCAAAGAGGTGCCGTCCGCGCACACTGTCGTCGATCTGCGTCGTGCGGGCGAGCCCCGTGCTCTGCCGCACGCGCACGTAGCGGGCGTCATACAGCCCGAGATCAGCATCGGCGAGCATGCTGCTGAGCGTCATGAGCCGAAAGGCGTCGTTGCCGCGCTGAGTCGGATCAAGCACGATGGGCCGGATCGCGCGCCATGTCCATGTGACTTCGACAGTGGATACGCCCAGTCTCGGGGCCACGTAGCGCCGGGTGCCCGTGAAGAGCGCCGCGCCGTCAAAGCTGCCTGTCGAGAGCACCTGCGGCTCCTGCCCGCGCAGCGCCGTGACGCGCCCCAGCAGCATCTGAGGCGCCAAGTCCAGCGGCGCGCCCTCGGGCCGGAAAGAAGGCCCGGCGACCACCGAAGTGCCGATCGCCGACGGCGTGCCGTCCCATGCGAAAACGAGGGGCCTGACGTACCCGCTGGCGAAGATGTCCACGAAGCTCAATGGGAACGGGGAGCGCTGGGGCACCCGCGTGTAGCCCTCGACGGCATGAAAAAAGTCTGCCCCGGGGGTTGCGGGGTCGTCAACGCTCTGCCCGTTGATCGCCAGCGGAACCGCCGGTTCCAGCGACGATGTGAACCTCACCGCGCGGAGAGCGGTCACGCCGTCATCAAAGATCGGGATTGACACCGGCTGCGCGTGGGCGAGGCACGTCAAGGCCGCGAGGATGCTGCAAACGCTTTCAGGCACAGGTGCAGGCTACCAGAGGTTTTCGGACGCGTCAAGGGGAAACCTGTACCAATGTGCCGCCAGTCTAGTGAGCGCTTCCACAGCACGGCGAGGATGCGTGCGACCCGCCGGAGCAACACGCGGACTCGGGCGCGGCTTCAGCGGAGCAGCAGGGCGCCTTGCCCCCGGAGCAGCACCCCGATCCCCGCCTGGACGCCTTCGAGAGGCGCTTGGCGCCACCCGCGATGAGAGAACCGGGGTCGCGGCCCTGCATGGCCCAGAGGGCATCCGCCTCAATCACCGTCCAGCCTTCATATCCCGCCTCGGCGAGTGAGTCGGCTTCGCACCCGATGCCGCGCCCGCACGCGCCGGAGGCCCCGGCCTGGACGCGCAGCCGGACCATTTCGACACGACCGGCAAGGGCGCCCATCGCGGCGATCGGGTCTTCTCCGGCGCTCCGCGACACATCCGGGGCGAGAGAGACCGCGAGCAGGTTGCCGGCGTCTGTCTCGTCCAGCAGTTCCAGTAGTTCCGCCGAGGTGCGGAAGGAGCCGCCGTTCTCAATCAGCAGTCGCACGCCCGTGTTGCGGCACCCCTGCGCCGCGAGATGGAGCCGCTCGGCGATAAGGCGGATGCCGCCGGAGCGGGTGTGCCCGGCGGGAAGTTCGAAGCCGAAGACGCGCACGAAGGGCGCTCCGATCTCTGACGCCACCTGGGCGATGCGCCGCACCTGCCGAATGGGGGCTTCGTGGTCGCCCACGGCGCGGCCGATGAGGGGAGGCCAGATGCGTGCATCGAATCGCAGGCCGGTCGCGAGACAGAGGGGGGCGACACCGCTGGCCGCGAAGAGGCGCGCCGTTTTCTCGCCGCAGGTATGGCAGGGGTCACAGGCGACTTCGCTGGGACCGAATCCGAAGGTGCGAAGCTCCACGCCGTGGTACCCCCAGGCGCGGGCGGATTCCGCCACGCGGTCAAGCGTCCAGGCGGGGCAGGCGAGCGTGCTGAAGGCCGATTTCATGCCGGTGGCTCCGAACGCGGGTGGGTGCGATATCCATCGTTCCACGCGGGGCCCTCATGGTACCCCGAGGTCCGAGAGCATCCAACCAGCCTGTCCATCCACACCCTTGTGACCAATCCGTGACGCCGAATCCGGGCGTGTCGGCTCCGTGGTTGCAATCTTCTGAGGTGGGCGCGGGTTGCCGGATCGGCAGGGAAGCCGAGGTTCTTCGCGGCGGAGGCCGCCAGGAGCTCACCGTGTACCCGTCCAGGCGCGAAGCGCGCCGACCCGTGTTCAGGCCTCGTGTGTTCGGGCTGCTTGTTCCGGTGCTCGCCGGGCTCGGGTGCGCCGCCAGCGGGCGAGATGACTTCGACCTCGCGGCACGCCTGAAGTTCTCGGGCCGGCCCGCGGGGGGCGAACTCGCGACGATCGCGGAGTCCGACTGGACCCGAGATTCATCCGAATCCTGGGCGCTGGGGCTCCGTGCATTCCAGCCCGTCGCCCAGGCGGGCGGGCGCTGAGACGTGCGGATACGCTGCGCTCGGACCCTTCGGAGCGCGCCATGGAACCACGAGCACTCGAGTCGTCGATCCACACCGACCTCGCGGGCAAGATGACCTATGGGCGGTACCTCGGCCTGGACCGGCTCCTGTCGGCCCAGCAGCCGCTGTCATCGCCGGCTCACCACGATGAGATGCTCTTCATCATCCAGCACCAGACCACGGAGCTCTGGTTCAAGCTGATGATCCACGAGCTCTCCGCGGCCGTGGAGGCGGTGCGCCGCGACCAGCTCGAACCGTGCTTCAAGGTGCTCGCGCGGGTCAAGCAGATTCAGGGCGTGCTCGCGTTGCAGTGGGGGGTGCTCACCACGCTCACCCCGAGCGAGTACATGGAGTTCCGCGGCGTGCTAGGCCCCTCCAGCGGGTTCCAGAGCGTGCAGTATCGCATGGTCGAGTTCATGCTGGGCAACAAGGACCTTGCGATGCTCGACATGCACCGGCACGATCCCGAGGCGTTTGCCCGCCTCGAACAGGTCTTCCTGGCGCCGGGCCTGTATGACGAGTTTCTGCGATTGCTCGCCAGGCGCGGGCACGACATCCCGCGCGAGGTGCTGCATCGCGATGTCACGCAGCCCTATGCCCCGCATCCCGGCGTGGTCGCGGCCTTCAAGCACATTTACCAGCAGCCCAAAGCGCACTGGGACGCCTACGAAATGGCCGAGAAGCTCGTCGATGTCGACGAGCAGTTCGGCATCTGGCGATTCCGGCACGTGAAGGTCGTGGAACGGATCATCGGGTACAAGCGGGGTACGGGCGGATCGAGCGGCGTGCCCTTCCTGCGCAAGCTCATCGAGCACGTGTTCTTTCCGGAACTCTGGCAGGTACGCACCGAGCTCTGAAGGGCGTTCAGGGCTGATCGAAGGCATTGGCCCATTGCGCAGCGCGGGCGCTCAGCCGGGTGCTCAGGGCGCTGTCAGGGCCGCTCCGAATCGCCTGCACCAGCGCCGAGGGGCTGAGCACCAGAGCGACCGGAGGCACCCCCGCTCCCGAAGCGAGCGAGCGAACGTGCTCGCGTTCATGGCGTGAGAGACCGGAGCGTCTGGCGATGGAGCGGAAGGCGTGCTCGTGCGGGTGGGCCTCGAGGGCGCGGCGCCAGGCGAGCCACGCCGCTCCGGCGGTTGACCCCGCCGAGAGTGCCGCCAGCAGGGCGACCACCAACCAGTACGGGGCTCCGGCGAGCGCAAGCGTCATCGGCGGCCCTCCACGGGCTGGAACGATCGCGCGGACCGCGCACGGGACGTGGCCAGGCGCGAACGGGCCCGTACGCCTTCGTCCGGATCGGTCCGTCCCAGGTCGACGAGGCGCGCGTGCAGTTGCGTGTCTACCGGTCCCCGGCGAGGAGAGGCCAGCGTCCGCCCGGCACACCACGCGGCGCTGAGTCGATGATCGGGGCGCGGGTCGTGAAGCATCCGGAGAAGTTCGGAGCCCGCGTCGCCCGGGTCGCAGACCGTCCAGGCCCGCAGCGCGTTGGCCCGGGCCCGCGCGCCGGGGTCGCGGCGCAGTTCCCAGACCGCGCCGTCCAAGAGCGCAGCGGGCGCCGACTGTGCCTGAGCGCCCGTCCCTTCCGCGCTGCGATGCCGGCGTGCGAGGGCCTCGACGGCATTGGCGCGGGCGCGAGCATCCGGATGGGCCAGTCCCGAAAGAAGCGCCTGGCGCGCCGGCTCTTCGTTCGACCACGCGAGCGCGAGCAGGGCGGTCGCGGCGAGCCGCAGGTCATCACCCCGCGCCGCCGCCAGCATCGCGTCGAGCGGGAATGCCTCGATGGGGAGGCGGCCGGCCCACGCCGCGGCCCGCACGCGCGCATCGGGATCTGCCGCGCCGATGGACGCGGCAAGCAGGTCGCGTGCCCTGGAAGGATGGTGCCGCGCCAGCGTGGAGAGCGCGAGTGATGGCTGAGAGCGCCCCGCGTGGGGGTCCAGCCGGTCCAGTTCGTCCTGCGCGGCCCGGCGGATCGCATCATGCGGGCTGCGCAGGAGAGCCTTCAGCGGCCTCCGGGGGACCGCCTCCGCGGCGCCTCGCTGCCATCCGGCGCCGGCGACGCTCCACTGCCACATCCCCCGGCGCGCAATGACCGCCTCGGCGTCAAAGGCGAAATCCATCAACTCGTCCGGTCCAGCGCTCAGGGTGGCCAGCGCCCGGACGTGGGGGGAGGGGTCCGTGAGGAAGTGCGTGCGGAGACTCGTCCGCGCCGCGGCATCGCAGTCCGTCGCGTCCAGTGCGCGGAGCAGGCCGGCGCGTCCTTCAGGCGCGAGCGCGGGAACCATCTCCGACGGAGGCACGAGCCCGGCGCGGCCGGTGCCGGGACGGGGGCTCAGCAGCGCGGCCCGTGTTCGGCGCCGGGGGTGCAGAACCAGGTGCATCGTTATCAACACCGCTTCATGTTCTTCGCGCGTGGCGGCCCGCGCGACCCGGTCAAGTGCCGCAGCGCCGATCTCGTCGTGCGGGAGCGCGCGCCATGCAACCTCGCGCATGAGGGGCGCGCCCGAGGCGCGCAGCACCGTGCGCAGGGCCGCGCCCGCGGGCGAGGCAGCGTCGCGGAGCGTCGCGAGCACGTCGGCGCGCGCCGGGCCGCCGACGCCGGGGCAGCCCAGCACAAGCAGCCCGCCCATGAGCACACCCCGGCGCTTGTGGGCTTCGTACGAGGCGACGGCCCGCGCGATCGCCGTGCGCAGCGCGTCGCGCAGTTCCGGGCCGGAGGCTTCGTCGTTCGGAAGCGTGCGCACTTTGTTTACGATCTCGTCGCGGGTCTTGAGCACGGCGCGCATCAGGGCTCGTTCGGCGAGGTCGCCGAGAGACGTGAGCGGGTCGCCGAGCGCACTCGTCAAGGTCTCCAGGCCCGCGATTTCTCCTTCGTCAAGTGCATCGGCGGCGAAACTCACGCCCGCGAGCCGTGTCCGCGCATCGTCCGCACGTGCGAGCGCCGCAGCACCGGCGTGAAGGCGCGTTGCTCCAAATGCGCGGAGCAGGCGGCGTGACGGGCCGTCGAGCTCGGGCCAGAGTTTAAGACAGGTCGCAAGGGCCTGGTCAGCGATGAGGTTCCGCGTGCGTTCAGAATCCTCGATCGCCAGCTCAGCGGCCTCGACCAGGAGCGCGTGACGTTCTGACGCATCGCACTGGCGTAGAGCGGTTTGCAGCGCGACGAGGCGCACCCTCGGAGGGAGCCCCCTGGCCGCCTGGATGGGATGGGTCGCTTTCACGAAGTTGCACTCGCTGAACTGGGCACGGTGAGGACGCGGCTGAGTAAAGACAAAAAACTGGGGATAACCACCGATTTGTAGTGGACACGCTCCCGGAGTCTACCATAAATTGTGGCACTTCGGGGGCGCTTAGGCGATTCTCGTCAACTCCCGAAAGTTGTCTCCGTGTCTTGGGCGCTTGGTCCTATAGTGGTCGTTCGACTCGGCACGGAGGATGAACGGGCGGTGCGGACAGGATGTCCGGGCTCACGCCGCCCAGTCCAAGGGGACTCAGAATGAACCCTCCGGCCAAATCCACCAGTCTCCAGACCTATCAAGTGATCGTGTACGACCGGGCCTTGCATCCGGAACTCTTTCAGCTCCGGGGCCGGCGGGTCTTTCGCCAGGGACCGTTTGAAGCCGAGGCGTGGATCATGCGGGGGTCGCACGTGCTCCGGTTCGAGTGCGGCACCATGTGCGCCTCCGAACTGGTCACCGAGCAAGACACCGGCCTCCCCACGGCGAACGTCGTGGCCGCGTACCTTTGCGCGGGGGAGCACGACTTCGAGCACGCCTTCGGGCGGCCCAAGGTCACGTACGTGAGCAGCGTGCAGAGCGAGACGCTCTCGGAGCACCTGTATCTCGCCACGGTCGAAGAAATGCGGGCCCACGCCCGCGACGCGGAGTGCCTGGCGGTCGCCTGGGACGACGGTGGACCCTGCCTGTCCGTGCTCGATGTGCAGACGTACAACCGAGAAATCCATGCGCAGGGGTACCACCTGCAGGCCCTGGGCGGCGTGGTCATCCGGACGCAGACGATCTTCGAAGTCGCGCAGCCCGGGCGCTGAGCCACGCGGGGTGGTGACTCCCGGGTGCCGCGCACGGCCGTGACGGGCGTGCGAGGCGAGATCGGCGCGGTCGGCTTGACATGAGTATCCACCGCGCGAATACTCATGCTCTATGGACCAGCGCCCCAAGCGACAAGCCCAGATCTCCGCGCTGCTGCGCGCCCAGCGCGTCGAAAGCCAGGAGCACCTTCAGACGCTGCTTGCCGAGCGGGGGGTGCACGTGGCGCAGGCGACGCTCAGCCGGGACCTCAAAGCGCTCGGAGTGATGAAGGGATCGTCGGGCTACGTGCTCGCGGAGGACCTGGGCGGCCTGGCCTCATTGCCGGGCGAGGTTGATGGTCCATCGGAGAACCCGGCGCTGCAGCGCGCGGTCGGCATGTTCGTCGTGCGCGTGGACGTGGGGGGGAGCCTCGTGGTGCTGCGGACGGGTCCGGGGCACGCGCAGGTGGTGGCGCTCGAACTTGATCGACGCCCTCCCGACGGGCTTATGGGCACGATCGCGGGTGATGACACCGTGTTTCTGGCCATGAAGACCGAACGGCGGGCGGCGATGCTGGCCCGCGAACTGCGTTCGATGCTCGGGGGCGCTCCCGACCCTTCGCGCCGGGAGGTCATGGCGTGAAAACCCGGATTGCCGTCGTGGGCGCACCGGGATACTCCGGGGCGGAGGTGTGCCGTCTGCTTCTCGCGCATCCGCGCGCCGAGATCGTGGGCCTGTTCGGTTCTGCCTCGCGTGACGAGGCTCGACAAGGCATCGCCGAGGTCTTCCCGCGGTTCCGCGGGCGGCTTGACCGTGAGGTGCAGGCGGGCTCCATCGAGCGAATCCTGGGCTCCCGCCCCGAGGCTGTGTTCCTGGGCACGCCTCACGAGGCGAGCATGCACCTTGCGCCGGCACTGCTGGACGCGGGCGTGCGCGTGCTCGATCTCTCCGGGGCGTTCCGGCTGCCGGACGCGGGCCTCTACCCCGCGCACTACGGCTTTGCCCACGAACACCCTCGGTTGCTCGCCGAAGCGGTGTACGGGTTGGTCGAGCACCAGCGCGAGCGTCTGCACGGGGCACGCCTGATCGCGGTGCCGGGGTGTTACCCCACATCGGCGATCCTGCCGCTGAGGCCGCTCGCGCGGGCCGGGGCCATTCGTCCCGGGTCGCGGACGGTGGTGAACTCGATCAGCGGCGTGAGCGGGGCGGGGCGCTCCGCGAAGGTCGGAAGCCTCTTCTGCGAGGTGGGCGTTCAGCCGTACGGCGTCTTGGCGCACCGACACCAGCCCGAGATCGAGACGCACGCGGGCGCGCCGGTGGACTTCACCCCTCACCTCGCGCCGCTGGCCCGGGGCATCGTCAGCACGATCCACGTCACCCTCGCGGAGGGATGGAACGAGGCTCGTGCCGGCGACGTGCTTCGCGGCGCGTACGCGAACGAGCGTTTCGTGCGGTTGCTGCCCTCGGGGGCGTGGCCCTCGACCCTCCACGTCGAGCGGACCAACTTCTGCGACATCGGATGGGCCGGTCGCGACGGAAGGCTCATCGTGTGCTCGGCTATCGACAACCTGGTGAAGGGGGCGGCGGGTCAGGCGGTGCAGGCGATGAACGCCGCGCTCGGATGGGACGAGGCGCTCGGGCTGGAGGGGTTGTAGCGTGAGATCGGAGCACCCATCGCGTGCGTGCCCCGGGCCGATGGTGGTCAAGGTGGGCGGCGCAGCGCTTGAAGCCCCCGAGACCCGGCTCGACCTGTGGCGGGCCCTCGCCCGCGCGCACGGCGCCAGCCCGGGCGGGGTCGCCCTGGTGCATGGCGGAGGGAGTTCGATCGACGCGCACCTCGCCCGGTTGGGCATGGAGACGCGCCGGCGGGACGGCATCCGCCTCACGCCTCCGGAGCAGATGCTGGAGATCGCCGGCGTGCTGGCGGGGCGCCTCAACAAGGTGCTGGTGGGGGCGCTGCTCGCGGCGGGCGCGCCGGCGACGGGCCTCGCGATCGGCGACGGCTTTCTCCTCCGGTGCCGGCGCACCGAGAAATACGGCGCGGATGCGGGGCAGGTGGGTGAGGTCTCGGGCGGTGAGGGCGGGCCGGCCCGCGCGCTGCTCCGGGCGGGCTACCTGCCGGTGATCTCCTCCATCGGCATCGACGACGCCGGGGCGCTGCTCAATGTCAATGCTGACGAAGCCGCCGCGGGCGTCGCCCAAGCCCTCGGTGCGTCGATGCTGGTGCTGTTGACGGATGTGCCGGGCGTGCTCGGAGCAGGCGGGCAGGTCGCGTCGGCGCTTGACGGCCCGGCGATAGAGCGCATGATCGCCTCGGGCGAGGTGAGCGGGGGCATGATCCCCAAGGTGCGGGGCGCGCTGGAGGCGGCACACCTCTCCGGAACCCCGGCGATCATCGCGCCATGGGGCGACCCGTCGTGCCTTGAGGCGCTGGCGCAGGGCGAGCCGCGCGGCACGCGCATTGAAGCACGGCGTGGCGGCACGCCCGGGAAGGACCATCGATGACACATCCCAGCCCGCTCGCGGGGCGCGACCTCATCTCACTCGCGGACTGGTCGGGCGCGGAGATCATCCGCGTGCTCGACGCGGCCTCCGCCGCCAAGCGCGACCCCGCGGCCTGGCGCCGCGCCCTTGACGGCAAGGCCGTCGTCATGCTCTTTGAGAAGCCCAGCCTGCGCACGCGGGTGAGCTTCGAGGTCGGCATCGCCAAGTGCGGCGGGCACGCGATGTACTTCGACCATGCCGCGTCGAAGATCGGCCAGCGTGAGAGCATCAAGGACTACGCGATGAACCTCGAACGGTGGGTCGAGTGCATCGTCGCGCGGACATTCTGGCACGACACCGTGGTTGAACTGGCCCGGCACGCGCGGGTGCCGGTCGTCAACGCCCTCACCGACCTCGACCACCCGTGCCAGGCCCTGGCCGACATGCTCACGCTCCGCGAACGGGTCGGCGACCTGCGCCGGGCGAGGCTGGCCTACATCGGCGACGGCAACAACGTGTGCCAGGCGCTGCTCTATGCGTGCGCGGCGCTGGGCACCGCGATCACCGTCATCACGCCCGAGGGGTACGAGCCGCAGGCCGCCGGTCTCGACGCGGCCCGGCGGATCGCGGGCCAGAGCGGCGCCCGCATCACGCTCTCGCACGATCCGCGCGCGGTGGAAGGGCACCACGCGGTGTATACCGACACGTGGATCAGCATGGGCCAGGGCGACCAGGCCGAGGCCCGGCGCCGCGCCCTGCGTCCCTACCAGGTCAACGGCGCAACCATGCGGGCCGCAGGACCGGGCGCGATCTTCATGCACTGTCTGCCCGCCACGCGCGGCGAAGAAGTGACCGACGAGGTGATCGACGCCCCGACGTCGGCGGTCTACGACCAGGCGGAGAACCGCATGCACGCGCAGAACGCCTTGCTCGTGCATCTCATCGGCGTCCCGCCCGCCTGAGCCGGCGCGCGAATGATGTTTGAAACTGCGCGGTTCATCCCGCGAACAAGCCTCCTTGAGCAATGCCCGGGCGTACCCCGGAAAGGACCGACCATGACCCGCAAGCCTTCCAAGATCGTGCTCGCCTACTCCGGCGGGCTCGACACCTCGGTCATTCTCGCCTGGCTCGCCGAGAACTACGGCTGCCCGATCGTCGCGTACTGCGGTGACGTGGGCCAGGGACACGATGAGGTGGAGGGGCTCCGCCAGCGCGCCCTCTCGAGCGGGGCGAGCGACTTCGAGTTCGTGGATCTTCGGCGCGAGTTCATCGAGGACTTCTGCTTTCCGATGCTCATGGCGGGGGCGAAGTACGAGGGGCGGTACCTGCTGGGCACCAGCATCGCCCGTCCGATCCTCGCCCGCGCGCAGGTTGAAGTCGCCCGCAAGCACGGGGCCGACGCGGTGGCGCACGGGTGCACGGGCAAGGGGAACGACCAGATTCGCTTTGAGGTCACCTACGCGGCGCTCGCGCCCGACTTGCAGGTCATCGCGCCCTGGCGCGAGTGGGACCTGCGCGGGCGGGAAGACCTGCTCGCCTTCCTGAAGAAGCGCAACATCGCGACCAACGCCAGCGCGACCAAGGCATACAGCCGCGATCGCAACCTCTGGCACATCAGCCACGAAGGGGGTGGGCTCGAGAACCCGTGGAACGCCCCGCCGGAGGACGCGTGGATGATGACCACCGCGCCCGACAGGGCCCCCGAGACCCCGCGCGATGTGCTCATCGACATCGAGGCGGGCCGCCCGGTTGCCGTGGATGGCCTGCCGATGCCGGGCGAGCGGATGGTCGAGCACCTCAACACCCTGGCGGGGGCGCACGGCGTCGGGCGCATCGACCTCATCGAGAACCGCGTGGTGGGGATGAAAAGCAGGGGGATCTACGAAACGCCCGGGGGCACGGTGCTGTTTGAGGCGCTCCGCGGCCTGGAAGAGCTCGTGCTCGATCGTGCCACGCTGCGCTTGCGCGAGGAGCTCGCCCTGAAGGTCGCCGACCTGATCTACGAGGGCAAGTGGTACACACCCCGGCGTGAGGCGCTCTTCGCGGCGGTCACGGCCCTGGCTCGCCCGCTGACCGGACAGGTGATGGTGCGGCTCTTCAAGGGCGCCGCGACCGCCGTGCGCAGGCGCAGCCCCAACGCGCTCTATTCCGAGGACTACGCGACGTTCTCCAAGGACGAGGTCTACAACCAGCAGGATGCGAGCGGGTTCATCCGGCTGTTCTCCCTCCCCGAGCGCATCCGTGCGCTCGCGGCCGGGCACGCCGACACCCGCCAGGCCGCGCACGGAGCCGCCCGCTGATGGGCACGCCTTCCGCAGGAGGCCCCGGCGCCCCGGGCGCGATGTGGGGGGGGCGCTTCGCCGCGCCCGCCGACCCGCTCTTCCGCGCCGTGAACGACTCCCTCGGGGTCGATTGGCGTCTTGCGCGCGAGGATATCCAGGGCTCGATCGCGTGGGCGTCCGGGCTGGAGCGAGCCGGAGTGCTCTCGCGTGCGGAGTACGACCGACTGGTCGAAGCGCTCAAGACTGTGGAACACGAAGCGGCGGAATGCGCCGGTTCGCCCGTCGAAAGCGGGGCGGAGGATGTGCATTCGTGGGTGGAACAGCGGCTCATTGCCCTCGTCGGAGACCTCGGCAAGAAGCTCCACACGGGGCGGAGTCGCAACGACCAGGTCGCGACTGACTTCCGGCTCTGGCTCCGCGCCGCCCTCGACGAACGCGCCGCGGAACTGCGCGCCGTGCGAGCCGCGCTGCTTCGCCTCGCGCAGCGTCACGACGGCGTCGTGATGCCCGGGTACACCCACCTGCAGCGGGCCCAGCCCATCCTTCTCGCGCACTGGGCGCTCGCCTACGAGGAGATGCTCTTCCGGGACACCGCCCGCCTGCGCGATGCTCGCGCGCGCGTGGACGAGTGCCCGCTCGGGTGCGGCGCCCTGGCCGGTACCGCCTACCCCGTGGACCGCGCCGCGATCGCGCGCGACCTGGCGTTCGCCGGCCCGTGCGCCAACAGCCTCGACGCGGTCGCGTCGCGCGACTTCGCACTTGAAGCGCTCGCCGCCTCGGCCATCTGCGGGGTCACCCTCTCGCGCCTTGCCGAAGACCTCATCCTCTACTTCACCGACGAGTTCGCGTTTCTCCGCATCGCCGACAGCATGACCAGCGGCTCCTCGCTGATGCCTCAGAAGAAGAACCCCGATGCGATTGAGCTGCTCCGTGCCAAGTGCGGGCGCCTGTGCGCCGAGTTTCAGGCCCTCGCCGTGGTGATGAAGGGCCTCCCCCTCGCGTACAACAAGGACATGCAGGAGGATAAGCGAGGCACCTTCGCCGCGATGGACGAGCTCTCGATCTGCCTCCGCGTCGGGGCCCGCATGCTCGACGCCGCGACCTTCGAGGCGGCCCGCTGCCGGACTGCGGCGCTCGGGGGGTACGCCAACGCAACCGATCTGGCCGATTATCTTGTCGAGCGGGGCGTGCCCTTCCGCGAAGCGCACGACCGGGTCGGGCGACTGGTCCGCGTCGCGCTGGCACGGTCGGTGCCCCTGGAGGATTTGCCGCTGGAGACCCTGCGCGAGACATGCCCCGAGCTCGACGAGGGCGTCTACGCTCGCCTCAGCCCCGAGGCGTGCCTCGAGCGCCGCGCCGCCCTGGGCGGCACCGCTCCCCAGCGCGTCGGCGAGGCGCTCCGGCGCTCCCTCGCCCGCCTGGAGCACGAGGAGGCGGGTCAGCGATGACCAGCACGCGCGTGGACGTTCGCCCCCTGCCCAAGATCGACCTGCCCCCCCAGACCTCCGACATCGGCGAGATCGCCGTGCGCACCGCTCGGCCCGGGGATGAGCACGCGGTCTGCCGCCTGGTCAACGCCTGGGCGGACGAGGGGTTGACTCTTAGACGCACGCCCGCCGAAGTCGTGGTTCGAATCGGAGAGTTCGTGCTTTGCGAGCAGGGCGGGTTTGCGATCGGCACAGGTGCGCTGGCGGTCTTCAGCCCCGCCCTGGCCGAGATCCGAAGCGTGGCCGTTGACCCGACGGTCAAGGCCAAGGGTGTGGGCCGCGCGGTGATGACGTTCCTGGTGGATGCCGCCAAGACCCTGGAGTTGGACGAGATCGTGCTGTTGACCAAGGTGCCGGGCTTCTTCGCGAAGTTCGGCTTCCGCGAGATCTCCGCCGCCCAGTTGCCGCCCTCGTTCCTTGAGGAGGCCATCATCGGGCGCGGCCGCAAACTGGTCGGGCGGACGATCATGATCCGCGATGTGATGTAGTCCGCGGGGAGGCGAAGAATGCGCATCGAGATCGGCTCGGCGGCGCTCTTGCCCGTGGAGGCACAGCCGGCGCAGCTGCACATCCGTTTCTGGCGCCGGTGATCCGAATCACCGCACCCGTTCGCGCGTGTCGGTGCGGAAGGCGTGGCACGTTCACGTCGCCGGGAGCAGCAGAGGGCGTGACCGTGGGCTGTTCGGGCAGGCGACCTCCGAGGCCGACGAGCACTGCGGTGGTCGAGTCCCGTGGCGCATGTTCGGGCTGAAGCTGGCTTGAACCGCCGGACGAAGCGAGGAGCACAGTCGGCGCCATGCGTGTCGATGGCATTGGGCTGCGATCCGAAAACCACGTGGGTAACGTGAGCTCCGGGGAGTCTGCAATGCCCTTCGAGACTGTTTCAGAACGTGAGTATCGGCCGTTGAAGGTTGCCGTCAGCACAGGTGCACGGAGGCACGATCATGGCGGCGGATCTGCTCCCGGAAGCGTTGTGGGAAGAGATCGAGTCGTTGTTGCCGCCGGTATCGCGGGCCGAGACGGGCCGCCCGCCGGGGGACAATATGGAGGGTCTGCGCGGCATCATCTTCGTGCTCCGCTTCAACGTGCCGTGGCAGGCGGTGTCGAAGATCAAGGCATTGAGGGCCGACTGGTCCCGCGTGCCGACGGACCCACGGCAGCGGGCTGGGCGTGTTGCGGTACGTCATCGAGCGCACCCTCGCGCGCTTCAGTCACTTCCGACGCCTCCGGCTTTGCTACGAACGCCGGGGGAGCACTTCCAGGCCCTGCACGAACTCGCCGCCGCGCTCCTCATCTGCTCACGGATCACATCGCTTGGACTATCGTTCTGAAGCAATCTCCAGGCTCGGGCAGATGCGGTTGGATGACGCCGCCATACGCATCCTTGGAACGGCACGGTCCGGGGAGAATCGCAGCCACACGCTTGGCTGAGTTGGTATCGTGTGTCTGTCGGACCCGGAGTTCTTCACTGACGCGTGGCGGATAGGCATGACCAACTTTACGATTAGACACCTTCGCAACAGCACCTTGAGCGGCACGGAAGCCGCCTTTACCAAGGACAACGTCCTGCTCGGCCGTCGCGAGGGCGCGGACGTGCTGTTCGACGCCCATCGAGATCCGCTCGTGTCCGGTGCGCATGCTGAGGTGCGGATCGTGAGCGGCCGACCCGTCGTTCAGGACCTCGGGTCAAGTAATGGCACCTTTGTGAACGGCACGCGGATCACTGCCGCGACACCCCTGAACCCGGGTGACACAGTAACCCTCGGGGCAGGAGGACCGGAGTTTGCGGTGGTGCTGCCGCCGGCACCGGCGCCCGCGACCCCGGCTGCGCCGCCTGCACCGCCGTCGCCGCCTGCGGCGCCTGAAGTGGCGAGGACGATTGCGGCGCCGCGCCGGGCGCCGGCACCAGCGAAGCCGGGCCTCACCCCGGCGGAGCCCGCCGCGGCCGCACAGGGAGATTCAAGCCTTGCCCCGGTGGCGCGGGCGGGTGGAACCGGCGCTTCGCCCACGAAGGGCCCGGGGATGAACACCATCATGCGGATCGTCGGCCAGGCGACCGCCCGCGAGCGAAAACGCACGATCGTCATCGCGTCGTGCATCACGCTGGTGCTGGTCACGGTCGTCAGCATCTTCGTCTACAACAGCGTGCCAAGAGCCAAGGACGGCCCTCCTCCGGGCGAGGTCGTGCTCGGGCGAATTCTGCCGTCGGTCTACGTCGTGATGATCCGCACCGAGACGGGCGGGGCGGCGTCCTACTCGCCGCAGGGCACCGCGTGGAGCCTGCGGAAGGGTGAGCTGGGCACCAACGCCCACGTCGCCGAGATCTTCAATGAACTGGGGGCGGGAGAAACGCTCATCGCCCGCCCGCACACGCCATCGGGCAAGGAGCCCGCGGACCTCCGGATCGCCGGGGTCACGCTGCATCCCGGGTACACCCGGCACCTGGAACTGATCCGCGAGGTGCTGCCCTTCTCGACTGCGGACAGCGCTTTTCTCGACACCATTCGGGCATGCGACGTGGGCCTGCTGCACATCGAGCCCGCCGACCAGGACAAACAGGCCCCGGTGCTCACGCTGGCGACGGACGAGGAGATCGCCCGGGTTTCCAGCGGATCTCGTCTCTACTCGGCGGGGTTCCCGTCCGAGAACATCACCCAGCAGTCGTGGGACCGCCCCACCGCGACGGGCGTGTCCGGGATCGTCTCAAAGAAGACCGACGTGTTTCTCGGGAGCGGCGCGAGCGAAGCGGACAATCTCACCTACACCTACCAGTTCGAGACGGCGGGCGGGGGCAGCGGAAGCCCCGTCGTGAACGAGTACGGCAAAGTCTTTGGGCTGCTTTCGGCGATCAACAACGCGGGGTTCATGGGGCGCGGGCGCGTCGCGGTGGGCGGAACCAGCTACGGGCCTCGCGTCGACGTGCTGCGTGAACTTCTCGACAAGACCGCAGACGAGCGACAGACCGCCCGCACCGAGCGCTGGCGCGCGCGTCTGAAGACGCTCTACGAGCAGGGCATCACCAACCCCGTGCCCCTGGCTCGGTACCTCGCTCGGTTCATCGCGGACCGCGAACAATGGACCATGCGGTCTTCCCCGCTGTTCGCAGACCCGGCCTACACCACGTTGAAACCGGGTGAGGCCGCGTGGCTCAGTGACTGGTGGGAGGTGAACGCAGAGTCCCACTGGGCGGCATGCGTCATTGCGTATGACTACCGGGCGCGGATCACCGCGTCGGTGATCGATGACGCCCAGCTCGACGTTCCCTTGCAGTCCGAGGTCTACTTCGCGCACATCGGGCTCACGACGCCCGCCAACGCGGTGCGCCTGCGTCTGCGCGTCCAGGTCGATGCCAACCCCGATCTCGGCCCGGTCAAGGTTGCGGTGGTGCTCGTGCAGATCAAGGAGTGACTTCCACGCGCCGATCGCGGAGCCAGGCGTGCAGGCGGGGCGCCTCCCACGTGTTCACGCATTGCTCCGGGGGCAGCCAGCCGCGCCGGGCCGTCAGCACGCCGAACTCGAGGTTGTTGAAGTCGGCGGGGTCGTGCACATCGCAATCGATGGCGATGAGACAGCCCGCCTCGACCGCGCCGCGCACATGGGTGTCGCGCAGGTCGAGCCGGAGCCAGTGAGCGTTGATCTCGAGCGCCACGCCTTGCGCCCGGGCCGCCTGGAAGACCGCACCCATGTCCGGCTCCAGCCCCTTGCGGCGGCTCACCAGTCGCCCCGTCGGGTGCCCCAGGATGCGGGTTGCCGGGTGGCCGATGGCCCGCACCAGTCGCGCGGTCGCTTGGGCGCTGTCCTGCCCGAGAGCCGCGTGCGGACTGGCTACCACGATGTCAAGTTCAGCCAGGAGTTCATCGTCGTAGTCGAGCGCGCCGTCGGCGAGGATGTCCACCTCACTGCCGGCCAGCACTCGAATGCCCGCGAATCGCCCCTGAGCCTGGCGCACGTCGCGGATCTGCTGCCGCAGACGCTCCGGGCTCAGGCCATTGGCCTGGAAAGAGCTCCTGGAGTGATCGGTGACCGCGATCGTGTGGAATCCGCGTGACTTCGCGTGGCCGATCAACTGGTCGAGAGAGAGCAGGCCGTCTGAGGCCGTGGTGTGGGCGTGCAGCTCGGCCCGGACCTGCCCGGACTCGATGAGCGAGGGTGTTCGGGTGAGCGACATTTCGCCCCTGTCTTCGCGTACTTCCGGCGGAATCCAGGGCAGCCCGAGGGCACCGAAGACTTCTTCTTCAGTCGCGCCCGCGACGGGCCGCACGCCGCGGGAGTGCGGGGGCGACTCATCCTGGTCGAGGGGAAAGAGCCCGTGCTCGCTGAGCGTCATGCCGCGCTTGAGCGCGCGCTCGCGCATCCGAACGTTGTGCTCCTTGCTTCCTGTGAAATACATGAGGGCGGCGCCCCACGCTCCCGGCTCGACCAGGCGGAGATCGACCTGCACCGAGCGCCCGTCGGCTTCGTCGGCGCCCCAGCGATTGCCCTCCTGGGCGAGGCGCATCCGCACAGAGCACTTGTTCTCGCCCCGCACCAGCACGCGCTCCACGCCGGGCAACGTGCAGAATGCCTCACGGGCTGTCTCCGTCTCGCCGGTTTCGATCAGCACATCGATGTCGCCGATCGTCTCTGCGCCCCGACGCAGGCTTCCGGCATACGTGCACCGGGTCACGCCCCGGACGGCGCACATCGCGTCCACCACCCCGTGCGCCACGGGCATCGCCACACCGAGATGGAGCCGCGATGAGTTGGACTCCTGGAATGCGATCGCGGCCTTCAGGTTCTCGACCGTCTTGGCGCCCATTCGGGGGAGGCTCAAGATCGAACCGTCCGCAATGATCCGCTTCAAGCCGTCGAGGTCCGTGATTCCCCGCTCCGTCCAGAGCATCCGAACCGTCTTCGGGCCAAGCCCCGGAATCTGCAAGAGCCGCAGCAGGCCGGGGGGAACCTGCTCCAGCAGAGCGAGGTGTTCGGCCATCGAACCGTGCTGCACGAACTCCTGGATCTTGTCCGCAACCCTTGCGCCGACGCCCTGAATGGCCAGGAGGGACTTGCGGTCTGCCGCGAGTGAAGCGAGGTCTTGGGCGAGCCCCTCCACCGCACGGGCGGCCCGGCGCATGGCATTGATGCGGAAGGCATCGGCCCCGGTGAGTTCCAGCATGTCCGCGATCTGGGAGAACCGCTCGGCGATCGCCGCGTTGACGCTCATGGGTGATGGTACCGAGCGACGGCGGCGGGTTGACCGTGGAACGTCGTACGGACCAAACCCGAACTGAGGCATCTTCCCCCGCTTGACAGTCAGACCGGCATTCACTAGCCTTCCGGCCCTCGCAAGGGCTGAACAGCCGCAGGGAGGCGGCAGGAAAGGCGGCGGGCCGGACTTGACCAAGAAACCCAGTGAAACACGGGGCAAGTCAAAGTCCACCGACGCGGGGCGAAAGCCCGCCCCTGCCAAAAAGACAAAGGCCGGCGCAGCAGTGAAGCCCGCAAAGAGCACGGCAAAGCCGGAAATGAAACCTCGAACCAAGCCACCCAAGGACGCCAAGGCGCCCAAGGCAGCTCCTTCATCGAAGTCCGCCAGCAAGGTCGGAGCCAAGCCCGCTCAGGGCGCGGCCAAGACCCCGGTGCCGAAGGGCGCTGCGGTGAAGCCGGGCCCAGCGAAGGTCGAAGGGGCGAAGTCAACGTCGGGCAAGCCTGCCAAGCCCGGCACCAAGGCGATCGCCGAACCCAAACCCGGCGCAGGGCCTGGAAAGGGCAAGCCCGGCGTCAAGGCCCACGAAAGCAAGACCGGGGAACCAAAGTCCGCGGGGGTGAAGGGTTCCGACGGCATGGCCGACGAGAAGTCGGGTCGCAAGGGCATCACGGTGGTCACGCCCAAGCGCCCGCGCCCGGCACGTGCCCGTGCGGCCCAGACGCTCATGCCCGCGCCCGCGACCCTGACTCGCCTGCCGCGCCATCCCCTAATTCCTTCCGGACCCAATGCAAAGGTTCGGGCGCCATTGGACGAGGCCGATCCTTCGGCCAAGAAGAAGAGCCCGTTCAACAAGACACAACTTGAGAAGTTCCGCAAGACTCTGCTCCAGAAGCGTGCCGACCTGGTCTCGGAGATCGCCGGACTGGAGCAGGAGGCTCTGCGTACGTCCAGCGGGTCGCTCTCACACACGCCAAGCCACATGGCTGAGCAGGGCACCGAAACCGCCGAACAGTCACTCTCGCTGGACCTTGCCGCGACGGAGCGAAAGCTGATCCGCGAGATCGACGACGCCGTGAAGCGCGTGGATGACGGCACCTTCGGCCTGTGTGAACTCACCGGGCGGCCCATCCCGGCCGACCGGCTTGAAGAACTGCCGTGGACGCGATACTCGATTGACGCGGCCCGCGAGCTCGAACGCCGACACTATCACCGCTAAGGACTCTCACGGCGTTGCCGCGTAGTCGGTAGGGTTCCGGGGCGGGATTGATGCCGCCTCCGCATGGTGGTGAACGCACGCGCTAGGGAGTTCCAAGATCAGATGACACCCGGCCCCGGCGAGACGATTTCACCGGCAGCGCCCGGGCACTCGCTGCGAAAGGGCGCGGGAGCATGGCGCTCGCGGCGCGCGTGGATTGTGCTCTTCGCTGCCGTGGTGTTCACGCTCGTGATCGACCTCGGCACAAAGTCGCTCGCCTTTGCGCGACTCGCCGACACCCCGGTGAGGATTGACCGGGACGCGGTGCTCGCGGCGCAGCGGGCGGGCGCCCCGCTGCAAATGCTGCTTCCCATCCCCACGCCCCGTGTCACCGTCGTCCCGCATGTGCTGGACCTGACGCTCGTGCTCAATCCGGGGGCGGTCTTCGGGATCGGCGCGGGCAAACGCTGGTTCTTCGTGGTGTTCACGCTGGCGGCGATCGGCTTTGTGCTCTGGATCTTTGCGCGGCACACGGGCCGGAAGGACACGCTGGCGCATCTCTCTGCCGGACTGCTCATCGGTGGCGGGCTGGGCAACCTCTACGACCGACTGCTGTTCGCGTGCGTCCGCGATTTCCTGCATCCTCTCCCGACCCTGACGCTGCCCGGTGGGCGCGCGGTGTGGCCGTACGTATCCAATGTCGCCGATGCCCTGCTCATCGTGGGTATTGCCGGGCTGCTGCTCTTCGGGTGGAGGCAGCCCAAGCCCAAGGGCGGCCCTGCGGCGCGATGAGGGTGCGTTCTCACCTTCAACCCGAGGGCTGCTTCACCCCGCGATCGTCGGCATGGCGAGCGCCCGTCGCAAGTCGGCAAGCTGGCCCGCGTGCTGCGCATTGTGCAGGCTGACGCGGACGAGCAGGTCTCGGCGGGTCCGCTGCTGCGCCCCCCACGAGACTTCGACCGCCAGGGCGTTCTCATCCATCGCCCCGGCTCGCGACGCGAGGCGATCTACGGCATCCTCAAAGATGCGGGTCGCCCGGTTCAGCGCGGGGTACATCGCGGCATCTGGCCTTGGACGGCTCCCCAGCCGCACGCTCAGGGTGTCGAAGCGTTCCGAAGTTCCGCGGGTGCCATCGCCGACCAGAAAGTCACAGTCGGGCAGGGGATCGCCACCCAGGCGCTCCACGAGACGTCCCATCGTGTACGCGCAGTGCCCGAGGGTCCACGCGACGTGATTCGGAAGCGCCGGTGCCTGGAGTGTGTGCGTCCGATCGGTGAACCCCGCAAGAAACCTGGTGAGCACCGGGCCGGAGGCACGAACGACCGCCGCGAGAAAATCGGATTCACGCATCGCTTGATCTCCATTTGTCGTGGGGCGCGATGAAGGCTCGAGTGCATCCCACGTCAACTTTCCATGCGAGCCCGTTGCAATGCCGTGACGACGCGGGCGTTGAGCAGTCGGCTGTGGGGCAGCCGCGTCCGCTTCGAGACGTATTCACACCGCATCTGGAGGGTAGTCATGGTTCGGAGCATCACTCGCGTTTCCGGCTTCCTGGCAGTCTTGTTCGCTGCAGTCGTCACGCTCATGCCTTCACGGGCAGAGGCGGCGTCACCCGAGCGCCCTCGCCCCGCGCTGATCCACGGTATCGTGGCCGTGCGCACCGATGACGGCGCCCGCGCCGTTCCGGATGCGGTGGTCGAGCTCGTCAACCGCGAGGGCGACGTGCTGGCGACGACCACCACCAATGATGAGGGCAGGTTCCGCTTCGAGCCCACCCACCCCGGGCGGTACATCGTTCGCGCCGTCAAGCGCGGCGTGGGCGCGGGTCGCACGCCCCTGACGGCTCGTCCGGGCATCAACGGCGTGCGGGTTCTCCTGGCCCGGTGAAGTCGGGCACGGGGGGGCGCCTCCCCGGATGGTTCACATCGTCACACGGGCTGGTCGAGAGATCAGCCCGTTGTCTTGAATCCGGGCCGATGTTCGGGCAGAGGGTGCCGGGGCGTGGCCCCACAGGCTGCGGTACGCTCTCGTCATGACGTCGGCCCGGTTTCTCATCTTCGGCGCGCACCGGGACACGGGCAAACCCGCGAGCCTCGTGCTTGAGGCCGTGTCACGCGAGGAGGCCGAGGCTTTCGCACTCCAGCAGGGTGTGCTCATCCACCAGGTGCAGGAGCTGCCCTCCGCCGC
The DNA here is from genome assembly GCA_020847175.1 of Phycisphaerales bacterium. GTDB lineage: Bacteria > Planctomycetota > Phycisphaerae > Phycisphaerales > UBA1924 > JADLCM01. The sequence continues at coordinate 41,392 of JADLCM010000038.1, forward strand.
CGCCCGCCTTGCCGCGATGGCGGCCGATCCCCGCCCGAACGATCCGCCCGCACGGGGCGCGCATGACGCGCAAACCCCGGCGCGACCTCCGCGCCGCGCGGAAGGACCGGCAGAGGTGCCGAGCGCCCGCGGGGAATCGGCCGGACCTGTGAATGAGCAGGCGCCGCGCGTCGCCGCTGAATCGGGCGCGGCCCAAAGAAGAATTGCCCCCGAAGACGACCCCGCGCGGGCGCTGTCACTGCGCCTGCCTTGGCCCCGGGGGTTTGACGGGCTGCCGGGTGAGCGCGTGCTGGCAACCTACGAACCGCGCGGCCTCGAACTCGGTGTGCTGGGGGCCCTGCTCGGACGACGAGCCAAGGTGGTGCTCACCACGCAGCGCTTCATTGTTTCGCAGCGACGCCTTTTCGGCGGATCAATAGCCTCGGCGCGACTGGGGTCGCTCGCAGGGGTCACGCTGGGTTCGCGCGTGTCGTCGTGGCTCATGGCGCTCGGCTTGGGAGGGCTGCTGCTCACCATACCCCTGGTCGCCCAGGCCGCGGGCGGAGCCGGCTTGGGCGGTTCTCTGGGCGGGCTCACGTCCGACGTCGACGGGGCGGGCGGGTTGCTCGGGCCGATCCAGGGGCTGATGGACGGGGCGAAGCAGGGCATGATGGCTTTCGTGATTCTGCAGGCCGTAACATCGATTGCGATGGTGTGCTTCGCCTGGAACAAGGAGCTCGCGGCGCTGGGGCCTGGCGGCCCGGTGGCGCTGCGGGGAAGGCTCCTGAACGCCAAGCGTGCGTCGGCAATCGTTGCGGCGACCGAGCAGGCCATCCACGTGATTGAAGTGCAGCGAGGGCATCACGCATGAGGCATCGGCGCGGCGGGCGTTGGGTTGCGTTGATGCGGGCGTCCACCGCTGCGTGCGTTGCGTGGTGCGCGGGCATTGCGGCGGACGGCGCTTCCGCGACGACCGACAGACGCACCGGCCTCCGTCCGGCTTTCAACGTCGCGCGGCACGGATTCGCGTTTACGAACTCTTTCGTCGGCTGGCCATGGCCCGTGACCGAACCCGGCGCGCGCGAGCGCGCCGGCTCCGGCGCGTACGGGCTATGCGGCGGAATGAGCCTCGCCGCGGCGGACTACTACATCGCCGACGCGAAGACGCCGGACATGCGGACACCGCCGGGGCCGGGAACCGCGTGGCATGCCTACCTGTGGGTGCGTCAGGCGAGGTCGCTTGGGTTCATGGGGTACCGTGGAATTCGGTTCATGCAGTGGATGGCGATGTCGGATTCCGGCGCGGGCGGCATCCGGGCCCACACGTTCGCCGCCCTCGCGGGGGCGCGGCAGAAGCTCGAGCGTGACGGCGTGCTGCCCCTGGGACTGGTGTATCGCACCTGGCGCGAGGGGGCGATGCCCTGGCAGAATCATCAGGTGCTGGCGTACGGCTGGACCGAAACCGCAGAAGGGCACGTCGAGATCCGCATTTACGATCCGAACTTCCCGGGTCGTGACGATGTGATCCTGCGGCTCACGCGGACCACCGAGGCCACCTGCGATGAAGGGCGCGACGGTGACGAGCCGATTCTCGGCTACGAAACCTCGCTGGTTGTGCCTGGGCGACGCAATCGCACCGTGCGCGGCGTTTTTGTGATGGGACACGTGCCTCGGCCGGTGCCGAGGTAGCACAGCGGCCTCAAGGCGAAGCCCCCTCCGGCATCAGTAGATCATCCGGCAGGATCGTGACGCGTCGGGGCGCACACGGAAGCCCGCTCGCCGCGCATTGCGACCAGGAGGACCGGAGCCGAAGGCTTCGCCGAGGCCCTGCCTTCAATCACGACCGATATCGAGAGCCTGACGACACCGGGACAAGGTCGTGCGTCACCCCTCGCCCACGACACTCACCCGGGATCGAGCGCGACATCGAGTTCGACGGTGACGGGTGCGAGGCACGAATCGGACGTGCAGGCCTGGTAGCGCAACGCGAGGAGGGGCCGCCCGGACCACTCTCCCTGGCGCTCGAGCACGATGGTCATTTCGACCGTGCCTTCGTATGAGCGCGGGCCGGGGGCCGAGCCGGCGCCGCTTGGATAGTCGACGAAAGCCTGAACACCGGTGCCGTTGATGACGCCGACGCGGAGGGGCTCGTACGGCTCACCTCCGTCTCCCGGGTCGCCCGCGATCACGTGATGTCCGGGCGCGATGCGAAGCAGGATCGGAACGAGCGCGGGTGTGTCCGGCATCACCGTCACACGCTCGACGCCGGCCCAGACCTCGACCGGAGGGGGGGCCGGGCTTTGAGATGGTTCGGAGTGCGGTTCACTGCTCGGACCTCGGACCCAACCCGCCCGCAACATGCGCAGGAGCCCGAGAACGCCCCAGGGCGAAGACGCGGGCGCTCCGGCGATCGCCCCGGACATCTCCGCCAGCACGCGCACGGCCTGCTCCCGGTCGGCGACGTCCGCGGAGCCCTCGGCGAGTTCGATACAGGCGCGGAGGAGCATCGCGTGCCCGCTGGGCATTGCCCCGTCGTGAAACGACCGGGCGGGGAGAAAGAGCTCGGGTGCCGCGTCCGGACGGGCATCGAGCAGGGAGCCATCGGAGTCGGCAAAGGCCACACACGTGCATTCAATCATCCGGCGTGCTGCGTCGCGCCAGTACGCCTGTTGCGATGGGATATCACGCCCGAGGCGTGCCAAGGCCCACGCGAGGGCGCCGGCATCCTCAAGTGTGCCCACCGGACCGAGTGCCCCACCTCGGCGTGAGCGCCGCGGCAGCCCATCGGGCCCGACCAGCCGTTCGTACAGATACGTCCCCAGCACCTGCGCCCGGGCCAGGTACGAAGGCTCGCCCGAGGCGCGGGCGACCTCGCAAAGCGCGATGACGCCGAGCGCGTTCCAGGACGTGATGGTGGTGTCGTCCCGTGCGGGCTGGGGGCGCGACGCTCGCCCCGCCGCGAGCGCCCGGTTGATGCGATCCAGCCGACAGTTGAAGTCCGATGCGTCCACACCTTGGGCCCGGGCGAGCGCATCGGGCCGATCTGAAAGGCGCGGCACGTTACAGGCGGGCGCATCGGCGTGGTGCGGGTCGCGGAAGTTCGGGCCCCGGGCGAGGCCGTACGTCTCCATCGCCCAGGAGATGTCCGCTTCGGATGTATCCGCCGCGACCAGAGCCCGGGTCAGGTCGGCGGGGGTCCATACGTATGTGAGACCTTCTCGACCGTTCGTCTCGGCGTCGAGGGCGCCGGCGAGCCCGCCGCCCGACACTCCGAGCTCGCGGAGCATGTAGTCCGCGGTGCGCTTCGCGATGTCGACGAACCACGCGTCGCCGTAACGTGCCCCGGCCCGGGCGTACAGACCCGCGAGCAGCGCGTTGTCGTAGAGCATCTTCTCAAAGTGCGGCACGCTCCAGTCGGCATCGACGCAGTACCGGTGGAACCCTCCGGCGACCTGATCGAAGAGGCCCCCGATCGCCATGCGATCGAGGGTGCGCCGTACCGCCTCGTCCAGCGCACGCGCGGTGGGTTTGTCCGCCGCGCCTTCGCGGGCTTCAAGAAGCAGATCGATGAGGCAGGGTTGAGGGAACTTGGGGGCCTGCCCGAATCCGCCCCGCGCGCGATCGAACATGGCGAGGATGGCGGATACGCCCTTTTCAACGACATGCGGCCCCAGGGGCGCAGGGGCGGGAGCCCGGGTCTGCTCGCGGACGGCGGAAGCGACGGCCTCGGCCTGGGCCTCGACCTGCGTGCGCTGGGTGCGCCAGGCGTCGCGCATCACGCGGGCCAGATCGGGCCGACCGGGCAGGCCGGAGCGGGACCGGGCGGGGAAATACGTGCCGCAGTAGAACGGACGGAGTGAACGGGGCTCGACAAAGACCGTCATCGGCCACCCGCCGTGCCCGTTCATGATGAGCGTGGCGGCCATGTAGAGGTCGTCAACGTCGGGGCGCTCCTCGCGGTCCACCTTGATGCAGACGAACGAGTCGTTGAGCAGGGCGGCAATCGCCGCGTCTTCAAAGCACTCCCGCTCCATGACATGGCACCAGTAGCACGTGGAATAGCCGATGCTGAGAAAGATCGGGACATCGCGGACGCGCGCTTCAGCGAAGGCGGCCTCCCCCCAGGGCTTCCACTCGACGGGATTCCGGGCGTGCTGAAGCAGGTATGGGCTGGCGCAGGCGCCGAGAGCATTGACGCGATCATGGGGCATGACGCCTCCCTCGCCTCGCGGGCAAGGACAGAGGGTAGACTGGGCCATGCCCAGGCTTGCATCGATCATCGTGGCGCTCTGCCTTCTCACCGGCTGCACACCCCTCAACTTTTCGGTCGACCTGACTCCGGGGCGGCAGGGGTACGCCCAATCGGTGGTCTTGACAGACCGAGACGCGGGACGCTGGAAAGTCGCGGTCATCGATCTCGCGGGGCTGATCGCGGACGTGCGCAGGACGGGAATCCTGTCCGGCGGGAGCAACATGGTCGATGAAGTCCTGGCCCAGTTCCGGGTCGCGGAGGAGGACTCGGACATCAAGGCGGTCGTGCTCCGCATCAACTCACCGGGGGGCACGGTGGTCGCAAGCGATGTGCTGTACTCGGAGATCCGGCTGTTCCAGGAACGCACGGGGAAGCCAGTCATCGCGAGCCTCGGGGAGATCGCCACAAGCGGCGGGTACTACGTTTCTCTGGCCTGCGCCGAGATCGTGGCCCAGGCGAGCGGCATCACCGGCTCGATCGGCGTGATCCTCCCGACGCTGAACGTCAGCATCGGGCTCGCCCGCATCGGCATCTCAGCGAGAGCGGTCGTAAGCGGCCCGAACAAGGCGCTCGCGGACCCGCTCAGCCCGCCCAGCGAGGCGCACTTCGCCATCCTGCAAGGCATGGTGGACCAGATGTACGCCGGGTTTGTCGCCAAGGTGCGTGAGCGTCGGCCGGGGCTGCGGGCGGAGTTCGCCGGCCAGGCCGTTGACGGCCGGGTGATGACGGGGGCGCAAGCCGCCGAGTGGGGACTCGTCGATTCGACCGGCGGCGTGCGTGAGGCCTTTGCGAGGGCGAAGGCGTGCGCCAGGATCGAAGCCGCGACGCTGGTGAAGATTCACGATGCCGCGCGCCGGGTCGAGTCCGCGTATGCCGCGGCGTCAACCGGCCCGGCACAGGCTTCGGGGCCGGACTTCTCGCTCAGCCTCGACCTGCCGGGGCTGGGAGAGATGCAAGGCGGCGCATACTACCTGTGGTCGCCCGTTCCGGGCCAAGGCGACTAACAGGCCGTTGAAAAACCGACGCGGACGAGAGGGCGCATCACCGGCCGGACCAGCCTGTTGGTCACGATCCACCTCGAGCCCTTGGTCCCCGAAAGGCACCCTCCGCGGGCCATCGAGTGGATGGCCTTCGAGGCGCTCGCGGGGATGTGCCGCACGCTCGGGGTCGCGAATAGCCCGGGGGGGGCGCCCGGGCATCCCGCCCGAGCGGCTGCTCAAGGCCCTGATCCTCATGAGCCTGTACACCGTGCGGCCCGAGCAGGCCCTGGGTGAGCGGACCAGCCAGCGGGGGACGGGTGGCCGGGCCTTCAAGGTGAGCCAGTGCAAGCGAAGATTCGACGAGGCGATCTTCGGCTGGCTGAAGGACTTTGGAGGGCTGCGGCGGGTGCCGGTCGTGGGGCGACAGAAGAAGCGACTCGAAGAAGCAGCCTTCGGCGGGAACCAAAGCCTCCTTCAGGCGTATGACTTTGGGGCTTTCAGGCGGCTGGGATCGGGCGCTGGCCGCAGGCTTGACGCGCCGCGTCGCCCCAGGTTCACCATTCAACCGGCGGAGACTTTGGGCGGCCCCTCGGGCGCACCTTTCACCCCCCCCCTGCACGGCATCGGCATCAGTCCGCGCGGACGACCGATGCCGTGTCCTTTTGAGCGGCTTACAGAATGCAGAAGTCCGGGTGCAAAGAATCGCCGGTCGGCCCCACCGCGGCGCCGACCGGCATTGATGGACTTCCTTGTCGCTCTGCCGCGCGTCCGTGCGCGGCGGGATCACGCGGCGCGGGCGTAGCGCCCGGCGATCAGGCGGCGCATCAGGCGTTCACGATCCCCGGTGCGGGCGAATCGGCTGATGGCTGCGGCCATGCGCACCGGGCCCGGAAGATCCTCTTCATTGACCCAAATCAGATTGGCGAAGGCATAGACTGCGCGCCCCGGGTTCTCGTCGACCGCGTCAGGATGCGTGGGCGTGGGCAGCATGATCTCGACGGCAATCTGCGTGCCGGGCTCGATCGGGTCGTCGCACTCAAAGCGGATTCCGTTCTCGGAAATGTCGTAAACGTGCCCCTCGTGCGTGAACGAGGGGGACCACAGCGGCCGGACGCGCACCGTGCAATACGGGGTGGGCATCTGGAACCGCTCATAGCGCCGACGATTGACCGCAAGGTTCATGCGTGACTCCCGCCGTTTCCCGGGGCGTAGCCCCGGGCCTGACCGTACGGGATATCGGCCCAAGGGCGGGCGGGCATGAGGAATCATGCGCGAGACGGCGCGGTCAGCGTACAACAACGCGAATGTCGACCTCGGCGACCGGGATTCCCAGGTACTCAGCCAAGGCGAGCTGAAAGGGCGTGCCCGCTGCATCCCGCAATCCCGCCGACAGCGCCGGGGGCACATCGACGACCCTTCCATCTGGAAGAACAGCGTGCACATGGTCGCAGACATCGGCGTCGTACCGACACGGACCGATGCCGTCCGCCGGAGCAATGCGCCTGACCAGGCCGGCTTCGGTCAGGGCTTCGAGGGCGTTGTAGACCGTCGCCAAACTCATCTCGCCTTGGTCGTGTCGGACGGAGGAGAGGAGCTCCGCCGCGGTGGGGTGGGCGCTGCTCGCGGCGAGCGCGCGGTACACCTGCACGCGGTGCGAGGTGCACCGCAGGCCGTGGGCCTGGAGCACGCCGCGAAGGTTCTGGGCGGAATCGATCATCGACAGACCCCGGCCCTGTGCGAAACCCCGAAGGCGACACTGAAACACCCCGAGCGAATGGCGCGCCTATGCGGTCACGGCCTCGGGATTGCGGATTGTCATTCGCCGGTGCGGTGCGTCGGCCTCAAGAAATACCTCGGAATCAAAATCCCAGCCCAGGCGTTCGTAGAAACCGTACGCGACATCGCGCGCGTGGCAGAAGATTTCGCCCAGGCCGAGTTCGCCGAAGGCGCGTCGCTCGACGGCCACGACGAGGCGCCGCCCGATGCCCTCGCCCTGGCGCTGGGGGTCCACGGCCATCTGCATCAGCTTGCCGCGCCCTGGAACGGGGTAGTTGGGAAGCAGCAGGGCACACCCGACGACGCGCGGGCCGGAAGGATGGTCGAAGACGGCGACGAAGTGCTCGAACTTCTCCTCGGCGTCGGGGAAGAGGACCTTGAAGCTTGACATGTCCAGCCCAACCTCACGAAGCAGCACGCGCTCCCGCAGATCGCATTCCTGCGCGTACAGCGGGTCCTGGCGGGTGATGGATCGGATGGTGAGCACGCCCAACGCCCCTCGTCGCGGCGGACGCACCCCGCCATCCAAGACGATAGGCCGGCTCGGGGAAGGCCAGATCATCGGTCGCGCGCCCCGGGCCGCCGGCGTTCAGATGAGGCGGGCCTGGCCGTCCTCAATGATGCACCCACCGCGCTTGGCCAGCTGCCTGGCCGCGGCAACAAAGGCCTCATCGGTTCGTGAGGTACCCCGCGCGAAGCCCATCCAGAGCGCGGCCTGCCGGGCGAGCTCTTCGACGGGCAGGGCGACGTTGGTGCGCAGCACCGCCGCGACGACGGCGCGCAGCTCCGCGGGGGGGATCTCCTCGATTTCACGCCAGTCGTCTTCCTCCGGCCCGTGAGGGCGGAAGGCGCTGTAGGATTCCGGGTCGCCCCCGAGGGGCCAGAGCGCGCCGTCACGCTCTTCGGGCATGCCCGGCTGGGAAGCGAGCAGTTCGGCGATCCGGGCGTGCACCCGCGAGGTGACCCGAGAGAGGCGCCAGAGCCGGGCGACCCGCCTGGCGAGCAGGGCTGGCACGATCGGCCCTTCATGCTTCACGATTTCGAGAATCGCCCGGCCGAGGGTCCGATCAGCGACGGGGTCATGGAACTGCTCCGGCGAGCCTCGGGCCTTGCCGGTGGCAATCGCGGAATACGGGGTGGCGGCGCGGGCCCCTGCCGGACGGGCTTCCGGCGGCGCCGCGCGCGCCGATGAAGCCGGCGCACCCGCCGGCGACGCTCCGGCACCACGAACGAGCCGTCCCAAGATGCGTTCAGCGACACGCTCCGGCTGGCGGGCCCATTCGTGCGTATACACGCGCTCGATGGTCCAGCCCAGATTGGCCAGCACGCCCTGGCGTGAGCGTTCCCGGTCGCGGCAGGTCGATGCGCGGGCGTAGAACGGGCCGTCGAACTCGACGCCCAGCGCGTACTCCCCCGGGCGCTCGGGGTGGCGCACGCCGAGGTCAACGCGGTACGGGCTGGCGCCGACGGCAAGGTCGCTCTCGTACCCGTGTGCCCGCAGGGCATCCTGGAGCCCCCGCGCGGGGGCGAGCAGTTCTGCGGGCAGTTGCTCGGGCGGCCGGGACGTGCCCGTCGACGCCCGCTCGGCATGTTCGAGGAACGCCCGGAGGTGCCCCGCCCCGACCGACGATGTGCGGGAGAGGTCGATCGCATCGGCGTCCATGCTCGCAAAGACAACGAGCCGTGAGCGGGCCCGCGTGACCGCGACGTTGAGCCGGCGCTCGCCCCCCACGCGGTTGAGGGGTCCGAAGCCGAGCGTCAGGTGCCCTGCGGCATCGGGGCCGTACCCGATGGAGAAGTACATGGCGTCGCGTTCGTCGCCCTGAACGTTCTCCAGGTTCTTCACGAAGACCGGGTCAATCTCCTGCGTGAAGTATGGCTCAATCTCGGGGTGTTCAGACCGGGCCCGGTCAAAGAGGTCTTCAATGAGCGTCTGCTGGGCCTGGCTGAATGTCACCACGCCGAGGCTTACCGGAGTCCGGGCCGCCGCCGCGGCCTGCAGCGCGCCGAGCACCTCTGCGACGAGCGCTTCGGCCTCGATGCGGTTCGTGCGTGTTCCGGAGCGGTCATAGACGCCAGCCACCCGCCGAAGATGCACGCCCAGCGAAGGGCTGACGGCCCGCGCCGAAGGAAAGGTCTGAAGCCGGCCCGCGTAGTAGCGCTGGTTTGAGAATGAGATCAGGCTCTCGTGCCGGGAGCGGTAGTGCCAGAGCAGGCGAACCTCCGGCGTGCCGGCGGCGACGGCTTCGTCCAGCACGCTCTCGAGTTCTTCGATGTCTTCTTCCGGGGCTTCGTCGCCTTCGAGGCGCCGGAAGAACGTGGTGGGGGGGAGCTGGCGGCTATCACCGACGACAACGACCTGCCGACCTCGCGCGATGGCGCCGACCGCGTCCCAGACGGGAATCTGCGAGGCTTCGTCGAAGATCACCAGATCGAAGGACGGGTGAGCCGCGTCGAGATACTGGGCGACGGAGAGGGGGCTCATCAGAAAGCAGGGCTTGAGCCGGGGGAGAAGGTTGGGCAGCCGTTCGATCAGCCGGCGGACCGGCAGGTGCCGGCGCTGCAACTTGAGCTGACGCTGGAGGATTCCCATCTCGGAGTGCTCGCTCGCCGGGCCTGCGCCTTCGGGAAGTCGCGCGGAGAGTCGAGCTCGGACCACGTGCCGGGCGAGTTCGATGAGGCGCGTGTCCGCGGCCCGAAACCGTTCAACGAGTCCCCAGGCCGCGCTCGCGGAGAATGCGTTCAGGCGGGAGTCCGCCCTCGCGATGACATCGGCCCAGGCCCGCCAGAGCGCCTTCTCGAATGCGTCGGGGATGTCGTCGGGCGAGGCGCCGCCCGAAGCGAGGGCGCCGGCCAGACCCGCCAAGGGTTCTCCCGCGTCGAGCACGCAGGCTCGCCAGTGCGACCAGTCATCGAGTTCGTCGAGGCCCGCGCGCCACCGGGCAAACACCCCCAGCAGCGAGGCCAGGCTCCCGCCGGAATCCGCGCCCAGCGAGATGAGGTCGTGGGCGAGGGCGTTGGCGAGGGCCTGGTGCGCATGTTCGAAGTCGCGTTCCGCGGCGATGAATCGATCCGCCGAGCCAGTCGCCACCGAGCCCGGCCACCCCGGAGCGACCGGCGCGCCGGCGAGAGGAGCGAGGTCGCGGCTTTCGCCCAGCGCCCGGCAGACTGAACTGGCCTGGGCGCCCCACGAGACGCAGGCTTCCAGGGCGCCGGCAGTCGGCTCGCCCTTGTTCCAAGACGGGCCGAAGATCTTGGCCGCTTCGTCAAGGGTGCCGAGGCGGGCCCGCTCGGCTCGGAGTGCCCCGGCGGCGCGCACGGCGCGGAGAAGGTCCGGGATCGACTTGGGCAGTGTCCCGCGGACGAGCGGGCGCAGCGCCTTGCGCGGGCTGCGAGCACACCACCAGCGGAAGCCGATGAATGATCGCGCATCGGCCCGCGCCAGGGCGCGCTCGATGGCTTCAAGGTCGGCATCAAGCATCGCAGGGGACCAGGCCTGTTCAAGTTCGGCGCGAGCCGCCCGCAGCGCGTTCGCATCGCGCACCCATCCTCGCAGGGCCGCCTCCACGCCGGGCCAACGGCTCGGGTCGGCGGCGCTCGTCGCGAACCCCGCGGGCGCAGGGCCCAGGCCCGCGAGGGCGAGCGCGGCGCTGCGGTCGGCTGAGGAGAGCGTGCGGGCGTCAGAGAGGGCGGGAGGGGGCGTGCCGGGCGGCGCGACGGCGGCGCGGGCGCCGGCGAGGAAGCCGTCGAGCGCATCCACGAGCGCATCGGCGCCGGCCCGGGCCGCATCGATCGCGACGGCCGCGACGTCGCGGGCGTTCGGCGAGACCGCAATGACCTCGCGCAGCGGGTGCGTGCGGATGGGCCAGACGGGTCGAGCGGCGCGAGAGAGTTCGTGCGCCGCATGCCGAAGGGCTTCTCCGCGCGCCAAATCGAGGTTGTCGAGTTCTGGAATCGCCAGCGGCACATCCGCGGCTTTGCCGCGGGACAGCACGCGGCAGGTCGCCTCGTACCATGAGAGCCCGGGGCGTCGCGACGCGTGAACCGCGTCGGCCAACTCGTTGAGTTCGTCACGCACCTCCTCGAGTTCCGCGCCCGCCCCGGCCCACGCCTCAGGCTCGGAAGTGCGTCCGGCCTCGATGGCCTCCTGAATCTGGTCCAGCACATCGCGCTTGCCCGAGACGTGGCTGTGGACCTCAAGGCAGAACGGCCCGAGACCGCAGCGGTCGAGGCGCGAACGCACCACATCGAGGGCGGCACGTTTCTCCGCCACGAAGAGCACTCGCTTGCCCTCCGCGAGCGCGCAGCCGATCAGGTTGGCGATGGTCTGTGACTTCCCCGTGCCCGGCGGCCCCTGGAGCACGAAGCTGCGCCCGGCCATGCCGGCGGCGACCGCCGCGAGCTGAGAACTGTCGGCGTCGAGCAGGCAGGGCAGGTCGCCGGGCGCGAAGGCCGAGTCCAGGCAGGCCGGATCAGAGGGCGGGGTGGTGCCGGTCTCCAGCCCGGTGCCCAGCACCAGGCCTGCCACCATCGGGCTGCGGATCAGATCATTCGCGCGGGCGTGGAGATCGAGCCACATGAGAAACTTGGAGAACGAGAAAAGCCCGAGATCGCAGGTCTCGACGATTTCCCACCCCTCGATATCGCGCACCAGCCTGCGGAAGCGCGTGAGCATCTCGCCCACGTTGATGCCGAGATCATCCTCGGGCAGAGTCTCCAGGCCCGACACGTCGAGCTTGAAGTCAAGACGCAGCTTTTCGAGCAGGGTCACGTTCACGCGGGGCTCGTCGGTGAACCGGCGCAGCACGAACGGCTCGCGCGCCGACGGGCGCTCCAGCGACACGGGCAGCAGCAGCAGGGGGGCGCGCCTTCGCTCGGTCGCGCCGGGGGTCTCGGTCCACATCAGCGAGCCCAGCGCCACATAGAGTGTGCATGCGCCGGAATCGTCAAGGGCGGCTCGGGCGGCCCGGAAGAGGTCCGTGAGCCTGAAGCACGACTTCGATCGCGCCCGGGGCGTCTGGGCCAGGCGATGCTGCTTCGCCTCCCGCGCTTGGCGCGCCGAGAGAGGCGGAAGGCCCGCCTGCGGGTGAATCATCGGGCGCAGTCATGTCCAGAGCATACCGCCCCGGGTCAGCCGGCCGCGGGATGCGCCGTGAACCCGCGTTCCTCAACCGCCCGCACGAGGTCTGCTGATCCGACCGAAGGCCCGTGTTCAATGCTGGCCCGCCCAGCCGCGAGGTCAACCTTGGCGTCGGTCACTCCGGGCAGTGACGCGAGCGCGGCACGCACGCCCGCGGCGCACCCCGGGCAGTGCATGCCAATGACATTGAGGATCGTCGTCACGATTCCACCCCCGCGTTCGCGGTCTCGGAGTCGGCCTCCGCGAGATCGGGTTCCTCCGGGCGTGCTTCGATGAGAATCGACTCGCCGGACTGACGAACCCGCAGGCGCCGTTGCCGTACGAGTTCAAGCATCGCCAGGAACAGCCCCAGCATTTCCTTTCGTGCTCGGCCCTCCAGCACCGATCGGAGCGTGAGCGGCCCCGGGGCCCGTCGCAGGCAATCCAGCAGGTCCTCGGCATGAAGTTCGAGCGGTGTCGAATCGTCCAGCACCTCGTGCGAACCGAGGGCCGCGAAGTTCACCGACTCGGCGATGCGTGCGAACGCTTCGACCAGGTCCTGGATCGTGAGGTCGTCGAGATCCGTCTCTGTCGGTTGCTCGGCGGGTGTGCCGCGGGCCGCCCTGCCGGCCGAGACCGGCGCCCGGAGCTCCCACTCGCGCCGGCGCCGATCCAGGGCTTCCGCAACGTCGCGCGTCCGCTTGTATTCGAGCAGCTGTCGCACCAGCTCTGCGCGCGGGTCCGGGGTCTCCGCCGCGCCCTCCGCGCCGGCGCGTGCTTCGGGCGCCGCGAGCACTCGGCTCTTGATCTCGGTCAGCGTGGCCGCGAGGAGGAGAAACTCGCCGGCGAGCTCGATGTCAATCCGCTCGATACCCGCAAGGTGCGCGACATACTGCTCGGCGATGCGGGCGATCGGGATGTCGTGGATGTCCACTTCCGCGCGCCGGATCAGGTGGAGGAGCAGGTCCATCGGCCCCTCGAACGACTCCAGCCGTACCCGGTATTCGGTGCTCATCCGTGAACCCCTGGTCCCGCTCCGCGGGAACGACGGCCCCGTGTGACTTCGGGCAGTGTACCCTGCGGCATGGCCGAAAGTCCTGCGGAGCCGGCGTGGGCAGGAGACATCCTCAAACGCGAGGCCCGGGCGCTCATGGTGCTGGCTGACTCGCTCGGAGCGCCATTCGCCCACGCCCTGGACGTGCTGGGCGCGTGCGCGGACGCGGGGGGCAGCGTGCTGGTGTCCGGGCTCGGCAAGTCCGGCCTCGTGGGGGCCAAGATCTCCGCGACCATGGCGTCGCTGGGCATCCCGTCTCACAGCGTCCATCCGTCCGAGGCCGCCCACGGCGACCTCGGGCGCTTCCGACCTTCCGACGCCGCCATCTGCCTGTCGTACTCCGGCGAAACTGAGGAGGTTGTCAACCTTGCCGCGGTCCTGCGCCAGGATGGGATCCCGGTCGTCTCGATGAGCCGGGGACCAGGCCCGGACGGGCGTCCGCCCACGCTGGACACGCTGGCCTCGGTGGCGCTCCCGCTCGGACAATTTGAAGAGGCCGGGGCCCCGGACTTCGTCGCTCCCACGAGTTCCACCACGGCGATGATGGCCCTGGGCGATGCCCTTGCGCTCTGCCTCGCCCGCCGACGCAACTTCACCCAGAAGGACTTCGCCAAGCGCCACCCGGGGGGCTCGCTCGGCAGCACGCTGCGCCCCGTCACCGACATTCTCCGGTTCCGGGTGGGCGTCAATGTGCCGCTGATCGACGAGGGCACTTCTGTGGCCGAAGCTCTGCGCTCCGCGTCGGCGCTGACCCCGAGGCGCCCCGGCGCGATGCTGGTTGTCGATGACCGGGGCAGGCTGGCCGGCATCTTTACCGACGGCGATCTGCGCCGGCTCATCCTGCGCGGCCCGACCGAGCTGGCGAAACCCATCCGCGAGGTGATGACGCGCTCGCCCCGCACTCTGCCCGACTCCAGCACGGTCAAACAGGCGGTCCTGCTCGTGCGAGAGCATCGCCAGGATGAACTCCCGGTGGTCGATCCCCAGGGCCGCCCGGTGGGCATCGTGGACGTGCAGGACCTCATCACCCTCCGGCTCGTGAGCGACGAGGGTTCGATATGAGCCCGCCGAGCCCCAACCACCTGCCCGCAGACCTCATCCCCATTGCCCGGGGCGTGCGCCTGCTGATCCTTGATGCAGACGGAGTGCTGACCGACGGCACCATCAACCTCGACTCCGAGGGCGTGGAGTTCAAGACGTTCAACGTTCGCGACGGACTCGGGCTCCGGCTGTGGATGCGCCTCGGTCTTGAGGTCGCGATCATCACAGGGCGCAGCGGGGGGGCGTTGCGTGCTCGCGCGCAAGAGCTTGGCATTGCAATGGTTCTGGACGGAGTCTCAGACAAGGCGTCCGCGCTCGCCGGGCTGCTCTCTCGGCTTGGGATGGGCGCCGGCGAAGCCGCGTATATCGCCGACGATTGGCCCGACCTCCCCGCCCTTCAGATGGTCGGCTTACCCATTGCAGTGGCCGACGCCGAGCCGGCGGTTGCCGCCGCGGCGGCGTGGCGCACGCCCCGCCCCGGCGGCCGGGGGGCGGTCCGAGACGCCGTGGAAGCAATACTGGGGGCCAAGGGCCTGCTCGAACGGGCCATGTGCTTGGCGGTGGGGGACCCGGGGCCCGCCCGGGGGTAGGGGTTTCGCGGGGTTGCCCCCGGGGGCGCCGGGCAAAAGTAGTTTCCACATTCGTGAAACTTGGAACTCCCCAATCCGTGAAAGCCGAGTATTGTTCCGCCCGTGGTCGCGTTCGGGTGCGTGTGCACCCGAAGCGCGACGGAACTCGGCGCCGGTCACCCCGGTTCGCCGCCCGGAGGTAGGCAATCACGCCGCCCGATGGACGAAAGCGTGGGGCTCGACGAGAGCCTCAAACAGGTCAGCCTCGATGACAAGGCGACCTTCGAACAAGCGTTCTCAAACCTGAAGCAGCCGATCTCTGACTACTCGTTCGCGAGCGTGTGGATGTGGTCCGACGCGCTCGCGCTGCGATGGAAGGTCATCGAGAGGCACCTCTGCGTCTTCTCGAGCGAAGGAGGCGATCTCACCATGATCGTGCCGCCCCTCCCGATGCCGGGGGCGACCGAGCGCGACATGGGCGCGGCCCTGGGTGCATCGTTTGAGATCATGGATCGCGCCAACGACCGCGCGGGCCGTCGCTCGCATTCGCGCATCGAGTACGTTTCGGATGAACTCCTCGAACGGGTCCGCGCGTCGGGCGAGTCTTCCCTCTCGGCGACCCCCCTCTGGTCCGACTATGTCTACGACACGGCCCGCCTGATCGACCTCGCGGGCGGTTCGCTCAAGAGCAAACGCCACGCCCGCTCGAAGTTCGTGCGGGAGTTCCCCGAGCACGGCACGCGCCCGCTCGAGGCCGACGATGTCGAGCACTGCATTACGCTCCTGCACACCTGGGCGAGCCGCGGCGATCTTTCGCACGACGGCGAGGTCTCCGACGCCCACGTGGGCACTGACGTGCTGCGCCACCGCGACCTGGACTCCACCACCCGGCTCCTGCGGACGTTCCGCGGCCTCGGGCTCAAGTCCCTCGGGCTCTGGCACCGCGACCGGCTCATCGGCTTCACCATCGGCGAGCAGCTCAGCCCGAGCCAGGCGATGGTGATCGCGGAGAAATGCGACTCCGACTTCGCCGGCGCACCGCAGTTCATCTTCAGCGAGTTCTGCCGCCAGGCGTGGGGCCATTGTCCCGAAACCAACGTGGGCGACGACTGGGGCATCCCCAGCCTGCGCTTTACCAAGCAGAGCTATCGGCCGATCCGCCTCATCGCGAAGTACGCCCTCAGCCGCTCGCCGGTGCTGGTGGTCGGGGGGTTGATTCCGCCGGGGATCCCCGGTGAGAACCCGCCGCACCGCGTGGAGCCCGCCGTGGCGCCGCATCCGGAAAGCCCGACGCCCGCGGTGCGCCCGGCGACGCTGCGCGATGTGCCCGCGATTCTTGAGATCGAACGGACCTGCTTCGAGACGCTGGATGAGACGTTCAACAAGCGCCAGGTGAAATCACTCATTCTCAATCCACGCGCGCCCGTCGCGGTCGCGGAGATCGAGGGCCGGGTGATGGGCTGGAGCGTCGGCCTGACCCGCCAGCACCGGCGCTCGCGCTCCGGGCGGCTCTACGCCATCGCGGTGCATCCTGACGCGCAGGGGCGACACATCGGGCGCCTGCTCGCGGAACACACCCTCGGCGAACTCGCATCGCAGGGCATTGCACGCATCTACCTCGAAGTGCGCCAGGACAACGAGACCGCGATCGCGCTGTACCATCGCCTCGGGTTCCAAGTCCGACGCGCTCTGCCCAACTATTACGGGTCGGGGCGGCACGGCTGGCGGATGCGCCGCGAAACCGGCGCGCCGGACTCCATGCACTTGTTCGGCGCGTCCGAGAAGATGGCGCGGTCCGATACGCAGCTGTAACCGGGCCTGAAGTCCCCTCGGCGTCCGCATCGGGTTCTCCCTGCCTGTGAGCCGCCGGTTCTGCGGCGGGTGGTCAGGGCCCGACGCGCTTGACATAACACAGATTATAGGACCTAGTGTCTTTTCCAACGCTTTGCGTCAGACGGGGTTGGCGGCAGTACCGGAATGGCTACCGGCTCGCCTTCCGGACGATTGTCCGACACCCTCACAGATGGGATCACTTCAACTCGGAGAAACCGACGGCGGTCAGGATCAACGGCATACGCGAGGATGCCGACGACGAGCCCATTCACGCTCACACCGCTTTTCTTCGCCACCTCCCTCAGAACATCCACCATCGGCTCGGGCGCTCGGACATCGAGTCTGACGCGCCTGTGCTTCTGGATTTCGTCCCACCACACGTAGCGTTGCACCATGTTCGTTGATCCTTCTCGGCTTTCCCGAGTCCAGCCCTCACCACCGATCCCCCTCAGGAGAGCCCGCCCCGGTCCGTCCGGCTCGGGGGATCGTCGTCGCCGTCCGGACGGGGCCCCCTTCTTGCGAATCCCCCGTCCTCCCGGCTCCGCCGATCCCCCTCCGCTCTCGTTCGAGTTCGTCCCGAAGATGCTTCGACCTTCGATGAGGCTCCCACTTCACACCCTTGAAGAACCTTCCGCAGCTTGGTCCTTGCCTTCGCCATCAGAGGCGACACCGCTCCACGTGTCGTTCTGCAGACGTCGGCGATGAAGTTCCCATCGGTGACTCCCGCCAACTTCAACTCCAATACGCCCCGCTCCAACTTCGTCAGGCCTGCAACCCGAATCGCTGCTTGCACCCACCGCCATTCTCGCTCCACCCGACTCGCGTCAATACTCGCCCTCGCCACCAAGCCACCACCACTGACGACTCCGTCACGCTCTACGTCCTCGAGCGACACGAATCCCCAGGCCTGCGCTCCGCGTCGCGCAATCGATCGTCTTGCCTCCTGCCAAAGCACCTTCGCACACCTCCGCCTCACGCTACCCCACTCCACGTCCCCGCCCACGTCAAACGCGGTCCAGACCCACCACAACACCCTCCCCCACGCCTCCCCAAGCTCGATGTCAGACATGGACCGATACACCGCGCCCACCTGCCGTTGCAGCTCAGCACCCAGCCTCCAATCAACCTCGGTGACAAACAGTTCACGCGTCCAGTTCACTCCGCACCCCCAAGGCATCCTCGCGGAACCAGCGATCAATAAGCCGGTGCATGATGCCGTCAGGATTACCCGTTCTTCTCAAGTGAAGTGCCGCGGACGGGCCGCGGCGTGCTTCGCACGCTTCGCGGCCCCCGTCCGCAAGCCCGTCGCAATGCGACGACGAGACGACGAGCCCCGCCGCCGCCTCTGCTGCTGCCCTGGCATGCCTCATGACACACGGGCCGCTGCGGAAGGCACTTCGACCCGCAGTGTCCACACGAAGCCATGCGCCGGACCGCCCACAGATGCGTAGCCCCCGCTGCAACAGCGCCACGAGGAACTCCGCGAAATCGACTCGACGTGAGAAGTACGTCCCCGTGGCCACGTCTCGCACCACGATGCGTTCTCGACTCCGGTCCAGCCTCACGCCGATCGGCTCGTATACATCCCGGATGCGCTGTTCACCGGGCCCCCACTGGTCGTACGGGTCGTCCTCATCCGCCTCCTCAGTCGCAGGCTCCTCCACCTGGCCCCAGAACCCGCTCGACACTCGCACCACCTTCAGCGACCGCGGACGCTCGAAGTACATCCATGCTGGCACGTCCCCGCCCTTGGACAGGTACTTCGTGCAGTAGCGCACGTTCTTCGCGTTCAACCGTCTCAACCAGACGTGACCACGTCCCCACAACAGCGTCGCGACTGCGTGCGGGATGCGCTCGACATCGAGGATGATGATGTGCCAGTGCACCCAGCCGCCCCGCTGAAACTCCAGCTTGCAAAACCATCGCCCCTTCAACGACTGCTTGAGATAGCGACCGACCTTTCGAAGGAACAACGCGACATGCTGCCCCTCGCTCTGCTTCCGATAGAGATCCAGC
>JADLCM010000039.1 GCA_020847175.1 Phycisphaerales bacterium
CCATCTGGATGCTCACCCTGCGCATCTGGCGCTACGTCGGGCTGAGTTCCTGCATCGCGGCGATCGCGCTGCCCATGCTCGCCGCGGGGGTCTTTGAAGTCGCCGGCTCCTGGCGCGCCGCGTGGCCTTATCTGACCGTGACCGCCCTGATCGCCGTCATCGTCACGTACAAACACCGGGGCAACCTTCGGCGTGCCTTCGCCGGAACCGAACGGCGGTTCGGTGAACGGGAGAAGCCGCCGGCCGACGCTGATGACGTGGCTTGAATCGCGCGGAGCCCCGTGGGTGACGCCTCGGGTCGGTGTCACCTCGTGGTTCCAACTGCGATTCCCGGTGCCCGTGGCACCCCGCGTCTCTTGATCTCGCCCTCATGGGGCCGCAGCCGCGCATCCGCTGCCCGCAGGGCATGTTGCATGCGCAGTCCGCAACGCCCGCCTCTCAGGGGGGAGTGGGGGCCGCGTCAGCCGGTACGCCCGCAGGCGCCAGCGGGCTGTACGCCCCGCTGCCCTCCGCGTCGAACTCCAACTCACGCACGAACACCTCGATCGGATGTTCGCGGGCCACGCTCGTAGCGATGCGCTGCTCCACCACGACCTGAGGATAAATGAACCGGGGATTCGGGCGCCGAATCGTCGCGAAGACCCGCTCGCCCCCGGGAGTCTCGGTGGTGCGGTCGATGACCACGCCCCAACCTGGGCTGGGTGCCGTGAACACGAGGTGATGCACCTTCGGCTGCGAGTCGACACGCAGACCCGGTCCCTGATACGGGGTGGATGCATCGATGCTGGGGCCGGAAGCGCACCCGACCAGCAATGCTGCCGGTACCAGCGCGTGGATGAACCGGGGAAAACGCATAAGCAGAGTCTCCAGGCGGATCGCCGCGAGTATGGTAACCCCTCCCATGACCGTGTGGCTTCGGCCCATGCCCCCGCTCACATTGATTCCCGGAGCGCTCGCAACGCTCACGGCAACGGGCGGCGCTGCGCTCGCCCTCGTGCTGCTCGCCGGCGGACCGGTGCCCGCATCGCTGACCCCACCTCCTCCGGCAGTTGATTCCGCTGCCGGGAGAGTCGTTCGGGTGAGAGTGATCCGGCGGGCTGCGGAGATCACGCTGGACGATCCCGGAGTTTGGGTCACCGTCGGCGCCGAAGGTGCCGCACAGGTCCTCCACGGGGTGCGGGCGATGCGAGCCGAAGGTGAGTTCCTTGTCATTGCGGGTGAACGGGGCGAACTCGCACACGCCGCCTCGGTGGAACTCTCCCACCCCGCAGGCGTGCGGGCGGACGGGCGGGTGCTCCCCGCGCGCCTGCGCGTCCGCGTCTCCGATCAGCGGCTTGAGGCGATCGCCGAGCTGCCCATCGAGCAGTATGTCGCCGGCGTGGTGAGCGCCGAGATGTTCGCCCACTGGCCCGCCTCGGCCCTGCAGGCCCAGAGCATCGTGGCTCGCTCGTATGCGATCCACGAGTGCGCCCGGGCAGGCGCGCGCGCCTGGCACCTCGACGGCTCCACATCCCACCAATCCTTCACGTCGGGCCCGACTGAAGCGGCCCTGGCCGCCGCCGATCAAACTCGGGGCCTGGTGCTCCTGTACCACGGCGAACTGCTGCGAACGTACTACTCCAGCGTGTGCGGCGGACGCGCGGCGTCGGCCGCCGACCAGTGGGGCGCAACCCGCGAAACCGCGTTCAATGATGCGCCCCCGCTTCGCGCCTGTGAGCGCCGCTGCCCCTGCGATGACGCCCCGAGGCATCGTTGGCGAGCGACGATGATGGCGACTGAGCTTCGCGACCGGCTGCGGACGTATGGGGCGCAGAATGGGCTGCAACTCGCCGCAATCGGTACGCCCCGCACGTGTCATGTCATCGATCGCAACGAGGTCGGTCGTCCGATGCGATACCGCCTGACGGATGATGTCGGGCAGACGTTCGAACTGCGAGCCGAACCCATGCGCCTCGCGTGCAACGCGGAGCCGCGCGAGGTGGACGGTCCGGGTGCCTTCCCAGGATCGCCCGCCGCGCCCTTGCCCCCCTTTACACCGCGGTCGCGCCCAGGCCCGGCGAGCGATCCTGACGCCGATCCGTCGCTCGCGACAGTCTGGAGCAACGACTTTGAAATGCGTATCTCCCGCGGTGAAGTGACCATCGAGGGAAGAGGCTTCGGGCATGGTGTCGGGCTGTGCCAATACGGAGCCAAGGCGCTGGCGGACGACGGATGGACGGCGACTCGGATTGTCGAGCACTATTACCCCGGGGCCGTGGTGGCGCCGGCGCCCTGACGGACCGTTGAACAACCCGTCCGCAGCGGCAACCACCAATCTCCGGCCCGGGCTCGCGGCCTCAGCCCGTGACGATCGGATCGGTTCGCGGGCTGTCCACCGGGTCAGCAGTTCGCGTATCCCCACGAGGTCGAGCGTCGCCAACCTGATGGCGGCCGCCTGCCCCGGTCTCCCTCGCCTCCTCCGCCGTCGGCCCGCCGGGTGCCCGCAGTCCGCGTGCTCGGACGCGCGACTGCGGCTCCCCTTCGCACCTCCGCACACACCCCGCGACTCACCCGCCCATCCCTCGCCTGACGGCCTCCCGTGCCTCCGCCGCCGTCGATCCACATGAAGAAGGGCCGCACTGCCCGCCCCGTGGCTTGCGCCAATACCATCAACACGCACCCCGACAGCAACCGCAAAGCAAGGATTCCCATGGCCTCACCCCGCAGCCTTGTGACCCCCTTCGGCCGAATCCGCTTCACGAACCCGTGCCGCACCGCAGTGGGTTCATTGGTGCTCGGCCTGCTCACGCTCCTCCTCGGTGCCTGCGGCGAGGGTTCACCCGGCGGGCCCGGCGTGGACGCACTCGCCGCCGCGTTCAAGAACGGCTCCATCATCAACGCCATGACCGAGGGCGAACGCCTCGCCTTCTCGTCGATGGGCGGCAGGGGCTTCCGGCCGCGCGGGCGCTACGTCTTTGAAGGCACCGGCGGCGTGCAATACCGCATCGTCCGCTCCGAATGGGTCGAACTCGACGCCACCGAACTCAAAGAAAAAGCCGTCGTCCGCGATGAAGTCCTCAAGCGCGTCACCGACGGCGAGATCACCGGCGTCGCCATCATCACGCTCGAACGTCTCCCCGGCAAGAAGTTCCTCGAAGCACACGCCTCCGAACTCGTCATGGGCGGCGCCGTCAACGGCGTGCAGGTCGCCTACACCCTCGTGCGCAGCGGCAAGAACAAGTGGAACATCGCCAACGAGGAGACGCGCGGCGTCGCCCGCGGCCTCTTCAACGCCTATGACGGGCACAAAGACCTCAAGGCCGACGTGTCGCGCACCGAACTCGCCAAACGCCTCGTGACCACCGCGCCCAAGGCCCCCGCGGAGCCCGCCCCCGCCCCCCAGGGCGGATGAGTCGCGCACACCGCGCCTCGCTCTACCATCCGGCATGGCCCACCCCGTGCGGCGTTCCGCGCACGCCAAGCTCAATCTCGCCCTGCGCGTCTGGCCCGCCGAATCTGCCACGAGCGCACGCCCTGGGTGGCATCGCATCCTCTCCTGGACCGCCTGCATCGGCCTCTGCGACGACCTCGAACTGGAACCGGGCGGCGCAGCCCTCGTGCTCAACCGCACCTGGAGCGTCGACGCCCCCCTCCCCGGTCCCATCGACTGGCCCGTCGAGCAGGACCTCGTCATCCGCGCGGTGCGGGCGCTCGAATCGCACCTCGGGCGGGCCCTCCCCTGCCGCGTAAACCTCACCAAGCGCATCCCCGCCGGGGCAGGGCTCGGGGGCGGGTCCAGCGACGCCGCGGCCGCACTCCTCGCCTGCTCCGACGCCTTCGGTCTCGGCCTCTCAGCGCAGGAACTGCGCGAACTCGGCTCGCGCCTCGGCAGCGATGTGCCTTTCTTCATCGATGACGCCGCGCCCGCCCGGCCGGCCCTCGTCAGCCACTTCGGCGACGCCCTCGAGCGGGTCGCGCCTCTGGCAGGCGACGTGACGCTCTTCATGCCCGGCGTGGCGTGCTCAACCCCCGAGGTCTACCGCGCCTTTGACGCCGCCCCCCACGGCCCGCCTCACCCCGACGAGATCCGGCGACTCCAGCACGCGGCTCGGCTCGGGCAACCGGACGACTCGGTGCTCGTGAACGACCTCGCCGACGCCGCCTGCCGCATCGCCCCCCAGGTCGGCGAAGCCTGGCGCTGCGCCTCCCGCCTCCTCACCCCGCGGCACCTGCGGATGAGCGGCAGCGGCAGCACGCTCTGGCTCCCGGGCAGGCTCGACCCCGCGGACGAGAACCGGCTGCGCGAGGCACTCGGGCTAGGCGCGGTCGTGCACACTCACTTCACCTGAGCGCAGGTTCTGCGCGGGCAAAGTCAAAACTGCGTTCCACGCCCGGCGCGTGCCGATGGTGATGCGTCGAGCCGGGTTCCTGCGCACGCGGAGCGTGTCGTCCGGCTCGGGTCCCAGCGCGCGAGGCATGGATGCCCGACGAAACGCCTGAACCGGTGAAGCCGACGAACCAGGCCGACGACTCGGCGGAAAAGATCGCCGAAGACGCACTGCGCGCCGCCGAACAGGCCGCCGGGGCCCTCAAAGCAGAAGCCGCAGCGCCCCCCGATGAAGCCGCAACCGCCGCGCTGCTGGCCGCCACCAAGGCCGCCATCGCAACGACCAAGAGCGCCGCTGCCAAGCCCGCCGCCGCTCCCGCGCCCGCTGCACCCACGCCGCCCAAGGCAGCACCTCCGACGCAGGCATCCGCGACCAGCCCCGCGCCGACCCAGCCGACCGCCCAGGCCCTTCCTCTCGATCTCCCGACCTTCTCCCAGTCCAAGCGCATCGCCAAGCCCGAAGGCATCGGCATGCTCTCCGATGTCAACCTCGATGTGAAGATCGAACTCGGGCGCACCCGCATGTTCGTCGAAGATGTCCTTCGCCTCGGCGAAGGTTCCGTGGTCGAACTCGACCAGCTCGCGGGCGACCCCGTCGATGTCTTCGTCAACGAACGCCTCGTCGCCCGAGGCGAGGTGCTCGTGCTCAACGAGAACTTCTGCGTCCGCATCCACGAAATCGTGGACCTCACCTCAGCCGAGGTTCGCGGCAAGTCGGCGTGAGCAGGAGGCTCGCGCTCCCGGAGGATACTGCGTGCCGAGGCGGAGCCTCAGCCTGTGGATGTGCGTGGCGGCGGGCGCAATGCTCGCCGCGCGCGCCCCCGCGCAGGATGCCTTCGTCGGACCCCTCCCCCCCGACGTGCGCACGCCCGCCGACGTGCCTCCCCCCGCGCCCCTCGACGCGGGCCGCGCGCCCGGGCAGCCCGCCGCGCCGGCGCACGCCCCCGGCGCTCGTGAGAAGTCGCAGGGCCTCGGGCCCACCGCCCCCGGCGCGCGCCCCGAGGGCGCCCGCACCCCCGGGCCCGGCTCGATGTTCGACTCCATCGCGCGCACCGGCGCTGCTCTCGCCGGCGTGCTCGCGCTCGCCTTCGGCGCCCGGTGGGTCGCCAAGCGCGTGCCCCGCCTCGGAGGGGGGCTCGGCGGCTCGCTCGGCGCTGCGGGCAGGGCGCCCTCCGGCGTGCTCTCCGTGCTCGGCAGGTACCCCACCGGCGGCGGGCAGCAACTCGTCCTCCTCCGCCTCGACCGCCGCGTACTCCTGCTCTCCCAGGCCGCCGGACGCGGGCGCGGCGCCGGCCCCGCCTTCCGCACGCTCGCCGAACTCACCGACCCCGAAGAGGTCGCCGCGGTCATCGAACGCACCGAGGATGAAGGCCAGGCCTCCCTCAAGGCGCGCTTCCAGGGCTTCCTGCACCGCTTCGCAACCCCCGACGATTACGCCGCCAACGCCGACTTCCCCTCCTCGCGCCAGGTCGTCTACGGCGAAGACGGCGACCGCGCCGAACTCCTTGACGATCGCGCACCAGCCCCCGACTTCGACGACGACCCCCGGGGCATGGATGCGCTCTCCGAGCGCCTGGCCCGATACCGCGCCGGGCGGGGAGGCGCGACATGGAGCGCCTGACACGCCCGCTCATCGCGCTCGCCCTGGGGCTCGCGTGCTTCGCCGCCGCGCCCGCCCCCGCCCAGGAGGTCATGGGCCCGCCCGCCCCCGAGGCCGCCGGCTCCCTGCTGGACGCCCAGGCCGCACGCGCGCTCGCCGACGCCGTGGACCGCACCGCGGATGGCCTCAACCCCCTGACCGTGCTCGATGCCGCGGGCCGGGCTCTCCCCGGCGCCGAGGCGGGCTCCTCGGGCCTCAGCGCCGCCATGACCATCATGGTCCTGCTCACCGTCATCGCCCTCGCGCCCTCCATCATGCTGATGACCACCTGCTTCGTGCGGGTGCTCGTGGTGCTCGGGCTCCTCAAGCAGGCCATCGGCACCCAGAACCTGCCCCCCACCCAGGTCACGACCGCGCTGGCCCTCTTTCTCACGCTCCTTGTCATGGGCCCGACCTGGCAACGCGTGTGGGACGAGGCCGTCGTGCCCCAGCAGCGCGGCGAAGTCGCCTCGACCGACGAACTCTGGGCACGGGCCAAGCAGCCCCTCCGCGATTTCATGTTCGACCAGATCGAGGCCACCGGCAACTGGTCAAGCCTCTACATGGTGCTCAACTACCGCGGCATCGACACCGGCAACCCCGCCGCCCTCTCGCGGGCCGACGTGGACATGACCAGCCTGATCCCCGCGTTCATGCTGAGCGAACTCAAGACCGCCTTCCTCATGGGCTTCCGCCTCTACCTGCCCTTCCTCGTCATCGACATGGTCATCGCCAGCCTGCTCATCTCCATGAGCATGATGATGCTCCCGCCCGTGCTCATCAGCCTGCCCTTCAAACTGCTTCTCTTCGTGCTCGTGGACGGCTGGCAACTCGTGGTCGGCAGCCTCATGCTCAGTTTCAGGCAGGGGGGGCCGCAGTCCGCAATGGCCCTGCCCGCCCCGGGCGACCTGTTCGCGCTCGGTGATCCGCTGCTCCGCGTGCTGGGGGCCTAGAGAGGAGGCGCCGATGCCGGCGTACGACGACTCATCGGTGATGCTGGTCCGCGAGATGCTCCTGATCGTCCTCAAGATCGGTGCGCCCATCCTCGTCGCCGGCATGGCCGTCGGGCTTCTCATCAGCATCGTGCAGTCCGTCACCAGCATCCAGGACCAGACCCTCACCATCGTGCCCAAGCTCACCGTCATGGTCATCGCCGCGGCGCTCCTCATCCCGTGGATCATCCAGCGCCTCATCGACTACGCCGCCGCCATGCTCACCTTCAGCCAGTAACCCCCGCCCCCGGCCCGCCCCGGCGCCGGGCACACGCCGCGACCGCCGCACGCACGCGAACCCAAGGAGACCGGTTGGGCTCGATCGAGATCATCCTGGCGCAGGTCGTGCCCTACCTGCTCGTCGCCTTCCGCCTCGCGGGGCTCATGATCTTCGCGCCCGTTGTCAGTTCCATGTCCATCCCCCCCTGGCCCAAGGCGATCTTCATCGCCATGGCCGCCGCGGCCCTCTACCCGATGGTCCCCCACGGGTGGAGTTCCGCCGCCGCCCCCACGGTCTTCTCCTTGCTGCCCGTCGTCCTCAGCGAGATGCTCGCCGGGGCCGTCATGGGGCTTGTCGCCGCACTTCCTCTCCTCTTCCTCCAGAGCGCCGGCTTCATCATCGGGCACCAGATGGGCCTCAACCTGGTCGCCTCCTACAGCCCCGACGAGGCGACGAGCGACGCCATCGGCCAGCTCCTCCTCGGCATCGGCACCTCGGGGTTCATCGTGGTCGGGGGGCTCGAGGCCCTCTTCCTCGGGCTCGCCGGCACCTTCGAGCGTGTGCCCGCGGGCTCCCTCGGGCTGGCCGATGTGCCCCTGGACGGCTTCATCGCCGCCGTGACCGCCGGCACCGAACTCGCGCTCCGCCTCGCGATGCCCGTCGTCGGCACCCTGCTCATCCTGCTCCTCGTGCTCGGCGTGCTCTCGCGCGTCGTCCCGCAGCTCAACCTCATGACCATCGGCTTCACCTTCAAGGTACTCGCCGGGCTCGCCATGCTCGCCTGGTCCATCTTCGCGGTCTCCGAGGTCGCCGGGGACGAGATCACCGCGGCACTCGTGCAAGCCCTCTCCTACGCCCGGTCGCTCGGCGCGGAGGGCCCTTGACATGGCCGAAGATATGGGCGAACGCACCGAGAAACCGACCCCCAAGAAACGCTCCGAAGCCCGGTCGCGCGGGCAGGTCGCCAAGAGCCAGGAACTCTCCACCGTCGCGCTCCTCGGCACCGGCACGCTCCTCGTCGTCACCCTCGGCGCGGGCATGATGGAAACCTTCGCCGGCACGCTCCGGCACGGGCTGGAGACGCTCCGGCGCGCCGAGTACGCCGAGGCCGGCGAGTCGGCGCGGCACACCGTCGATGCCCTTCGCACCACCGGCCTCACCGTCCTCCCCTTCTTCGTCGGGCTGGCCGTGGTCGCCTACCTCTCCCAACTCGGCCAGGTCGGGTGGCTCTTCACGACCAAGCCCCTCAAGCCCAAGTGGAGCAAGCTCAACCCCGCCGCCGGCCTCAAGCGCATCTTCGGCGCCCGCAATGCCGTCAAGTCGGCAGGCCACATGGCCCAGATGGTCGTCGCCGCCGCGGTCGCCGCGGGAGTCATCGGCGCCCGGCTTCCCCGGCTCATGAGCCTCTCCCGGCTTTCGGCAAGCGCCGGGCTTCTTGTTGCCGGCCAGGTCGCCCTCGAAATCCTGCTCTGGCTGCTCGCCGTGCTCGTGGTGCTCGCCGCCGCGGATTTCATCCTCCAGCGCTGGCAGCACACCCGCGACCTCAAGATGACCAAGCAGGAAATCAAGGACGAACGCCGCAGCATGGAGGGCGACCCCCTCGTCAAGAAGAAGCGCCTCCAGATGGCCTACCAGATCGCCATGCAGCGCGTCGGGGCCGCGGTGCCCAGGGCCGATGTCGTCGTCACCAACCCCACCCACTTCGCCGTCGCCCTCCGCTACGACCCCGAGCGCATGCGCTCGCCCCGGGTCGTCGCCAAGGGCGCCGACGTGCTGGCCCTCCGCATCCGCCAGGTCGCCGCACTCCACGCCGTGCCCATCGTCGAGCGCCCCGCCCTCGCGCGCGGCCTCTACTGGGGCGTCGATGTGGGACGCGAGATCCCACCGGAGTTCTTCGAGGCCGTGGCCGAAATCCTCGCCTACGTCTACCGCACCGCGCGCACCGCCGCCGCATGATCCCGAGCATTGATCGATGACGCCGACACACGCCACGGAGCAGAAGTGCCAGAGTGCAGGGGTGCGGAAGTGCGGGACTGTGACTCGCGGAGCGCCGCCTCGCCCTGCCCCACCGCCCCCTCCCCCCTCCTCCCGGAGTGACCCGACCCCGTGTCCACGCTGAAGCCCATCTCCGAACCCGGCCTGCCCAGGTGGCTGGATGCGCTCCGCCGCCACCGCGGCATGATCGCCCCCGCCGGCTTCGCCGTGCTCATGATCGTCCTGCTCGTGCCCCTCCCCCCCGTTGCGATGGATCTCCTGATCTGCGTGAACATCGCCATCGCCATGCTCGTGCTGCTCACCACCATGACGATGAGCCGCCCGCTCGACTTCAGCATCTTCCCCTCGCTCCTCCTCGCCACCACACTGCTCCGCCTCGTCCTCAACGTCGCCTCCACCCGCCTCATCCTCACCGCCGAGGCCGCCACCCCGCAGGAGGCCTCCGGCGTCGCCGGGCACGTCATCAGCGCCTTCGGAGAGTTCGTCGCCGGCGACTCCCTCTTCGTCGGCATCGTCATCTTCCTCATCATGATCATCGTGAACTTCATGGTGGTCACCAAGGGCGCCGGGCGCATCAGCGAGGTCGCCGCCCGCTTCACGCTCGACGCCATGCCCGGCAAGCAGATGGCCATCGACAGCGACCTCTCCGCCGGCATCATCGACGAAAAAGAGGCCCGGGCACGGCGCGAAGAAATCTCGCGCGAGGCCGATTTCTTCGGGGCCATGGACGGCGCCAGCAAGTTCGTGCGGGGCGACGCCGTCGCCGGCATCATCATCACGCTCATCAACATCGCCGGCGGCTTCGCCGTCGGCGTCATCGACCGCGGCTGGCCCGCCGGCCAGACCGCCGAGGTCTTCACCAAGCTCACCATCGGCGACGGCCTCGTCGCGCAGGTGCCCTCCCTCATCATCTCCATCGCCTCCGCCCTCATCGTCACCCGCTCCAGCAGCAAGGCCGAACTCGGCGACGAAATGGCCGACCAGCTCACCGCCCGGCCCAAGGGCCTCGCCATCGCCGGCGCCCTCCTCGGCGCCCTCTCCCTCACCCCCCTGCCCACCCTTCCCCTGCTCACCACTGCGCTCGGCCTCGGCGGCCTCGCCTTCGCGATGGGGCGCGCGACGAAGCGCCGCGCCGCCCAGGAAGCCGCCGCCCCGGCACCCGCCGCCCCCGAAGCCCCCATCGAAACCCTCCTCAAGGTGGACCTGCTGGAACTCGAGATAGGCTTCGGGCTCGTCGGCCTCGTCGACAAGGCCTCCGGCGGCGACCTCCTCGACCGCATCTCCGCCGTCCGGCGCCAGCTCGCCTCCGAGATCGGCATGGTCATGCCCCCCGTGCGCATCCGCGACAATGTCCAGCTCGGGGCCGAGGAATACCGCCTCCGCATCCGCGGCAACATCGTCGCCACCGGCGCCGCCCGCCCGCAGAAACTCCTCGCCATGGACTCCGGCGTCTCCAGCGGACGCCTCGAAGGCGAGGCGACCCGCGAACCCGCCTTCGGGCTCGCCGCCTGGTGGATCGAGCCCCACCAGCGGGCCCGCGCCGAAGCGATGAACTACACCGTCGTCGAGCCCACCGCGGTCGTCACCACCCACCTGAGCGAAGTCGTCCGCGCCCACGCCGAAGAACTCCTCACCCGCGATGAAGTCGCCAACCTGATCGAGGGCCTCAAGCAGCGCGCCCCCAAACTGGTCGAAGAAGTCATCCCCGCCGTCGTCAAGCCCGGTGAACTCCAGAAGATCCTCCAGGGCCTCCTCCGCGAACGCGTCCCCATCCGCGACATCGAGTCCGTCGTCGAAACCCTCGCCGAGTGGGCCCCGCGAACCCAGGACCCCGATGTCCTCGTCGAGTACGTCCGCAACGCCCTCCGGCGCGCCATCTGCCAGCAGTACGCCCAGCCCGCCGAAGGCGCCACCCTCCGCCTCGCCTGCATCACCCTCGACCCCGCGCTCGAAGACCTCGTCAGTTCCTACATCGACCGCGGCGCAGGCGGCACCACCTTCACCATGCCCGCTCGCATCATCGAGCAGGTCGCCGGACAGATCTCCAGAGCCATCGAAAAACTCACCGCCCGGGGCATGCCTCCCGTCGTGGTCGCCTCACCCCCGGTGCGCGCAGTCATCCGCCAGATGCTCGCCGAGCGCGTGCGCGGCGTCGCGGTGCTCGGCTACAACGAAGTCGCCCAGGGCGTCGAGGTCGAGGCCGTCGCCCTCGCCCAGCCCCCCGCGGGTGCCGCCGCCGCAGCCTGACCCGCCCCGCGTCACTGCCCCTGGAAGCCCGTCTCGCTCTCTCCAACCTGGTGAATGGCGAGCGTGTTCGTGCGCTTCGCCTGCCCCAGCGGCCGCCCCGCCAGGATCACGATCCAGTCGTCGTGCCCCGCGAACTGCATCTCCAGCAGCAGCCCATCCACCGTCCGGTTCCAGTCGCTCAGCCTGCCCGATACCGGCGGCTCCATCAGCACCGGCGCCACCCCCCGGTACAGCGCCATGCGCCGCAGCGCACGCGGGTTCGACGTGCACGCGAGGATGGGCACGTGAAAGTCCTGCTGGCTCAGGTACCGCGCCGTCCCCCCCGACTGGCTCCAGCACGCGATCGCGCGCGCCCCGAGGTCATCCGCCGCCTGCCGCGCGCCGCCCGCCAGCGCCGCCGTAGGGCGATGGTTCATCGGCGTCCGCGTAGGCGGGCGCGAGGCCGGGTGCAGCTCGGCGATGCTCTGCTCCGCCACCGCGACGATCCTCCGCATCGTCTGCACCGTCAGCTCCGGGTACTTCCCCACCGCCGTCTCACCCGAGAGCATCACCGCGTCCGTGCCGTCGAAGATCGCGTTGGCGACGTCGCTCGCCTCCGCCCGCGTGGGCGACGCGTTCGTAATCATCGTTTCGAGCATCTGCGTCGCCACGATGCACGGCTTCCCGTGACGGTGGCACGCATCCAGAATCCGCTTCTGCGCCACGGGCACCGCCGCGATCTCCATCTCCACGCCCAGGTCGCCCCGCGCCACCATGATCCCGTCCGCCGCTTCCACGATGCTCTCGATGTTCGCCATCGCCTGCGGCTTCTCGATCTTCGCGATGATCGGCAGCACCACGCCCCGGCCCTCCGCCACGCTCGGGTCCGCCGGACGCATCGACCAGATCCAGTCCTGCAATTCCCGGATCTCCTGCGCCGTCCGCACGAACGACAGCGCCAGGTAGTCCATCCCCTGCTCCACTGCCCAGCGCACCGCCTCCCGGTCCCGGTCCGTGATCGCCGGCGCGCTCACGTCGCTCTCCGGAAGGTTGATCCCCTTCCCCGACGTCACCAGCCCCGCCACCGTGACGCGGCACCGCAACTCCTCCGGCGCGCACTCGATCGCCAGCATCCGGATCGCCCCGTCATTGATGAGCACCCGCTGCCCCGCCCTCACATCCCGCAGCAGGTCGGGGTACGTCGACGGCAGCACCGCCACGCGCTGGCCTTCGCGCGCCTCCACCCGTCCCTCCGTCACATCCGTCCGGAAGCACAAGTCCATGCCTTGCTCAAGCTCGATCCCCGCCCCCGGCACCCGCCCCACGCGGATCTTCGGCCCCGGCAGGTCGCCCAGGCACGCGACCGCACGCCCCAGCCGCGCCGTCTCCTCGCGCACCGTTCGCAGCCGTCGGAGATGCTCCTCCCACGACCCGTGCGAAAAATTGAACCGGAACACGCTCACGCCCGCCAGGATCAGCCTCCGCACCATCTCCGGCGATTCACTCGCCGGCCCGATGGTCGCGACAACCTTGGTGAGCGTTCGAGGCGACGTGTCCGGCGTGCGGGGCATGGAACCGACCTTCTCAGTGGCACCGGCCGGGCGTCTCACGCCGGGCCGGCGCAGGGTGTGGGCGCTGTTCATGACCGGGAATATCGGGCAGAGGACAGAAACTCTTGGGCCAGCCGTACGACCTCCGCATAGTTCTCACGCATCAGCGCCGCGTAGACAATCTGCAGGCGCGCCCCGAGCGCGGCGTTCCGCCACGTCTCTCGCACCGCCCGATAATTCTCGGCGTTGAAGTCCAGGAATGCGCCCGCGGGTACGCCCTCAGCATCACCGAACAGCCGCTCGTAATGCCGCCGCACCCCCGCGCCGTCCGGGAGCGCATACAGCAGCCGCTCCGCCTCCTCCCGCGCCGCCCCGCTGAAGCCCGCCTCCGCCGCGCGGTGATACACGGCCCATGCCCGCCGAAGCTCATCCGCCGTGTCGATCCCGAACGCTCCCATCATCGGGCGGATCGCCGAACGCCACCCCCGCGGCTCCTGCGCCGACGCGAACGCGAACGGGTCCACCTGGTCGATCAGGTGATCCCGATACTCCACGATGAACGCCCGGCGCACCGGCATGCGCCGGAGTTCGTGGTTCCGCGGCCCCATCCGGGAGCTCTCCTCATCCTTCAGATCAATCCGGGGGTTCGCCGCGCCCGCCGCCCGGCTCTGCGCCGGAAACTGCCACAGCGCCTGCCCTTCGTCGCTCATCACGAACCGGATGAACCTCGTGGCCAGTTCATCATCTCGCCCCCCGCGCAGCAGCGAGATCGGGTCCGGATCGATGAAGACCTTTCCCGCCGGGTCGATGTAGCCCACCCGCGCCGTTGCCGGGGTCTCGCCGGGGCGCATCATCGCCTGCGCCTGGCTGCGACCGTAGAAATCAATCGCAAGCCCCATCGCCGCCTCGCCGTGCGCCACGTCCAGGGGCGGCTTGGTGCTCATGTCCGTCACGTACCGCGCATTCGCGCACATCCCGCGCAGAATCCGCCAGCCCTCGTCCCAGCCCTCGTTGTTCAGAATCGACTCGAACGTCGTCTCGATCGACCCGCTCATCCGCGGGTCCGCCAGTGCCACCCACCCCGCCAGCCGCGGGTCCGTCATGTCCCGAAACGAGTCCGGCTCGTCAATCTCCAACTCCTCCAGCACCCGCCGGTTGAAGACAATCCCGAACCCAGACAGCGCAGTCCCCAGCCAGAACTGCTCCGGGTGATACAGCGGCCCGGCCCCGATCCGGTTGGGCGAAATGTACAGGTCCGGCACCACCTTGCCTTCCTCGTCAAACACCGGCTGGCGATACCACCCGTCCAGCGTCGCCTGGTCAAACCCCGCCGGCTTCGACATCGTGAGCGGCAGCGGGCGGGCGCACGCGCCGAGGTCAACCTCCGCCGAGACCTCCGCCGCCGGGTCCGTCCTCCACGCATCCATCGCATCCTTCGGCCTCACCGCGCCCGGCGGCACGTTCAGCACGATCTCCCCGCCCTCCAGCATCACCCGCATCGAGATCGGCGCAGGCGAATCGAGCGAGGCCGCCCGAAACCGCCCCGCGTCGCGCACCCGCAGGCGCGCCCGCTCGCGCCCGAACCCCTTGAGCGGCACCGTCAGACCCGCCTCCTCCGGGTTCGCCAGAATCCCGTGGTCGTATGACCCCCCTCCGAACATCAGGTCGTACGTGAGATCACCCGGTTGGATCAGCGCCGCCAGCGACAGGTCCGGGTCGAGCAGAATGTCATCCCTCGCGCGCCGCGCTTCCGCAAGCCGACGCGACCCCGCCGCCGCGTACTGCGCCTTCAGCAGTTTCAGAATGTCGCTCGTCCCCCCGGGCTGCCGGAAGTCCACCCACGCCGGCTCACCGAACTCCCGCTCATGCCACGCCGCGAACGCCAGCGCGAACTCCTCCTGGATCTGCGGCACGTGCGGCGTGATCACCACCAGCGTCCGCACCCCGCGCCGCGGTCGCTGGTCGCTCGACGCCCCGCGCAGCAGAAACGGCACGCCCAGCACCAGCGCAAACGCAATCGCAATCAGCACTCGCGACCCGCGCATCCCGCGACTGTAGGAGAGAGGCCGCCCCTCGCGCCCGCCCGGAGTTCCCCCTCACCGCCCGATCGCCGGGCCCGCCGCGTGCTTCCCCGCCGTCCCTCTCGCGCCAGGCGTGAGAAATCGCCGCGCATCCACCCTCCGCGCGCGCAGCTTCGCGGTCATGCGCCCCCCTGCATCATCCCCGCGCCCGCCCGCGCCGGGCCCTTCGCTACCATCGAACATGGGCAGCCCCCGCCCCGGGCGCTACGCGATGCTCCGCTCCGGCCTGCGCCGCTACCCGCGCGAGTTGGCGCGTTCGCTGCTCGGCGCCGAGAACACTTCTTCCGTCGCGCCGCCTCTCGACCCCGAGATGGCCCGCCGCGAGTTCGCTGCGGTCTGGCTGGGGCACGCGACCGTCCTCCTCCGCATCGCCGGGCTCTGGGTCATCACCGACCCCGTCCTCGGCGGACGCATCGGCATCCGCATGGGGCGCACCGTCCTCGGGCTCGGACGCCAGCCCGGCGCATCCGAGGTGGCCGCCCTCCCCCCGGTTGATCTCGTCCTCGTCACCCATGCCCACTTCGACCACCTCGACCGCCCCTCCCTCACCACGCTCGCCGACGGACGCGCCATGGTCATCACCGCGCGCCGCACCCGCCGCCTCATCCCCAGGGGCTTCGCAGGCACCTTCGAGCTCGACTGGGGCGCAGCCTGGGAGAAGCGCGGCATCCGGATCACCGCCATCCGCCCCGAGCACTGGGGCGCTCGCTCCGCCTTCGACCGGCGCCGCGGATACAACAGTTACCTCATCGAGGGCGCCGGACGCCGCGCCCTCATCACCGGCGACACCGCCTTCACCCGCGCCTTCGACGACCTCGGCCAGATCGACCTCGCCGTCTTCGGCATCGGCGCCTACGAACCCTGGGAGCACATGCACGCCACCCCCGAGCAGGCATGGAGCATGTTCGTCGCCAGCGGCGCCCGCGCCCTCATGCCCGTCCACCACTCCACCTTCCCGCTCTCCGATGAACACCCCGGAGAGCCCATGCAGCGCCTGCTCGACGCGGCGGGCGATGAGGCCCATCGCATTGTCGGACGACGTCAAGGCGAGCTATGGGTAGGGGGTTGAGGCACCGACCGAGATGCGGGCACCCGAGTACCGCGAGAGCCAATCCACCCGAGCACGCCAATCACAACCGCAGCACCACAGTTTCGACCCGCAAGCATGGCCCAACCGCCCGGGGTTACGAGCCGCCCGAACCCGCAGCCGCAGTCCGTGGGGGCGGCGGGGGATGCCGCGGCGACACTCACAAGGTACCCGCCGGTACCGAGCATCCAAGCCTCCAGCGCAATGGATGCAAGCCAGGCGCCGCGCATTCCGGCAAGGTAGACGAGGGCGATCACGGCAACGATCGACTCTACAACGGCAGTGGCCCACGCCGTCGGGCGTACGAGGTCGGTGGGAAGGACGCCGTGCGCCGATAAGGCCCGCGTGAACTCTTGAATCGTCGCCACTTTGTGGAGGGCCATGACAAGAAGCAAGAACGCCGCGACCGCAAGCACGACGCGGGCGCCGCCGCTGGCGCGGCGGGCAAGTGGGGTCATGCTCCAGCCCCACGCCGCAGGAAGGCGATGACGCCAATGACCACAGCCGCCGAGCCAGCACCGATGAGGGGCCAGCGCCATGCACTGGACTTGCCCATGGTCTTTCGAACGGCCTCGGCGTACTCAGGATCGGGCTTCGAGGGCTCAAGACCCGCGGCGGCGTGGATCGCTTCGGACTGCTCGCGTGACCAGAGCGATGGGATGAAGGGGTTCTTCTTGACGAAAGTGAGAAGGTACTTCTCAGTAAAGGCGCCCTCCGGAGCCTGCTCCGCGACCAGCAAGTGGTCGATCACGTACATCGGGGCAAAAAGCTCCGGCGCGGGCACCATCGCATCCTCCGGATACAAGGGGTCATAGCGCAGATCTAGTTCGTAATCGCCACCCGTGATCTCCCGTGGGACTCCCTTGGTGTCAAATCGCACGCTGATGCTGCTGGGTGGGAGGTAGGGGGGCGAGCCCGGATCTTGCGCGGTCGCGAGCCATCCGCCGCCTTCTAATGCCTCGACTGTCAATCCCGTCGGAGTATGAAGGACGGCGCCGACTGCGGCGGCGGGAATTCGCCGGGCCATCAAAAAGAGGCCATACGCCCTGTGTGTAATCTCGTGTCGCTCTACATCGTCGCTGAGGTAGTATCCAGGTTCAATCGCGGCATCCCACACGGAAGACCCGACTCTCACTTGGACAAACTCACTATCAATCATCGCCTCGTTGGCCGTACAGCCGTCGAAGAACCACGCTTGGCCGCCCATGAGTTTCTTTCCCGGGAACCCGGCGAGAACCTCGTAGTACGAGGTTGCCGCCCGGGTGTGCGCGACCACGGCGCGAAGGTCATCAATGGGCTCGCCCCATGACATTCCAGCAACCCCTGCGAGCATCACCGCCATGAAGTTCGGGAAGCGTGCGTCACGGCTCATTCGGTTGCTCATCCTCTGGGGTCCAGCACACATCGCCGCCGCAGAGAGGGGCATACATCCAGACCACTCCGGGCGGACTTGGGACTTGGTCTTTGTGTCGGTAGCAGCAGTTGCCGTTCGGCAGCGTGCAGCCGCCAATGCGTCGGTAAGAGGGGTTGTACCAATCGCACGGCGCCTGCACAAAGCTGGGATCAGGCCCGCCACCCGACGTAAATGTGTAACATCGGTGCTCAACCGGCTCAGTGCCGATCTCCGTAACGCCGGTCTGACCCGGTTGCGCGGCCGCGCACGGCTGCTCGCACCGTGTCATCGGTCCATCGGGCGAGCAGGTTCCTTCGCAGGTTGAATAGAGTGGAAAGTAGCATGTGCCAGTCGCAATCAACGCCGCTCCACCGACGAGCAACCCGAGAGCTCTGGCACGACGACCTACGACCCCTTTCATCGATCGACTCCTCGTACCCCGTACCAGGTGGTAATGACCGGCTGTCCGGCATGCGTATGTGGCCTGAGCGGCGCGATCATCTTGCAGTCTTGGTGAGCCATGACCTCGGCGCTCCCGTCGGCAAACAGGACGGGGGCCGGGATTCTCTCAGGCATGCAGCACCAGAGAACCGGGCGATTCGTCTGCGCAAAGCCGGGGCGATAGGTAAAGAGAAGCCCCTTGGACGACGGGAATGACACGTCCGCTTGCCTGATGAGCCGTGTCGGTCGCTCTGACAGCAACTTGGGGTATTCCTCGCGATCCGGCACATAGTAGCTGGGGTCGCACGTCATCGAGACTGACATTGCGAAGGCGACATCCATCCCGCGAGACTTCGACTGCGGGTCGATCTCATGCAGGCTCTTGACGTATCCGTGCCGCAACAGGGGCGCGAACCAAAACCGCGAACTCTGAAACTGCCGCGCGCTGGCGAGCGGGTATACATCGGCCCGATCAGCAGCGAAGACGGCGATCAGCCCGCCGCACTGTTGAATCTGCTGGAGTTGAACCGTGTCTTGGGCCTGCTTTCGGGCCGCCCCGAGGGTTGGCATCATAAGCCCGGCGAAGACTGCGATCAGACCCATCACAATGATGAGTTCGATGAGAGTAAACGCGCGACGCTTGGATTGCACCCGCAGCAACATTGCTTCAAGATACCGCCCCCCCCCCCCCAAACGTCAAGTGAAAAACGGGACAGCATCTCGTTCTGTCATAGCGCGGTCTGGCCCGCTCTGCGCGCACTTCCCCGAATCAGGTGGCTTCATCCCTCCCCGCCTCCCGCATCACCTCGGGGTCGCGCGTGTCAGTCTGCTTGTACGTCAGGCGAGCCTCGGCATAGCGCTGGGGCGAGACCTTGAGGTCGGGTTCCTCGCCGCGCCGGTGCTGCGCGTGCAGATGCGTGAGAAAGGGCACACACCAGCGGCACCCCGTCCCCGCGCTCAGGCACTCGCTGATCAGGCTCGCCACGGGCGGGTCTTCAACCTTCAAGAACGTGCGGATCTTCCGCAGCGAAACGCGGAAACAGAGGCAGACATGATCGTCCGGGTCCATGATCGCAGTGTACGGGCGGCGCCCCCGGGGTGGTCGCGCCCCTCAGTCGGCGGGCACGGCCTTGGGCGCGAGCCGCAGCATCCGGTCCAGCGCCAGCAGGGCCGAGGCCCGCACCTCGGGGTGAACGCGGATCACGTTCACCGCCTTGCCCGGCTTGCCGCTCGGCTCCCCGGTTCGGATGCTCACGCCCGCGAGTTGGTCGAGCACCCACAGCAGGTGCGACTGGTCGATGCGGTACATCGTGGTGCACAGGCACTGGCAGTCGCTCAGGATGCGCACATGCACCCCCCGCCCCGACGCCTCCTGCGCCACGCGGTTGACGAGGTGCACCTCGGTGCCCACCGCCCAGCGCGAGCCCGGAGCGCTGGCCCGGATCGTCTGCAGGATGAACTCGGTGCTCCCCGAGAGGTCCGCCTGGTCCACCACCTCCTTGCAGCACTCGGGGTGCACCAGGATGCGCGTCGTCGTCCCCTCGCGCTCGTCCCGCTCGCGCACCTGCGCGCAGTGCTCGGGCCGAAAGAGCTTGTGGACCGAGCAGTGACCCGCCCACAGCACGACGCGCGACCGCGCCAGCGCCTCCGCCGATGCGCCCCCGAACTCCTGCCCCTGGCGCGCCAGGCGCGGGTCATACAGGCAGGTTTCGGTCGCCACGTCCACGCCGCTCTTGTGCGCCGTGTTGCGCCCAAGGTGCTGGTCGGGCAGAAAGAGCACCTTGATCTCCTCGCCCGGCCTCGGGTCGTCTCCGCCCGCGAGCGCCCACGCGAAGACCCGGTCGGCGTTGCTGCTCGTGCAGCACGCGCCGCCCCGCGACCCGACAAACGCCTTGATCGCCGCCGACGAGTTCACGTACGTCACCGGGATGATCCGCCCGCGCCACCCCCGGGCCGCGAGTTCGCCGTGCATCCGCTCCCACGCCTCCTCCGTGTCGTCCAGCGCCGCCATGTCGGCCATCGAGCATCCCGCCGAGAGGTCCGGCAGGATCACCTCCACCGACTCGGGCGTGAGCATGTCCGCGCTCTCGGCCATGAAGTGAACGCCGCAGAACACGATCCACCGCACGTCCCGCTCGCGGCAGGCGCCCGCGGCGATCTGCGACAACTTCAGCGAGTCCCCCGTCACGTCCGCGTGCGCGATGACATCGTCAGTCTGGTAATGGTGCCCGAGGATCAGCAGCGACTCGCCCAGGACCGCGCGCCGGGCCGCGATCTGGGCCGCCTTCTCCGCCTCGGACATCAGCGAATACCGCTCCGGAAGCGATGGCTGCCACAACATGCCCGATCATAGAGTCCCCGGCCCCGACGTCTCGCACCCTTCATTCGCCCCCGATGCGAGTTTCTCGCCAACAGACCCCCATTTCGTCCGCCTTTCCCGCGCTGGTATCCTCCCCCCATGCGAGCGGCGGAGTGGACGCGGCGCGGCATGCTCGGCGCCCTGGGCGCTGGAGCCCTCGGCTTCGCCGCCCTTCACCGGCCGCGCCGCGACCCGCGCGAACGCGGACGCATCGTGCTGGACTACTGGGAAAAATGGACCGGGCACGAGGCCCGCGCCATGGAACGGGTGGTGGAGCGCTACAACGCGAGCCAGACCCGCGTCTTCGTGCGATTCCTCAGCACCAGCGCGATCGAACAGAAGACCCTCGTCGCCATCGCCGGCGGCTCCCCGCCGGACGTGGTCGGCCTCTGGGATGACCGCCTCCCCGCCTTCATCCGTGCCGGCGCGCTCATCCCGCTCACCGACCTTGACCGCGCCCACGGGGCCGCCGCGGCGCGCGTCGCCGCGGAGATCACGGGTGAGGAAGGCCCGCGCCCGGAGCGGGCGCGCTACGAGCCCGGGGTCTGGGCGCTCGTCGAGCAGGACGGGGTGCTCGCGGGGCTGCCCAACACCTGCTCATCGCTCGCGCTCTATTTCAGCCGCGCCGCCTGCCGCGAGGCGGGCATCGACGACTCCACCCCCGCCCGCACGATCGATGAACTCGACGAGGTGAGCGCCCGTCTCACGCGCCGGTCGCCCTCTGCGCACATCGAGCGCGCGGGCTTCATCCATATCGAGCCGGGCTGGTGGCCCTGGGTCTGGGGTTCGTTCTTCGGGGGGCAGGTCTGCGACGGGGGCCGCGCCACGGTCGATTCACCCGAGAACCGCGGCGCCTTCGCGTGGGTGCGCCGGACCGCCGAGACGTACGGCCTTGACGCCGTACGGCGCTTCCAGAGCGGGCTGGGCGGCTACTCGTCGGTGCGCCAGCCGCTGCTCTCCGGGCAGGTCGCCATGAGCCTTCACGGCCCGTTCGTGGCGAACGTCTTCCGCGAGTTCGGCCCGGAGTTCGACTACGGGGCCGCGCCCTTCCCCGTCGCACGCGGCATGGAGGATGACGCCAACCCTGTGACCATGCTGGAGTGCGATGTGCTCTGCGTGCCGCGCGGATGCCGGCGCCCGCGCGAGGCGTACGAGTTCATCCTTTTCACGCAGACGCGCTGGGCCGCCGAGACGCTCAGCCGCGCCCACGCCAAGCCCCTGGTGCTCGCCGGGGCGAGCGAGACCTTCCTGGGCGCCCACCCGAACCGGCACGTGCGCCTGCACCAGCGGATGCTGTCGAGTGCGCGGGCCTTCTCCAAGCCGCGCTCCCGCGCGTGGAGCGCCATCGAAGGCGAGTTCAACGTGCGGTTCGGCGGGCTGTGGCGCCTCGAAGAGACGGCGGAGTCGTTCGCATCCAAGATGCAGACCCGCGTGCAGGCCCACCTTGACGAAGCGGCCCGGCGCGATGCGCGGCGGGGGCACTCATGACCGCGCCCCGGCACGGCACGCGCGCGACCGGCGTCGGGCTCGCGTTCTGCGCGCCCTGGCTGCTCGGGTTCGTGCTCTTCATCGCGGGGCCCGCGATCACGAGCCTCTGGGCGAGCTTCACCGATGCGTCGATGGTCGAGCCCGCCCGCCAGGTGGGCGGGGCGAACTACGCGAGGCTGATCTCCGACACCCTGTTCTGGCGCACGCTGGCGCAGACCACCGCGTACGCCCTCGTGCTGTCGGGCCTGGGCACGGGCGGCGCCCTCGCGCTCGCCCTGCTGCTGCGCAGGCGCCCGCGGGGGGCCGGGGTTGCACGCTTGCTCATCCTCCTCCCGGCCGCGGTGCCCACCGCCGCGTGCGGCGTGCTGTGGATCTGGCTGCTGAGCGCCGACTACGGCCCGGTGAACTCCCTGCTCTCGCGGTTCGGTGTGCGCGGGCCCGGCTGGCTGGTGTCCCCAGCGTGGGTGCCGGTCTCGCTGGTGCTCGTGGGGCTGTGGACCATCGGCCCCTCGGTCATCATCCTCGAAGCCGCGCTCGGTCGCGTGCCGCGATCGCTGGAAGAAGCGGCGTCACTCGACGGGGCGGGGCGGACCGCGAGGGTGTGGCGCATCGTGGTGCCCGCGATCGCGCCGGTGCTGCTCTTTGTGCTGGTCATGGCGATGATCGTCGGGTTCCAGGCCTTCGCCGTGCCGTTCGTGCTGCTGGGCGCGGAGGGCGGTCCGGAACGATCGGGCCTGCTGCTTGCGGGGTACATCTACCAGACCGCGTTCGCGCGGCTCGACCTCGGCTACGCGAGCGCGATCGCGTGGGTGCAGCTGCTGGTGGTGCTGGCGCTGAGCCTGGTGCTGTGCAGATTGTCCCGTCGCACGGCCTTCGGGGCTGACCCGGAGGGCGCGCCGTGAGCCGCCTGGCCCGAACGCTCTTGCTCTGGCTCATCGCGGGGGCCTTCGCGCTGCCCCTGGCGTGGATGGTGCTCGGCTCGCTCGCCGGCACCGAGAGCCTCGCGAGCGCGACGCCCCGCCTCCTGCCGCGCTCGCCCGGGAGCGCGCTCGAGCAGGCGGCCCGCAACTACGTGGGCGAGGTCGGGCCAGGAGGCGAAACGATCACGCGCGGCGTGTGGACCGACCCCGTGGTCGACTTTCCGACCAGCCTGCGGAACACCCTCGTCATCGTGATGCTCGGCACCGCGGGCATGGTCGCCTCGTGCGCCCTCGGCGCATACGGGCTGGCCCGCGTGCGCTGGCGGGGCCGGCGCGCGGTGCTGCTGCTCATGCTGCTCACCATGCTCCTGCCCTTCCCCGTGGTCATGGGCCCGCTGTACATCCTCTTCCGCGAACTGGGGTGGATCGGCACGCTGCGCCCGCTGTGGGTTCCGGCGTGGCTCGGGGCGGGGTTCGGCACGCTGCTCGTGCGCCAGTACATGCTCACGCTACCCCGCGAACTCGACGACGCGGCCCGGCTGGACGGGTGCTCGCACTGGGGGGTCTTCGTGCGGGTGATCCTGCCGCTGTGCGCGCCCGCGCTGGCGGCGGTGGCGGCGCTGCATGTGCTGGCGACATGGAACGACTTTCTCGGCCCCCTTATCTTCCTCCAGCGCCGCGAGCAGTTCACGCTCGCGCTCGGGCTCCATGCGTACCAGACCCAGGCGGGGCAGGTGCCGTGGAACCTGCTGATGGCGGCGTGCGTGATGGTCGTGGCCCCGATGGCGCTGCTCTTTGCCCTCATGCCGCGCGCCTGGGGGGCCGCGCAGGCCGCGGAATGAGGGTGACCGGGGGCGGGTCCCGCCGGAGGGCTTTCAGAGGCGGCTCCGATAACCGGGGCCGGAATGCGTTCAAGGCGCCCCGGTCAACGAGCGCGTGGCCCTGACCGATAAGAGAGCATGGACCTCGGCGGCACTCATGGCGACCGGCGACGGTGGACGCGAGTCAAGGCCAGCCTGCCCTGCAAGGCGAGGTTGGCCGGCGAGGTGCGGTTTGCACCCGGAGTTTCGCACGATCTCTCCGGGGGCGGAGCGTGCATCGAGGTGCGGTCGCAGCGCCCGGTCGGCGCAGGAGAGCGGCTCGAGGTGTTGCTGGCGCGGGCGGGGAGCGCCCTGATCGAGGCGAAGGACGCCCGAGCGGCGCGCATCGTCCGCGTTGAACGCCTGAGCGATGCGACCTGGCGAATCGCGGTCGCCTACGAGAGGGCGGCGGCACTGGCCGCGTGACGACATCACGCGACGACCGCGGACCTGTCGGTGAACTTCGCGCTGGGTCTGTCGAGTGGACCGGCGGTGTGTGCGAGCGCGCGGGGGGTGCTCCACTTGTGGCGTCGATGATGCGGCGCCAACTTGGAGGATGATCCAGCCTGCCCGATGGTGCCGATCGCACCGGAGGAAGCGCGAACGGTGGCAGGTGTGACGCCTGCGCCGACACGGTGTCACCCACTGGGTCGAAGAGCCGCAGTCGCGCGTCAGAGCACGCGGACTGCGGGCACCCGAGCCCGGCGCAAGGTACCGGCCGGGGCGGCACGGGTCACGTCGGGTCAGTCACCGTGCGGGTCGCTCAGCGATTGAGCCACGTCGGCGCACAATCGCCCCAGCCGCTCGAGCGCTTCGGAGAGCATCCAGCGCTGGCGACCCCGATCTCCGGCGGTGTTGGAGATGACGCGGCACTCGATGAACGGCGACCCGAGACGTGCGCACACTGCCGCGACCGCCGCCCCTTCCATCGCCTCCGCGACCGCCCCCGTTCGAGCGCTCAGTGCCGCCGCCCGGGCGTCTGTGCCCGAGCAGGTGGAGACGGTGCAGATG
Organism: Phycisphaerales bacterium; assembly: GCA_020847175.1. Classification (GTDB taxonomy): domain Bacteria; phylum Planctomycetota; class Phycisphaerae; order Phycisphaerales; family UBA1924; genus JADLCM01. Next base: position 24,629 of record JADLCM010000039.1, read on the forward strand.
GCCTCGAAGTGTGTCGCCCGCGGTCGAAGGGCTTTGGCCATCCCCGGATCAGGGGCCCATGCGGAGCGGGATTGCGCGGGAGAATCGCCGAACCCGAGCGACGCAATGTCCTGGAACCCCTGGTCAGTCTCGACACCCAGGTCGCCGAAGATCGATTCTCGACCGAGAACCACGTCCAGGAGATTGAGCCTGGTCCCGGGCAGTGCGCCGGCGATGCCGAGGTTCACCACCCGTACCCCCGGGTTCCGGGTGAGATATCGGGCGACGGCGCCCGCGGCCTGGGCGGGCCCGACGCCGGTTTCGAGCACGTCAACCCCGCGTCTCGCTTCCAGGGTTTCCCAAGGGGATGGTCGGTCCGCGTTGATGGGGGCACCCAGGCTTCTCAGGCAGGCGAGGACCTCTTTCCGGGCGGCCAGGGCCACGAGCAGATGGGGCATGGTGGAGCGTAGTGAGGCGAGCGTGCGCCACGCCCGCCGGCCCAACATTGGGGTGATGAGTTTCGGCATGTCCGGCCCGGGCGCAGGCGCGGGCAGGTCGGCGCCTTTGGAAATTGAATCCGCTTCGCGGGAAGAACTTTCGCGGGTTTGGGCGGTATGAGGAATGAGCCGCCCGTGCGCGGCGTTGAGCGTAGATCGGGGCCTCGCCGGGGCAGAGGCGAGGACGGAACCACCAGGGCGTCCTGCGTCTCGGATAGCCTTGAGCGGACCAAGCTGAGAGGTCATGTCGCGGGCTGGGGGCGATGGACGACCGACGGAACACGCGGAGGTGGACAATGGGCGGTTCAAGCAGCGCGCGGCGCGGCAGGGTGAACATGAAACTGGTTGCCGGCGTCTCCGCCGCGCTGCTGGTGGTGGGCGCGGGGACGATCTGGGCCGCGTCCAACCCCGCGGGCCGGAGCGTGCGGGTGAAGGAGAACGAGCGGGCCGAGGCGTCGGTCATCAACTTTGATGTGCTGGCGTCGGCCTCGGGCGAGCTGGTGGCCAAGAACCAGGTGGAACTTACCAACCCCTTGTCGCGCCAGACGACGATCACGTTTCTCGAACCCGAGGGCAAGACGGTCAACAAGGGCGATGTGATCCTGCGGCTGAACGTTGAGGAACTCCAGAACCAGCTTCGGCAGGAGGAACTGGACGTGATCGCGGCCCGCAACGCGCTCGACCAGGCGCGGAGCGCGGTGCGCATTCAGGAGAGCGAGAACGCGAGCAAGCAGCAGGATGCCTCGCTCAAGGTCGAGCTTGCGAAGCTCGCATTGCAGCGCTGGCGCGAGGGCGAAGTGGCCCAGCAGCGCGAGAAGAACCGCATCGCGGTGGAGCGTTCAGAGCGCGATCTGTCGCGCCTGCGTGAGAAGGTCGCGCGCTCGGAGGAACTCTTCGCCAAGCAGTTTCTCAGCAAGGATGAACTGGAGCAGGACCGCATCGCGCTGGCGCAGGCCGAGGCGGACGTGGTGATCGCGAAGCTCGACCAGAGTATCTACGAGACGTTCAAGTACCCGGAAGAGGAGAAGACGAAGCTCAGCGACGTGAGCCGCGCCGAAGCCGAGCTCGATCGCGTGATCGAGCAGAACGCCATCAGCATCCGCGACAAGCAGGCGGATGTCGAGGCGCGCGAGAAGCAGCTGGCCGTCCGCGAGGAGAACAAGGCAAAACTGGAGAAGGAGATCGCGGCGGGCGAGGTCAAGGCCGAGCCCAGCGGCGGGCTGATCGTCTACGCGACGTCGCTCCAGAACTCGCGCGGCATGTGGGGGGGCGACGGGCCGTTGGCCGTCGGGCGAAGCGTCTACCCGGGCGAGCAGCTCGTGCTCCTTCCCGACACTTCGGAGATGGTCGCCTCGGTGCGCGTGCACGAGAGCCTCGCCGGGCGCGTGCGCAAGGGGCAGCAGGCCACGATCACGGTGGAGGCCGTGGGGCGCACGTTCAACGGCGTGGTCGAGAGCGTCGGCATCCTAGCCGAGAGCGGCGGGTGGCGCGACCCCAACCGGCGCGAATACACCGTGCGCATCACGCTCTCCCCGGGGCAGGAGGGGCTCCAGGGCCTCAAGCCCTCGATGCGCTGCGATGCCCGCGTGGTGCTCGACGCCGTGCGCGACGTGGTCGCGGTGCCCGTGCAGGCGGTCTATGCCGAGGGGCAGGTCCAGTTTGTGTACGTGATCGACGGCGGGAAGCTGCGGCGCGTGCCCGTGGCTGTCGGGCGGCGAAGCGACACCTTCGCCGAGGTCGCCCGCGGGCTCAGCGCGGGCCAGTCCGTGCTGCTGCGAGCCCCCGAGCCCGGCGAAGTGACCGCTTCGGAGTGGACCGAAGAGGCCCTCGCTGCCGCTGGCTACACACGTGACGAACAGGGCCAGCCCGTGCTCGCGATGCCGGGGCCCGGCGGGATGGGGCGGGGCATGCGCAGGGGGAAGATGCCCGAGGGCATGAAACTCCCGGACGGCATGAAGATGCCGGAGGGGATGAACGCCGCCCCGCCCGGTGGTGGCGTGGACGACGCCAAGCAGCCCGACGACGGCGGCGCGCAAGGCGATGGCGGTGCGGTCGGCGGGGGCCAGCACGACGCGCCGCAGAGCCCGGCGCCTCAGAGCCCCGCGCCGGCGCCGGGTCGGCCCTGAGCGCACCGGGACTGTCTACGCGGGTTCGAACGAGTTGATCCGGTCGATCAGCCTGCGCACCAGGCCGAAGTTCCGGCGGGTGTGAGTGAACGCGAGGCGCGGCAGGTCCGGGTGGTCGTCCTCCACTTCGTACGGCCCGCGCTGCACAATGGCGCCGCTCTTGACGAGCGCCTTGAACTCTTCGCCGAGCCGGGCGACATCCGATTCACGCAGGGGTTTGCGGAGGCGGATGACCAGGTCATCGCGCACGTATCGCGATGAGTGGTAGATGCAGTAGAAGCGTGCGATGTGCTCCGCGGCGTCGCGGGCGTCCTTGGCCTTGTAGTAGAGGTTGACGTCCTCGGGACTGATAAACTTCTTCTCGATCAGAGCGTCCTGGCTGAACCGGAGCCAGCGCTCCCAGTAGTCGCCGCCCTCGCCCTCGACAAGCACGATGGGCAGCATCGAAGCCTTGCCGGTCTGGATGAGCGTGAGCGTCTCGTAGGCTTCGTCCAGCGTGCCGAAGCCGCCGGGGAAGAGGGCCACCGCGTCGCACTGGCTCAGGAACATCAGTTTTCGCGTGAAGAAGTAGCGGAAGTGGATGAGTTTTTCGTCCCCCTTGATCACCGCGTTGGCCGTGGTCTCAAAGGGAAGGCGGATCGCGACGCCGAAGCTCGCGGCGCGTCCCGGCCCCTCGTGCCCGGCCTTCATGATGCCGTCGCCGGCGCCGGTGATGCACATCCAGTTCATCTCGGCCATGAGGCGTCCGAACTGCACCGCCGCGGCGTAGTCGGGGTGCTCCGGGGGCGTGCGCGCGGAGCCGAAGATCGTCACCTTCATCGGCTGCGGATACTGCGCGAAGACGCGGTAGGCGTAGCGCAGTTCCTTGACCGCGGCGGTGATGAGCTTGAGCTCACCCGTCTCGCGCCCGTCCGGGATGAGCTTGAGCCCGGCCGTGAGCAGCTCGCGGACCAGCCGCCCGCGCGCATCGTCGGGGTCGCCCCCGACCTCGCGGATCAGCGCCCCGAGGCGCTGCGCCATCTCCGGGCTGTCCGCCCGGCGCTGGGCCGGGGCCTCCGGGGGCGCGGCGCTTTCATCGCGCGGCGTGGTGAGATTCACCGGGTCAAGTTCCTGCCTGTGCGGGTTCACGGGGGTGTCCCTTCCGTGGGTGAGGCCTCGGTCAGTCTGCGGACGCGTTCTCCGGCGCGCCGCACGCGGTCGCGGTTCTCCCGGCTCCGGGCTTCGATGCGGGCCAGATGCCGGGCTTGCGGGCTCGCCGGGCCGGAGAAGAGTCTATCCAGGAACGCCCGGGTGCCCGGGAGGGCGTCGGTGCTCACGCGCTGTCTGCCAAGGGGCCCCGTGACGCGCGCCGTCACCAGCCCGCGCCGCAGCGACTCGACCACGCGGCTGACGATCGGGATCGGGCGCAGCGCGCGGGAGTTGAACCACAGGTCGAGTTCTCGCTCCGGGAGCGTCATCGTGCCGTAGCCGAAGATCTCCACCGAGTCGGCGAACGCGCTGAGTTCGTCGAAAGTCACCACCGGGCCATCCACATAGAAACTCGCGAGGGCAAGGTCGATCGTGCCGCGTGTGGGGAGTTGCAGGTTGCCCACCTTGAGCAGGGGGAGCACGAGGGGCATGTCGAGCACGCGCCCTTCGCCCACCAGCAGCCGGCCCCGGCCGCGCCTGGAGCCCGCGTCGCCGAGGGTGCCCGTCAGGCTCAGTTCGCCCGAGATCCGCCCGGTGAGGGCATCGGCGCGTTCCAGCGCCGCGATGTCGGCCTCAGAAGGTTCGCTCGGCGCGGCGGAGGCCGGCTCCGGCGCGTCCTCGCCCGTGTCTGCACCGTTGGGCTCCTGCGCGGCGGGCTGCGCTTCGAGATCGCGCAGCACCGGCCCGAACCGCAGGCCCGCGAACTTCACGTCGGCCTCGTAGCGGTCGTCGTCGAAGAGTCGAGCCTCTCCGCTGATCCGTCCCGCGTGTGAGTCGGCCTCGAAGGCGGCGTTCGTGCCGCCGTCGTTCCGCACGATGCGGGCGCGGGTGCGGTCGAGCGTGACCCCCGCCGCCCGGGCGTGGGTGAGTTCCAGCCGCACCTCCGGCGGCGTGCCGGGCTCGACGACGAAGGCCGCGAGCCCCTCGGCCTGGGCCACCTCGATGCCCACGTCGAAGCGGGCCTCCGCGAACCGCGCCACTCCCCGGGCCCGGGTCTGCTCGCCCGCGTCGGTCCAGGAGAGTTCCAGCGCGGGCAGGTCGAGGCGCACACCTGAAGCGTGAAGGTTCACCGAGGCGAGGGCCGCATCAACGCTCTGCGGCAGAAGCGCCCGCAGATCGGGGGAGAGCGCGTCGGCTTCAACTTCAAGGGCTGCCTGCACGCGGGCCGGCTGCTCGTTGAGCCACGCGCTGCCGCCGGCGTCCAGTCGCCATTCGCCGCCGGGGCTCTGTCCATGCACCGTGAAGGCGAGGGGTTCACCCGGGGCGTAATCGATCCCGCCGCGCATCGCCGTGAGCGCGACATCGACGCCTCGGCGTGCCAGCGTGACCCACGAGGGCCGGAGCGATGCGCTGCGCACCTCCCAGCCTCCTTGCCCGCCCGGTGCGACGACCAGCGACCCCGACGCCTCCCCCCTCAGGCTGAGTTCGCCGAGGGTCGCCGCGGTCTCATCGCCGGCGCTGAGGCGGGCGATATCAATCCACGCCGGGTGGGCGAGGTCGATCTCGCGGGCCTGGGCGCTGATCCCCGCATCCTCACCCCGGAGTGCACCGTCGAGCGAGATCCACGCCGCGGGTCGCCCATCCACGATGAGGCGCCCGGCGAGAGACTGGACCTCGAGCGTGCCCTCCGCGAGGCGCAGTTGCCCCTGCGGGGCCTCAAGTGCGACGCGCCCGAAGTCCGAGTCGATCGAGAGGGAGTCGCGGGGGGCGAGCACCACGTCGGCGCGGGCGGCGGGTTCGGCCAGCGTGACCAGCGCCCTCACGTCGGCATGGCCGCGCGGGTCGATGTCGCTTCGCAGACTCTCAACCTCGTGCGCGGCCTCCGGGGCCACGGGGCGGAGCAGGTCTTCGATTGCGAGCGCGAGGTCGAGGTTGGTGATCGTCGCATCAACCGATGTCGCTTCGTCGGCGAAGGAGAACGTCGCCGCGAAGGTGCTCAGGAGGGGCGAAAGCCGGTCGGAGGGGGGCGACTCGACCTCGGGCGCGCCGGCAGGAGGGTCGATGCGTCCCGCGATGTCGGCCTGCATGGTCGCGAGATCAAGGCCCCCTGCGAAGGCGAGCGAGGGTGAACCCGGTCCCGGGGCGGCTGCGAGTCCCTGCCCCTCGACCATGCCGCTGAGCCTGATCGACTCATCATCGCCCACGCTGACATAGATCTCAGGGTCGGCGCGCCCCGAGAGTCCGAGTTCGCGGGCGATGCGAGTCCATTCCGCGGGCTCATGGTCGGTGGCGGTCGCCGCGGCGTGGATCAGGAGGTCGTCCACGGGGAAGTCGTGCCCGATGACGTGGAGGGCGACCTCGCTGGATGCATCGAGATCGGCGAGCGCGCCGACGGAGGCTTCCCCCCCGTGCAGCCCGAAGAACGAGCCCCGCAGCACCTCGGCGCTCCGGGGGTCGATGCGGAGGACGACATCGCGGGCGAGCACGGGGTAGGGGAACCGCTCGGGGAGGAGATCAGCCTCGGGCACGCGCACGCCGACAAGGTAATCCCAGATCGAATCGCCCCCGAGTTCGCGCGTGACATACACGTCCACGTCACAGGTGCCCCCGGGCACGTATGCGCCGGGCCCATCGGCCGGGAGCAGGCCCGCGTCCGCCAGCTCGCGGAGGCGGGCGTCGCTGAAGAGCGCATCGTAGAGGCGCGCCCGCCCGCGGAGCCCGGCGCGCAGGGTGTCGTCGAGCGGAACATCCTCCACCCGCACGTGAAGGTCGACCCGCCCATCATCGACCGGAGGGGCGATCTCGCCGGAGGCGAAGAGGCGGGCTCCCGACGGGGCGATGCCCTCGATCGACTCGACGAGCACCACAGAGTTGTCGAAGCGGAAGCGCCCCCGCATCGACCGGAACTCATACGGGAAGTTGATGAACGAGGCGACGGCGTCCCGTACGTCGATGGTGCCGCTCACGTCCACCGGCCCGGGCCCCCCGTCGGGCCGGTTGCGGCGCTCGACCAGCACGTCGGCGTCGAGGATGCCGGTGGGCTGCGTGAACGTGCGCAGACGTTCGGCGACGACATCCGGGGCATAGGGCAGCAGCGGCGCTTCGCGGGTGAGGTGGTACCCGCGCGTGCGCAGCGTGCAGGTGAAGGGGGCATCGGCGGTGGTGCCCTCGTAGCGCAGGTCGGCTTCGTAGGGGAAGTCTTCCAGGCGGCCGGCGAGGCGGGCGGTGACGCCGGTGCCGTCATACGCAATCTCGCCCTCCACGCCCCGCATCCGCGCCAGCGGACCCGTGGGGCGCATCGTGCCCTCGAGATCGAAGGGCAGAGAGACATCCACGCCGCGCAGGATGGTCCGGCCTTCGACGCGTCCGCCCTCGTGGAGCACGAGCACGGTGCGACCGAGTTCGCCGCTCAGGTCGAGCTGGGCGTAGACCCCGCGCACGCGCGCGGGGATGGCTGTTGCGGGCCAGTCCTGCAGGTCGAGGCCCCGCAGTTCCGCGGTGGCGCCGTCGGGGGTGATCGTGCCCTGAATGTCCAGGGGCGCCCGTGCGCCCTCGGCCCGCTGCAAGAGCGTGAAGTTGGCCCGGCCCGGTTCGTCGGCCGGGGTGAGGGTGCCGTCCACGGTGAGCGAGGTCAAGGGCTGGTACGCGGCGCCCCGGTGTTCGCCCACCTCAAGGCGCAGCCCGCGGAGCGTGACCCGCACCCGCGTCGAGGTGGGGGAGTGCTCCAGCGCAAGCACTTCGAGTGATCCGAGGTTCAGCGCCCCCGAATCCAGGTCCTGGCTCACCCGCACGACGCCGCCGTCGATGGCGAGCTGCGCCACCGGCCCCGCGCTGTCGCGCCGGAGCGAGACGCGGCAGGTTTCCAGGTGCACCGCCTGGCCCGCCGTGCCCGCAACCCCGGAAGCGGGGAGCAAAAGGCCGAACAGGGTCGCGCTGCCGTCCAGGTGAATCGCGATGCTTTCGACCCGGGCTCCGGGGCCGAGGGCCTGGCGCACGCGCGGCATGACGATCCAGCGCGCCCCGGGGCCCCGCAGTGTCGCCCAGGCGCCCCCGGCCATCAGGGCCAGCAGCATCGCACCCCGCCGGATCCACCTGCCGCGCCGGGTGCGGGGCCGGAGCACCCGCATGGGCCAGGGTCGCGTCGCACCGGCGGGTGAAGAGGCACAGGGTTCGGGCACGGGAGAGGGTAGTGGGGGCGGAGTGGTCAGGGCAGCCAGCGCATGCGTCCGACATCGAGAATGGGGACCATGCCGCGCCACTGGAGGGCGGGCAGATAGACGACGAATGCCCGCCCGATGATCATCTCGCGCGGCACCACGCCGGCGCCGGCCGAGGCGAGCCCGTCGGCGATTGCGGGGTGGGGGGGGCCCCAGCCGCGTCCGTCTTCGCTGTCGGTGCTGTTGTCGCCGCACAGGAAGAACTGGTCGGGCCCGAGGGTGGGGGAGTTGGAGGGGTGGGTCGCGCGCCCGGCGAGGATGAAGCCGTTGCCGTGTGGCCGGGCGACGGGTCGCCAGAAGATGTCGCGGCTGACGCGAACGCGGAAGAACTCGGCCTCACCGTCGGCTTCGATCCACGGAAAACCGGGGCTGTAGAGCGCCTTGGGTTCAAGCGAGGCGGGGTGGGCTTCGACTTCTTCCGGGGTGAGTCCCGTCGTGATCCGGATCCGCTCCAGCGGGCTCCAGTTGTAGCCGCCGTGCTCCGGCCCGCCGGCGACGAGCCTTCCGCCGACAAAGAGCCAGACGGCCTGATCGACGCGCCAGAGTTCGACCAGCGAGGGAAGACTCAGGGCGAGGGAGCCTGAGAAGGGCTGTTCATCAAGGGTTTGCCAGGCGCCGGAGCTTTCGGGGCGCATCGCGACTCGGGCGCGCCCGGCGCGCACCTCGCCCATGAACTCGTGCCCGTCGGCGGTGATGCCCAGGCGGACGACTTCACCCGTCGCCCTGACGTGGGCGCTGAGGGCCAGGTCTCCGACGCCGTACGTGGGGCGGGCAGCCTCCACGAGCATGCGTCCGGGAGTGCGCGGGTCGGGGAAGCGACCCCCCTCGATCGACACGCCCGGGATCTCGTTGTGGGGGAGGAAGTCGGTGATGGGCCAGGCGGCGGGCTCCCAGCGCACGCGGCTGAGCGCCCCAGTGTGCGTGAACGTGCGCCCGGCGGCTGCCCATCCCGCCTCGGGGCGCCACGGATCGACATCCTGCGGAGCGCGGAATGAGGAGTCGAAGACGGGCCACCAGAGGGTGCGTTGAAGGCGCTCGGGCTTGCGGGCGACGTGCCATCCCTCTCCCGCCCAGCCCTGGACGGGCGTGCTCGGGGTCCGGGTGAAGGCATCGCCCGCCGCGAGGGCGATCTGTTCTCCGGGCAGGCCGACCAGACGCTTGATGACGTTTTCGTCAGGGTTGCTCTGGCCCGCGAAAACCACCGGGTCGAAGCGCCGGGGTTCGGCGATGAGGGGCAAATATCGGAGCGCGAAAAGTCGGTCGCCTCCGAGGAGGCGCCGATTGACGTACGAGAGCCCTCTCCCGCCGGTCGGAGAGGGGCCTGAAAGCGGGGCATGAACCTTGACCGGAGCCTGCGCCGTGCCCTGCGTGGGCAAGGGGCCGCCGGCGCGATTGGGCTGACGGTAGGCGTATGGCCCCAGGGCCCATGTGAAGCCGCTCTCCGGGTCTTGCAGGCGCAGGTGCGAGCCCAGGAGCGAGGGGGCCATCGAGCCGGTGGGGATGACGAACCCCCGCACCACGAACCCCATGGCGACGAAAGCCATGGCAAAGGCGATGACGATTGAGGTAAGCCCCTCGCGGGCCAGCGCCTCGGGGCCGGGAGAGGCTGACTTTGCAGGGCGAGAGGCACTCATCGCGGGGCGGCTCCGGGCGAAGACGCGAAGCCTAGCACAGCGCGCCCGTGAGCGTCTCCATCACCGACATCGGGGGCGGGTCGTGCACGGGCCATTCGTGCCCCGCAAGGGGACGGCTCAGCCGGTCAAAGTCGGCGCGCCGGAGGTCGAGCGTGCCCCAGCGCTCGCTGCGGGGCTTCATGGATTCGCGGAAGTCGCGCACGCGCACCGCCCGGAGCGCGTACCAGCGCCCCCGGTGCTCGATCATCTCGTCAAAGAGCGCGTCGGGGGGGAGTTCGTCGCACCAGTAGACGAACACGAAGGCCGCCTCAAAGGCCTCGCCGAAGAGCCCTTCCCACGCGGTGAGCGATTCGACATCTTCGCGCGTCACCCAGCATTCCATGCGCGGCCCGCGCCGGCGGGCCCCGACCCCCGCGGAACCCAGCCGGCGGCCCTTGACCTCGGTCAGCAGATTTCCGGAGCCCCCGTAGAGCACAAAATCGAAACTCTTGAGCCGTTCGCCAGTGGAGAGCCGAAGGTCCGCCCCCCGGGGCACGAGAGCCCGGCGGGCCTCGTCGACCGCGACATACGGGATGCGCGCGGCGCGCAGAAACGCTTCAAACGCGGCCTCGTAATGATGCCGTCGCTGCGCCATGCGCGGAGCATAGCACGAGCGGATTGTCGTGGCACACAGCGCGATCAGGCGAGGTCGGCGGGACCGGCGTGCGAGAAAGAGGCGCGCCGGGGCTACGCCTTGGCGGCGGGCTTGGCCCCCTTGTCGTCGCTCACCCAGACCTTGACCCACTTCTTCTTCCACTTGCGGCTGCCGCACTTGCGCTTGCCGGTGGGCCACTTGACGAGTTTGCGAACTTCAGGCACGAGACGGCTCCTTGCCCCGCGGGCGTGGGGCGGGAGTGTACGGCGGGCCGGGCGCCCCGGGCGAGCCTCAACGCCCGCTGAAAGGGAGCGTGAGGGCGGTGTGGACGGGCGCGCCCCCGTCGGCAGGCTCAAAGCTCGCGTGCATGGTGAGGGCCTTGGGCGGGACAGCCTCGGGGGAGGGCCTGCGGGCGTCGAGGAGGAATCGGTAGGTTGTGAGGCCCCGGATGGTGCGTACGCCGAGCCGGGCGGTCTGCTCGGGCACGACCCAGTGCTCGATCGTGGTCTCGGTTTCGTCGGTGACGGTGAAGGTGAAGGAACCCTCAACGGCGACGGGCTCAATGAACTTCGGGTCGTTCATGGTGAGGTAGGCCTCGACGATGTACTGGTCGGGGAAGCCGTCGGCGTTTCCGTCCGCGGGCGCGCTGGCCATCAGGGCAAGCTGGTCGGGATGAATGTCGGAGCGGACGGGGAGGGGCTGGGAGATTTCCATCCCCTTGTGGTCGTCATTGACGCACCCCCCGAGCGGGCCGAGCACGATGAGGAAGGCGGTGCACGCCCCGGCGCAGTGCCGAGGAGACTTCGAACTCGGTCCTGGGTTACGCACCGTCACCTCCTCCGAACCACGAACTGCTCCGCCTGGGTTCTTCGCCCGAGGTGCCGGGCCCATTCGCCGGGTCGTCAGCCTGGGGCAAGCCGGGGGCCGGCGGACTGCCGGCGCCGGGGGGAGGCGTGCCCCCGCCGGGCAGCGGGGCGGGCGGGATGCGCACGTCCGGCTGGCTGGGGTCGCCCTCCGGGCCCGGGGCGCCTTCGCGTCCGCGCGGGGGCAGGAGGGGGCGTTGCCCCTCGGTGGCCTGGCGGAGCATCTCGCGGATGCGGTCCTCGCCGGTCATTTCGTGGATGCGTTCATCGGTGAGTCGCTGCTGGCGGGCGACATGCTGGGGCTTGGTGCCGCCGATCACGCGGGGCGTGAGGATGACGAGCAGTTCGGTCTTTACGGTGCGGCTCTCACGGGTGCGGAAGATGGGGCCGATGATCGGCGCATCGCCGAAGAAGGGCACCTTGCTGGTGCGTGACTCGTCGGAGGTCTGCAGGAGCCCGCCGATGACGATGGTCTGTCCGTCCTTGACGGTCACGGTGGTATCAACCTGGCGCCGGCTGATGATGGGGGCGGTGAAATCCTCCGACACCTGCGTCGTCCGCTGCGTGACGGCGGAGATCTGCGGGCGGATCTCAAGCCGCACGAACCCGTCGGCGCTGATCGAGGGCGTGACTTCGAGCAGGATGCCCACGTCTTCGCGGATGACGTTGGCCTGGGTGCGCCCGGTGTCGAAGGTCGTGACGCCGTCGAGGATGGCGATGTTCTCTCCCACCTGGATGAAGGCGTCCTCGTTGTTGTTCACCGTGACCTCGGGTCGGCTGAGCACTTCAAGCCGGCCCTTGGCCTGGAGCGACCGCATCAGCACCGAGAAGTCGCCCGACGAGACCGAGAGCTGCGGCAGGCCGATGGCGGCGGAGATCGCGGCCCCGGCGGGCGTGGAGCCGACGATGTAGTCGTCGCCCCCGAACGGACCCACGCGCACGTCCATGCCCCAGCTGTCCTCGCTGTCGAGGGTGACCTCGGCGAGCAGCACCTGGATGACCACCTGGGGGGGGGCGGAGTCGAGTTCTTCGACGATGGTCTTCACGGCCTCGATGTAGCGGGGCGAGGCGGAGATGACGAGCTTGTTGCTCTTCTCGTCGCCCACCACGGTCACTTCCTGCTCCAGCTGCCGCGTCAGCGAGCCGAGCTGGTCGTCTCGGAGGGTGCCCCGGACGCGTTCGATCTCCTGGCGGAAGTAGGACTGAAGCGTCTCTTCGACCTCCTTGGCCTTGGCGTTCTTCAAGTGATAGACGACGCGTTCGCGCTCGGTCGCCTCGATCTGGTCGAGCTGCTCGACGACGGTTCGCACAAGGGTCAGATACTCCGCGGTGCCCGAGACCAGCAGCGAGTTGGTGCGCGGGTCCACGGTGATCGAGAGTTCCTGGCGCTGGTCGGGCACCGGGGTGACGGTGGTGCCGCCGAAGGTGTCGCCGGCCGGAGCCCCGGGCTCGTCCTCGGGCGGGCGCGTGGGGAGGAGCACCAGGTCGTTCCCGCTCTGGCGCAGGTTGAAGAGGTCGCGCAGGAGTTCGGCCATCGCCTCGGCGTCGGCGTTCTTGAGGTTGAAGACGGCGATCTCGCGGTTGCCCGCCGTGGTCGTGTCGAGGTCGTTGATGATCTCGGTGATCAGCCCCATGAGCTGCGGCGGGGCGGAGATCATCACCGAGTTGGTGCGGAGGTCGGGCGTCAGGCGGATGAGGTCGCGGATGGCGCCGTCGATCTCCGCTTCGGCCACCGGCCCGCCCTTCTCATCCTGCAGCGAGTCGGCCAGCGTGTCGCGGAGGAACCGGATGCGCACCGCCTGGCGCGCGGCGGGCGAGTTCCGGCTGCCCCCCAGGGGGCGGCCCGCCAGCACCTCTTCGAGGAGGTTGACCACCTCGAGAGCGTTCGCGGTCTTGAGTTCGATGCGCCGGATCTGCTGCTCGGTCTGGATCACGGGCACGGCGAGCTGCTCGATGAGCCCCCGAACGGCCTCGATGTCGGCGTCGGTGCCGGTCACGATGATGGCGTTGAGGCGGTCGTTGGCGGTGACGACCACGGCGCCCTGGCCCCGGTTCTGGGTCTCGCGCTGCACGTAGAGCTGGTCGATGGCCTGGGCGAGTTCCGCCGCCTGCCCGCGCTCCACGGCGATCACTTCGACGCGCTGGGCACTGCCGGCCCCGCCCGCCCCGGCGGTGAGCGACGCGACGAGTTCGCGGATGATCTCGAAGTTCTCCTCGCTCGCCGCCACGATGAGCGAGCCGGTAGCCGGCTCGGCCTCGACGCTGACGGCGTCGGAGGGGCTTTCGGGCACGCCGGCGCGTCGCGTCGCGGCGAGGCGCTCGGACATCAGGCGCTGAATCTTGGGGGCGAGGGTGCGTACGTCGGCGTTGGGTGCTGGGAGCACGAAGACATTGACGCTCAGGTTCGCCCGTTCGGCATCCAGGCTGGCGAGGAGCGATTCCAGCACCTGGAGGCTGCGGGCGCTGGTCGCGACCACCAGCGCGTTGGTCCGCGTGTCGGTGGAGATCACCAGCCGGTCCTCGGCCCGCAGGGCCCCGGACTGTTCGCGCTGGGCGAAGACCTCCTGGGCGATGCGGGCGACGCGGTCGGCGGCGGCGAAGCGCAGGGGGTAGACCCGCACTTCGTTGCCCGCCCCCGCCGCCTCGACATCGAGCATCGAGACGAGTTCGCGGATGACGCGGACGTTGTTGGTCGAGCCCACGACGATGAGGGAGCCGAGGCTCTCTTCGGGGGTGATCACGAGGCCCGACATCGGCGCGAAGAGGTCGGCCTGCACGCGGGATGCGGGGTCGCTTGGGTCGCCCCCGGCGAGGAGCATCCGCAGGCGCCCCACCTGTCGCTGGAGCGCCGTGGCCTCGGGCGTGCCCGAGAGCCCCGTCACCAGCACCTCGCGAAGCGTGCGCGCCAGGCGCACCGGGTCGGCGTGCTTGACCGGGATGATCGTCGGCTCCACCCAGTTGGTGACTTCGCTCGAGTCCAGGTCCTTGAGGATGACTTCGACCAGCGCCACACCCTCCTCGTGCCCGGCGATGACCAGCGTGTTGGTGCGCTCGTCCACGCTGACGGCGATCGCGCCCGACAGGGCGCGCCCGGTCGTCGTGCTGGGCATGCCCTGGCGGGTGGTGCCGGGCAGGCGGCGCAGGTTGTCGCCCTGGCGGAAGAGATCGTCGATGACGCCCTTGATCCGCGTCGCGGAGGCGTTCTTCATCGGAAAGATCCGCACCACCACCGCCTCGCCCGAAGGCACGGTGTCGAGCAGCCGGGCGACTTCCTTGAGCGCCCGCACGTTCTCGGCGGTCGAGGCGATGAAGAGCGAGTTGGTGGCCGGGTCGGGGATGAGCCGCACGGGACGGGAGACATCGATCGAGAGCGGCCCGCCGTCCAGGTCCGGGCTGGCGATGTTGAGGCGCCGGATGTGCTCGGCCAGGGCCGCGCCGGCCCCGCCCTCGGGGCCCACCGTGGCATCGGTCTTGAGCATCCGCTGCACGGCCTGCGCGGTGGCCGAGGCGTCGGCAAGCTTCAGGAAGACGACTTCCGCGGCCTGCACGGCATCCAGGGGCTCCGCATCCATCGCCTCGATCAAGCGCCGGATCGCCTGGGCATCGGCCTTGCCGGCGACCACGGCAACGGCGAGGCGCCCGGGCACTACCGAGAGCTGGACCGGCTCGCTCACGACGCCGGGCCGGTCGCCCTGCGAGGGGCGGGTAACGCCGAGCGATGTCAGCAGGTCGATGATCGCCTGGGGCGCGTTGTGATGCACGTCGATAAACTCGACCATCTGCCCGGGGCCGGCACGCGGACCATCGCCCTCGGGGGGCGCGGAATCGTCCGGGCCGTCGAGGTCGCGCACCAGGCGCTCGACCTGCTCAAAGACCCGTTCGCTCGCGCCGACGACCAGGGCGTTGCCGCCGCGCTCGATCTCGACCGTCAGCGTTTCGCCCTGCTGGCGTGCGACGGGCGAGAAGGTGTTGAGCACGATGTCGCGCAGCCGGGCGGCGGGCATGTTCCGCACGCGGATGACCCGGGGCGAGGCGACGCTCTCCTCCAGTCGTGACTCCAGGGTCTGCGCCAGCGAGAGAATCTGGGTGAACTGCTCCTCCGGGGCGCGCACGATCACGCTGTTGCTCGCATCATCGCCGTAGATCATCACGGCCCGCAGGCCCTGGCGCCCTTCGCGGGCCGCGAAAGTCTCGCGGAGGGCCTGGGCGACGGTCGAAGCACGCCCGCGGGAGAGCGGGATCACGCGGGGATCGGGGAGTTTCAGGATGTCGGGCACATCCAGCTGGCGCACCACGCTCTCGATCCGTTCCAGGTCCTTGCGCGAGGCGAAGACGATGAGCGCGTTGGTCAACGGCTCGGCGGAGACGCTCGGCGTGTCGTCGTTGCCTCCGAGGGCGGCGGGCACGACCGGGCGGGGCGTGTCGCGCCCGTTCGGGTTCGGCTGGCCACCCCGGGCCCGCTCGGCCTCGTCGCGGGCACGCTGCTCCTGCAGCGCCCGCTGGAGGGCGGAGCCGAAGCCCTCGTTGAGGGCCCGGGCCACGCTCTCGGCGTCGGCGTGCGCGAGCGGGATGACGACGAGTTGGCGCGAGGTGTCGTATTCCGCCGTGTCGAGGCGGGCGAGCAGGGCCTTGATGCCCTCCCATTCGCCCTCGTCGGCGCTGATGACCAGCGAGTTGCTCGACGGGTCGGCGACGATGGAGGTGTTGCGCGCCCCGGGGGTCGCGGCCTCGGTCGCGAGCCGCCCGTAGAAGACGCGCAGCGCCTTGGCCGTCGGGTCGGCGGAAGCGAACTGGAGTTTCACGAACTCGGTGCGGCGTGTAGTCGCCAGGGGCACGTCGAGTTCGCGGATCATCTCCTCGATCTGTGTCAGCTGGTCCGGCGTGGCCGAGATGGAGAGGGTGTTGTCCGCGCTGGAATAGTCGATGCTCGCCTGCGGCTCGTTGGGCCCGCCCCGGCGCGACCGCATGAGCTGGTTCACCGTCAGCCACACGTCGTCGGCCATGGCGTGGTTGATCTTCACGCGCTTGAAGACCGCGAGGCTGCGGGGGGGCTCGGTGTCGAGCTTCTTGATCTGCTCGACCACCATCGCGATCGAGTCGTTCGAGCCGGTCAGGAGCAGCGAGTTGCTGCGTTCCACGGGGGTGATCTGCACCTTGATGGCGCCGGGCAGGGCGGCGCGCAGGCTGGCGGCGACGTCCGCGGCGCGGGCCTTGTCGAGGTTGACCGTCAGGAACGCGACGTCGTCCACGCCCGGGGCGCGGTCCACGGCCGCGATGAGCGTCTCCATCTCCGCCGCCACGGCGCCGGGCATCGAGATGATGAGGCTGCGGGTGCTCTCCTGGGGGGTGACGATGACGCGGTCCGCGGCCCGCGCGAGCGGGAACATGGCCTGGATGGTCGCGGCGGCCTCGCGGGGTTCGACGTTCTTGAGGGTGTAGACCTTGATGTCGCGGTCCGGCCCGAGTTCGGGCTGGTCGATCTGCTCGACGAGTGTGCGCACCACGGCGAGGTCGTCGGGGCGGGCGCTCACGATGAGCACATTGCCGTCGTCGGAGCCGATCACCGAGACATCATCCTCGCGCCGTCCCTCGGCGCGGGCGCGGTCCTGGAAGAACTGGTTGATGCTCCGGGCCGCGCGGTTGGCCTGGGCGTGGCGCAGGGTGATCGAGGCGATCTCCTGCCCCTGGCGCTGGGCCGAGGCATCGAGCTGGCGGATGTACGCCTCGGCGTCGTCCACCTTTGCCTTCGGGCCCACGAGCAGAAGCACGCGTCGCTGCCGGTCAATCTCGACCGCCACGGCGTTGGGGTCCGGGCCCCACCAGTCGCGCCATCCGGGCGACTGCATCGTCTGCACGATCACCCGCTGGATGGCGTTCAGGTCGCCGTGCTCGGCCTGCACCGCCCGCACGACGTTCTTCACCTCGTCGCTGGGCTTGGCGTCCATCGCGGCGATCACGCGCTCCATCACGCCCATGATCTCGCCCGAGCCCATCATCACGATGCTGTTGGACCCCTCCGCCGCCACGGTGTAGACCTGGCCCGAGCCGGAGTCCTCGCCGTCGTTCCAGTTGCCGCCGAACTGGAAGTTCCAGACGACATCGGAGATGGTGTTCTGCACGTCCGTTGCGCGCGCGACCTTGAGGGGCACGACCTTGATGTCGAAACTCTGCGTGCTTGAAGCGCGGTCGAAGTTGGCGACCATCGCCTCGACCTGCTTGAAGTCTTCGTCGCCCGCCGCCACGATCAGCGTGCCGGAGCGCTTGTCGCCGGCGATGGCGACGCGCGCCCCCCCCCGACGGTTGGCGCTCGGGTTGGCCTGACCGCGGGCCTGGAAGAACTGGCCCAGCGTTCGCGCCACCACGCTGGCGTCGGCGCGCTCGAGGTGCAGGGTGCGCACCGGGAGCCCCGCGGCCTCCGCGACGTCAACCTGGGCCACGATCTCGATGATCTGACCCATCTCCTCCGCGGGCGCCTTGACCACCAGCACGTTCGAGTTGTCGTCCGCCGAGACCTGCACCAGGTCGCGCTTGCCGGGGTCGCGTCCGACGATCACCTCGTCGATGACGCGCTCGATCGTGCTGGGCGACGCCTGCTGCAGGGTGAAGATCTGGGTGAGCAGGTCGGGCCGGTCGAGTTCGGCATCGGCTTCATTGAGCAGTCGCTTGACTTCCTCGTGCTGAGTCTGCGAGGCCGTGACGAGGATCGCGTTGGTCCGCGCGTCGGCGACGAAGCGGGCCCGGGGCAGGTCCTCCGAACCCGGCCCCTGGCGCTGGGCGTCAAAGAGCGCACCCAAGGTCCGCGAGAGGTCGTCGGCCCGCGCGTTGGAGAGCGCATACCGCCGGATCGCGAGCCGTTCAGTGACGGGGCTCTGGTCGATCACGCCCACGAAGGCATCGATCAGGCCGAACGCCTCCTCGGGCGCCGAGACGATGATCGCCGTCCCCGACGGGTCGGGAGTGACCGAGACCAGGTTCGGGTCCACGCTCGCGCGTGCCCCCGGCGCGCCGTCAAGGGTCAGGTCCAACTTGCGCAGGCGCTGCGCCTGGCGCCCCTGCGGCGAGACGCTGACCAGGTCGCGCACGCTCGCGGCCGCGTTCTCCGCCCGTGCGTTCTCCAGCCGGTAGACCTTCACCGTCAGCGACGTTTCGCGCACGCCCCGGGCCAGCGTGCCCACCAGTTTGCCGACCACTTCAAAATCGGTGTCGTTCGCCCAGACGATGATCCCCTCGCCTCCCGGCTCGGCGATCACCCCCACCCGCCCGGTGAACCCGCCCGGGTTCTCGGCGGTGGACTGGCCCACCTGGCGCACCGTCTCACGCACGATCTGCACGATCGAATCGGCGGGCGTGCCCTCGGGCAGGGCCACGATGCGCACCGCGCTCGGCTCGGCGGGCATCTGTCCCTGCAACTCGTCCACCAGGCGGGCCACCTGCTCGGCGGCCCGGGTCGAGCCGACCACGATCAGGCTGTTGGTCCTGGGGTCCACCGCGATCGTGATTGCGGGTTCGTCCGCTTCGCCTTCAGCCGGGGCGGCGTCAGCCGTGCCGGGCTGCGCCGGCGCACTTGCCCAGACCGCCGCCGCCGCGCCCGTGCCCGGAACGCTCAGCCCGGGAAATCGCGCGCCCGCGGGCGACCCCTCCTCTCCATCCGTGACCCGCGACGACGGCCGACCCGCCGGGGGTGGAGATGGAGGAGGCGGGGGGGCCGTCACCGGCTCGTTCAGCAGTTCTTCGGCCGAGATGATCTCGACGCGCACGCCCCCGCTGCGCTCCAGCAGTTGCTTGAGGGTGCGGGCCATCGTCTGCGCATCGGCGCGCGAGCGGTCCACGGGCACGAGGCGCATCTCGCGCGCCCCGGCGAGGGTCGCTTCGTCCACGCGCTTGACGAGCGCCTCGATCTGGGTGAGCTGCTCGGGCGTCGCGCGCACGATGAGGGTGTTGCTCCCGGCGTCCACGCGGATGAACGGGGCCGGGCCCTCGCCCTCGCTGAACATCTCGGTCGCAGTCTGGGCCAGCACCGCCGCGTCGGCGTTCTGCACCGGCAGCACCCACAAGGGGCGGGGCAGGTCGCCCTCGCCCTTGGCGTCGAGGCTGGAGATCATGTCTTCGGCCACGTCCAGCACGCTGGCGGACCCGCTGACGATGACCGCATTGAGGCGCGGCTCGGCCACCACCCGGACCTCAGCCTCGTCGCCGGTCGTCGCCCGGCGCGACGAGGACCACCACGCCCATTCAGGGTCCTGCTCGCCCTTGCTCAGCAGTTCCTGCACGATCGGGGCGAGGGCCTCGGCCCGCGCGTGCTTGAGAAAGACCGTGCGCACGCCGGAGCGCACGGCGTCCACCGACTCGTCCATCGAGCGGATCAGTTGCCCGGCCCGTTCCAGCGTGGCGGGGCTGGCGGCGATGAGCACCGAGTTGCTGCGGGCTTCGGGGGTGACCACGGGCTCGCGCTCGCCGGGCTTCACCCCGGCCCGCAGGCTGATCATCAGCGCCTGCGCCACCGAGGCCGCCTCGCCCTTCTCGAGCTTGAACACCTGGAGATCAAAGGTCGTGCCCTCGCCCGCTTCCTCGAGCGTCGTCACGAGCGATCGGGCGAGGGGCATGAGGCCGCTCGGGGCGCTGACAACCAGCCGGTTGCCCGCGGCGTCGGCGTTCACGGTCGGGGCCGCCACGGGCAGGCCCGCCCGCTCGGCGCGCCGGAGTTCCTCGGGCCAGCGCGAGCGGTCGGCGAGCATGCCTTGCACCATCCCCGCGACCACGCCCGCGGAGGCGTTGCGCAGCGGGATCACCGCGAGATCGACCTGCGGCAGGCTCGGCGTCCGCTCGTCGAACTCGGCGAGCAGACGCACGCCCTCGGCGACCTGCTCGGTGGTGCCGATGACGACCACGGCCCCGCTCCGGGGCTCGGGCACGAACTGGAGCTTCACGCGCGCGGGGGGCAGCGTGCTGTCGGCGATGCGCTGCACCGCCTCGACCAGCGACCGGGCTTCGCCCCGCGCAGGCGTGAACGTGGCGACCACGCGCCCGGGGTCTTCGGCGGGCTGGTCGAGACGCTCGATGATGGTCCGCGCCAGGTCCAGCGTGCCCTTGGGGGCTGAAACGATGAGTGCGTTGGTCCGGGCTTCGGCTTCGACGCGAAGGCCGACGCGCTGGGGCCACTGTCCGCGGTTTGCCCGCAGCGTCGCCGCGATCACCCGCGGGTCGTTCGCCATCTGGTCATTGAGCAGCCGCTCCACGATCGGGGCGACCTGCGCCGCGTCGGCATTGACCAGCTTGAACGTCTCAGCCGCGGCGGCGTTCTCGTCCACCGGGCGGGTGTCGAGCTCGCCGAGCAGAGTTTCGACCTTGGCGAGGTCGGCCTCGGCCCCGGCGAGAATCAGGCTGTTGGCGCCCCCCGCGGAGAGCACGGTCACTTCGCCCCCGCTGGGCAGGTTCATGGTGGGGATGGCGCGGATGATGGTCTGCGACACCTGGTTCGCGTCGGCGTAGGTCAGGGGCACGACGCGGATCGTCGTCCGCCCGATCTCCGCCGCCTCCACGTCGAGGCTCTTGATGAGCTGCTCGGCGACCTGCTGGGCCTCCTCCGGGCCGGAGACGATGAGCGTGTTGCTCGCCTTGTCCGCGGCGACCTCCAGCATCGACTGGATCTCCGCCGCCCGGGCCCCCGAGGCGCCCTCGTTCGCCATCATGCGGTTGACGAGCAGGTTCTGCAGGAGAGGCTGGAGCCGTTCGGCCCGCGCGTGCTGGAGGGCGTACAGGCGCATGCTGGTCAGGGGCCGGTCCGGCGCCGCGTCGAGTTCGCTCAGCACCTTCTCGACGGGGGCGAAGATCGCCTCGGGTCCGCTCACCACGATGGTGCGGCTCACGGGCTCGCTCTCGATCGTGACGCCCTGCTGCCCCGGGTTGCCCAGCGCGCCGCTGGAGGCCAGCTGGCGGAGGGTCTGAAGCACGGCCCCGAGTTCGGCCCGCTCGACGCGGTACGTGCGCAGTTCGGTGTCCGCCGCGAGCTTGTGCTGGTCCAGGCTTCGCACCAGCTGCTCGAAGCCGACGAGCCGCTTCGCGGGCGCATCGACGATGAGCGAGTTGGTGCCCCGGTCGGCGCGCACTACCACCTCGCGCGGCTGGCGCAGGTCATACCGGGGCTGGCGCGTGCGCGGGTCGATCGGCACCGGGGGCTCTGGGAACATCTGGTCGATCGTCTGGGCGAGTTCTTCGGCCCGGGCGATCTGCAGCGGGAAGATGCGGATCTCGCGCTCCTCGCTGTCGTACTCCTGCGTCTGGTTCAGTTCGTTGACCAGGGCCTCGATCTCGGGCAGCACCTCGGGGTGCGCCGAGATGATCAGCGTGTTGGTCGCGGGGTCGGCCTGCACATCCACCGGGCGCTTGGTGCGCTCCTCGGCGCCGCGCCGGGCGTACGAATCGTTGAGCACCTGGGCGAGGTTCCCGGCGTCCGTGCTGCGCAGCTTGAGCATGCGCAGCGGGGGCCTCTCGCCGGACTGTTGCGCATCGAGGTTGCGCACCAGCTGCTCGATCAGCGGCATCTGCCCGGGCTGGGCGGCGATCATCACGCTGTTGGTCGCCTCGATGGGCTCGAAGATCGGCTCGGCCCCGCTCCCGGCCCGGAAGCTCGCGCTCGACTTCACGAGGTCGCGGAGGAAGTCGACCACCGTCGACGCCTGGGCGAAGCGGATCTCCACCAGCCGCACCTCGCGGGCCGGCCCCGCCTGGCGCTGCAGCTGCTCGATGATCTTCGTGAACCGCTCCAGCCCCGCGGCATCGCCCACCACCTCCAGCGTGTTGGTGTCGCCGTTGACGGTCACGTCCACCGGCTCCGACCCCGGCAGTTCCGCGGTCTGCGCCTGGTAGATCGCCATGGCCCTGTCGCGCACATCGGTGGCCTCGGCGTTGGCGATGGGCAGGATGCGCAGTTCGCGGCGCACCGGCACCGCCGCCAGTTCCTGCAGCACCTGCTCCACGCGCTCGAAGGTCGTGGAGTCGCCCGCGACGATGAGGGTCTGGCTCATCGGCTCGGTCTCGATCATCACGCGCACGGTCTGCTTGCCCGGCTGCGCCGGGGCCGACAGGTTGCCCTGCGACGAGAGCGCCGTGAGCGTTCGCGCCACGGCGTTCAGGTCCGCCTTCTCGATCCGGTAGGTCCGCAGTTCCGCCGCGGGGGGCAGTTCCACGCGGTCGAGGCGGCTGGCGAGTTCCTCCAGCGAGGCGATCCGCTCGGTGGGCGCATCAATGATGAGCGAGTTGCTGCTCGGGTCCGCCGAGACATTGACTTCCTTTTCCTTCTGCAGCCAGGGCATGGGCTGGTTGCGCCGGTCGCGGGGCATCGGGGGCACCGGGTAGAGGCGGTCCATCGCGGCCGCCACGTCCGTCGCCTTCGCAACCTTGAGCTGGAAGAGCACCGTGGTGCGCTCGGGGCCCTCTTTCAGTTCCTTGTTCAGCGTCTCGACGAGCTGGCGGATGTCTTCGTAGAAGTCCTGGTGGGCCGACACGATGAGCGTGTTGGTGTTGGGGTCGGCCTGCACTTCGACGGGGCGCTCCGCCCGGTCCTGCTGCGAGCGCCGGTCGTACCGCTGCTGGAGCATCCGCGCCACGCCCTCGGCGTCGCTCGTCCGCAGCTGGAGCATGCGCATCGGGGGCAGCTTGGTGAACTCCACCTGGTCCAGCCGGGTCACGAACGTCTGGATGAGCGCGTGCTGGGCGTCCTCGGCGGTCACCAGCAGGCCGTTGGTCCGCTCGTTGACGCGGATCGTCGGGGCCGGCACCGCGCGCGTGGGGTCGATCGGCTCGGCGCTCGAGAGCAGTTCCTGGAGCGGCTTGAGGATGTCCGCCGCCCGCGCGTTGCGCACCTCGACAAACCGCGTCGTCCGCGCCGGGGGCAGCATCTGCTGTGCCGTGCTCACCGCCTCGGTGAAATAGCGCATCGCCACCGGCCTGGCCGTGATGAGCAGGCTGCCCGTCGCCGCGTCGGGGGTCACGTCGAGCGTGCCCAGTTCCGCCGGGTCCATGCCCGCGACCCGCGCGTCGTAGATGACCCGCGCCCGCTGGGCGATGTCCTCGGGCCGCCCCTGCCCCACGCGCACCACCCGGAACTCGGTGTCCCCGGGCTTGGCGCGGTCCAGTTCCTTCACAAGTCCTTCGATCACGGCGAACTGGTCTTCCTGGGCGCGCACGACCAGCAGCTTGAGCTCGTCCAACCCTTCAAAGGTCGGCTGCGGCGCCTTGGACCCGTCCGCCCGCTCCAGCATCGGCCCAGCGAGGCGCGGCAGCACGCCCGCCAACTCGCTCGGGCGCCTCACCTGCACGCCGATCGTCCGCGTCTGGATCTGCGCCGGGGTGATCGCCTGCACGCTCCGCAGCACCTGCTCGAACCGCGCGATCGCCGCCGCGCTGCCCACCAGCGTCAGCGTCCGGTCGGTCTCGCTGTAGGCCGCGCTCAGCTCCGGCTCCTGCTCGGGGCGGGTCTGCGTGAAGAGATCGCGGGCCCGGGCCACCGCCTCGCTCGCGCCCGGCTCTTCCATGCGCACCAGGCGCACCTGGCGCTCCACCTGCGGGGGCACATCGAGCCCCGTCACGAACCGCTCGAACTCGTCCACGTCCGCCGGCGGGCCGCTGACCACCAGTCCGCGCCCGTCGAGCGCCGCCGCGAACCGCAGCACCTGCACCTGGCGTGCCGTGAGCAGCCGCGACGCAAGCTGCTCAATGCTCCCCGGCGTCACGTGCTTGAGCCCGATTACCCGTCCCACGCGCTCGGGGCTGGGCTGGGCATCTTCCGGCCCCGCGCCCGGGTCAACCTCGCCGAGCAGCGCCGCGCCCTGGGCCAGCAGCCCGGTCGCGCCCACGATCGTCACCTTGCCCACGTCCGCCAGGGGCAGGATCGTCGGCTTCCGCTCGGGCGGCACCGCCCGGTACAGCCCCTCCAGGTGCGTCGCGGCCTCCGCCGCCGTGATCGAACGCAGCGCGAACGTCATCATCTGCTGCTCGCCCTGCCCGCTTTCGGGCACGTCCAGCAACTTGATGAGTTCCTCAACCACCTCGATGCGGGCGCGCGGGCCCACGACGATGACGCTGCGCGTCCGCGGGTCGGGCTGCATCTGCACCCCGCCCACGTCGATCTCTTCAACCACCCGCTGCGTGCCGTTGGAATCCAGGATGATCTGCTTCTGGCGGATGCCGATCAGCCCCTTGAGGGCCTCCACCACGGCCGCCGGGTCCGCGTGGCTCAGCTTGAAGAGCCGGAACTGCGAGTCCACCGCGCGCTCCGAGTCGATCACGCGCACCAGGTCGATGATGCGCCTCGCCTGCGCGGCGCTCTCCACGAGCACCAGCATGTTCTGCGCCTGCACCGGCGTGATTGACCCGTGCGGGCCGAGCAGCGGCGCCAGCTGCTGGGCAATCAGAGTCGCCGCCGCGTTGTTGAGCGGGATCGTCACCGTCACGATCCGGTCGGCGGTCATCTCCGGGGGCACCTGCCCCTCGGCCACCGGCGTCGGCTTGCGGAAGGCCTCGTCCAAGCTGGAGAGGTACAGGTACTTCTCCTCGCGCCGGAGTTGCACGTTCAACGGCGCAAGGTTCAGGTTCAGCACCGAGAGCGCCTCGTCAAACGACATCTCGGCGCCGCTGATGAACGTCATCTGCCCGCCCGGCACCGGAACCTCCCGGATCACCGGCAGCCCGGTCTCCCGCGAGAAAAAGTCCAGCACCAGGTCGAAGGGTTGGTCCTTGAAGTTGAACCGGATGGGGCGCGGCGTCACGTCCGCCGGGGCCGCCGAAGGGGCCGCTGCCGGGTTGTCCGGGTTCGCCCCGGGCGCAGGAGCGCCGGCGGGGGCTTCCGGGGCCGTGATCGGGGCCGGCACCTCGGCGCCGCCCCCGGGCTGGAGGCTCCACGCAGGCGATGCAAGCCCCGCGGCCAGCACCAGCGACCAAGCCCCGTTCCGCGTGTTCTGCCGCTCCATCAGCGATCTCCGATCTCACCGGCGCGGTCTCCGCCGCGGGTCATGGGAGTCTAACCCCTTTCGCCGCCTCGCATCGCCGGATCAAGTCCTCTTGTTGCGCGTGTCAACACTCGTCCGCATCACGTCAACGTCTCATGCACATCCGCCGCACGTTCGCCCGATCTCTCCGTTCACGTTGCCTTCGCCTGCCCCGCGTCTCAGCTGACCCTCTGGTCCCCTGGCTCCTTGGCCTCTGTCCCTTTCCCTGCACCCTTCCTATGCCTGCACGGGCCGTCGCTGCGCCAGGTTTTCGCCCAGCCGCACTTCGCACGAGGCACCCTCCACCTCGAACACCGCGCGCTCGCCCGACGCTTCAACCAGGCGTGCGCCGAGCACCGTCCCGCCGGGCTGAAGCACCATGGCCGTGTGCGACGATGCGTTGTACAGGGTCACTTCCACGCGGGCCTCCGCGCCCGTGCCTGTCACCGCGATGCCCGTGATGCGCCAATCGTGATACGCCGGCGCCGGGGGAGGGGGCGGGTCTTGGCGCGCCACCACCGGCACCACGACCGGAGGAGGCGGCGCCGCCGGAGGCACATACCGAAAGACGTTCTTGCTCACGATTCCGGCCCATACCGGCGCGCTCTCATCGTCCGTCGGCGCCAGGGCCCGCACCTCCGCCGACCCATACTCGGGGATGTACAGCACCTCAAACGCCACCCGCAGTTCCAGCAGCGTCCGGTCCTCGTTCCGGGGCCGGATCGAGAACCCCGTCACCCGCTGCACCCAGGGCTGCCCCTGCACGAGCGCGAGCGTCCGCATGGATTGTCCGAGGTCGCCGAGGCCCCTCAGTTCGCATCCCACGACACCGAAGTCGCGCTGGGCCCCCATCGGCTTCCGCAGAGAGGTCAACCCCACGCGCCGGGCCCGCGCGTAGGGATTGGCCGGGTACGTCACCCCGCCGCTCGACACGACCGGCTCCTGGAGGCCCGCCCGCGTGGCAATGCCGTGGATCATCCCGCGCAGCACGTGCTCGGCCTGGTCGGTCGGCCCGGCCAGCGCCTCCGCCGAACGTGCCCGCAGCTCTTTGCGCACCTGCGGTGCTTCCAGCAGGAGGCGCTCAAACTGCTCGTTGCGGCTCGCGTGGGCCGCGAGCTTGGACCGCAGCGCTCGGGCCGGGGAGGCATACATCGTCGAATACGCCAGCCACGCGATCACGCCCGCGCCCGCCGCCGCCCCCGCGATGACCAGGGCTTTCTTCATGGCTTGGCCCCCTCGGGGCTCAGGCGCGCCGTGTCAAGGTCGATGCTGAACTGGCGTCCCGCGTCGGGCCCGTCGGCCCGCACCACGTACCCGCCCGCCCGGATCAGCCGTTCACGCACCAGGTCCACCATCGCCGGGATGCCCCCCGCGCCGTCGATCGACAGCCGCAGGCGCGGCGGCTGGGCCCACGTGCCGGTCATCGCGTCACCCCCCTCGCCCGGGACGAACGCCAGCGTCTGGTCGAGCGACCCGCTCACGTTCGACAGCAGCGCCTCGGACGGATCGGGCAGGTGGGTGCTCAGCCATGCAAGGTGGCTCACCCAGTCAGGCTTGGCACTCTGCCAGGCCTTGAGATGCAACAACCGCCCCTTTTCGAGCAGGAACTTCACGTACTGCGCCGAGAGCTCCTTCTCGCGCTCTCCCGCCGCCGCCGCCTGCGTGCGGAGGTGCGAAAGCGCCTGCTGCGCCGCGAGCCATCCCGCGCCCCCCAGCACGATCAGCCCCAGCACGCCGAGCAGAGCGCCCTGGCGCGCCCGGGCGAAGCGGTCCGCCGGTTCGTGCGGGTGAGCAAAGTCGAGCATCTGCTCGCGCCCCAGCATCGCCAGTCCGGCCAGGCCCGCCAACTCCGAGGCACGCGTCCCGCCGGCGCCCCATTTCGCGATGCGGGCCGGGTCCAGCGCCTCGGTGGGCGTTTCCAGCGCCGCGGCGGTGCGCTCCGCCGCCTTGACGCACACCTCGTCATTGCCCAGCACCACCACGCGGGCCAGGCGCGCGCCTTCAAGGCTCAACCTGTGGCTCATCCACGTGCGCTTGGCCTCGACGCCAACCTTCTGCGCGAACCCCTCGATGTCGCCCCCTTCCTCGGGCCGAGGAAGTTCGGCAGTGCGTGAGAACGACACGCTTCCTTCTTCGACCAGTGTGAACTCCACCGAGCCAGGCCCCAGCCCCATCACGAGCGTCGAGCCCTCTTCACGAGGCACCAGGGGCCCCGCCCCGAAACTCCGCAGCGTGATGGCGCGGAGCCCGATCCCGCCGCGCTCCGCCGCCAGTTTCAGGAGTTCAACCCGCGCGCCCCCCATCACGCCCGCCATGACCGCGGGGGGCCCGCCCGCCGAGCCCTCGAAGAACACGTAGTCCACCACGGGGTTTTCCCCCGCGACCGAGCTCTGCCGCAGGGCCTGCAACCGCACCATGCCGGGCAGGTCCGGATCATCGCGCGTCATCGTCGCGGGCAGCGGCATCCGCTTCAGCACGGCGTCGCGCCGGGGCAGGGCGATCACCACGCCCTTGACCGGAATCCGCCCTTCCTCCAGCGCTTGGCGCATCCATCGCCCCAGCGCCTCGGCATCCGCCCCGTCCACGCCCGCGGGGCGCTTGCGCACGGTCGCACGCGGCACACGCCACCCGGCGCGCCGGGGCGTCACCTCAATCGCGGACAAGAAGTCCCCGTCGAGCTCCAGGATCGCGCGTGTCCGTCCGCCGCTCATGGCGTCCTCCCCTTGGCCGTCCAGCGCCCGATGCGTCGATCCACCGCCTCCGGCGTCTCCCCCCTCGCTGATTCGCCCGATTCGGGGGCCGCGTCGTCAACCTCGCCCCCGTCAGGCGCTTCGTCTCCGGCGGTTCGATCCGGGCCGCGCCCGGGCGGGGGTCGATCGAGTCTCGAAGGCTCTTCAAAGCCTCGTCCGCCTCGGCGCGACCCGCGCAGGCCCTCGCGGTCAATCTCAGAGTCACCTTCCTCGCCTTCGTCCCCAGCGCCGGCCTCGGGAAAGTCGCCGCTCGCGCCGGCATCCCCGCGATCCGGGGGCGTCGGCGTATCGGCGGGTTCAGCCTCGTCCCTCTCGACGGGCGGCGTCACGCCCAGGCGCGCATCCAGGGCCGCGCGCGTGCGCCCGATCGTCCGCGCCGCCTCGAGCATTGACACATCGCGCAGATAAGCGAGCCGCGGCCGTTCCGCCGACGCATCGATCACGGCCTCCCAGATGGCGCGGTCGATCAGTTCGGCCTCCCCCGCCGCGCCGGCCTCACCCTCCGCGTCCAGGGCGGGATCCGCCAGCGTGAAGCCGACCTCGATCCGCACCCGCCACTGGAGGCTCCGCACGCTCACCCAGTCCGCCGCCTGTTCATACTGCTCCTGCGTCACCGCGCCCTCGGAACCCGGGGGCGCATCGACGATCCAGGTCGGAGTCAGCGCCTGCTCGCGGGTGATCTGCTCGCGCCGTTCGACGATGCGCCGGGCGGCGTCCATGTCGAGGCCGGGCAGGCAGGCGAGCACCTCGGGCCGGGCGTTCATCACATCCACGCGCCCTACCCGGTACTGGTCGTCGCTGGTGCAGAACGCATCCAGCACCATGCCCCAGAAGTCCGTCGTCACGCCGAACTTGCGCATCTCTTTCACGATGTCGCTGTCCGCCTTGAACGTCACCCCTGAGTTCATCACCCGCTGCACGCCCTGCGCCACGTCGTCGTTCCAGATTCGCGCGATCACCCGCCCGAGGTCTTCAGACCACGGCTGGTTCAGGTTCACCCTCAGTTCTCCCCGGTGCTCCTCCAGTTCTCCGAGCCCCGCGATGACGTTCGGATCGAACGAGTACACCGTGACCAGGTCGATCAGGGCCGCCGGGGCCAGGTCGAGGGGGGACGTCAACTCGCGCGCCGCGCCGCGCGCGTCGCTCCTCCGAGCGCGCGACAGGCCCAGCCCCCGGCTTTCCGCCTCCGGGGCCGCGGGTTCGACGAGCGCGGCCTCGGGCAACTCCTCCGCGGGCCCCGCCGCCCGCGCAGCGCCATAAAGCAGTTCCGGCGTGACGCCCGGCACCCGCAGCAACTCCTCCGCGCTGGAAAAGGCCCCTCGGGCGCGCTCCTCCACGATCCGCTTCGCCAGCGATTCGCCCACTCCCGGCAGGCGCGCCAGCATCTCCTCCGTCGCGCGGTTCACGTCGAGCTTGGCGCTCTCCGCGGCGGCAATGCCTTCGTCCTCGTCGTCCAGATCAATCAGCCGCACCACGCCCTGCCGCCCCAGGTCATCCTCGAAGAGCGTCCACGACCCGGTGAGGTCAGGTCGCCCTCCCGCGAGAAGCGCATCGCGCTGGGCCGCGACTTCGCGCATCGCCGCCTGCACCCCGCTCCATGCGAGGGCTCTCGACTGGGCGCGGCGCACTTCGGCGTTGGTCCCGGCACGGTGAGACTGCACGCTCAGCAGCGCGCTCGTGCCCAGGGCCGCTCCCATTGCGACCACCACCAGCACCGCCATCAGCACCGAGCCGCGCCGGGTCACGGGGCACCCCCGATCGACCCCCTCGGCCCGTCAGGAACCACCATCACCCGCACCCGGTCCGGCTCCCGCGCCGGCGGGGGAGGCAACTCCGGCTCACCCTCCTGCTCCTCGGGCAGAGAGGCATCCGCGAGCGGTGCCTCGTCCGGACCATCATCCGCGTGCACGGTCATGCGCCGAGGCGCCGGACGGATCGGCGGGGGGGCGTCCGGTTCCGGCGCGGGCGCGGGTTCAGCCGTGCGCAGCCAGACCGCAACCTCGATCGCGCCGGGCAGGCCGGCCTGCGACGCATCAAAGGTCTCGCGCCAGCCGCGCCCGTCGTGATACCGGAATCGCACGCGTGCGAACCCCTCGCCCACGACCTCCCACTCCGTATCGGGCTGCGCGCCCAGGGCGTCCCATCGACGGGCGAAGAGCGTGCCGCTCTTCGCGTCGAACCGGAAGGCGCTGCCCTGCAGGTCCCCCGCGGGGATGCTTCCCGAGCGCAGCGGCGGGGTCACGCCCCGGGCCAGCAGCGTGATCTCGTCGTTGGTTCCCTTCACGCCGCCTCCGAGCGAGGGCGTTCCGGCGATGCACCCGGCGAGGTCCGATTCCAGGCGCTCAAAGAGCACCTCGCTCGCGTGAAGCGACGCCCCGCGCTCGCTCAGCGATTCCTTCTGGCGCCGCAGGTCGATGAGAAACGTCCAGAGCACCCCTGACAGGGCCGTGAGCATCGCGATGCCGATGATGACCTCGATCAGGGAAAAGGCGGGGAGGCGTGCCATCCGCAGGCCGCGCCCGGGGAAGGGGCATCTCGGCTCGCTGGAGTTGCTCCGTAGGGCCATCATCGACCGCCCTCCCGCGAGCGTCCGAACCCGCGCCGCTCTTCGCTCCGCGCACCTTCGCGAGCCGCGCGGGCCATGTCGCTCTCTTCGCCTGCCACGTCGTTTCCGCTCTCGCGGAGCTCGACCAGCTGCACGAGCGTCACAGACGCGAGCTCCACGTCGGGGTTGTCAGCGTCAACCCGCACCGCGCGCACCCGCACCGTGGTCAGACCCTCGAACTCGCTGGGCGAGGTCTCGATATCCAGGGCCCAACCGGAGTCCTCCTCCGCGGGCGCGCTGATCGCCGCCTCGCTCAACTCGTCTTCGTATTCGTCGCCCTCCCAGGCGTCCGGCGACTCGAGCCAGGGCTTCACGGGTCCGTTCAGCGACAGGGGTGTCTCCAGCCCGGCCTCAATCCGCGCCAGGGCGCTCCGCGCCAGGTCCAGAGCCCGCGCCTCATCCCGGGCCGCGCTCATCGAGGCCATGCCTTGGCGCATCGACCCGCCGATGGCCAGCCCGGC
The DNA here is from genome assembly GCA_020847175.1 of Phycisphaerales bacterium. Taxonomy (GTDB): domain Bacteria; phylum Planctomycetota; class Phycisphaerae; order Phycisphaerales; family UBA1924; genus JADLCM01. Next base: position 55,508 of record JADLCM010000039.1, read on the forward strand.
CATGATGAAGACCGCCAGGGCCAGCATCGTCTCCAGCAGGATGGCCCCGCGCCGACTCATGGGCCCTTCCTCCCGCTCGTTCGTTCGCTCGGTCGCTTGCCCGCTTCGCGGCGGCTCTCCCGCTCGTCGAGCCCGGTCCCGGGCGGCGCTTCCGGCTCCTCATCTGCCGCGTCGTCAGCCATCTCGGCATCGTCTTCGGGCTCCGCCCCCGGGCCCGGAGCCGTGACCCCTTCGCTCGTCTCGAGCACCGAAGACCAGGCCCGCACCCCGAGCTCCGCGCGCCGCTCGCCCGGACCGAGCAGCACCACCGGGTCGCCCGTGATCGCCGAGCCGTCGGGCATCAGGATGGCCAGCGTCACGTCCGGCGCGGGCACTTCTTCGCCTTCGAGCACGACCGCCAGGCCTGCGTCCATCTCCGCCGGCATCTCGCGCCCGGGCTCTCCGGGCAAGTCGCCTTCGGCAGCGAGTTCTGCAAGCAGCACCCGGGCTTCATCGCTCGGACGGATCACCCGGTAGTCCCGGGGCAACCTCATATACACGCGCGCGCCCGAGGCGACGCTCAGCGCCTCCTGAATCCGCGCTGCTTCTTCGAGTTCTGCCGGCGTGAGCACCCGGGCATCCTCGGCGTCCAGCGCGCCTTCCGCGGCAACGGAGAGCGGTCGCGCCTCCAGCACCCATCGCCCGGTCGCCTCCTCCCGTGCGATGAGTTCAAGGGGCTGCCCGGTGCGCCGGCAGTCCGCCGCGGCGTGTCTGACCCCCGCCCGGAGTTGCGTCAGCGTTTCCTCCCACACAGTCCCGGGCAGCCGGTGCAGCACCGCGGGCAGCGCAGCGGTCATGAGCGCCAGGATAAGCCCCAGCGCGATCATCACCTCCAGCAGGGTGAACCCGCGGTTCCGCATCACACCTCCGGCTCACGCCGGCAACGCCAGCCCAGGCCCGGAGGCCCGGGCCTGCCCCGGCGAGCGGCCGAACTTGGACGCACGATCAGTTTCCGCCGCCGCCGCCGCCGGTGTCCGGAGGCAGCAGGTCTTCGGTCACGCCGCCTTCATCTTCAGAGGTGCCCCCGGGCAGAACGCTCTCGGTGACACTGATGTCATCGTCCGAACCCTCTTCACCATCAGGCCCGACCGACCACAACTTATAGGACGTGCGGCTCACCTGCTCGTAGCCCCACTCGTGGTCCCAGCGGTCCTTCTCCAGTGGCTTCTGCATGTAACCCTTCCACTTCGGCTCCTGCTCCGGGTCGTCGAGCTGGGCCTTGTCCCAGAGCACGACCACCCCTTCTTCAGTGGTCGGCACCCGGTCAAAGTCGGAGTAGAACCAGTTGATGCTGCTCTTGAGCGTGTTCATGTCACTCTGGGCAAGCCCGGTCTTCGCCTCCTCGCGCCGTTGGAAGAGCGCGATGCCCACCAGGCCGCCCAGGGCCAGGATGATGGCGATGACGATCATCACCTCGAGCAGGGTGAAGGCGCGCGCGCGCCGCGGGAAACTGGCCATGCGTGATTCCTTTCGCAACTCTTTGTCGGGCAATGCTTTGCCGCCAAGTTCCACCGCCCTGGCCGGGCCTCCGCACCACCCTCATCCGTGTCGAAACCAACCCTTCGGACTGCGCCGGGCCTGACCCCGGCCCGGCATTTTACCCGGACTGGAACCCTCCGGTTCCTGCCTCCCGAGCACTCCACGCTACCAAACGTCGCCTGATGACTCAAGCGGCGCGATTCATGCTTTTGACAGACGCGTGACACCGCCGCGAATCAAGTCGCGGCGCTGCTGAGCTTCATCATCGGCAGGATGAGCGCAACGGCCACAAGAGCGACCACCCCCGCGATGGTGACCAGCAAAATCGGCTCGACCAGTTTGACCGCGACCCCCAGCATCCGGTCGACGCGGGAATCGGTCGTGTCGGCGAGCTGGACGAGCACGTCGTCGAGGTTGTTGGCGGCCTCGGCGACCGCGATGATCTCGACCACGTCATCCGGGAACTGGCCGCTGTCGCCCAGGGGTTTCGCCAGGGGCTCGCCGGCACGAACGGCGTCCATTGACTTGCTGACGGCGTCTTCGAGCAGCGCGTTGCCGGCGGCGTCGCGGGCAATCTCAAGGGATGAGAGCATCGGCACGCCGTTGCTGAGCAGGGTGCCGAGCAGGCGGCAGAAGCGACTGGTTGCGATGGCGCGTTCCAGGGGGCCGACGACGGGCAGGCGCCCCCGAAACCGGGCGAGCGCGGTCCGGAACCCGGGGGTCTTACTCGCGCGCCAGAGGGTGACGATGCAGACCGAGAGAACGACGAGCGTGACCAGCCCGTAATCCCCGACGGCCTTGCTGATGGCGAGCACCAGGCGCGTCGGGCCGGGCAGCCCGCCCGGAATCTGGGCGAAGAGGCCCGCGACCATCGGCACGAAGAACCGGAAGATGATGAAGAGGAGCAACGACCCGAAGGTGACGAGCACACCCGGGTAGATGAGGTTGCCGAGCACTTTCGATCGAAGTTCGGCCTGCGAGAGCAGGAGTTGCGCGAGTCGTTCCAGGACCTGTTCAAGGAAGCCGCCCTTTTCGCCTGCGCGGATCATCGCGATGTGCACGCGTCCGAAGACTTCCGGGCGACGGGACATGGCCTGCGCGAGTTCATCGCCCTGCTCGACGCCCTCCGCGAGTTCAGCGAAGACCCGCGAAAGCCGCGGCTTGGTCTTGCGATTGCCCAGCAGTTTGAGGGCGCGCAGCAGCGGAACGCCGGACTTCAGAAGGTCCGCGAGTTGCTGGTAGCCGCCTCCGAGGGTGCGGGGCGAGATGCCCGAGCGCCGGGAGCGGCCGGCTTTCTTGGGAAGGATGGCCAGAGGCGTGAGTTTGCGGGACTCGAGTTCAGCGAGCACGGCCTGCTCGCTGGGGCCGGTGATCTCGCCTCGAAGTCGCTCTCCCCCCGCACGCAGGGCGGTGTATTCAAAGGAGGGCATGCGGGGCCTCCCGAAGCGGGCGTGCGGCACGGGGTTCAGCGGCCCAGCGGAAGGGCACAACGCGCCCGTCCGTGAGGCCCCGTGTGTCCCGTGGGGGTTGGCGTGCCGGCGGCGGCATGACGTGCGACGTGACCTCCACTCTTACGATCCGGCGAGGGCCTGATCGATGGCGGCGAGCAGGGCGGGATCGTCCGGCGTCGTGCGGGGGTCGAAGCGCTGAAGCACGCGCCCGTGCCGGTCCACCAGGTACTTGGTGAAGTTCCACGAGGGCGCGCCGCCGGCGGGCGGGGGGAGGGCCGCGAGTTCTTTGTAGAGCGGGTGCGCCTGGTCGCCGGTGACGGTGATCTTCTCGAACATGGGAAAGGTCACGTCATACGTGCCGGAGCAGAACGTGGCAATCTCAGCGTTGGAGAGGGGCTCCTGCCCTCGGAAGTCGTTGGCCGGAAAGCCGAGCACCACGAATCCCCGGTCTTTCCGCGAGCGATAGAGGGCTTCGAGGCCCGCGTACTGGGGGGTGAGCCCGCACTTGCTCGCGGTGTTCACGATCAGGACAACCTGGCCGGCATACGACGCGAGCGATGCGGGCGCTCCGTCGAGCCGGTTCATGTCGTAGGCGAGGATGCCCTCGGGCGTCGCGGCGGACCGGGGCGCCGCCTCGGTCTTCTTGGCGCAGTCGCACTGGCAGGCGCCGAGGAGGAGCGAGGAACCGAGGAGGACGGCAAGGCTGGGGGTTTTCATTGGTGGAGACCTCATTGAGAACGAGGAGCGGGTCACGGGGGAGACAACCGGGGGCGCGGGCATCGGAGCGAGGGGTGGCGGACAGGGCGGAGCGGCGCCGGCGCACGCCCCTTCGAGAACCTAATTGCGCCAGGAGTATTTCACGTCGTCCGCGGTGCCTTCAACTCCGTCCTGGCCGATGCTCAAGAGTTCTGGCCGCCCTTTGCTGGTGGCCGGGGGGCGATAGACGAAGGGATGGTCCCAGGGGTCGAGGATGTAGGACCTGGGCATGGTGCCCTCATCGACGAACCCCTGGAGCGAGGCGGGCCACTTCTCGGTGGTGATGTACTCGTTGTAGAGGAGTGTTGCGATCTGGTCAAAGTTGACGGTGACCTGCGTGTTGCGCACGGTCTTTCGGGTGGACTTGGCGGCGTCGGTCACTTCGTCGCACGCGAGGAGCGCGAGGCAGGCGAGCACGAGGGCGCATGCGCGGGTCATGGTGCGGTCCTCCTCGATGGCGACACCCCATCGTATCAGACGGGTACAGTCTTTCATGCTGGTGCTCCGGCGGGTTTTTCGGCTCAACCTCGGCGCGGGGGTGTGCGCGGACGCGGGCGAGGCCCGGGGCGGGTTCGCGGGTTCGCCCGTGCTCACGGGCCTCGGGGCGCAGCACGAGTTCGAGATCGCGCTGGCGGGGGCTCCGGATGCGCGGACGGGGTATGTGGCGGACATCAAGGACGTGGATGAGGCGGCATCAAGGGCGCTCGCCCCGGTCGTGCGCCGGGCGTGGGCCGGCGGAGCGGGCGATCCGGGGCGGGTGCTCGCGGACGTGTGGGCGGGGCTGGCCGAGGCGCTGCCCGCGCGGCTGGCGGGCCTGCGCTGGAACCTCTCGGCGTACCATGCCGTCGAGATGAACGCGCGAGGCCGGGTGCTGGTCTGCATGAGCTTCGACTTCGCCGCGGCGCACCGGCTGCACAACCCCGCCCTGAGCGACGCCGAGAACGCGCGCCTCTACGGCAAGTGCAACAACCCGCGGGGCCACGGGCACAACTACAGGTTCGAGGCTTGTGTCGAGACCCCTGCCGGCGCCGGGCACGCCGGGGGCGATGTGCCCGGGGCGATCGCCCGCGCGGCGGAGGAGTCTGTGCTCCGGCGCTTCGACCACACGCACCTGAACGAAGACACTTCTGAGTTCTCCGGCGCCGGGGGGCTCAACCCCACGGTGGAGAACATCGCGATGGTCATCCACGGCCTGCTCGCGCCCGCGGTCGCGCAGGCGGGGCCGGGGCTCGTGCTGCGCCGCGTGCGGGTGTGGGAGACTGATCGCACCTCGGCCACCTACCCCGCAGACGAGTGAACCGGGCGCGCCGGGATGCGCGCCCCTCTGAGTACGCGGCGATCGGTCTCGCGGGCGTCCGGGCCGAACCGGCGGGTGTTTCAGTCCGGCTGACTCGGCGACCTTTCGGAGCGAGGCGAGGGCGGGGGCACCGGGTCGTACCCCGCCGGGCCCCAGGGGTGGCACCTGCTCAGGCGGCGCACCGCGAGGAGGCAGCCCCGGCGCACGCCGTGTGTCGCGATGGCCTCGCGCGCGTAGAGGCTGCACGTGGGGAGGAAGCGGCACTGGCGCCCGATGATCGGCGAGAGGGTGGCGCGGTACGCCGCGATCAGCGCGAGCAGGAGGCGCGAGAAGGCCCGGCTTGCGAGACCGCGCCGGTGCCTGGGGGTGTGCGGAAGTTCATTCACCGGGCGGATTGTTGGGGCGAGGTGTTCCCCGGGCGGCCTTGGTGACGAGTTCACGCAGCCAATCCTGGTACCGGCTGAGCGGGGCCGGATCGTGGGCCCGGGCGGCGATCACCAGGTCAAGCCCTCCGCCCGGGGCGGGGGCGAGCTCGACGCGGAGCAGGCGAAAACTTTCGCGGAGCATGCGCTTGAGGGCGTTCCGCCGAACTGCCGGTCCGACTCGTCGCGAGATGCTCAGGCCCAGGCGATGGTGGTCCAGGGAGTTGGGGAGTGCCGTGAGGGTGAGCGGCCCGGCGGACCGCCGCGTGCCCCCGGCGCGCACGGCCTGGTACTGCCGGTCGAGCGTCAGGCGCAGGGCCCGGGGGAAGGCGAACTTGCGCGGCGCCGGAGTCACCCTGAAGGGTACGAGCGGTTCGCGCCCGGTATGTCAGGTCGCGACGGGGGGGAGGTCCGCCGCACGCTCGGTGCGGGGCAGCAGACCGATCATGATCGCCAGGATGGCGCCCGCGAGCACCCAGGTTCGGGTGCCGGGGTCCACAATCAGCGCGTGCAGGCGGCTGGTGCTCTTGCGGAGTTCGGGCGGGGTGACCGGGGGTGGCTCCAGCGCGGGAAAGACCGAGGCGGGGGGGAGCGAATCGCCGGGAATGAGCGGGGCCCGGTCTTCGGGCAGAAGGTTGAGTTGTGATGCCGCCAGCGAGCGGAGCAGGGCTGGGTCGCGGGCCTCGAGGGCGCGCGAGAAGGTTTCGTATCGGGTCTGGCGCTCGCGGGCGTGCTCGGCGACAACCTGCATGCGCTCGGCCTGCCAGCGAACTTCGGCGAGGCGGTCGTGCTGAGGAATGAGCACCGCCGCCGAGAGCAGCGTGACACCCGGCAGGAGAAAGAGCCAGCCGGGGTCGAAGAGCGCGCGATGGATGGTCTTGAGCGTGGACACGGGGGGCGGCGGGGTGAGGTCAAAGGTGAACGCCAAGGCATCGTACCGCCGGGGTCGGCGGCTTGAATGAGCGGAAGGGACGGCGCGGCGGATGGCGGGGCGAGGGCGGAGCGTTCACACGAGGCCCGGCTCTCCGAGTTCGGCAAGCCATGAGGCGCGGAGCCCGCGGGTGACCGGGCCGGGTTCGCCGGCGCCGATGGTCTTGCTCTCGACGTGCGCCACGGGCAGCACGCCCCAACTGGAGTTGGTGAGGAAGGCTTCGTCGGCGTCAAGCAGATCGCCGATCGTGAGCATCCGCGTGGTGCAGGGGATGGACTGCTCGCGGGCGAGTTCAAGGACAGCGCGCCGGGTCACGCCGGGTCGGACGGGGCTCGGCAGGGCCCCGTGGGGTTCATCACCCCGGGCGATGGGGGTGAGGAGTTCGCCGGCACGAATCACAAAGAGGTTGCTGACGCACCCGCCCGCAAGGTGATTGGACACCTGGAGCGCGACGGCTTCGGCGGCGCCCTTGGCTGCCGCGCCCTGGAGGGCGGTGAGGCGGCGCCAGTAGTTCAGGGTCTTGTGCGATTCAAAGGGGTCGAGCGGGTTGAGTCGGAGATCGGAGATGCAGACCCGCACGCCCTTGGCGTACATCTCGTCGGGGTAGGGGGTGGGGGGCTGAACCACGATCATCAGCGTGGGCTGGTGGGGGGTCGGGCTTGACTGGGGGGCGGGGCGCAGGAGATTGAGGTCCCCCCCCGTCAGGGTGAGGCGGACGCGGGCGCGGCTCCCGGGTTCGCGCAGGTCGAACCGGCGCAGGCACTCGAAGAGGAGTTCGGCGAGCGGTTCGGCGTTGAACTCGCGGGCCAGGCCGAGCGACCGGACCGAGGTTTCGAGCGTGAGCAGATGCTCAGCGAGGCGGTGAATGCGGGGCGGCCCCCCGGGCTCGGCGGGGCCGACCGCGAGCATGGTCTCGAAGACGCCGATGCCGTGTTGGACGCCGGCGTCAAAGGCGGAGAGCGTCGGCGCGCCGGGATCGTCGTGGAACTTCCCGTTGAGGTAGATGAGGGTCATGGTGCCGGGCGCGCGTCAGGAGAGAACTTCGACGAAGGTGTTCTGGTCGAGATTACAGATGCGGCGTTCACCCGAGTCGAGCAGCAGTTCGACGCGCTGGAGCCAGAGTTTCTTGTCTCGGCTGTGGGCGTACCACGAGCCGGTCTTGCCCGTGCCCGCGGCGACGAGCACGCCCTCGCACGAGGCCGCAATGGACCCGCCGCCCTTGAGCACCTGCGAGGTGACGCGAACGCGCTTGCCGACCTGCGATTCGATGTCGATGGCCATATCGCGCGAAGTATACGCCCGCGGGGGGGAGAGCCGGTCGCCGGCGCATATGATGAGGCACCTCCGGAGTTTTCTGTGGCGCGCAAGGGTTTGATGCGGTCTTTGGGCGAGTTCGTCGGGCACATCGGGCGGGCGATCCGCTCCGATCCGGCCCGCGAGAGGTCCGAGGTGCGCCGCGAGACTGAGGACGAGGAGCGCCGGGGCGAAGAGGGCAGGGTCATCCTGCGGCGCACCACGATCGAAGAAATGGAAGTGCGAAAGGAGCGCCCATGAGCCTGCGCGGGTTCGCGGCGGCATGCGCGGCGGCGGTATTCGTCGGCCTCGGCGGGTGCGCGGGTCACGATCGGGGGTGCTGCGTGAACGGACGTGCCGAACGGGCCGGATGCGCCCATGCGTTCTGCGGGGGCGGGACGTGTGCCCCGGCGGACGGGGCAGGCGCGACGCAGGCGCTGGACGCGGCGCGTGCCGCCTGCAGCGCCCGCCTGGATGATCTGCACCGGCTCGCCGCCGAAGCGAAGTTCGATGAGTACTTCGCCTGCTACACGCCGGAGGCGACTTTTATGGGCACCGACGCGACCGAGCGCTGGAGCGTCGATGAGTTCAAGGCGTACGCGAGGCCGCACTTTGACGCGGAGAAAGGGTGGACGTACACGCCGATCGAGGGCCGGAGGTTCATCGAGGTGGCGCCGGGCGGGATGGTCGCGTGGTTCGACGAGGCCCTGCTGAATGCCAAGTTGGGCGAGTGCCGGGGCACGGGAGTGCTGACGCGGGGCGCGGACGGCGCGTGGCGCATCGCCCACTACAACCTCACCATGCCCGTGCCCAACGGCATCATCGAGAGCGTCGCGGACCGCATCCGGGCCGGGTCATAGCCTTCGGGCATGAAGATCGGCGTCATCATCCCCGCCGCGGGCGCGGCCACGCGATACCTCGAAGGCGGGCACGCGGCCCGGCACAAACTCGACGAAGACCTGGGCGGGAGGCCCCTGCTTCAGCGCACCGTCGAACTTTTCAATACCCATCCGCTCGTGAGCGCCGTGGTGGTGGCGGGGCCGTACGAGCCTGAAGCCTTCGACGCCTTCCGCCTGAAGCACGCGGACCGGCTCTCGATGCTGGGGGCGAGGCTCTGCCGGGGGGGGCAGACCCACAGGTGGGAGACAGTGCGCGCGGCGCTCGCCGAGGTGCCCGCCGAGGCCACGCACATCGCGGTGCACGACGCGGCCCGCCCGTGCGCTTCGGCGGGGCTCATCGAGCGGGTCTTTGATGCCGCCCTCACCCACGACGCGGTGGTCCCGTGCCTTGACGTGAGCGACACGATCAAGCGCGTGGGGGAGACGCGGGAGACCGCTCCGGAGATTGACCCGATCGCCGAAGTGCTCGGGGTGACGCAGGCGCCGCGGCGCGTGCGGCTGGTGGAGCAGACCCTGGCCCGGGCGGGGCTGGTCGCGGCGCAGACGCCCCAGGTCTTCCGAGCGGAGGTGCTGCGCCGGGCCTACGCGCAGGCGGACCTGTCGAGCACCGATGATGCGGGGCTGGTGGAGCGGCTGGGCGTGCAGGTGGTCGTCGTGGAGGGCGAAGCGCGCAACATCAAGGTGACGCGCCCGGATGACCTCACGATCGCGCGGGCGATTCTCGGCTTCCGCCCTCCGAGCGAGCGCGAGGTGCACAAGCGGTTCTGAGCGGGCGGTCGCGCCGTGCCGGGGCACACCGGGCGCGATGCGCCAAGAGGAGCGGGTTCGGAATGCGCGCCCGCTCCAGCCGATGACGATCCGATCGGGAATGCCCGTGCGCCGTGTGCGCCTGCCTCGCCCGAGGGGCGGGGCGCCGAATCCGCGCGAGCGCGAGGCACGTGACCTGCGTATCCGCAATTGCCACCAGCAGGCGCCGGCGGCGAAACGTGTGCGCGCAGCGCGCGGTGCGGAGAGGCCCTGTCGGTTCGATCCCCCGGCCAAAGCGGCGCACGCTCGCGCCCCTTTCGAGCGGAGTCGGCCAACCTGCGCCGAAGCGCGACGGACTCGGGCCAACCCACGCCGGGGCGCAGCGGGCGCGCGACGATGCGCACGCCGTGGCACGCTCGTTGCAATGCGGGTCACGTGCGCGTGAGGCCGACCACACGCACACCTTCGCTCGTGCAGGCCCGGAGGCGTACGACCGGGCACGCCCGAGCGAGGCAGGGATCGTCGGCGCATTCACACCACACTCACGATCGGAAGCAAGTCATGAAGAAGTTCATCACAATGTCCGCGCTCGGCCTGGTCCTCCTCTCCGGTGCGGGGTTCACCACGGCGGCCTCGGCCGCCGCGAGCCGCGAAGGCGTGCAGCGGGGCGACGAGACCCGCCTCATCGCCCGCGCCCGCACCCGGGGCGTGGCGATGCACGCCAAGGGAGACTACCGCGAGCGCGGCTCTCGCCGGCGCCTCAACGTCGAAGTGCGCCTGGGCACGCCCGGCGATGTCTTCGATGTCGCGGTCAACGGCGCCGTCATCGGGCAGGTCACGATCAATGCGCTCGGTCTCGGCAAGATCGAGATGAACACCAACGACGGCGCCAACCCCCCGTTCGTCGCTTCGGGCGACGTGCTCACGGTCGGCCCGGTCAGCGGATTGTTCATCGCCCGGTAACTCCGGCCTGAGCGCAGTGAGGGAGACAGAGGCCCGGCGCACCCCGCGTGCGCCGGGTGCTTTGCGCTCCGGCCCGGAGGGGCGAGCACATCCGGCCAATATTTCCGCCACCCCGGAGAGATGCCGGTTTTTGGAGTTTTTGCGGCGCACCAGCGTTTGCACGCTTTACGCCGATACACTGGGGAACCGGCGGCCACGGGCGGCACGCGGGCAGGAAGGCTCATGACCGGCCATCGTGGGGTTCAATCTCACCTGGACGCCGCGCCGCTCGCGCGGGCGTTCACGCTGGTCGAGATCCTGATCTCGATCGCGATCATCGCGGTGTTGATCTCGCTGCTGCTGCCCGCCATGGCGGGCACGATGGGGAGCGCGCGCGGGTTCAAGTGCCAGATGTCGCAGCGCGCGGTGATGTTTGACCTTCAGTTGTTCGCCGAGGGTGAAGTGCCCAAGGGCGACGACGACGGGCTCGCGGGCGGTCGCTTCAGGCTTGAAACGTTCCAGGAGTCGCAGTACCGCATCGACGAGTTCTGGGGCTGGCCCGGACGCACCAGCGTCGCCTTGCCCGACGACGCGGGGAACGACCCGCTGCGCTGCGCCGCGATCCGCGGCGATGTGACGCTCCGTTCCGGCGTGCCCTGCTCGCGCGGCGCGATCTCGCCCCCAGAGGCGGTGAGTTACGGGTTCAACGTGCGTCTGCACGTCGCAGAAGACACGCGGAACGGCGGCCCGTCCGTGCGCCCCGTGCTGCTCTCGCCCCGGATCGTCGAACAGTCAAACGTGCCGATCCTGTGGGACGTGGACGGCGCGCTGGCACGCGATCGCGCCGTGAGCCCCGTCTTCAGCGGGCCGAGCCTGGAGAGCGAGGTCGTCTTCGCCGGCGACCGGTACTGGTTCCCGGGGGCGCGCCACAACGGATCAGCGAACTTCGCCTTCCTCGACGGGCGCGTGGAGTCCAGCCGCACGCCGCTCCACGAGGGCTGGGCGTGGGACTATTCGCCCGTGCGATAGTGCCGCCCACACGCTTCTGGCATAATCAGGGCGATGTCGCTTCGCACCAAGTTTGCGATCCTGCTGGCCATTCTCGCTCTCACGGTCCTCGGCGGGGCCGGGGCCGCGGCGTGGTCGTTCGGGCTGGAGCAGCGGGAGATTTCTGAACCCTTCGCGACGACCACGCGCATCCTGCGCGGCCTGTCCGACATCAAGCGCGGCGCTGAAGAACGCGCGACGCTGCTCCTCGGCCCCGCCGGATGGCCCGGCACCGACGCCCCAGCCGACGGTGCGACGCCGCAAGGTGTTCGTGGGTCACGCGCGGGGCGAGACACGCCGCTGAGCCGGGAGGAGCGCGAGCGGTTTGAGGCGCTCGCGCGGGCCGCGATGGAAGCCATCGATGAGCTCGAGGCCGCGCCGGGCTGGCGTGTGCGGGCGGGGATCCAGGCCGGGGGGCTCCTGCGCCAGGAGCTTCAGCGGGCGGATGCCTCGGTCCGCGCGTGGATGCAGGGCGGGGGCGATGCCGCGCTGCACGAGGCGGGCACCGAGTTCTTCTCGATCCACGAGCTGATCGAGCGCCTGGAGCGCCGGATCATCAGCGATGCGCGGCTGGCGGTGGATTTCGCCGCTCGGCTCCGGCAACGGCTGCTGGTGATCCTGGGCTTCACCATCGGCATCGCGGTGATGGTGGGGTTGCTCGGCCAGGCGCTGGTGAGCCGATGGGTGCTGCGACCGGTCGCCGCGCTGCGGACCGCGGCGGTGCGGATCGGCGCCGGCGACTACGGGCACCGGGTTGCGGTCGACGGGAGCGACGAGGTCGCGCAGCTCGCGGGGGAGGTCAACCACATGGCCTCGACCATCGGCGCGATGCAGGAAGAACGGATCCAGCGTGAGAAGCTCGCGGCGGTGGGGGAGATGGTGCGCCGGCTCGCGCACAACATCCGCAATCCGCTTTCTGGCATCCGCGGGCTGGCCGAGCTCACCCGGGCCGATCTGCCCTCGGAGAGCGACCTGCGCGAGAACCAGCAGCGGATCATCGAGTCGGTGGACAGGTTCGAGCACTGGCTTTCGGATCTGCTCAAGGCGACCAGGCCCGCCGGGGTTCAACCCCGCCCGACGCCCGTGCGCGAGTGGTTGACCCGGCTGGTCGATAGCCACCGGGCGATGGCGCAGGCGCGCCGGGTCAGCCTCGAGGTGCAGTTCGACGGCGCGCCCGACGAGGCGATGCTCGATCCCCAGCACCTGGAACACGCCCTGGTCGCGATTCTGGCCAACGCCATTTCGGCAAGCCCCGGCGGGGGAATCGTCCGAGTGACCGCGCGGGGTGGCCCTAACACCCATTGGGAGATAGAAATCCGAGATCAAGGCCAGGGGGTTCCTCTGGAATTGCGAGAGCGCATCTTTCAGCCGTACTTCACGACCAAGCGGGATGGAACTGGCATCGGTCTTGCACTGGCACAGCAGGCGATTCGGGCGCACGGTGGAGTCATCCGGGTGGATGGCCTCTGCCGCAAGCCGGATGAGCCCACACGCGAGGAGACGGGAGCAGTTTTTACCGTACGGCTTCCTGTTTCACCCGCGATAGGCGAGAATGTGGCCAATACTGGCCAGGTGTCAGGAGTGCGCAGTGGCGAAAGTTTTGGTCATCGAGGATGAAGCGAACCTGCGGTACTCGATTCGCCAGACTTTGGCTCGGGCCGGGCACCAGGTCGCGGAGGCGGGCACGCTCTCAGATGCCCGGGCTCTGGCGGGTTCATCCACGTTTGACATCGTGCTCACCGACGTGATGCTCGGGCCGGAGAACGGCCTGGAATACCTCAAGGAACTTCGCGCCGAGGGGTTCGAGGGCGTGATCGTGGTGATGACGGCACACGGGAGCGTCGAGGCGGCGGTTGGAGCGATGCGGGATGGAGCGGACGATTATCTTCAGAAGCCGCTCAGCATGGAGGAGTTGAAGCTCCAAGTCTCCCGCTGGCTGGAGCAGCGCCGGGTGGTCAGTCGGCTCAAGTTGTATGAGCGGATGGAGCGTCACCGCGAGAACGAGCAGGAACTGCTCGGGGCGAGCGAGGCGTGGACGGGCACGCTGGGGCTCGCCGCGCGCCTGGCGGGTATGCCGGTGGAGTCGCCGACGGATGACGCGGGGGGCGGGCTGCCGGTCGTGCTGCTGCTGGGCGAGACCGGGGTGGGCAAGGGTGCGCTGGCCCGGTTCATTCATGGGAGCGCGCAGGCCGGGGCGGAGTCGGGCAAGGGCGACACGCCGCCGTTTGTGCACGTGAACTGCTCGGCGCTGCCGGCATCGCTGGTGGAGGGAGAACTGTTCGGGCACGAGCGCGGGGCGTTCACCGACGCGAAGGAGGCGAGGCCCGGGCTGTTCGAGCTCGCGGAGGGGGGCACGATCTTCCTGGACGAGATCAGCGAGATGCCCATCGAGCTCCAGGCGAAACTGCTGGTGGTGGTGGAGCAAGGAACGTTCCGGCGGGTCGGGGGCACGCGCGAACGCCGGGTGCGGGCGCGGGTGATCGCGGCGTCGAACCAGGACCTGCTCAGGCGCGTGGAGGAGGGAAAGTTCCGGCGCGACCTGTACTACCGGCTCAACGCGTTCACCATCCAGATTCCGGCGCTGCGCGACCGCGCGGGCGACGCAGAGATCATCGCCGATGCGCTGCTGGAACGCTTCGGGCGGCGCTACGGGCGGACGGGGCTGCGCCTCGGCACGAGTGCTCGGGCCGCGATCGCGGCGCACGCGTGGCCGGGCAATGTCCGCGAACTCGTCAACGCGATGCAGCGGGCGGCGATGCTGGCGCCCGGGGCGAACATCGAAGCCTCGGACCTCGGCCTCGCGCACGCGGAGCGGGGACGTGCTCCGGCGCACGGGGCGGCGGGACAGGGCGAGCGCAGCGGGGGCGCCCTCAACGCGGCGCACGCGGGCGTACTGACCTTCGACTTCGTGGGGGGGCTGCACCTGGCGGACGACGTGGAGAAGGAGCTCCTCGTGCAGGCGCTGCGCCACACGCAGGGCAACGTGTCGCGGGCCGCCAAGCTCATCGGGATGCAGCGAAGCAGTTTCAGGTACCGCATCGAGAGGTACAAGCTGGAGGGGCATGTGAAGGAGCTCACCCGCTCATGAGCGTGCCGACGGGACAGCGCGGGGCGCGCCGACGGCGCGCGGGGCGGGGTTGGGCCGGGGCGCTGGCGGCGCTCGCGGGGACGGGTCTGTGCGCGGCCCAGAACAGTGCCGTGCACACCGACCCCGCGGGCGACGCGGCGCTCCGGCGGACGGACCTCGGCAACGACGGGGCCGTGCCGCCGGGGCACCTGCCCGACGTGCTTGAAGTTCGGCTGAGCGGGTGGTTGCCGGGGAGCATCGCGGACTCGTTCTCTGGCGCGACGACCCCCGGCGACATGGCGCACGTCTTCCGCCTTGACGTGGTCTTCGCGGGGCTCGTCAACCCGTCCGGGCCCGTAGGGCTGGGGGGCGAGGGGTTCGACCCGCTCCTTTTCGGGCCCAAGCCGCTGGTGGGGTTCTTCGAGCTCGACATCGACGATGAGAAGAACACCGGCGGAGAGTTGATCGGCGAGGCCACGCAGCATGTGCTGGCGAACGTCGCGCGGTTCGGCGGTGTGCCGTACGACTCCGACGATGACCGCGTCGCGACATCGGCCGAGGACTACGACTTCGTGTTCTCCAGCGACCCGCAGTTCGAACGGTCTGGGGATGACTTCACGCTGGTGCTCTGCGGGTGCGAGACGCCGCAGATCGTGGGCCGCACGGGCGGCAACCAGGACGACGTGTTTGAGGAGGGCGAGACGTGGGTGGTCCGAGGGCGGTTCTTTGAGCGGGCGCGCGGCTACGCGCCGGCGAGCGGCGTCTTCGGCGGCAGCGACTTCGGCTTCTACGACCCGGTGGTCAACCTGCGGTTCAGCCACTCGATCGCGGACGATCGCACCACCGTCTCGCTCGTCTTCGCCCTCGACATGTCCGGCGCCGCGACCCTCACCGGGCAGCCCCAGCAGGCGATGGACAGCATCATCGACCTCGGCGGCAATCACGCGAGCATCGAGGAGGCCGTGGCCGACCTCATCAACGCGGCGGGGCAATCCTGGAGCGATCCCGTCCGGGCGTACATCCGCGACTGGCGCGACCGGGACAGCGACGAACATCTGGACCCCACGGACTGGAAGGTGCAGTTCATCGTCGGCACGCCGTACGCCGCCGAGGCGGAGTCGCTCTATGCCTGGACGGACGCGGGCCTTGATCTCACGCCCGGTGACTTTGACGGTTCGGGCGATGTCGGACCGCCCGATCGGGCCGGGTTTGACGCGGCCCTTGCGGAACTCGATGGGTGCCCCTCCGACGGCGACGGGGCGCCGAACGGGCGCTTTCAGATCGTGGACTTCGGATACAACTTCAGCCTCTACGACGTCAACGCCGACGGCGTGGTGGATTGCCAGGATGTCGATGACTGCCCAGCGACCTGCCCGGGCGACCTGTCGGGTGCGAGCGATCCCAACGACCCCGGGTACGGCGTGCCCGACGGCTCGGTGGACGGGTCAGACTTCTTCTACTACCTCGACCAGTTTGTCGCGGGCAACATGAGCGTCGCCGATCTCACCGGCAGCAGCGACCCCAACAGCCCCTCGTACGGCGTGCCCGATGGGGCTATCGACGGCGCGGACTTCTTCGTGTACCTCGATTTCTTCGTCGAGGGGTGCTGAAGGGGCGGGGGGCGTGAAGAAGTGAAGAAGTGAGGCAGAGAGGCGGTGAAGCAGTGCGTGAGTGCAGGAGGGAGGAGAGACGGGCCGCCGCGAGGGCTGTTGTTGAGGCGAGGAGGAGTCTTCGATCCGGGGCGCCCATCCGGCGCCGCCTTTCATTGAGTGCGCCCCGGGCGAGCCGATAGCAGGGGATGGAATCGCCTCAGCCGACGTCCGAGCCGGGTGTTGCCTGCCCTCCCGCCACCCTGACCGCGGCCGGGTCGCCGCAGAGTTCGGGGCAAAGCGACAAGGCGCGGGATGGCTTGGCGCGCGGCCTGGCCCGGGTGGGGCGCCTCGAGCAGTACCGCGCGACGCACGAGCGTGTGCAGAGGCTGCTCGGCGCGGGCGCCCCGTGGGGGGTGCTGGAGGCGCAGGCGCTGACCTACGAGTTGCCGGCCTGGACGCGGGGCGCGATCGGCGTGCTGGACGCGTGCTTCCTGACCGATGTGCTGGCGGCGATGCGGCCCGTGCGCGTGCTGGAGGTCGGCGCCGCCTCGGGCGGCTCCACGCTCGTGATGCTGCGTGCTCTGCGGATGCTCGGAGCGCCGCTCGGGGCCGCCGGGGCGTCGGTCCTCAGCCTCGACCTGCACCCGCGCTGCTTCAGCGACCAGACCCGCGCGACCGGGGCGGCGGTGGATGAATGCGAGCCTTCGCTGGCCCCGTTCCGGCGCGTGATCGCCCCGGCCCAGAGTTTCGACCTGCCTCGCCTCGTCTCGCCCGGCGCGTGCGACTTTGCGTTCATCGACGCCGATCATCGGCACCCCTGGCCGAGCATCGACGCGCTCGCCTGCCTGGGGGCGCTGCGCCCCGGGTGCTGGATGGCGCTCCACGACATTGACCTGCCCGCCGCCGCGGAGCGGTATGAACGCAAGCGCGGCGTGAAGGTCTCTTGGCACGAGCACGGCGCGAAATGGCTCTTTGAGGCGTGGCCCCTTGCCAAGTTCGCCGGTGAGGGTGCGTGCGCGAACATCGGCATGGTGCGCACGCCGGCCTCGGCGCCGGAGCTGGCCATGCTGGCGGGCGCGATCGGGCGGTGCGCGGCGGAGCGGACGTGGGAGGCGACCCCGCCCCCGCGAGCACTCGAGGTGCTGCGATGGACCGGGTGGCGGGAGGCGGAGCGGAAGGGCGCGCCCGAGGCGAACTAAGGGCTGGGTTGTTCGCGTTCGGGGGGCGTCCTAGGCTTGGGCGATGTGCAACGGCCCGACGGGCGCAGGCCCGACATGGAGCGGTGGCCGAGTGGTTGAAGGCGCCGGATTGCTAATCCGGTAGGCGGGATATTTCCTGCCTCGAGGGTTCGAATCCCTCCTGCTCCGCTTGGCGGGAGATCCGGGAACGGGTCTCCCGCGGTGTTTTTGGGGGGCGAACCTCGCGCGCCTGCCGGCGGGACGCCGCGAGCGCGAAGGGTGCTCGGTCGAGGGGGCGCATGGCTGCGCCGGCACGGTCCGCCACGGCGCGGCACGCCGGGATCAGGGCCCTGGAACGGGCACGAGAGCGACCTGCTCGAAGCCCGCGCGGGCGAGAGCATCCCGCACGCGCATGAGGTCAGCGTACGGCACATCGTCGGCAGCGCCGAGCGAGATGCGGGCGGATCCTGCATCCACGCGCAGGGCGAGCGACGCGGCGCGGGACACGGCGACTTCGACGGGTGCAGACTCTCCCGGCGGCGTCAGCCCGCCCCCGGAAACGATCGTGCGGCCCGCCTCGCGTCGGAGTTCGACGCGCAGGACCAGGGCAGGCAAGGCGAAGGGGTCTGGTGCGGCGCTCGGGGGCGGCGGGATGAGCACGGGGTGAAGCTTGTCTGAGGCCAGAAACGCCGCCGAGGCCATGAAGAAGATGAGGATGACGAGCACGACGTCCACCATGGGGGTCATGCTCGGGCCGGCGTGGGCCTCGTGCAGCGACCGGGCATCGCGGAGTCGCAGGATCAAGGGCATGGCTCCTACAGGCCCGCGAGCCGGAGGCGCGGGGCGCCCGCCGCGCGGCAGGCATCGATCACCGGGCGCACCTCGCCCAGGGTGAGGCGCCGGCTCGCCCGCAACACCACCGGGCGGTTCGGGTCTGCCGCGAGTGCGAGGCGCACGGCCTCGGCGGTTCCCTCGGGCGTGAGTTCGACCTGCTCGACGACGACGCGGACGCCGCCCTCGGCGGGCACGACATTGATCGCGAGCTCCTTGCCGGCCGGGGGCGTGCCCGAGGGGCCGTCGGGGAGATCGACGGGCAGGTGCCGGCGGGCGGCCATCTGCCCGACGATCAGAAAGAACACGATCAGGCACATCACCACGTCGATCATGGGGGTGACGTTGATCTTGGCGGCGGGGGTAGGGGGGGCGAGCCGGGTCGCGGAGCGGGCGCGCATCACGACCTCCCGGGAGGCATGGCCTCGACGATGCGCGACGCGAGGGTGAGCGCCCGCGTGCAGAGGCGGTCAACCCGGGCGCGGAGCAGTCCGTGCGCGAGCAGGCAGGGAATCGCGAGCATCAACCCGAGCAGGGTGTGAAAGAGGGCCTTGGCGATGCCTTCGGAGAGGGCGCCCGGGTTGGCCTGGCCACCCGCCGCGCCGAGGCTGCTGAAGGCCAGCACCATGCCCCAGACCGTCCCCGCCAGGCCGACGAGCGGGCCGAGATTGCCGATGAGGGCGAGCACATCGACGCGACGGAACCAGCGCCCGCAGGCTTCCGAGGCCGCGAGTTCGGCGGCTTCGCGGCGCGAGGCGGGCTCGGGCGCGGCGAGGGCGGCGGCGCGGGCGGCGCGGGCGACCACGGAGTCTCCTTCCGCGGCCCGGACCTCATCCAGACGCCCCGCGCGGGCGAGGCTCAGCAGGTGCTCGGCCTCGTCGTCCGGGGCAATGGAGCGTGTCCGGGCCTCGAGCACGGCCGAGATGATGATGCCGACCGCCACAACCGAGCCCGCAAGCAGCAGCACCGTGAAGAGATCGAAGGATTGGCGGAAGAGGGGCCACAGGCCGGTGCGGGCGGGGGCTTGAGCCAGGGCGGGCGTCGAGGCGAGCGCCACGAGGGCGAGCGCGAGCGGTGCGGGCCGGGGCATCCATGCCGGACGGATCATGGGGGCATGGTACTCGACGGGCGGATGCCGGGTGCCTGCGCGGCGCCCGGATGTGGTACAGTGGTGCGGGCGAGGATCGCCCCGCGGCACGTCCAGGAGGGAACGCCATGAGCGACGCACCGGCCCCCGAGGTCTTCCTCACGCCGCGCGTGATTGACAAGACTGCCTTCGATGAACTCTCGGGCACGCTGGCGCGCCTGATTCAACAGGCGAGCGGCGAGGGCGCAAGCCTGCGCAATGCGCTCATGGAGGTCAAGGGGCTCGACCACACGGCGCGCCGGGCGGCGGGCGAACTGGCCACGCGCCTCGACGCCGCGGCGCGGCTGGTGCCCAGCATCGACGAGCGGGTGCAACGGGCGGAGGCCATGCTCCACGCGGCCTCGGAGCACGCGCTGGCAACCCAGAACGTCGAACGGCATCTCGACGAGATCATCCAGCGCCGCATGGGAGGATTGGACTCGCGCGTCGCGGAGATCGTGCAGCAGATCGAGCACAGGCTCGCGTCGGCGCTTGAGCACGCCGAGCAGGTGGCGGCCTCGTGCGAGCGAACCGTGGCGGAGCGGCTGCTCCGGGCCGAAGAGGGCGCGGCCTCGGCGCCGGTGATGGAGGCCGCGCAGCGCGCCGAGTCGGTGCTGCGCGAGCTTGATGCGCGCCTGGCCCGGGCCGAGGGAGACGTGGCGCAGCGGCTTGACACGGGCGTGGCGTCGATCGAAGCGCGGGCCGCCCGGGCATCGGAGGAGTTGAAGTCGCTCGATGAGCGTACGGCGCAGCTCAGTGCGCGGGCGCGCCAGGAGATTGACCGGGCGGGCAGCGCGCTGGATGAGCGCCTGGCCCGCCTCAGCGCCGCGCTTGAACAGCGCGTGAACCAGATCGCGGGCGAGCTCGGCGCGCAGACCGGTCCGGCGATCACCAGCCTGAGTCTCCTGTGCCACCGGGCCGTGGACATCCTGGGGCGTGACCCCCGAATCGCCCCCGATGCCCCGGGTGCGCCCGCGCCCCGGGCCGGGAGCCTGAGCGAACTCGTTCAGCGGGCCGAGCGCGCCGCCGAGCAGGCGGGCGCGGCGGCGCGACAGGGCGAGGCCCTGCGCGAGCAGGCGCAGCAGGTGCAGTCGTCGCTGCGCGATGCGATTCTGCAGGGCGCGGAGTGGGCGGACGGCCTGCTCGCGCGCCAGGAGCGGGCACGGCGTGCCCTCAGCGATGTCGAGCGGGCGTGCGCGGGGGCTGAGGCGCTCGCGGCGCGTCATGCCGAGGCGATGCGCGAGACCACGCCCGACGGCCTGGCCGAGCGAGCCGCGCTGGTGGACGGGCTTCTGGGCCGGGTGCGCGAGGCTCGCGATGCGGCACGGGAGGCGGGGCTCGACGCCTCGGCTTGCGAGTTGCGGGGCGAGGCGATCGGGGCGCGGGTGCGGGAACTCGCCGCGGGCATCGAGCTCGTGGAGCACCGGGCCCGTGAAGCGGCGGCGGCATCCCGGGCCGAAGCGGAGGAAGCGCGCCGACGTCTGGAGGCCGAGGTCGCGTCGATCGAGGCGCGGGCACGGGCCGTCGCGGATGAGGTCGAGCCGAGCGCGGATCGCGCTGAGCGGGCGCACGTCTCCGCCGCGCGCAGCGCCGCAGACGCGCGCGCCGTGCTGGACGAACTGCGCGAACTCCTGGGCGCGCTGGAGCCGTGGCGGGGCGTCATCATGCCGCGCAAAGGCGAGCGCGTGAGCCTGCCTCCGGCGCTCGGCGAGGTCGTGGCGGCGTTCCGCGAGAAGCTGGAGCGGGAGGTCGGGCGGGCCGCGGCGCTTGTCATGGAGTGCGAGCGCCGCCTCGGAGACCCACCGGCGCCGGTCGCAGCGCCCGCGTCGGGCAGAAACCCGCAGGCGAAGGCGAAGCGGGCCAGGGCGGATGCCGGGGCATCCCGGCCCGCGCCGCACGCCGAACCCCCGGCGAACTCCGCCAAGCCCAAGTCTGCGGGCCGGGGCAGGCGACCCGGGCCGGCGCGCGAGAAGTAGGCACGCGGCTCGCCTTATCGCCGATCAGGGAGCGCTTCGGCCAGGCCGGGCACCTGCCCCGCGCCTTCGGGCACTTCGATGCTGGAGCCCTTGAAGTCATCGCCGATGGGCTGGACCCGGCCGCCGAGGTGCTGGGCCAGGAACTGCTCGGCGACGGCGAAGAACGCGGTGTTGTTCTCGGGCCGGGCGAATCCGTGGCCCTCATCGGGGTAGAGCACGTAGGTGACGGGGATGCCTCGGTTCTTCATCGCGGCGACGAGCTGGTCGCTCTCGCTCTGCTTGACGCGCGGGTCGTTCGCACCCTGGGCGATCAGCAGGGGGCGCACGATCTTGTCGACGTGGTTGAGCGGACTCCTCGCTTCGAGGAGCGAGCGGCCCTCTTCGGTGCGCGGGTCGCCCACCCGCAGGGCCCAGTAGTCCATCAGGGGCTTCCAGTAGGGCGGGATGGTGTTGAGCAGGGTGTTGAGGTTGGACGGGCCGACGATGTCCACGCCGCACGCGAAGGTGTCGGGCGTGAACGTGAGCCCCACGAGCGTGGCGTAGCCACCGTACGACCCGCCCATGATGCCGATGCGCGCGGGGTCGGCGATGCCCTCGTGGACGGCCCAGTTGACCGCGTCGATCAGGTCATCGTGCATCGTGCCGGCCCACTGGTGGTTGGAGAGGTTGATGAAGTTCTTCCCGAAGCCGGTGGACCCGCGAAAGTTGACGCTGAGCACCGCGTAGCCCCGGTTGGCGAGCCACTGGTGGGCGCCGTTGTATCCCCACGTGTCCCGGGCCCACGGGCCGCCGTGCACGAAGAGCACCAGGGGCAGGGGCGACTCGGGCGTGATGCCGCCCTCGGGGTTGGAGCCAAGGGGCAGGGTGAGGTAGCTGACGAGGTTGAGCCCGTCGCGGCTCTTGATGACGACGCCGTGCATCGGGGCGAGTGGAAGACCTTCGAGCGCCGGACGATTGGTGAACAGGAACTTCGCCTGCTTGCTCCCCCGGTCATACAGGTAGTACTTCACCGGGCCGTCATCCTCGATGAAGGCCGCGAGCCATTTCTGGTCGTCCGCCGTGCGGCTGTTGATCGTGAGGTCGCCCTGCTCGGTCGCGCGCAGCCGGTCGTAGTCGTCCTTGATCGTGAGGTCCATCAGGTGAACCTCGTTCCGCATCGGATTGCTCATCGCAGCCTGCGGATAGAACTTCGTGGGGTGGAACGCCACGCCCGTGATGTCCGCCCGCGGGTCGTGGCAGAGCAGTTGAATCTCCTTGGTTTCCACGTGCATCACCGCGAAGGCGGCGGTGTCTCGCCCCCGGCTGTCCACCAAGAAGAGCAGGTTGCCCTCCGCGTTCAGGCCCACCGGCGAGGTGTTGTTCACGTCCTCGGCGGGGATGGTGAGAAATGTCTCCCACTCCGGCGCGCCGTCGGGGCCGCTGACCTTCTTGAGGAGTGTCCGGGCGCCGTCCCCTTCCATGCGCAGCGCAAAGCGGACATTGAGGTCATGGTCGCAGAGATATCCCAGGAACTCGGTGTTCAGTTCCACGAGCTCCAGGTCCCCGGTCGCGATCTCAAGGCGATACAGGTCGTGGCGCTGCGGGTCGCGGTTGTTGAGCCCGATCAGGATCGTGCCCGGATGGCGCGGCGAGAGCTCGTCGATCTGCGCGGTGGGGCGCATCACCTTGCCGTTGGGCAGTTTCAGCGGTTGCCCGTCGGGACCCAGGATTTCCTCGAACGGGGTGAGGTTGCGGTCCTCGCCGGACCGGACATCGACGGCGTGGATCTGCCAGTTCTCGTCGCCCCCCTGGTCCTGCACGTAGAGCAGGTGCGTGCCGTCCCACGCCCACTGGTACATGCGGATGCCGCGCACGAAGTCGCGCGTCACGGGGCGCGCTTCATCGAGTTTCTCCGTGGGCGCAACCCAGACATTGAGAAACCCCTCGGAGGGCGCCAGCCAGCTGAGGTAGGCGCCGTCCGGGCTGATCTGCACGCCGGCGCGCTCGGGGTTTGAGAAGAAGACATCGCGGGGGATGAGGTCGGCCTCGCGCGTCACCTGGGCCGCCGCCGTCACTCCCAGCGCCATGATCGCTCCTGCCAGAATTGCGCGCATCGCCGCCCTCTCCAGACTCCGGGGTGTGCCCGGGACTCACTTCACCAACTTGATACGCCTGATCGGGGCCGAGGCTGCGGCCAGCAGCATCGCCTTGCCCTCCCGGCGCAGCCACGCATCAACTTCCCAGTGGGCCGAAGCATCCCGGGCGCGCAGCGTGAGCACGCCCTGCACGAGGCCGATCACCTGGGCCATGTCCTTGAGTTCATCGGGCGCCGCCGAAGCCCACGCCGCCTTCGCCCCTGGCGCCCGGCGCGCGTCCTGCACGAAGGGGGCGAGCAGGTCGATCAGGGGCGACTCGGGCGCATAGAGCGGACGAATGCTCCGGCGCTGCGCAAGGTCCTTGGCGACTTGTGATGCCATCTTGCCCAAACCCCCATCCGAGAGCGCGTGACGGACCCAGCGTATCCCGCTCCGGGGCCTGCCGCACGTCCGAGAACCCGCGCGGTCCGATGTTCGCACGCGATTGCTGGCTAATCGTGGCGCCTGCGCCATATTCGGACCATCCAGCGAGGGTGCGTCCATGCGTCAGAGTTTCGTGTGCGCGGCGGGGGCGATGGCAGTGGTCTGCGGGGGTGCGGTCGCCAACCCCGCCGTCAACGGCCAGTGGCGTTTCACGGTCGATTCGATGAGCAGCGGCCTGAGCGGCCTCATCGAAACATCCGCCGAGACCGCGGGCACGCTCATCGGCGACTGGGACCCCGTCAACAACCCCGGTGGGACACGCACCAAGCCCGGGATCTTCGGGTCGTTTGGGGACGACGAGAACGTCGCCGTGCCGGTGAGCCTCGGCTTCGGCGTCGGCGACGATGTGACGAGCCGGACCGGGGGCACCTTTGACATCCGCTTCCGGCCCGCGCTCGGCACGGGCGCGGTCACCAACCTCGCCATTGACTACCTCTCCGGAGGTTCGCTCGCGCTGCCCGCGACGCTCCGCCTCGACCCCGAGACGTTCCGCACCCGGAACCCGGACTCGCTGTTTCCCGGTGTTGAGATCGAGGTGCCCATCGGCGAGCTGACCGTGAGCCGCCTGGCTGCGACCCAGACCGGCCCGGCCGCTCCGGGTGTGCTCACCGACCTGGGCGGAGGCGTGTTCTCGTTCGTGTCGCTGGTGCCGGTTGATCTTGAACTCGGCTTGAGTTTCCTCGGCAATGACATGCCGCCCACCGTGATGCCCGCCTTTGTGCCCATCGGGGGCGAGGTGATGGTTTCGGGGAGCGACCTGGTGATTTCGAGCGTGCAGCCGCTGATGTTTGCGCAGGTGGATGAACCCGGCACGGCCCTGCCGCAGTTCGCGCTGCCGCTGCCCACGGTCCTTCCCCCCGGAGGCACGGCGAACGTGCTGATGGACCTCGTGCTGGACCGCGTGGAGATGGCCGTGGACGCCGAGCTTCGCCTGAACGCGACGGCAACTCCCATCCCCGGTTTGGGCGGGCCGGGCGTGCTCGCGGCGGGTGCGCTGCTGGGCGCACGCCGCCGGCGGTAATGGGCGATCCGCTGCTGCGACTGTGTCCATGACGTGCGCCGGCCGACCAGGGGCCGCGTGTTATGCGACGCATGTGGGGGCGACGGGCTCGGTGCCGCGCTCGTCCCAATGATGTCTCATGCGCCCGCTCTTTCTCTTCTCGCTCGCACGCTCGGGTTCGTCGATCGCCGCGTACGCGGGCGGGTCGCCGTGGCGTCTGCCAGTCGCGGACGAGATCCTCGGGCCGTGGGACCGCACCGGGCCGCCGTACCACTATCCCTCGTCGCAGGCGAGGCTGGTCGAGGACTTCAAGGCGGCGGGGCACACGCTCACACCGGAGGTCGTCAGCGCCGCGCGCCAGGTGCTGCGCGAGATTGGTACGCGACATGCAGAAGGCGGTGCCGGGGCATTCGGCGCGCGGGGTGTCGTGATCTTCAAGTGGCCTCACCTGCGCCCGGCCCCCGACGCCTGGCGCGAGGCATTCCCGGAGGGCTCCGCGGCGTACCTCATCCGCAATCCGCTCCACAGGCTCAACAGCCTGATCGCCCGGGGCTGGACGGGCAGTTTCGGCCCGAAGTTTGACCTCGAACGCTTCGTGCAGTTTGCGAAGTGGTGGACGCAGCAGCCCCACCGCCTTGCCTACGACACGCTCTCACGCGACCCCGGCGCGTTCTTCAGCGCGCTCTGGACGGCGTGGGGCCTGGCGCACGGGGCGGGCGAGTTGGCGCAGGCCGCGGCGTACACCCGAACCCGGTATCACGGCGACAGCGGGCGCACCTCCGACATGCAGGCCGGTCCGGTGATGAGCGAACGCCGGTTCGTGCTGCCTCGCGAAGCCGTGAGCCTGTACCTCGAACACCCGTTCGCTCGGGGCTTCATGGAAGAGATGGGCTGGCCCGTCCGCCCTGAGGACTACGGAATCACCTGATCCGAGGGGCGGGCGTGCCCCGGCGCACCGGGCGCCCTCAGCACCCGCCCTCGGCGGGCTCCAACACCGCAGACATCGAACCCTTGCTGCGGCGCATCGAGGGGTCGCGCCCGAAGGCGTGAATCTGCTCCTGGCGCAGTTCCGCGAGCTCGCGGTGCACCGTGCAGATGATGGCCCGGCCGTCGCCGTCAACCGTGCGTGCGATCTCGAAGCCGCGTTCCTTGCTGAACGCGAAGACCTCCTGCAGCATCCGGATGACGTACTCGTAGGTGTGATCATCGTCGTCAAGCAGGATGACGTGCCACCACTGGGGGGGCTTTGTCGAGGGCTTGACCGAGGGCTTCGCGAGCGTCTTCGTGCCGTCCATGGTGCCTTCAGCCTATCACGAGCCGGTTCTGAATCAAGAGCCTTCTGCCGGGTCGGCGCGCAGGCCCGGCGCCTCGGTGGAGGGTGCGGTGCGCCTGCGTGCGAGGCGGGGCGGCGGTCAGCCTGCCGCGGGCGGGTGGGGCAGCTCAGCGCAAGCGAGCTTCGTTCAACCGGGCGTCACGCACCAGGGCGTCGCGCACCTGGCGCAGGCGATCGGCAAACCCGGCGCCTGTCGCGAGCGCCTCCGCCGCGCGGAAGTTCTCGATGCGCTGGGTGGGGGCCAGCGTGCCCCGAGCAAAGACCGTGATGTTCTCGCCCAGGGTCGCGAGCTGGATGAGCGAGGCGCGGGTTGTCTCATCGCGCTCGCTTGCGAGGGCGGCGGAGGCGAAGTTCAGGCAATCCCAGCCATAGGCGGCGGCGAGGCGGGCGATGTCATCGGGCGGGGCGACGCGCTGGCTGAACGCGCTTTGCAGCACTTCTGCCGCCCGGGTCAGCACCTGGCGAGTCGCGGCGTCGCCCTTCAGGGCCGGCTCGGTGCGGATGCGCACGGCCATCTTGGAGGCGAGCTGTCGGAGCGCCGCCGCGCGGGCGTCCAGGTACTTGGCATCGCCGAGCCCGAGTTCGCTCGCGGCCCCGAGCGTGCGCACCAGCCGGTCGAGCACCCAGGGGTCGGTTTCTTCGCGGGCGGGGTCGATCTCCTCCGGTCCCGCCTTTGCGCCGGCGGCGTACCTGTCCATCGACTCACTCGTGGTGCCCGAGGAGAACGCGATCCGCTGCCCCGCGGCGTTGGCCAGCGCCGCCGCGTTCTCGGCCGTCATCGCCGGCGCGAACCGGACCAGCGTGCGGAAGGTCATGCCCAGCGCGAACGCCGCCTGGTAGCGGGCGACGGGGTCGGCGCCGGCGAGTTCGCCGACCGCGATCTGCGCCGCGTCGTAGGTCGCCAGTTCGCCCGAGAGCATCAGCGCCGCGCCGATCGCCTCGGGCTTTGCCGAGCGCACCCACTCGCGAAGCACGGGGGAGAGGTGGGCGCTGTACACGAGGCGGAAGGACACGGTGATCTGGGTGTCGGTGAGCGGGCGCCGGAGTGCCTGGCGCGCCTGTGAGCGCTCTGCGGGGGTCTCGCTGCCCAGCATCGGGCCGAACTGCCCGATGTAATCGCGGACTTCCTTCTCCTGCGCCGGGGTGAGCTGGCTGGCGTTTCGGATGGTCTCGGGCGGAATCTCGATGACCTGGGCCCAACCGGGCGAGGCGAGCCCGCACGAGAGGGCAAGCACGCCAAGCACCCGCTTCGTCAAGCCCGCAACCTTGCCCACGCGCCCGCCTTTCACTCGCGAAGTCTCGGGGGCACCGGTGGCTCACCCCCCGCCCGATTCGACGGGCTTGTCAATGCCCGACCGGGGAGGAGAAACCTACCACCCCCCTCCCTCCCGGTCAACTTCACGCCGAGTCAGTAGACCTCCATGAAGAACCGGCGCGTGGGGGCGATCTCCTTGTGAATCATGCGCCGATCCCACGTGCTCGCGGGGCCCGCCTCGGGTTTCACCCGGAGGTACCGGCCCAGCGCGACGGGCTCCAGTACGTCACTCAGGCTCCGAAGGATCCCGAGTTCCATGCCTGCGACGCCGCAAAGGTACACCAGCCCACGCTCTCCACCCAGTATCGCCCGCGCCGGGTCGGCAAGCTGGGTCAACCGATTCTGCACGTACGCGGGGGCCTCGCCGTTCGGACCAGGGTGGCGGCTCACGGCGGTGTGATATGTGAAGTTGGGGTGTTTGGCCGCGAGCGCCTGAAAGTCGGCGTGATACAGCAGGTCACTGGCGTAGGCGGCACCCGCGATGAGGAGGATGCGTGAGGATGCTCCCGAGGCCAGAAGTTCCGTGACCATTCCCCTGAATGGGGCGATGCCGGTGCCGGTAGCGACGAAGATGTAGTCATGGGCGCCGGGGTCCAGGGGGAGGACGAATCTCTTGCCGCTCGGTCCGCTGAGAGGCACCTTGTCGCCGGGGCGGAGATCGCAGAGGAAGTTGGAGGCGACGCCGACGTACAGACGCCCGGTTTCAGGGATTTCATCGATGGTTCGTTTGACCGTGGTCGCGACGATGCCGCCCCGGCCATCTTCACCCGAGGTCGGGCTGGCGAGCGAGTAAAGCCGGACCTTGTGCGGTTTGCCTTGGGCGTCGGTGCCCGGGGGGATCACACCGAAGGACTGCCCGGCCCGAAACGCTCCTTCCAGCGGGGTTCCGGCAACATCAATCGCAACATGCCGGACGTACGCCGCGGACTTGACGCTCGCGGTGCAGATGCGGTTCTCGACGATTGTGCCCAGCGCCGGAGCGTCTGGGCGCACCACGTGCATACGGACCGGCGCAAGTTCGGGCCCTGGGGGCGCGGCGGGGTCGGACATGGTGCTCGGTCCCGGGGGCGCTTCGCGGTTCAACGAGATTTCACCCTTCGCCGGTCGTTCCACCAGGATTCGCGCCGGGGTCAGTGCCCGGCGGAAGGTCACCGTCACCGGCGCCGTCGTCCAGGGGTTCCTGCGGCTCATCGGGCGGGAGTTCGGGCTGCGGGGGCTCCTGACCCGCCGCGAGACGAGTCCGCGTGTCGCGGATGAGCGCGGCGAAATCGACAGGCGTGCCCCCAAGGTGCGTCATGCCCTGCGCCATCAGATTCTGGATGTGGGCAGCGTACAGCCGCGCCGTTTCGCCCCCGACCGAATTGTACGAATCCATCGATTCGGCCAGGCTTTCGGCGGCGGCGGCGCGGCTGGCGGCGAGGGCGGCTTCAACGGTCCGGATTTCTTCTGCCAGGCGTGAGGAATCGGCGCCGAGTGCCGGTGTGACGGAATTGAGCAGGGCGAGGTAGTGTTCGTCGCCCACGGCCTGGGCCCAGTGGGTGCCGGCGGAACCGGCGGCGGCCCGGGCCATGGTGGTGTTCCCGCTGCCGCGCGACTTGGTGTTGGCCCCCGACGCGGCGCTGCGGGCCTTGGAATAGGCCTCTGCGGCGCTTTCGGTCGCGGGGACAAGCACAGAAGCGCGCTGCGCCGCCAGGCCGGTTGAGGGGTCAAAGAGCGCGGCGGAGATGAGCGCGGCCTGCTTGTCCGCTTCGCCGCGGAGTTCGCGAGCCTTGTCGCCGGCGGCGGCCTGCGCCGCGGCAAGTTCCGCCGCGGCCTGGTTGAGCGAGGCGATGTCGCCCTCGGCCTGGGCCAGGAGCAGGCGAAGCTCGTTCATGCGGGGAAGAAGGCTCTGGACCTGGGCCCGGATCTCATCGGCCTGGAACTCAAAGGTGTCGCCGGTGCGCCGGTGCCACATGGACTGGCGGACCAGCACCACGGCGTCGCGGGCGTCGGCCCCGTCGGCGCGGAGCGCGAGGGCGCCGGCCTGGTTGTTGGCCTCATCGGCGTGCTTGTCGAGCGCCTCAGCCCGCAGATGGAGTTCGCGCACCTGTCCGTCAACCGCGGTGAGTTCCGCGTTGACGCCGGCGCGGGCTTTTTCGCGCTCGGCGCGCTGGGCCTCCAGCGCCGCGATCGGTTCGGCGAAGTTGACGCTCTCGCTCTGCTCCGCGAGCCGCGTGATGCCGCGCCAGGCATCGAGCGTGGTGCGGATTTCATCGATGCGCCGGAACTGTTCAAGGAGCGCGGTGTTGGCGGCGTCGGCAAGCAGGCCCGCCTCGGCGAGCCCGGCCTCGGCGACCATCACCTGCGCCGCGGCGGCCTCGCCCGCGAGCCCGGACTTGGTCACCGGCTCGAGGGTGGTGCGCACCTTGGTGGCCAGGGTGCGGGTGAGCTCGGGGGGAGTCGTGGAACTCGACCCCGAGTTGAGCACGCGGATGATCTCGCGGGCCTCGCGGATGCGAAACTCGGCGTCGCCCGACTGGTCACACCCGAGCGCGACAGCGCCCGAGGCGGCGAGCAGGAGGGCAAGAGCACGTCGGCCGCGGTGGAGAGATGGGTTCATGAGCATTCCTGTGGCGCCGGACGGAAGCCCCGGGGGGCACACTTTAGCACGGAGCCCCGGGGAGTGTCTGTTCGGCCCCCGGGGGCCCGGGGTTCCCCGGCGCGGGGGAGGGGCCCTGCGGGACGCGGGCGGGAGCGGTTCGGGGTACGCTCAGCGCCATGCTGACGCGTCTTGCAGGGAGGCTGGCGGGCATCGAGGGCAATGCGCTGACCGTGGAGGTTGGCGCGGGGCTCGCGGCGGAGGTGCTTGTGCCCGCGTACCTGGCGGAGCGGCTCGCGCCTGACGTGGGGGCCGGCGTTGCGCTGTACACGGTGATGTACCTGGAAAGCCAGGGTCAGGGGACGAGCTTCCTGGTGCGGCTGCTCGGCTTCGCCTCGGCGTCAGACCGGGCGTTCTTCAACCTGTTCACGACGGTCAAGGGGATCGGCAACAAGCGGGCGCTGCGCGCGATGGCGGCGGAGCCGGGCACGATCGCGCGTGCCGTGCGCGACCGCGATACACGCACGCTCCAGCAACTGCCCGAGATCGGCAAGCGCATGGCGGAGACGATCATCGCGGAGCTCTCGGGCAAGGTGGATGCCTGGGTGGGTGAGGATCGGGAGCCGTCGCGGCGGACCGAGGTCAAGGGGGGCCTGTCGGGGGCCGCGCTGGAGGCGATCGCGGCGCTGGTCGCGCTGGGCGAAAGCGAGACCGACGCCGAGAAACTGGTGCGCCGCGCGCTCACCAGGCCGGGCATGGGTGACTCTGCGGATGCCCTGGTGGCGGGGGCGCTCGGCGCACGGGGGTGAGGGGCCGAACCGGCTGCGGGGGCGCGTGGAGCGATGAGCGAGCGACCGGGCCCGTGCCGGGTGGTCCAAACCCGCCGGGACTGCCGCTCCGCTGGTGTGCGGAAGGTCCAGTCGAGCCTTGGGGAGTTCGAATGAACCCACGAAGACCTCCAGCGCCGAAGTCGGTCGGGGCACGGCATCTGAGCGCACTGCATCGTGGTGTGATGCCGAGGCTATCCTGAGTCCTGCGCACGCGGTCGGCGCGCATCGTCGCGGATTCTTGCGCGAGGTCTTTCCCTTTCGCGATTGCCACGCCGGCACGCATGTTCGCTTCGTCATTCACGCGCATCGAGTGCATCGAGTTCGCGCAGGAGTCGGGGTTCATCCCAGGTTTCAAGGCCGAGTTCGCGTGCCTTGTCGAGTTTGGAGCCGGCGTTCTCCCCGACGACGACCACGCTCGTCTTGCTGCTGACCGACCCCGCAACCTTCGCCCCGAGCGATTCGAGCCGGGCCTTGAGCGCCTCGCGTTCAAAGGAAGCGAGAGTGCCGGTGATGACGAACGTCTTGCCGCTGAGCGGGCCCGGCGCGTCCGCGCCGGGGGGCGCGAAGTCCCGGCTCGTGAGGTCCACGCCGGCGGCGCGGAGATCGGCGAAGGTTTTGCGCGCGGCGTGCGAGTGCAGATAGGCATGCACGGCCGGGGCGGTGAGCTGGCCCAGGCCGGTTTCATCGCGCTCCTTGGGGTCGCGGGGCAGGCCGCGGCTCTCGGCCTCGGTCGGCGAAAGGGTCTTTGGGCGGAGTTGCCACTCCTCGGCGCCGAGCAGGGCGTCGAGGTCTTTGAAACGGCGCGCCAGGAGTTTGGCCGTCGAGTCGCCCACGTACCGGATGCCCATGCCCGCGAGCAGGCGGGCGAGGCCGCGCGTCTTGGCGGCCTCGATGCCCGCGAGGAGCTTGTCAACCTTACGTTCGCCCATGCGGTCGATCTCGACGAGCGCAGCGCGGTGCCGGTGCAGGTGAAAGATGTCGGCGAAGGTGTTCAGGGGGAGCCCGGCGGCCCGGACCTGGTCGATGGTCTGTTCGCCGAGGCCCTCGATATCCATCTGCTTGCGCCCGGCGAACCAGATGAGCCGCTCGCGCACCTGGGCGGGGCACTCAGGGTTGATGCAGCGTCGCGCAGTCTCCAGCGTGGGTGATTGCTGCGCCTCGGGGGGCTCGATCTCGAGCGGACCGCGGCAGACCGGGCAGGAATCAGGGGGCGCGACAGGGGCCGCCCCCCGCGGACGCCGCGCGAGAATGACCTGGACCACCTGCGGGATGATCTCGCCTGCCTTCTCGACGATGACCGTGTCGCCGAGGCAGAGGCCGGTGCGTTCGCCCTCGGTCTCCGTGCCCGTGTCGCGGACGCGCCCGTAGTTGTGCAGGGTGGCGTGGCGCACCACCGTGCCCGCCAGGGGCGTGGGGCGGAGCGTGGCCCGGGGCGTGATCTTCCCGGTCTTGCCCACGAAATGCTCGACGCCTTCCAGCACCGTCTCTTTGCGCTCGGCGGGGTACTTGTACGCGACGGCCCAGCGTGGGCTCTTGGCGGTGAGCCCGAGGGCCTCCTGCTGCGCGAACGAATCGACGCGGACGACCATGCCGTCGGTGGCATAGTCGAGCGTGCGCCGGGCGAGGTTGAACGCGGTGATGGCCGCCACCACCTCGTCTTCGTTCGCGCAGCGCACGGCGTGAGGGGAGACCGGGACCCCCAGCAACCGGAGGCGCGACAGGTAGGCCCAGTGGGAGTCGGCGAAGCCGTCGTCGCTGATCTCGCCCCGCCCGTGGGCGATGAACCCGAGTCGCCGGGAGGCCGCGACGCCGGGATCAAGGTTCTTGAGCGTGCCGGCGCAGGCGTTGCGCGGGTTGGCGAGCAGGTCTTCGCCCTCGGACTCGCGCTCCGCGTTGATGCGTTCAAACTCGGCGGTCGGGATGAACACCTCGCCCCGGACCTCGAGGACCTCGGGCGCGTTGCCCTCCAGGCGCATCGGCAGGGCGCGGATGGTCCGCGCCGCGTGGGTGACATCATCGCCCTTGGCGCCGTCGCCCCGGGTGAGCGCGTGCGCGAGGCGGCCCTGCTCGTAGCGCACGCTCAGCGCGACGCCGTCCACCTTGGGGTCCGCCGCGAAGGCGAGGGCTTCGCCGGCCCCAAAGAGGCCGCCGGTGCGCGTGAGCCCGGCGGCGCAGCGCCGGCACCACGCCCGCAGGTCCGACTCGTCGTAGGTGTTGTCGATCGAGAGCATCGGGCGGGCGTGCGCGCGGGTGACGAAGCCCTCGATGGGTTCACCCCCCACGCGGCGCGTGGGGCTCGCGGGGTCGTCGAGTTCGGGGTGGGCCTGTTCGAGGCGGGCGAGCTCGACGAGCAGCCGGTCAAACTCGCCGTCGGACATGATCGGGGCCGCGTCGACGTAGTACGCGCGGTTGGCCCGGTCGAGCAGCGTGCGGAGCTCGGCAACTCGGCGGGCGGGGTCGCTGGCGGGCATGGCGGATGGTACTTCGGGCGGCCGCGCCGACGCTACCATGCGGCCCATGCCCGCCCGAACCATCGACGGCAAGATGCTGGCCGAGGCCGCGCGAGAAGACGTGGCCCGGCGCGTCGCCGCGCTGGGCGCCCGGGGCGTCGCCGGCGTGCGGCTCGATGCGGTGCTGGTCGATTCGGGCGACTCGGCGGCGCGGGTCTACGCCCAGAACCAGGCGAAGGGGTGCGAGGCGCTCGGCATCGAGTACCGGCTGCACGAACTCAAGGCGGGGAGCAGCGCCGATGACATCGCCGGGCGCGTGCTGCTCCTCAACCTCAACGAGCGGGTCTCGGCCATCATGGTGCACATGCCGCTGCCCGAGGGCGTGGACCCCTACGCCGTTCAGTGCCTGATCGACCCGGGCAAGGACGTGGAGGGCGTCAACCCCGCGAACATCGGGAACATTGTCTACGCGCGATCGAGCCTTGCCCCGTGCACGGCGCTGGCGACGCTGGCGATGATCGAATCGCTGGGGCTGGACCTCAAGGGCAAGCACGCCGTGGTGGTGGGGGCGAGCAATGTCGTGGGCAAGCCCATCGCCGTGCTGCTCATGCGCCAGGACGCCACGGTCACCTCGTGCAACCGCTGGACGCCCGACCTCGCGGGCCTGACCCGCACCGCGGATGTGCTCGTGGCCGCGGCCGGGGTTCCCGGTCTCATCACCGCGGGCATGGTCAAGCCCGGGGCGGTGGTGATCGACGTGGGCCTCAGCCGCGTGCGCGGCGCGGACGGCAAGATGAAGACGGTGGGCGATGTCGATTTCGAGGGGGTCAAAGGCATCGCCGGCGCGATCAGCCCGGTGCCCGGGGGCGTGGGGCCTGTGACCGTCTCCATGCTGCTGCGCAACGTGGTTGAGGCGGCGGAGCGTCGCTTCGCCGGGCGGTAGCGCGGAGAGGCTGAGGTGACGGGAAGCCGAAGCGCCAAAGAACCAAGTGGCCAAGGAATCAAAGAGCCGGATAGGCTGCCGCGCTTCAATGCGCGCCTTCCGCGGTTCCTTCGTTTGACCCTACCATGTCCCCCATGCCTCCGATTGTGCGATGGCTGCTGCAACTCGGGCCGCTCAACCCCATCGCGGTGCGCCTCGTGCACAACGGATCACGCCGCCAGAGGCATTTCTACATCCGCGCCACGTACCTCGCGGTGCTGATCCTGCTCCTGCTGTGGGCGCTCATCTCGCAGACGCGCGGCGGGGGGGATGACTACCGGGCCCTGGCCAAGGCGGGCGCCAACAGTTTCACCTGGATCGCCTACGTGCAGGTCGGCCTGATCTGCATCCTCGCCCCCGTGTTCATGGCGGGCGCCGTGGGGCAGGAAGCGGACCCCAAGACGTGGGACATTCTCCTCAGCACCCCCCTCACACCGGCCCAGATCGTGCTGGGCAACCTGGGGGGCCGGTTGTTCTTTGTGCTGGCGCTCCTGGTCGCGAGCCTGCCGCTCTTTGCGATCACGCAGTACTTCGGCGGGGTCCCGGGGTCGTCGATCCTGCGGAGTTACCTGATCGCGGCCTGCGCGGCGGGCCTGGTGGGGGCCATCGCCATCAGCCTCTCCGTGAGCCGCCTGGTGGGTCGCCGGGCCGTTTTTGCGTTCTACGTCGCGGTGGTGAGCTACCTCGCCCTGACGCTCGCGGTGGACGCGTGGTTGCAGCGGTCCGGGGCGGGGGTGACCGTCATGACCGCGCTCAACCCGTTTCTGGCGCTGCGGGCGCTCCTGAATCCGTCGGGGTACCCGGCTGCGCCGACCGGGGCGCCGTGGATGCTCCGCGAGCCCGTGGACGCCTGGTGCTGGGGCAGCCTGGTGCTCGCGGTCGTGCTCGTGGTCGCCAGCGCCTGCACGGTGCGGCTCGGGGGGCTTCAGGGGCTGCTCGCCCGGACCGGCGGCGTGCCGTGGTACCGGCGCGTTTTCGGGCTGGGGGCCGCGGGCGCTGAGCACCGCCCGCCGAGGCACGTGTGGCACAACCCGATCGCCTGGCGCGAGGCCGCGGCCCGCAACGCGACGCTCGGACGCATCGCGGCGCGCTGGAGCTTCATCGGGCTCGGGGCCGCGATGTCCATCGGTATCGTGGTGATGTATCACGTGGGCACGCTCGATCATGCGTCGTTCCGGTTCGTGCTCCTCTCGGTGGTGTGGGGCGAACTGGCGGTGCTGACCCTCGTGACCATCAACATGGCGGCCACGGCGATCACGCGCGAGCGCGAAGATGGCACGCTGGACCTCCTCCTCACGACGCCCATCACGCCGGGGATGTACCTCTCGGGCAAACTCCGCGGGCTCATCGCCTACCTCCTGCCGATGATCGCCGTGCCCGCGGGCACGATGCTGCTCGCGGGGTTCTATGTGGCGCTGGCAGGCGCGGCCCGCGAGGGGGGCGTGCGCGTGACCGAGCAGGTGGGCACGGGCGCCCTCGAGATGCCCGTGGTGCTGCCGGAGGCGGCGCTCTCCGTACCGCTCGTCAGCATGGGGTTCATCGCGCTGGCGGCGATGATCGGGCTGGCCTGGAGCCTCAAGAGCCGGGGCACGCTGAGCGCGGTCATCACGTCCTTCGCCATCGTCATCGTGATCGGCGGCACGCTCGGACTCTGCGGGTACAAGTCGGCGCTCGAGATCGAGTACATCGGGCCGTTCTTGGCCGGGCTTAGCCCGGCCTCGCTGGTCTTCGCCGCGGCGCAGCCGGGCGAAGCGCTGGCCACCAGCGTAACCGCGGGCTCGGCCACGAACGCCCGGATCGCGCTCTTCATCGGGGCGCTGGTCGCGACGGCGGCGTGCGTGGGGGCGATCTACGCGATCCACCTGAGCATGGTGCGCACGTTTGACTTCACCACCCGCAAGCTCGCGGGGGGGCGCTGATCGCCGCGCGCCGCCCCGACGTACGCTCCCGCATGGCCCGCATCCTCGTCATCGGCCCGCACCCGGACGACGCCGAACTCGGCATGGGCGCGACCATCGCCCTGCTGGCCTCGCAGGGGCACACGCTGCTCCTCGCCGACATGACCGACGGCGAGCCCACCCCCTTCGGCGACCCCGCCACGCGTGCCGCCGAGGCCCGCCAGGCGTGCGAAGAACTGAGCCTGTCGCACCGGCCCCTGAAGCGAGTGAACCTCGGGTTGCCCAATCGGCGCGTGGAGCACTCGCTCGCTTCGCGGCATTGCGTCGCGGGGCTCATCCGGGCCTTTCAGGCCGAGATCATCTTCTGTCCGCACGGCGACGATGCCCACCCCGATCACGTCGCCACGACCCGAATCGTCGAAGACGCCCGCTTCGACGCCAAGCTCTCCAAGGTGGACATGCCCGTGCCGCCCGGCTTTGACGCGGTCGGCACGCCCTGCCATGCCCGGCGCGTGATCTGGTACTACGCCTCGCACCTGCGCGCCGTGCCCGAGCCCACGTTCATCATGGACGTCTCCAACTTCGTAGGGGCCAAGATGCGCGCGATCCGCGCCTACCGCTCGCAGTTCGAGGCCAACCCCGCCAATCGATCGATTCCGGGCTGGATCG
The DNA here is from genome assembly GCA_020847175.1 of Phycisphaerales bacterium. GTDB lineage: Bacteria > Planctomycetota > Phycisphaerae > Phycisphaerales > UBA1924 > JADLCM01. The sequence goes on from JADLCM010000039.1 coordinate 92,194, forward strand.
AAGCCTCGCTCACCTACTTCGGGTCGCGCATCGGCACATCCGCGGGCGAACCCTTCTTCTGCCGCGAGGCGCTGGGGCTCACCGGGCTGACCGGCATGATCTGAGCAGGCGCGGCCCCCGGTTGGCCCGTCAATGCATCGCCAGGGCCGCGCTCGTCACCATCGACTGCCCCTGCGCATCGACCGCGCCGGCGTAGTTGATGAACTCGACGGTCTGCGGCCGGGCGAGTTTCAGCGCGGCGACGAGGTTTCCGATCGAGCACCAGCGCGTCGGGTTCTGCTGCCAGGCCATCGCAGTGACGAGATCGTCAGGGCGATTCTCGCGCACGTGCTGGAGCATCTCCTGGTCATGCTGCACGATCTTGTTGCGGAAGGCTTTGGACGCGTCCGTCTCCGCAGAAGGACTCTCCCGGTCGCCGAAGGCCGGCCCGGCGTGGCTCAGATCCGCCGAGGCGACGATGAGGGAGCGCCCGGGGAGCGCCGCCAGCGTCTGCTCCATCGCCTGCAGGAAGGCATCCAGCGCCAGTCCCTGCCCGTCGTAGCTCTCACCGCTATTCACGCTCGGGTCGTGAATCAGCGCCCCGAAGACCGGCACGCCCCGGCCGGCGCTGTCCACGCCGAACACGTGGTGAATCCAGGGCATCTGGAGCTCGATCGAGTGCTCGCGCTCGTGATCGAACCGGTGCGCGAAGGCCCGCTCCGCGTTGGACCCGAGGGCCCGCCGGAGCCCCTCGACCAGCGCACGGTCAACTTCGCTCGTGCCCAGCGGGCTCGTGAAGCCCTTGTCGCAGCAGCACACGCCCGTCGCCTCACCGAAATGGTTCGTGCCCAGGATTACGATGCGGTCCGGACGCTCGCCCCGGGGCAGCGAGCCCCAGGCCGTCGCGTAGTTGGGCCAGCCGCGCGGATAGTCGAGGTGCGGCACGACAATCGCCCTGGGCAGCGCCGCCATCGGCTCGCGCTTCAGGCGCTCCATGGCATCCTTGATCCACAACTCGAAGACCTCCGGCATCCGCGAGGCCCCGACCTCGTAGCGCTTGTCCTCGGGGGGTTCCGGCTCGCCCTTCTTCAGGGCCAGCGCCTCGGCGAAGGCCGCCGTCGATCCGGGCGGCAGGTTGGGTTGGCTGTCGAAGGCCCGGTGCATCTCCGCCTTCATGGCCTCGAACGCAGGGCCGAAGAGCAGCCCCGCGTCATCAAGCTGGGCGACAAACTGCTCAAGGAAACCCCGGGTCAGGCCCCGCCCGACCTGCGTCACAATCTCCTCCACCGAGCGCGAGCCGTCCATCAGCGGCAGGATCGCCTGCGCCGCGGGCACGGTCGCGACGAGCTTGTCCGAAACCTGGCGCGCATCGGCGAGCCCCAGCATGGGCACTTCCTTGCCCTCGGGGGAGCGGGCCTGGAGCGGAAAGCCCCGCAAGGGTCGGACATGGGGCTTCTGCTGGTGGGGGGCGCCCGGGTCAAACGCCGGGGCCTGCGGCGCGGGGTTGGTCATGGATAAGTGTAGGAAGGACAAGCCCCGATTCCGGCCTGCGCGCGCATTCGTTTGGTTCTCGCGGGGGCCGGGCCTAGACTTCCTTCCTGCCTTCGGCGTCGGCGGTGGGCCGACCTCGGGAGCAGACCGCGAGACTGCCCATGAACTTCACGCCCGGCTCAACCATCCGCTGCACCGTCAACTCCGTGCCCGTGGCCAAGGGTCCGTACGAGACGCTTGAGCGGCTCATGCGCCGTGACCCCTCCGCCGCCAAGGCGCTGCGCCGAAGCCAGAAGGCCCGTCGTCAGACAACCACCACCAAGGGCCGCGGCGGGCGCGTGTGGTACCAGCGCCAGCAGTGCGGCAAGATCGTCAAGGTCCGTTCCGGCCAGACTTGGAGCATGACGTACACCCCGGACATCGCCCCGGACCTCCGCAGCGTCGAGTCGTACCTCAGCATCTCGGCCTAACGCCGCGCCCCGGCGGCACGGATCGTCGCCATGTCATTCCGCCGATTCAGCGTGATCTGGCTCGCGGGCATGATGGCCCTCGGGGCCTTTGTGGCGTGTTCGCGCAAGCCCGAGCCCGCGAAGGCCCTGGAGCCGTGGGACGAAGGCCCGCCCGCGCAGGTGTACACCCTGCGCGGACAGGTTGAACGCCTCGCGGATGCCTCCGGCCCCATGAAGATCCACCACGAACCGATTCACGCGTTTGTCAACCGCGCGGGCGAGATCGTGGGCATGAACGCCATGGTCATGGACTTTCCCGATCTCTTCGACGACTCCGCCGCCGGCCTGCACAAGGGCGCGAAGGTGGAGTTCAGCCTGGAGGTCTACTGGCCCAAGGGCTCTCCCCGCTGGCGAGCCGGCGCCTTCAAGGTGCTCGACGATGCCACCGAACTCGACTTCGGCAAGGCCGACCCGGCCTCGCTGGCACACGACTACACCGTGCGCGGCGTCATCGCCGAACTCCCCGACCCCGCCAAGCCCATGAGCAGTTTCCGCGTTCGGCACGAGGCGATCGACGACTTCCGCAACAAGGAAGGCGCGCGCGTGGGCATGAACGCCATGACCATGAGCTTCGATGCGCTCGCCCCTGGCGTGACGCTCGACGGCCTCGCCGTGGGCGACAAGGTGCGGTTCACCATTCGAGTCACCTACGGCCCCGACGGGCCGCGCTACCCCGTGACGGCCATTGAGAAACTCGATCCGGCCGTCGAGCTTGAGTTTCGGCGCGCCCAGCCTCCGAAGGACTGACCCTTCGCAGCCCGCGCCCCGAAGCCTCGCACACGCACCCTTCACGATGGAGAACCGCATGGCCCGGCCCTTCGCCCCTGCCCTGCTGGCGGCCCTGGTGAGCTCGCTCCTCGGCTGCGCCTCGACGCCGGATTCGCCCAAGGAGCCGCCGCTCGCGGCGGGTGAACTGCGCAGCGTCGCGACCTCGCCCGAGCACCAGTGGACGGGGCTGGCCGTGAGCGCCCGGGGCCGCATCTTCGTGAGTTATCCGCGCTGGTTCGGCCCCCACGAACTGTCCGTCGCCGAGATTCTGCCCGGGGGTGAACTCCGCGCGTTCCCCGACACCACATGGAACAGCTGGACCCCGGAACAGGGCACCCAGCCCCGCGAGCAGTTCGCGTGTGTGCAGGCGGTCTTCGTGGATGGCCGCGATCGGCTGTGGATCCTCGATTCCGGCGCGCCCAAGTTCGAGGGCCCCATCGAAGGCGGCCCCAAACTCGTGCAGGTTGACCTGGAGCGCAACCGCGTCGCCCGGGTCTATCGCTTTGATCGCGAGATCACCCCGCCGGGGGCGTACCTCAACGACCTCCGCATCGACATGCGCGGCGGGCACGCCGTCATCACCGACTCGGGCCTCGGCGGGCTCGTGGTGCTCCATCTCGCCAGCGGGCGCGCCCACCGCGTGCTGGCCGGGCACCCCAGCACGCTCGCCGACCCCGACGTGCACCTCGAGGTCGAAGGCGTGCCGCTGGTCTCTCCTGCGGGTGATCCGGTGCGCGTGCAGGCCGACGGCATCGCGATGGACGCCAGGGGCGAGTGGGTCTACTACCAGGCGCTCACGGCGCGCCGTCTGTATCGTGTCCCGGTCGCGCTCCTCATCGAGCCCAACGTCCGTGCCGACATCCTCGCTCGGGCGGTGGAAGACCTCGGGCCGACCGTGGCGACCGACGGCATGGAGATGGATGCGTCGGGCAATATCTACTTTGCCGCCTTCGAGCGAGGCGCTGTGCTCGTCCGCAGGCCGGACGGCACCATCGAGCACCTCTGCTCCGGCCCCGAAGTCTCCTGGCCCGACACCCTGGTTGTGCGCGGGGGCGAACTGTGGTTCACGACCGCGCGGATCCACGAGGGGCCGCCCTTCGGCCCGGGCATCCGGGGCCCCTACGGCGTGTGGAGGACCGCCCTGCCGGGCCCGGCCCGCTGAACTCCCCGTCCGGCCTCAGAAGCCCTTCTTGCTCTTTGAGGCCACCTTGCCCCCCTCGATGACGAGGATGATGCTCTTGTCGCCCTCGGTCCAGACGTAGGTCTGGCGTTTGTCGTTGGCGCTCCCGGAGCCCTCGACGATCCCGCTCGCGCCGATCGAGGTGCCCGAGGCGTCCTGGCGCTCGCCCGCGCCGAGCAGGCCCTCGACGTCGCTGAGCGACATGCCGACGGTGATCTTGTCGTAGTTCTCGCTGTCAACGCCCCCGCCGCAGGAGGCGAGAAGCAGGCAGGAGCCGAGCATGACCGCCGCGAGCGGGCGTCGGCACGAGGGTGAGCGTCCAAACATGGTGCGCCTCCGGGTTCGGGGGCCAGTCTACCTTCTCGGTCTCTCCCGGGCGAAGCGCCTCCCGGCGGACGTGACCAGGTCCGCGCGGGTGTTGATGTGGTCATCGATGCGGACACGGGCGTCCGAGAACGGCCCGCGGCCCCCGCGCCCGGAGACTCCCGCTCCGGTTGTTTCATCGGGGGCCCGAAACAGAACGCATGGGACGCCGACGGGTGCAACTCGGTCTGACGCCGGTGCGCGCCGGGTTCTCGCTCATCGAACTCGTCATCGTCATCGTCATCATCGGCATCATCGCCGCCATCGCCGTCCCGCGCATGGGCAAGCGGGCGGAGACGGCCCGGGTGGTGCGCCTGATGGAGGACATGAACCGCTACCAGGAGGCGATCGAGCGCTACAAGATCGAGCATGGCGGGCGGTCCCCCGCGCACGATTCGACCGGCGCGCTCGACACCAGCGGCGACAACTTCATCGCCCGGCTCACCATGCCCACCGACGATGACGGCGCCCTCCGCGCCGGGGGCCTGTACGGGCCCTACCTGCGCGCCGCGCCATCGAACGCGGCCTCGCGGCTCGTCACCGTGCGCATCGGCGGCGCTGCCGCGGGCGCCGACACGCACGGCTGGCGGTTCGGCCCCAACACCGGCCTCATCGAGCCCGACAACCTCACCACCGTCGAGATCAAGAACGTGGGTGATGCCGTCGTCAGCCGGGGCAAGGTCGGCGGGTTCGAGGCCGTCGAAGACGGGCCCTGATCGCCGCTCGACGGCGCCGGTGCGGCCCATCGCGTTCGCGTCCCGGGCGCAGCGCGCCCACAATGGTGCCGATGCCGCCCCTGCCGCGCCTTCGCGTCGCCGCCCTCAGCGACCTGCTCCAGCAGGTGCGGTTTGCGCCGCGTGAGGCGGTGCGACGCATGATCGAGCGAGCCGAGGCCTACGCGGCCTCGCTTGCCGATGAGGCGCTGGTGGATGAGTCCGACCTGGTGCGGGCGATCACGGGGTACGCGCCCGATCTCGCCGAGCCCGCGACGCTGGTGGGGGGCGCGCTCCTCGGCGACCTCTCCCGCTTCGTAGAACTCCTGTGCGCTCAGGTCGCCCTCCGCCCCGACGAGGCGCCACCCGGCGCGCTCACGCCCGAGGCCCTGCAGGCCCGCTGGAACGTGAGCCGCAAGACCATTGATCGGTGGCGGGCGCGGGGCCTGGTGGCGCGCCGGGTGTCGGCGCGACCCGGGCACGCGCAGATCGTCTTCGCCCCGGCGAGCGCCGAGGCGTTCGAGGCCCGGGCCGGCGGGCTCATCCGGCGCGCATCCGGCTTCTCGCGCATGGACGATGCGCTCCGGGCCCGTGTCGTGCGCCACGCCGGGCGATATCGCCGGCGCTTCGGGTGCTCGCTCAACCAGGTCGCGCTGCGGCTCGCGCAGCGATACGGCCGGAGCCACGAGGCGGTGCGCCAGGTGCTGCTTCAGCACGACCGGGGCCCCGCGCCGATCTTCCGCCAGGCCGGGCCCATGACCGCGCGCCACCAGCGCCTGTGCCTGCGCGCCTGGCGACGGGGCATCGACGCCCCCGAACTCGCCCGTCGCCTCGGGCGCTCGCCCGCGGCCATCCGGCGCGCGGTGAACATGGCCCGCCTCGACTTCCTCCGGGCGCTCGATCTCCCCGCCGGTCCCGGCGAGCCTTCAGAAGACGTCATCGGCGCACCCCCCGCGCGCGAAGGGCTGCGCCTGTCGTCTCCTCGCGACCTCGCCTCGTTCCTCGCCTTCGGAGCCTCGGTCGGCGCGCCCGTGGCGGCGGAGGAGCGGGCCCGGGCCCTGGCGATCGTTCACCTTCAGGCCCGCGCGCAGCAGACCATCGCACGCATCCACGCCATCAATCCCGAGGCGGGGATGCTCGACGAGGCCGAGACCGACCTGCGGCTGGCTTCTCGCCTCATCGCCGCCCAGGTGCGTGCGCAACTGCCGACCGTGCTGCGGGCCCTGCGCGACCGGCTCAACCGGCCTTTCGAAGAACTCCGCGGGCCCGTGCTCCTCGCGCTGCTCACCGGAGCGCTCGGGGCGGCGGCCCGCGCCGCGCGGGAGTTCGATCCGGGCGTGGGCGGGCGACTCGCCGCGCGGGTCTCCCTGGCGGTTTCGCGCGCCTGCGAGCCGCACCTGGACCGGGTGCCCGCGCCGGCGCCGGGCCTGGCCCGGGCCCTGCCTCGCCTTGTGCCGGGCGTCCTGCTCCCGGACTGGACCAGGCGGGTCGCGCCCTGGCAGCCGGAACTCGAACTTCGCCCCGGCCTGCTGGAGGCCGCGGGGGGGCTCGGCGCGCCGCTGGGCGTGCTGCTCACTCGCCGTTTCGGGCCTGAACCCGTTACGCTCGCCCTCGCCGCGGCGCCGCTCGGGGCATCGGCGGCGGCGCGTCTCGAGCGCCGGGCGCTCCGGGCCGCGCGCGGCGCATAAAAAAGCGCACGGGGCGCCAGAGGCACCCCGTACGCGAGAGATAGGTCAGGCGAAGAACTCAGCGGCGACGACGGCCAATGGCCAGGCCCCCGAGGCCGATCACCGCGAGGCCGGCGGGCGCGGGCACCGCGGTGGCGCGGAGCATCCACACGCCGGGGATGCCGATCGAGTCCATCTCAAGGGCCGAACCGAGATCGACCGACGCCGAGCCGACGTTCACCCACGAGCGCCCGAGCGAAGGGCTGGACGCATCGAGCGAAGCGGGGAAGGTGCCCGCGGCGTGAGTCAGGGAGACGCCGATCCAGAAGACGGGCTGGCCCACCGTTGCGCTGATCGCGACGCTCTGGAAGGTGTCGTTGTCGATGTTCGCGCCGTTGACGGTCGTGAACACCGTGGCCAGCAGGGTTGCGCCGTTGGTGGGGTTCGTGTCGTTGTCTTCCCACACCGCGACTTCAAGGGCCTCGCCACCGACCAGGCCCGAGGTGCCCGCGAAGGCGGCGGTGCCGAAGGTGACTTCGACGGAAGTGATCTGGTTGTTCGCGGTGGTGTTGAACCCGTTCCACCAGGCGAGCGAGCCGCCGGAGGTGAGCCCCACGCTGTTCTCCGAAACGCCGTCATCCCACAGGTAGGTGCTCACGGCGGGGCCGACACTTCCGCCCCCGGTGTTGTTGGGGAGGGAGGACGAGAACTGGGCCGACGCCGCGCCCGCGAGCGCAGCAACGATCAAAGCCGAACGAAGCATGTCTGTCTCCTCTTACTCTCTGCATCCTTGGCGCTGCGGCGGAAGACACTCCTCCTCCCTCAGCGCCCTGTCTCTGCCGCACAGTCCGGTTTCCCGGGGAGCGGCTCTCCAAGACCGAAGCATACCGGTTCGAACTCAGTCGGTGTACGTGAATTGGTCAAAATATTGACCACTTCTGTGGCAATTTCCAGATTTGACGATTGTTCGGTTCTCGGAACTAGCGAAACCCCCAGTATTGTCGGCTGGAATACGCGGCAAGTGCGGGAAATGAGAGAGCGCGACGTACTCATTCGGTGCCGTACATTCGGTCCCCCGCGTCGCCGAGCCCGGGCAGAATGAACCCCCGGCTATTGAGCCCGCGGTCGAGTGCGGCGGCGTAGATGCGCACCTCGGGGTGTTCGCGCCCCATGCGCGCCACGCCCTCGGGCGAGGCGACGAGGCAGAGCATGCGCAGATCGCGGACACCCGCCTCGCGGAGGATCGTCGCCGCCTGGCAGGCGCTGCCCCCGGTGGCGAGCATGGGGTCAACGAGGAGAACAGGCCCGGCGTGCAGGTCGCGCGGGAGTTTGCGCAGGTACACCACCGGTTCAAGGGTCTGCTCGTCACGGGCCAGGCCGAGGTGCCCCACGCGCGCCTCGGGCATGACTTCGAGAATGCCCTCGGTCATGCACAGGCCCGAGCGCAGGATGGGCACGAGGGTGATCGAGGCGCTCAGCCGCCGCCCGCGCGTGCGCTCGATGGGGGTCTGGATGTCGATCTCGGCGGTGGGGAGCGAGCGGGTGGCCTCAAAGACCATGAGCCCGGCGATCTGGGCGAGCAGGGCCCGGAAGGGCCGGTGGCTGGTCGCGATGTCGCGGATGTACCCGAGCTTGTGCTGGATGAGGGGGTGATCGAAGACCACGAGATTGGCTGCGGACATACGCGCAGGCTATCACACCGACCGGGGACGAGGGCCGAGCACCACAAACCTTCGCCCGTCACGCCGGGCCCGCGCGCCCGGAGCCGCGCCGGCGGGCAGCAGAAGCGCCGGGGCGATACAGTGCCCGGCACCCACACGCCGGAGGGGCCATGAACGCCGAAACGCTGGTCAAAGAAGGCAAGCTGGACGAGGCGCTCGCCGCCCTCAAGCAGGAGGTGCGGGCCAAGGCCGGTGATGCGCGCCTGCGGGTCTTTCTCTTCCAGCTCCAGGCGGTGATGGGGGCGTGGGAAGGGGCGATGACGCAACTCAACGTGGCGGCGGACCTCGACGCGGCCAACAGCATGATGGCCCAGGTCTGCCGCCCGGCCCTCCAGGCCGAGGCCCTGCGCGCCGAGGTCTTCAAGGGGCAGCGGGCCCCGCTGGTCTTCGGCGAGCCCGAGCCGTGGATCGGCCCCCTGGTGCAGGCGGCGATGCTCTTCGGGCAGGGAAAGTTCGAGGCCGGGGCCGCGCTCCGCGACCAGGCCTTCGATCTCGCCCCCGCGCGGGCGGGGATGATCAACGACGAGCGTTTCGAGTGGCTCGCCGACGCCGACGGGCGGATGGGCCCGGTGGTCGAGGCGCTCATCGAGGGGCGGTACTACTGGGTGCCGCTCACCCGGGTCCATGAACTGCGCGTCGATGCGCCGACCGACCTGCGCGACCTCATCTGGACACCCGCGACATTCCGCTGGACGAACGGGGGCGAGTCGGTGGCGCTGCTCTTCGCGCGCTATCCCGGCAGCGAGTCGAGCCGCGATCCGCGCGTGCGCCTCGGGCGCGCGACCGAGTGGGCCGAGCGCGAGGCCGGGGTGGTGACGGGCCTGGGGCAGCGGATGCTCGCGACCGACGCGGGGGAGTACCCGATGCTGGAGGCGCGCCTGGTGAGGTTCGAGGAGGCCTCGGGTGGCTGAACTCCTCCCCAGCGAACGCCTGCAGCCCTGCCTGATCGACCGCCTCGTGGACGACGAGCCGGAGAAGCAGAAGGAGCCGCGCGAGCGCCGGGTCTTCTCGATGCGCCAGCTCCGGGCGGCGGTGCTGCGCGACCTCTCGTGGCTGCTCAACGCGTCCAGCAAGGGCAACACCGGGGAACTCACCGACTTCCCGGAGGCGTCGATGAGCGTGATCAACTACGGAATGCCCGACTACACGGGGCGCACGGTCTCGGTGCTCACGCCGGGTGAACTGGAGCAGGCGATCCGCAAGGCGATCGAGTTCTTCGAGCCGCGCATCCTGCGCGGGAGCCTGCGGGTCACGACGGCGCCGCGCCGGGAACAGCCCGGGTTCAACACGGTGGCGATCGAGGTGAACGGGGACATGTGGGCTCAGCCCGTGCCCGAGCACCTGCTGCTGCGGACGGAGGTGGACCTGGAGACGGGCCAGTGCCGCCTGCGGGAGGCGAGCCGTGGATAGGCGCCTGCTGCGGTACTACGAGCGAGAGCTGGCGCATCTCCGCAAGAGCGCCGGGGAGTATGCGCGCGAGTTTCCGAAGATCGCCAAGCGCCTGGAACTGGACGAGAACGAGTGCCCCGACCCGTACGTCGAGCGCCTGCTGGAAGGGTTCGCCTTTCTCGCGGCACGGGTGCAGCTGAAACTGGACGCAGAGTTTCCGCGCTTCACGCAGCACCTGCTTGAGGCCGTCTACCCCCAGTACCTGGCGCCCTTGCCCTCGATGTGCATCACGCAGTTCACGCCCGACCATCACGACGCGGCCCTCGCACCGGGGCTCAAGGTGCCGCGGGGCACGCCCCTGCGCAGCACCATCGGCAAGGGCGAGCGCACGGCGTGCGAGTTCCGCACGGGGCACGAGATCACGCTCCTCCCGCTGCGTCTCACCGAGGCGCAGTACTACACCCGCGAGATGGGCGTGCTCGACCTGCCGGGCGACGTGCTGGGGCGCGCGGGGGCCCGCTCGGCGCTCCGCGTGCGCCTCGAGGCCACGGCGGGGCTGACGTTTGCGGAGCTCGCGCTGGGCGACCTCGGCCTGCACTTCGCCGGGGCGGACCAGACCCCCATGCGCCTGCACGAACTGCTGCTCACCCGGTGCGCGGGCGTGGTGGTGCGCCCCCCCGGCAAGCCCGCGCCCTGGACGCGGATCATCCCGGGGTCGAACGTGGCGCCGGTGGGCTACGAAGACGACCAGGCCCTCCTGCCCCTGTCGCCGCGCTCGTTCCACGGCTACCGGCTGCTGCACGAATACTTCGCCCTGCCCCAGCGCTACCTGTTCGCCGACGTGCGCGGCCTCGGGACGGTGATCCGGGGGGCGCAGGCGAAGGTGAAGGAGCTCGACGTCATCTTCGTCTGCGACCAGGAGGACCGGGCGCTCGAGGGCATGGTCTCGGCGACCAACGTGCAGCTCTTCTGCGTGCCGGCGATCAATCTCTTCCCGCGCCGGGCCGACCGCATTCACGTGAGCGACGCCGAGTGGGAGTATCACGTAGTGCCCGACCGCACCCGCCCTATGGACTACGAGATCTTCGACGTGCTCGGCGTCGAGGGGTACGGCGAAAAGGGCGAGGAGCAGCAGCGTTTCCGCCCGTTCTACGCCGCCAGCGACTTCTCTGACGCCCAGGGCGAGGCGTACTTCGCGCTGTCGAGGCGCCCCCGGAGTCTCACCGACCGCGAGAAGCGCAAGGCCGTGGACGAACGCACCGGCGTCTTCCAGTCCACCAGCCTCACCTACCACGGTTCGGAGGTGTTCGTCTCGATCGTGGACTCGAAGAACGCCCCCTTCCGCTCCGACCTGCGCCAACTCGGCGTCGAAGCCCTGTGCACCAACCGGCACCTTCCCGTGATGATGCCCCTGGGCCCCGGGGCGGGGCGAACCGACTTCACCACCGATCTCGGGCCTTCGGTGCAGTCGGTGCGCGTGCTGGGCAAGGCCACCCGTCCGCGCGAGAGTTTCGGCGAAGGCGAGACCGCGTGGCGCCTCATCAGCCATCTCACCCTCAACTACCTCTCCCTCGTCGATGCCTCCGACGAGCGCGTCGGGGCCGCGGCTCTCCGCGATCTTCTGCGCCTCTACGCCGACGCCTCCGACCCCGTCGCCCGCAAGCAGGTGGACGGCGTCCGCAGTGTGACCTCCCGGCCCGTGGTGCGGCGCGTCAGCACGCCCGGGCCCATCGCCTTCGCCCGGGGGCTCGAGATCGAAGTCACACTGGACGATGCCATGTTCGAGGGCGTCGGCATTCATGTCCTCGCGGGGGCGCTCGAACGCTTCTTCAGCAAGTACGTCTCGATCAACTCGTTCACCGAAACCGTGCTCCGCTCCAGCGAGCGAGGGGTCATCAAGCGATGGGCGGCGAGGATCGGACAGCGAGCGATCGTCTGACCGCGGCGGATGCGCCCCCGGGCGCCCCCGCCCCGGATGACCCGTTCGCGGGCCCGGCGTGGCGCGATGCGCCCGCGATCAGCGTCCTGCTCGAGGAGATCCGCGCCGACCCCTTCAACTACGACTTTCTCGCCGTCGTGCGCCGCCTGGAGTGCCTGGCGAGCGACCGGCCCCGCACGGGCACCAGCACCAGCCCGGCGGGCGATGTCGTCCGGTTCGGGCAGGAACCCTCGCTGGCCTTCGCGCCCTCTGGGCTGCGCGCCGTGGAGGATCCGTTCGCGACCCGTCCGCCGCGCATCGTGCAGGCGATCTTCGGCTTGCTCGGGCCCAACGGCCCCCTGCCCCTGCACCTCACCGACTTCATCCGCGAGCGGGTGATCCATGTGAAGGACCGGAGCCTGCTCCGGTTCCTCGACCTCTTCCATCACCGGCTCACCGCGATGTTCTACCGCGCGTGGGCGCTCAACCAGCCCGTCACCCACCGCGACCGCCCGGGCGATGATCGCTTCGCGCGCTACGTCGCGAGCCTGTGCGGCCTGGGGATGGACCCGCTCCTGGAGCGCGACCAGGCCCCGGACCTCGCGAAGTTCCACTACGCCGGGCGACTCGGGCTGCACACGAGGAACGCCGAAGGCCTCGCCTGCATCGTCGAGGATTTCTTCAAAGTGCCCTGCCGACTGACTCAGTTTGTGGGGCAGTGGATGGAACTCCCCCCTGATGCGCAGTGCCGCCTCGGCGCCGGCCCGGCCACGGGGCAATTGGGGCGGAGCGTGATCGTGGGGCGGAAGTTCTGGGAGTGCCAGCAGAAGTTCCGCTTCGAGCTCGGGCCGATGAGCCTCCGCGACTTCGAGCGGTTCCTGCCCTCGGGCACGAGTTTCGGGCGGCTGGTCGCCTGGGTGCGGAACTACACCTGCGATGAGTATTCATGGGATGCACGCCTGATCCTGAAGGCCGCCGATGTGCCGCGCACCCGCCTCGGCGGCTTCGGTCGCCTCGGGTGGACGACGTGGCTCTCGACCGCGCCCTTCACGCGCGATGCGGCGGACCTCGTCCTCCAGCCGCGCGCCTAGGGGCGCTCCGCCCGCATCCCGGCTCCTCATCGTGCCGGCGTCGCATGGGGTCCTCGCCCGGCGCGCATCCGGCCGCGGCGGCGGCACCCGGGCAGCCGGGGCCGCCGGGGCGTGGGCATCCTCGACCGCGCGCTAGCATCTCCGCCCCGGGCCGGGGCCGGTCAAGGAGCGCACGGGCATGGCGTGGTGGATTCCGCTGTTGATCTTCATCGCCCGGGTCGGCGACGTCTCCATCGGAACGATCCGCACGATCCTCGTCACCAGCGGCTACAAGAAGTCTGCGGCACTGCTCGGCTTCTGCGAGGTCACGATCTGGGTCCTCGCCGTGAGCGGCGTCATCCAGAACCTGCACAACGTCTGGTCGGTGCTCTCCTATGCCGGGGGGTACGCCGCGGGCGTGCTCGTGGGCATGACCATCGAAGAACGCCTGGCGTTGGGGTACCGCGTGGTGCGGGTGATCTCGCTCCAGCAGAACGGCAACCTCTGCGAACGCCTGCGGGCCGATGACTGGCGGGCGACACGGGTCAACGGTCAGGGCCGCAACGGTCCCATCGAGATCGCCTTCCTTGTCATCCCGCGGCGCGAACAGGCCGCGCTGCTCGATGACATCCGCCGCATCACCCCGGACGCATTCATCACCGTCGAGCGCGTCGAGCGCCCCCACGGGGCCAACTTCGGGCCCCTCGCCGCGGCGGTGAGGAAGTGACGATGTGAGACAGTGAAGCAGGAAAGCAGTGCAGGAGCAGCGCGCGCACCCTCGGGGCCGACGCCGAACCCGAACCTCGCGAACGTCCGGGTTGGCCTCGGAGGGGTGTGCGAACCCGCGCCCGAAGCCCGCTGATTCGCACCGCGTCGCCGACGCCCCGGCACCATGCGATCGGCCGCGTCGGCGGCCCGGCGGTGCCCGGGTCGTGTACCCTCGGACATGGGCATCGAACCACGCGAGCGGGGCGCCATGGCCTTGCCGGGCACGCCGCGCCCGATCCGCGCGAGCGAAGCGTCGAGCCTGCACCGGCTCATCGATGCCTGCTACCGGGAGTACGGGCTGGTGCTGAACCTGTTCGATGCCTGCGAGCGCCATCTGCTCGACCCCGGGGCGTACTTCCGCGCGCACGGCGGGGCGTTCTGGGTGGTCTGCGACGAGGCCGGCGAGGTGCGGGCCTCCGCCGCCCTCGACATGCACTTGGTCGATGGGCGTCCGGGCGACGGGCCCGCCGAACTCAAGTCGATGTACGTGGATCCGACGTGGCGTCGGCGCGGGTGGGGCCGGCGCCTCACGGGCATGGTGATGGACGAGGCCCGGCGGCGCGGGGCCCCGGACATGGAACTCTGGTCAGACACGCGCTTCGGCGCGGCCCACGCCATGTACGAAGCGCTCGGATTCGTCCGCTTCGGCGAACGCGCGGTGGACGACTCGAACAACTCGCGGGAGTACGGCTACCGGCGGACGCTCCGGGCCTGAACCCCGGGCTTACGCCGACGGGCGAAGGCTGCGCGAGACGCTGGTGCGATAGGCCATGATCGCCGGTACGACCCCGGCGAGGGCGGCGAGCAGCGTCGCGCCCGCGAGCAGGATGACCATCCACTCCAGCGCCGGCGTCGGCGCGATCGCCAGCCCCACGCGCGCCCGGAGCACCCCCGCGGCAAGGGCCGTGCCTCCCGCCCCCAGCGCAATGCCGAGGGCCGCTCCGATCAGGCCGATCAGCGCGGACTCGGTGAGAACAAGCCCGAAGACGCGGGCGCGGCTCGCGCCCAGCACGCGCAGAATCGCCACCTGCCGCCGGCGCTGCTCCATGCTGTTGTAGAGCGCGAGCATGATCGCGATCCCCGACGACAGCAGCACCGCCGTCGCGAGCGCCACCAGGACCCGGTCCACGTTTGAGACGATCCGGAAGAGGCCGCGCACCTCTTCACCCGGGGCGGCCACGCGCAGCCCCAGCGATGAGCGCTTCAGTTGCTCACCCACCGTGCTGATTGCCGCCGAGGCGCTGCTGCCCTCGCGGGTGGGCACGCGCAGGTAGATGCCCGTGACCTTGCGGTCGCCGGGGGTGAGATCGGCCTCGGTCGCGGGGGGCGCATCGACGCCCATCTCCGATTCGCGCCGGTCCTGCGCGTGCAGAATCCACGAGGCCGCGATGGGCACGAAGAGCGCCCGGTCATGGGCCGAGCCCGTCGCGCGCAGCACGCCCACCACTTCGAACGAATAGTCGTGGTGCAGGTGGACGCCCGCGTGCTCGCGCCCGGCCCCGGCATGGTCCTCTCCGGCGTGCTCGTCCCCGGCGTGGTCGGCATCAGCGGGCGCGATGTCCTGCACCCGCCCGGCGGCGCGGCTCATGCCGTGCGTCAGGTAGATCCGCTGGCCCGGGCGCACCCCAGAGATGCGCGCCGCCTCGCTCCCCAGCACCACCTCGAATGTCGAATCAAAGATCCGGCCGGAGGCGAACGCCCAGGGCCGCCCCGCGTCGGGCTCGAACTCGGTGAAGAACTCGCGCGTGGTCCCCACCACCGGCATACCCCGGAAGCTGTCGCCCACGACCGTGGGAATGGCCCACGCGAGGGGAACCGCGCGATCCGAATCCTGGTACGCCGTCCACTCGTCCCACAGCAGGTACGCCTGCGGCGCGCCGGTGTAGAACACGCTGTGCAGCACGCTCTCGAGCTGGCTCGGCTCGCGGCTCGCGAGCAGGTGCATCGTGCCCGTCCCGCTCGCGAAGGCGCGCCGCCCGGCATCGCGCAGGCTCAGAATCACCAGCAGCAGCGCGACGGCGACCGCCACCGTGAGCGCGGTGATGAGCGTCGAGAACAGCCGCGCCGTCATCGAACGCCGCACGATCGCAAGGTCGGTGAGCGCCACGGTCAGGCCCTCCCCGGCGCGCCGGCCATGCGCGCGCCCTCAGCGAGGTCCGCCAGCACGGTGCGCCGCTCAAAGCGCGACGCCATCGCGGGGTCGTGGCTCACGCACAGCAGGGCCGCGCCGCACTCCCGGCACGCCGACTGGATCAGGTTCATGGCCTCCGCGGCGCGCTCGGGGTCCAGGCTCGCGGTGGGCTCGTCGGCGAGCACCAGTTTCGGCGTGCAGGCCAGGGCCCGCGCGACCGCGACGCGCTGCTGCTGCCCCACGCTCAGCGCCTCCGGGGTCGCCTCGGTTCGGTCGATGCCCAGGCGCTCCAGCAGGGCCCGCGCCCGCGCCCGATGCTCGCGCCGCGGAATGGGCGAGAACATGAGCGCCGCCATCACGTTCTCCAGGGCGGAGAACCCGCTCAGCAGATTGAACGTCTGAAAGATCATGCCCACCAGCCGGCCCCGGAGCAGGTCGCGGGCCGCCGCGCGCCGGGCGAACATGTCCTCGCCGGCGATTTCGATGCGCCCCGCCTGCGGCTCCAGCAGCCCCGCGATGAGGTGCAGAAGCGTGCTCTTGCCCGCCCCCGATGCAGCGGTCAGCAGCATCTGCTCCCCGGGCGCGAGTTCAAGGTGCGCGATGCGAACCGCGGGCGACGGAGCGCCGGGATAGGCGAACATGAGGTGGTCGATGGCGAGTGCCGCGCTCATGGCCCGGAGTCTAGGGGAGAGCCGATGCCGAAACCGCCCGCGCGCCCCTCGGCATCACCGGCGCGCAGGCGGGGCGGGCGCTGCGCCCGCCGCGATGCGCAGTTCATCGCGCACGCGCAGATCGAATCGCTCGCTCTCCTCGCGCCCGCCCTCGCGCGACCGGGCCCGCCACGCATCCCGGCTTCGCGCGATGAGGTCGTCCATCCGGTCGGCCAGATCCCGGGCGCGCCCGCCCGCAAGCCCGGTGCGCCGCGCAATGGCCCGGTCGCGCGCAACAAGGGCCGTGTCCAGCGTGATCTCGACTTCGTGCCGCACCTGCGGCGAGAGCGCCTCCGTGGCCTCGCGGACCTGCCGCGCCGGGATCGCGACCTCCTCCCACGTCCCCGCATCCGCGCGCGGGTCGGCCATGGCCCCGGCCGGGAACGGCTCACCCAGCGGGGTGTGCAGGTCGCGGTACAGGGCCGACGCGTTCTTGAGGGGGCGGGGCGAGGCGAGCGTGCCGCCGCAGACCGAACGCAGGTGCGCATCACACTGGCTGAGGGCGTCGAGCGCGGGAGAGATCCGTCCGGAGGGGTCGCCGAACAGGTGAAGCGAGACGCCGTGCGGGCAGGCGAGCCCAACCCGCGCGCCGAGGCCCTCTGCCGCCGCGCTGGGCCGGGCCGCGGGGGCGCCCGTCCACGCGGCTTCGGCGGCGTCGGCGAGCGCCCGCAGCGTCACGGGCCATTGCTGCCGGTGCCCCTGGTCTCCCCAGTCGCAGACCATGAAGCCATCGGCGCCCGCCGACGATGCCGCCCGTGCCGCGCGCCGCAGGGTGGCGGTGCGCTCGGCGCCGCGCCCGGTGATACTCAGCCAACTGCTCGTGCCCGGGCAGACCCAGCATCGGCGTTCCGGGCATGTCCGCCTCGCCGCGTTGATGAGCGCGTCAAAGTCGATATCGGGTTCGTACCCCCACATGAGGGCGACCGCCTCAGGCGGAATCACGTGAGCGTGCTCGGCATGGGCCGCGAGCATGTCGCCCCAGATCATCGGGCGAACGCCGCGCCGAAGGGCCGCCCGGCAGAGCCGCCCGACGAAGCCGAGCCGCACGGCCCCGGCCCCGTCGCGCTCGGCGGCAGGGCGGCTTCGCCCGGCGCCCACGTCAAAGGTTTCGTCGCACCCGAGGTTGACCTGACCCGCCGAGAAGCAGGGCAGGAGCTGGTCGAGCCAGCCTTCAACCAGCCGCAACGCACCGGGGTCGTCCGGGCAGAGGCTGTGCGGGCCCAGCCGGTCCCATTCGAGGAACCGGAAGAGCCCGTGCGTCTCGGCCAGCGGCGCGTACCGCGGGTGGCGCAGCCAGCGCCGCAGGTGCCCGAAGCAGTTCTGGTTCGGGGTGAGCGCGATGCCGCGATCCCGGCACCAGCCGTCCAGCGTGCGTGCCTCGTCGGGGGTGAGGGGGTCGCACCCGCCCCAGATGTCCTCGTGCCCGTCGTAGGCGAAGGTGTGCTCGGTGTAGAGCTGCAGGTGATTGAACTTGAGCGAGGCGAGCAGGTTCACCGTGCGGCGCAGTTCGTCCATCGTGGGCACGCGGCATCGCGACACGTCCAGCATCACGCCCCGGTCGGCGATCGCGGGCGCATCGGCGATGTCGAGGGCGGGCAGATCGTGGCCGTACTGGCGGATGAGCTGCGCGAGCGTGGCCCGCGCGTGACGTTCGCCCGCGGGGTCGGACGATTCAACCACAACTCGAGCGCGCGGCGAGCCCTCGATCCGCAGCCGGTACGCCTCGGCGGGCATGGGGGCGTGCCGGTGCTCGGGTTCCGCCAGACCCGCGAGGCGGACGAGCCCGCCCGTCAGGTGCACCTCACGCGGACGCGGAAGGAGCACCGGCGGCCCGCCCGCGAGCGCATGTGCAGGCGCGTTCATGCTGCCCCCGGGGCTCGGCCGCGCGGGATGGCGCATACCAGCGCCGCGCCCGTCGCCGCGAGCAGGAGGTGCCAGGGCCAGGCGAGCACGAGTTCGCCCAGGCGCCATCCGTCGTCGATGCCCGGCGTCGCGCGCGTGAAGGGGAGGAGCGAGGTCCACCACCCGAAGACCTTGGACTGGAGCGCCAGCACGACCAAGAAGCCCGTGCCCATGGCGGCCAGAGCGCTCCATGCGCGCCCGCGCCGGGTGAAGATCGCGATGCAGAAGACCCCGATCAGCCCCGCGTACGCGAAGGTCATGCTGGAGAGCGCGAAACTGAGCAGCGTCTGCGCCTGCGGGTCATAGAGCGTGATGCAGAGCGTGCCGAAGAGCCCGAGCGCCACGGACCAGATCACCATGCCCCAGCGGCCGGCCCGGACGTAGTGCCGGTCGTCGCGCCCGGGGCGCAACGGGCGGTACAGGTCGCTCACCGAGGTCGCCGCCATCGCGCTGATCGAGGAGTTGACGCTGGAGAGACCCGCCGCGAAGAGCCCCGCGACCATCAGGCCCGTGAGGCCCATCGGCATCTCGTGGACGATGAAGTGGGTGAAGGCCTTGGCGGACTCGCCCGCGCCGGCCTCCGCGAGGGGGACGCGCGGGCCGCGATCACCCATGAGGTCGGGGCGCTGGTAGATGATCGACAGCAGCAGCCCGATCACCAGGAAGAGCAGCACCGCCGGGATGCCCACGAGCACCCCGTTGATGACGCTCCGCGCGGCGTGCCGGGGCGTCGGGCACGTCAGCAGGCGCTGGGCCATGTCGTTGTCGAGGCCGTGGCTGGCGATGGTCAGCAGCGGAAAGCAGAGAAGGCTGGTCCAGAGCGTCATGTCGGCCGCCGGGGAGAAACTGAGGCTGATGAGGTTGAGTTTGCTCGGTGCGTCCGGCGCGGGGGCGCTGAGCGCCTGCCAGATGGCGCTACCCGAGGCCGGGATGCGGATCCACAGGGCGATGAGGGCCGCCACGGCCGCTCCGAGATAGACCACAGCCTGCGTGACGTCCGTCCAGATGACCCCGGAGATGCCCCCGAAGACGGAGAGCAGCAGTGCCGCCGCGACCATGACCCAGATCGAGATCATGAGCTGCGCCGGCTGCATGTCGCCGAAGATCACGAGACTGGTCGGGATCGCCCCGATGAAGATGCGTGAGCCCGTCGCGAAGACGCGCCCCACGAGGTACGCCGTGCAGGTGCCGCGCCGGGCGCCGGCGCCGAAGCGGCCCTCGATCAGTTCATAGGGCGTGGTCACGCGCCGGGCGTAGTAGGCCGGGATGAGCACGCGCGCGATCACCACCGCCGCGATCATGCCCCCGATGTTGGTCGAGAGGTAGGCGAGGTCGCCCGCGAAAGCGGCCTGGGGCACGCCCACGAACGTCGCGGCGGACTGCGCCGTGGCCAGCACCGAGATGACGACCGCCCACCCGGGCATCCGGCGCGACGCGAGAAAATAGCCTTCGGCCGTGCGGGGCCGCCGCCCTACCAGCACGCCGACCCCCACGAGCAGCGCCAGGTAAAGCCCCACGATGAGCCAGTCAAGTTCGTGCATATCCGCTCCGGCGCGAAATGTACCACGCCGCCGACACGCCCGGGCGCGATAGCATGGCCCCATGCAGCCCCCGGACCGAGCGCATATCGCGACCGAGCGCATCAACCCGCGCACCGAAGACCTCCACGCCCTCGCACCGCGGGCCTGCATCGAACGCATCGTGTCAGAGGACAGGGCCGCGTTCGACGCCGTCGCGGGCGCGGCGGGCGCGATCAGCGCCTTCGTCGAGGCCGCCGAGCCGGGCTTCCTGGCCGGGGGGCGGCTCGTGTACGTGGGGGCGGGCACCTCGGGTCGCCTGGGGGTGCTCGACGCCAGCGAAGCCCCACCGACGTTCCAGGTGGATACCGCGCGCATCGTCGGCCTGATCGCGGGCGGCGACGCGAGCCTGCGCCGCAGCAGCGAAGGGCTCGAGGACGACCCGGAGGGCGGCCGCGATGCGCTCGGCGAACTCAGCCTCGGCCCGCGCGATGCGGTGCTCGGCATCGCCGCCGGGGGGACCACGCCTTACGTGCTCGGGGCGATCTCGTTCGCACGCGGGCTCAAGGAGCCGCCGGTCGTCGGCCTGCTCACCTGCGCCCCGGGCGCGGTGCGCGCCGGCGAGGGGTTGCACCTCATCGAGCTCGACACCGGCCCCGAAGTGCTGGCCGGTTCGACCCGGATGAAGGCGGGCACCGCGACCAAGATGACCCTCAACGCCATTTCCACGACGCTCATGGTGCGTGCGGGCAAGGTGTACCGGAATCTCATGGTGGACGTGCGGGCCACGAACGACAAGCTGCGCGACCGCGCCGCGCGGATCACGGGCGCGATCACCGGGCTGGGCCGGCGCGAGAGCCTCGATCTGCTCGCCCGCGCCGGCTGGGGCGTGAAAGCGGCGGTGGTGATGCACACGCGCCGCGTAGGCCGCCTCGACGCCGAATCGCTGCTCGAACGCGCAGGGGGTCGGCTGGACCGCGTGATCGAAGGGGGTGAGGCGCCATGACCCGTAATTGCGAGGCCGGGCCTCGCCGCGTGAACACGCCCGCGCAGCCGCCGCGACGCAACTGGCGCGCCCTGTGCCTCGGCGTGCTCGGGGCACTGCTCCCCTGGGCGCTCTGCGCCTGCGCCCACGCGCCCAGGCCCGGCGAGACGCTCGCGCGCCGGGGCGACGAGATCATGGTCGCCGGGCAACTCGTCCACACCGGGGCGAAGGTCGTGCTGTGGACCGACCCCGGCGGCTACGACGCCTACCGCGTTCAGCGCCGTTTCGTCCCGCCCGAAGAGGCCGGTTGGGCCGCGAGCGCCGCCTCGCTCTCGTCGCCCAACCGCTATGACGTCCGCCCTCTCGAATCGTTCGACGCGGCGGCGCACGAGCGTCTGCGCGCGGGGGGCTGGACCCCGCAGGAACTCGCGTCGGTCGTGGACCAGTTCGTCATTCATTATGACGTATGCGGCACCAGCCGCCGCTGCTTCCGGGTGCTGCACGACCTCCGCGGGCTGAGCGTGCACTTCATGATCGATCTCGATGGCACGATCTACCAGACGCTGGACGTGAAGGAACGTGCCTGGCACGCGACCATCGCCAACGGGCGCTCGGTCGGCGTGGAGATCGCGCACATCGGCGCGTACCCCCCCGGGGAGAGCGCCGTGCTCGATGAGTGGTACGCCGCCGACCCCGACGGCACGCGGGTGACGCTGCCCCCATCGGTCGCGCCGAGCTTCGCGGGTGCGCCGGGCTTTGTGCCCCGCCCGCGCAGAGCCGAACGCATCAGCGGCGAGATTCACGGGCGCACGCTCGTGCAGCACGATTTCACCCCCGAGCAGTACGAGGCCGTCGCCCGTCTCGCGGCGGCCCTGTCAGCGGCCCTGCCCGCGATCGCGCTCGATGCGCCGCGCGGGCCGGACGGGGCCGTGCTCACGCGCGCCCTTACGCCAGAGGAGTTCACTCGCTTCTCCGGCGTGCTCGGGCATTGGCACGTCCAGGAGAACAAGGTCGATCCCGGGCCGGCCTTCGACTGGGAATGGGTGCTGGGCAACGCCCGGCGGCTTCGCGCCCTGCAGGGCGCCCGCCCTGACCGCAAATGATCGCCCCCTCCCTCTCGCGGGGGTGTGCATCAGGGGGTCGGCCCAGGGGTTCCTCAATCGTCCGGGCGACTCGTGCCGGGGCCGCCCGCGTCACGTCGCCCCCTCGCCCACTTCCCCGATGATCCGCAGCGCCCGGGGCAGGCATTCAAGGCGCAGCGCCGCCGAAGCCTCGGCGGGCTCGCCGTCGAGTTGAACGCGCAGGGTGCCCCCCTCGTGAGACACCTCGATCGCGCTCACGCGGGCCGCCGCGGCGCGCGGGTGTGTCCAGGCGCGCCGGCGCGCCGCCCGCACCGCCCAGCGCACCACCCCCGTCGTCGAGCCGCAGGGCATGAAGAGCGCGTCAAGCGCGCCGTCGGTCATGTCGGCCTCGGCGCAGGGGTTGGCCCGCATCGCGTACATCGGGGAGTTCGCCACGATCAGCACGCCGCGCCCGGGCTCTGACCAGCCGCCCCCGTCTGCGCGCCGGCGGATCGTGGGGATCGCCGGGGCGAGGGCTTCGCGCGCAATGGGGCCGACATAGGTGAGGTGGGAGATTCGCGCGCGGCGCTTCGCCTGGAGCCGGTGGATCACCGAGGCATCCGGCCCGAGACTGGCCATAAGGATGAACAGCCGCGAATTGCACGAGGCGCCGTCGATGTCCACGGCTGGCCCGCGCACCGCGCGATCGGCGATCTCCTCGGGGTCGGCGTTCACCTTCCACTGGCGGGCGAGCAGGTTCTCCGTCCCCGCCGGCACGGGCAGGAACGGCGTGCGGACCCGCGAGAGCAGGGGCAGCGCGCGATGGATCGTGCCGTCTCCTCCGAAGACGAGAATGCGATCGGGGAGGCTGCTCGCCCAAGGTTCCCCTTGGTGAACCCAGTGCGTCTCGACGTCGTGCCCGCGCAGCAGGGCTTCAACCCGCGCGACCAGTGGGCCCGCGCGACCCTTGCCGGCCCGGGCATTGGCGAGTATCCCGATGCGCATCGGACCGAGCGTAGCCGGGCGCCCATCCGCCGCGGCGCGGGCGGACCAGCCAACGCAGCGGCGCAGGCGGTTCGCGGTATGCTGGATGCCCCGGGCGAAGAGCCCGGGTCAGATTCGGGGGTTCCATGAAGACATCTCGACGTCTGTGGTCGCTGGCGTTGGCGGCGGGCATGTGCATCGGCGCGCTCGCGCCCGCGCGGGCCCAGGAGCGCACTCTCTGCACGTCGCGCGAAGGGCGCGCCGTGAAGGTGCTGACCCTCACCGATGGAGGTGAGGCAGACCAAAAGCCTGCCATCGCCGTCATCGCGGGGCTTGACGGGCGTCACACCGTTGGCAGCGATGTCGCCGCGCGGCTCGGGGCACGACTCCGCGCCGAGCACGGCGAGATGCTCAAGAACTACACGGTGTACATCATCGCCGAGGCGAACCCCGACGGGCTCGCGCGATTCCGGGCGAACGGCAGGTCCGGGCCTGATTTCGGCGGCGCGCTGGTGCCCGTCGATGATGACCGCGATCGGCGCACCGATGAAGACGGCCCCCGCGACATCAACGGCGACGGCGTCATCACCATGATGCGCATCGAAAAGCCGGCCCCCGGAACGGGCCTCTCCGCTACCACCGTGATCGACGCCGACGATCCGCGCCTCATGCGCGCCCCGGCCGCCGACAAGCACGAGGTCGCCACGCACGCCCTGGTCGTCGAGGGCCTTGACGCGGACGGGGACGGGCGGATCGCCGAGGACGGCGCCGGGGGAGTCGACCTGACGCGGAACTTCCCCTACCTCTGGCCCGAGACGCGGAGCGATACTGGGCCCTACCCGCTCTGCGAGCCGGAAACGCTCGGCATCGCAAAGTTCCTCATCGATCGCACGAACATCATGCTGGTCGTGGTCTACGGCCCGGGCGACACGATCGTGAAGGTGCCCGGCGCGGGGCAGTTCGACTACACCGGGCGTGTGCCCACGGGCATCGAGAACGACGACAAGGCCGCCTTCGACCTCCTCAGCGGGGTCTTCAAAGGCGCGACCAAGATGAACGCCGCCCCGAGCGCGGAGAACGCCGGCTCGCTCCACGGCTGGGCGTACGCCCACTTGGGCGTGCTGAGTTTCACCACGCCCGTCTGGGTCCGGCCCGACCAGTTGAAGTCCGACGATGCGGCCCCGGCCCAGGAGGGCGCCCAGCCCGCCCCCGACGCGCCGGAAGACCCCGCGGCCGCGGCCGCCCGCGAGCGTGCGGCCCTCGTCAGCCAGGGGGTGCCTGACCGGTTCGCCGAGTTCCTCACAGCGCCCAAGGAGCGCCGCATCGAGATGATGCGCGAGTCGATGTCGATGAGCGAGGCCCAGCAAGCCGAGTTGATGGCGCAGGTCTCGGCGCTCAGCCCCGAGGTTCGCGCCCGGCTCATGGCCGCCGTGCAGGAGGTCCAGGCCGAGTTCTCACGCGGGGCGCCCCCGCCCGCCCCGCAGCCTGCCCCGCAACCCGCAGGGCAGCCCCTTCAGCCGGCCGTGCCGCAGCCCGGCGCGGGCGGGCAGCCTGGTGGTCCGCCCGGCCCAGGTCGTCGCGGGCCGCGCTTCGGTGGCGGCGGCGGCGGCGGGCCTTCGCAGGCACAGGCCGCCCCCGGAGGTGATGAAGCCGCCTGGCTCAAGCTCGCCAAGGAGCGGGGCGAGGGGTTCATCGACTGGAAGCCCTTCGACCACCCGACCCTCGGCAAGGTCGAGATCGGCGGCTTCGTGCCCGGGTTCAAGTTGAACCCGTCCGAGAGCGAGATCGATCGCCTGGTGGGTGAACAGGCAAAGGTGATCGCCGACATCCTCGCGAAGATGCCCCGCGTCGAGTTCGACGGCCTGCGGGTCGAAAGCCTGGGGGGCGGGCTCTGGCGCGTCAGCGTGCGGGTGACCAACCGGGGCGAGCTCGCCACGCGGGCAGCGATCGGGGTCAAGGCACGTCGGCGCGTGCCGATGCGCCTCGCGGTCGACCTGCCCGAGGAGCGGGTGCTCAGCGGGCAGCGACTGCAGCGCATTCAACGGCTCGATGCTCGTGCCTCGCAGGAGGCCACCTGGGTGGTCCGGGGCGATGCGGGCTCAACCATCACGCTCACCCTTGCTTCACCCGAGTTCGGAACCACCCCGCTCACTGTCACCCTCTCGGAAGGGGGCCGCTGATGAAACGCTCCATCCTCTCCGGTCTCGCGCTCGGCGCGGCGTTCGTCGCCGCTCCCCTTGCCGTCGCGCAGCCCGACATGCCCAGCCGCGTCTCCATGTCGTTCAACCACTACAGCACGTACGCGCAGATCGAAACCCAGCTCAAGGCGATTGCCGCGGCGTACCCGGAACTGGTCACCCTCACCCCCATCGGCACCAGCCACCAGGGGCGCACGCTCTGGGTTGCCACGGTGAACCCGAAGGCGAGCGGGCCTGACGCCGCCAAGCCCGCGATGTGGATCGACGGCAACGTGCACGGCAACGAGATTCAGGCCGCCGAGGCCGTGGTGTACACGCTCTGGTACCTGACGAAGTCATACGGCGTGAACCCGCAGCTCACGGCGCTCATGAACCGCTGCGCGTTCTACCTCTGCCCCAGCGCCAACCCCGACGGGCGTGAGAGCTGGTTCACCGACCCGCACACGCCCGACAGTTCACGCCAGAACATCCGGCCCCTCGACGATGACCAGGACGGCCTCATCGACGAAGACCGCGACGACGACCTCGACGGGGACGGCAGCATCACCCAGATGTGGAAGGCCGACCCGGACGGCGCGTGGCTCCGCGACAAGGACGACCCCCGCGTTTTCCGGCGCGTCGAAGACGGCAAGCGCGGCGAGTGGACCCTCCTCGGAGAGGAGGGCCTCGACAACGACGGCGACGGCCGGATCAACGAGGACGGCATCCACACCGACGACATGAACCGCAACTACCCCGCCGACTGGCAGCCCCCGTACGTGCAGATGGGCGCCGGGGAGTTCCCCTTCTCCAGCCCCGAAACATTCGGCATCGCCCGGTTCATCATGGACCACCCCAACATCGCCGCGGTGCAGAGCTACCACAACTCGGGGGGCATGATCCTGCGCGGCCCGGGCACGCAGACCCGCGAGAGCCTCTACGGGCCGGGCGACCAGGCCGTGTACGACGAGTTCGGACGCATCGGGGCCGAGATGCTGCCGTACTACCGCTACATGATCATCTACCGCGACCTCTACGAGGTACACGGCGGGTTCGTCAACTGGACCGCCGAGAGCCTCGGCATCATCTCGTTCACCAACGAACTCTGGAGCGACAACAAGTACTTCCAGCGTGATGTCGCGAGCCCCAGCGAGGAGCAGACCTGGATCTGGCGCGACAAGCTCGCCTTCGGCCAGACCTTCAAGGACTACACCGAGTTCGATCACCCGCTGTACGGCAAGGTGCTCATCGGCGGGCAGAACAAGTGGGCCCGGCGCAACACGCCCACCTTCATGCTTGAAGAAGAGTGCCACCGGAACTTCGCCTTCACCATGTTCCACGCTTCCGAAATGCCCGAGGCTCGCTTTGACCGCGCCGAAGTCAAGGACTTGGGCGCCGGGCTCTGGAGCGTCACCGTTCAGCTCCGCAATGATCGGCTCATCCCCACCCGCACCGGCATCGCCGCGACCCGCAGAAGCGGCCTGCCCGATCTTCTCACGCTCCAGGGCGCCAAGGTCGTGGCCTCGGGCCGGGTCTTCAGCTTCGATGCCCGCACCCTCGGCGACCTCGACAAGGAGCCCGCCCGGGTGCTGCTCAACGACGGCGTGCCGAGCAGGGGGCGCAGGCTCGTGCGGTTCATCGTCGAAGGGCCGGCGGGCGCCGAACTCAGGTTCCGCTACGAGGCGGAGAAGAGCCGCGACTTTGACTTCACCGTAACCCTCCGCGCCACGCCGTAACCCGAGCCGCGTGTCCCGAATCGCGACGTGCCCGCCGAGGCGCTCCGGGTATGCTGGTGCGCCCCGCACCGGGGCCCGGGGGCCGGAAGGATCGTCATGCGCGCCCGCCGCCCAGCCGCCGCGTTCACGCTCATCGAACTGCTCGTGGTCATCGCGATCATGGGCATCATCATGACCATCCTGCTCCCGTCGCTCGCCGGGGCGCGCCGGTCGGCCCGGCAGGTGAAGTGCCTGTCAAACCAGAAGCAGATCGGCACGGCCCTGGTCGGATACGCCAACACCTACCAGGAGTGGACCCCCCGCGAGAGCGGGATCAGCGAGGGGCTGACGCGGTTCACGCCGCTCGTTCCCGCCTGGCAGCGGTCGCGGACCAACCGGGCCTCCGTGAACATCTCGTGGGCCTTCAACCTTCGCCCCTTCCTCGATGACCGCGTGGACCCCTCGCGGGGCGACCAGGGGCTGGGGGACCGCTACGTCGATGCGCCGTATTACAAAGACCCGGCCCGTCTCGACGATCCGCACCAGATTCATTATGTGAACAACGGGCTCAAGTTCCGCAAGTTCGGCCCCAACGTCCGCACCACCACGGTCGGCAAGCCGCCCACCCGCATGACCCGCTACAAGTGGGCCGATCGCGTGATGTACCTGACCTGCTTCACCGACGACCCCGCCGGGTTCCGCTGGGGCAACAACTACGCCCCCGGGAACGACGAACTTCAGATCAGCATCTTCTACGACCTGTGGAACCCGTCGAGCGTGACCGGCCTCGGCCCCGACACGCCCACCGAAGCGCAGCGCGTCGCGCCCAGGCGTCACACCAACGGCGCCAACGTGGTGTACCTCGACGGGCACGCGGCGCTCGTGCCCGGGCGCGACCTCACCAACCCGAAGAACTGGGACGACGGCGATTACCTTGACGTCTTCAACTGACCCGGTCCGCCAGCGCCCGGCGCGCCGCTTCCACATTCAGCCGCAGGTGAGTCGGGTCGGTGGTGCCCACGATCATGCTGGTCACGCCCGGTTCGCCCAGCACCAGGCGCATCGCCGAATCCAGCGCCCCCGCCCCGGCGCCGGGGGTGACCGCGTGCCCGCTCGCCAGGCCCTTCTTGATGAAGACGCCCCGGCCCCGCCCGTGCGCCGCCGCGATCGCCGGCCGGTCGTCGGGCGAGGCTGCGTTGAGCGTGAGCATCACCACGTCGCAGACTCCCGCCGCCTGGAGCCCTCCCCCCGGGGTCTTCGTGCTCGCGCCCACAGCGACGATCTTGCCCTCGCGCTGCATCTCGCGAAGGGTGTCAAGCGCGCCCCCCGGTTCGAAGAGGGCCGCGTCATTCCCGTCGGAATGGAGCAGCACGATCTCCACGCGGTCGGTGCCCAGCCTCATCAGCGATCGGTCCACGCTCGCCCGGATGCCCCGCGGCGAAAAGTCGAAGCGTGAGCGGTCCCCGTCAAACTCTTCGCCGGCCTTGGTCGCAATCACCCACGCATCGCGCCATCCGCGCAGCAGGCGTCCGAGGCGCTCCTCGCTCGCGCCGTAGGCCGGTGCCGTGTCGATCAGGTTGATGCCCAGCCCGTGCGCCAGCCTGAGCAGCGCCAGCGCCTCGTCATCGCCCGGGATGCGCACGGGCGAAGGGTACGTGACACCCCGGTCGCGACCCAGCTTGACCGTGCCGAGCCCCAGCGGGCTCACCCGGAGCGCCGTGCCGGGGAGGGGTCTCAGGTCCATGTCAGCCCCTCCGAGTCCCACGGGTAGGTCGCCACCGGCGGGTGCGGGCCCCCGAGCGCTGCTGCGGCATCATCCAGGGCCGCGTCCCGTCCCTCCGGCTTGCCGGCGCGCCGGGCTGCGAACTCCAGCACCATGTCGCCGACTTCGGGGGCGTAGGCCAGTTTGGTGGGCCAGCACGCGACCAGGCCTGGCGCCACCTCCCGCACCACGGGCCCGGCGGGGCGTTTGCCCCCGGGGCTCGTGGCCTCGGCGCGGTTGACCATCCACGTGCTCCAGCGGGTCCGGGCGAGGTCGATCCAGGGCAGGCACCGAGCGACTTCGCGCTGCGCATGGGCGATGAGGTCCGGCTCGCTCATCGTCGCGCCGCGCTCGGCGATCTCGCCGCCGATCCACCACACCGCCCCGCCCTCCGCCGCCCGTCCGGTGGTGATGGTGCAGAGGGGCGTGGAGCTGGCGCCGACGCAGTGCCCGTGCAGTTCGGGCACATCGCCCCGGGCCATGACCATGCGCAGCGGGCGCCGCTGCATCGGGGCCGCCGCGCCCAGCCCCGCCTCACTCAGCAGGGCTTCGTTGCCCTCGCCCGCGGCGAGAATCACGCACGGTGCTTCGAGCCGGAGGCCCAGCGCGGGCACCCCGAGCGCCGCCCCGGTGCTTCCCGGCTCCACACGCACGCCCCCCGGCCCCGTCGCGCGCAGCGTGCCTGGAGCGATGCCCGCGCTCAGCGCGCCGAGCGTGCGGGCGACATCGATCACGGGCTCGGGCAGGGCGTACACGCGCACGCCCGCGGGCGCGCCGCGCAGGGCTTCGTGGGCTTCGCGCGCCTCGATCCGCTCCGGGCGGGCCCGCAGGGCCCTGGCGGCCGCGGCCCCGATCACGCGCGCGGCAAGCCCGGGCAGCGTCCACAGCATCGTCGTGGGCGAGACCGCCGGAGCGCCGGAGAGATCGACCTCCCCGCGCCCTTCCAGCGCGGCACGCCAGCGCTCGGGCATCCGGGCGATGGCCTTCGAGTCCGCCCCGCCCGCCCCCCCGAGCGTGTACTTCATCCCGCCGTGGATGATGCCTTGGCTGGCGATGGTCTGCCCCGCGCCCAGGGCGCGGGCCTCGACCAGCCCCGCCGCGTACCCCGCCGCCCGAAGCCGGGCGCACGCCCAGAGGCCGGCGATGCCCCCTCCGACGATCCAGGCATCGGCGCGAATCACCCGCGCGGGAACATCTCGGCCCATAGGCAAGTGTGGGGGCGGTCTGCCCCGAGTCAAGGGCTCGGGTGCGCCGCGCCACCCGGGCGCTACCCTCCCCCCCGCATGGTTGCGCTCTACATCGTCACGGTGTTTCTGAGCGCCTCCCTGCTCTTCATGGTGCAGCCGATGGCCGCGAAGGTCATTCTGCCCCTCCTCGGGGGTTCCCCCGCGGTCTGGAACACCGTGATGGTCTTCTTCCAGGCCGCCCTGCTCGCGGGGTACGCCTACTCGCACGGCCTGAGCCGCCGGCTGAGCATGCGCGCCCAGGTCGCGGCCCACGTGGTGCTGCTCTCCGGCGCCGCGCTCCTGCTCCCTGCAGTGCTGCCCGCCGGGGCGAGTCCCCCCGCCGACGCCGGCCCGACGCGCTGGGTGCTCGGGCTGCTGCTCGTGATGGTGGGGGGGCCCTTCGTGGCGGTCTCCACCACGGGCCCGCTCCTCCAGCGCTGGTTCAGTTTCACCGCCCACGCGCGGTCCCACGACCCCTACTTCCTGTACGCGGCCAGCAATGCCGGCAGCCTGCTCGGTCTTCTGGCCTACCCCGTCGTTGTCGAGCCCATGCTCAACCTCCGCGAGCAGGCGTGGGCGTGGGCGGGCGGCTACCTCGCGCTGATCGTTCTTGTGGCCTTGTGCGGCGTGTGGGCCCGCGCGCGCCGCGCCCCCGCGGGTGGCGCAGAGTCCCCCCGGCTCGCCTCCGCGTCCTCCGCCGGTGAGCCCGTGGTCTCTGCCGCCGGTTCACCTCCGGCGCGCGGTCGCTGGTGCGAGCGGGCCCTGTGGGTGGGCCTGGCGTTCATCCCCAGCGCCCTGCTGCTCGCCTGCACACAGCACCTGACGACCGATGTCGCCTCGATCCCCCTCCTGTGGGTCGTCCCGCTCACCCTGTACCTGCTGACCTTCATCATCGCATTCTCGGGTCGGTTCGCGGGCTCGCTGCGCGCCTGGTCCGTGGCCGGGGCGCTCGCGGCGGGCGCGATCGTCGTGATGTTCATCGCCCCGCCCACGACCGCGCTCGATCTGATCCTCGGCGGGCACCTCGCGGTGCAGTTCCTGCTCACGATGGTCTGTCACCGGCGCCTGGCCGCGTGCCGCCCAGCCGCCGGCCGCCTCACCGAGTTCTACCTCGCGCTGGCGCTCGGGGGTGTGCTGGGCGGCGCGTTCGAGGCCCTCGTCGCCCCGGCGATCTTTGACCGGGTGATCGAGTATCCGCTGGCGATCGTCGGCGCGTGCCTCGTCCGCGCGGGCTGGCGCCGGTCGCGCCAGAGCCCCGGGGCTCGCCTCCTCTCCCTCGCCCTCAGCACGCTCCCCGCGACGGTCATGCTGCTGGTGGTCGCGCTCCTGGGCGCAATCGCCGACCGTTCCGCGACGGTGTACTACAGCGAAGGGGCGCGCCTCGCGTGGGGGGCCGGGGCGGGCGCGCTCCTCGCGGTGCTGCTCTCGGGGCGCCGGGTGCCCTTCGCCGTTTCGATCCTGCTCCTCCTGCTCGTGGGAGAACTGGAGAAAGCCCGGACCAGCGACACCCGCGAACTCCGGCGCGACCGCACGTTCTTCGGCGTGCTCGTCGTCGAAGAGGACCACGGCCCCAACGGGCGCGAGCACCGCCTGATGCACGGCACGACCAACCACGGCTACCAGATCATGGAAGATGCCTTTCGCGCGCTGCCCACCACCTACTACCACCGGGCCGGGCCGGTGGGCGACGTGATGGAGGCGATGCGCGACCGACGCACCAGGGTCGGGGTCGTCGGCCTGGGCTCGGGCACCATCGCCGCCTACGCGCGCCCCGGCGATGCGTACACCTACTTCGAGATCGATCCCGGCGTGCAGCGCATCGCCGAAGACCCCCGGCTCTTCACCTACCTGCCCGACGCCCGGTCGCGCGGCGCATCCGTCGAGATCATCCTGGGTGACGGGCGTCTCACCCTCGCGGCTCGTCCCGAGGGCTCCTTCGATCTCCTCCTCATCGATGCCTTCAGTTCCGATGCGATCCCCGTGCACCTTCTCACACGCGAAGCCGTCGCGATGTTCCTCGCCCGGCTCGCCCCCGGGGGTCTCGTGATGATCCACGTCTCCAACCGGCACCTGGAGCTCGCCCCGGTCGTCGCCCGCATCGCCGAGAGCCTCGGCGCGCCCTGCCTGCGCCGAGAAGACTCGGGCGATGACGGCGTGCGCTATTCATCCGAGTGGCTGGTGCTCGGGCGAGGCCCGGGCACGCTCGAACCGCTCTCCCTGCCCGAGTCGTGGCGCCCCGTGCCCCTGGAACCCGGCGACCCATTGTGGACCGACGACCGCTCCGACCTGCTCTCGGTGATCCGCTGGTAGGTCCGGCCGCGCTCAGTCCCGCACCGGGGCCACCTCCGCCACCACGGCGCGGTGCGTGCCCGAGCCGGGGTCGATCACCCGTGCCGCCACCGGCACCAGCGCCGCGCCCGCGAACACCTGGTCGAGGGCCCAGAGGGGCACGCGCCTCGGCCAGGTTGCGCCGGGGCCTACGCCCCGCGCGCTGAAGACTTCGGACATGCCCCCGACCAGCGCTCGCAGCGAGGCCGAGCCGCGCGGCGTGTTGAAATCCCCCACGATCAGGTCGGGCGCCGGAAACGCGATGCGCGAGGCCGCGATCGCCCGTGCGATGCGCTGCATCAGCCGGGTGCGCACCAGGCCGGGGTCGGCGGGCACATCCACGACCCAGAGCACGATCTCGCGCCCCTCCCCCGTCTCCAGGGTTCCCCACGCGGCCCATCCGTCGTCGATCGCCGAGGGCCCCTGGGCCGGGTCCATCCCGGGCCGCGCCGCGCCCAGGCGCAGGCTCGTCCACCCCGACCCGCGGACCTCGCCCCTCCACGCGATCAGGCATTCCGGAAGTTCGATCAGCGTGTGCGAACGGGCGAGCGAGGCCTCGATCGCGCCCCGCGATGCCGAATACGCGGGGTTGGCAAGCACGATGAGCTCGGGGTGTTCGCGCTCCAGCAGCGCCGGCGCCCCCGGCGCTTCCTTTGAGGCCATGTTCCAGAACAGGATGCGCCACCGGCCGGCGCCCGCGCCGGACCGCCCGCGCAGCCCGTGCCACTCGATGAGCCCTGTCCAGGCAATGCACGCACCGAGCCCGCAGGCGAGCACGCAGCGCGAACCCCAGCGGCGTCGCCGCCCCGCAATCGCCGCGAGCACCAGGCACCCCCCTGCCAGGGCCGCCGCCGCCGCGGAGGGGAGCCACCACAGATACTGCGACCACCCGAGGCGGTCGTTCAGGATTCGCCCTGCGCCCCACACCGCGAGCACGCCGAGTCCCGTCCACGTGAAGAGAAACGCGAGCCCTTCGCGCAGCCGCCCGCCCGCCTCGCGCGTGACGGCGCGTCCGCTCACGATCCGCTCGTGGTCGCCGGCTCGCTCGGCTCCGCGGCCTCCTTGGCGGCATCCTCGGCGAGCGCCCGCTCAAGCGCCGCACGCCAGTCGCGGTCGAGCGTCTCGAAACTGATCCCGAGCGCCTGCTGCGAGGCCTCCTCCAGCGAGTGCCCCTGCGACAGCAGGCGCACCCATAGGTTGCGCGGTGTGCGTCCGTAGGTGTCGTGAATGAACATCATCATGTGATGTCCCTGCGTGTACACGTGCCCGCCCCATTTCTTCTCCGGAAGCGGGAACTGGAACATGTCCTCCCACTTCGCTAGGTTGCCGTCCTTGGCCCACGACTTCACCCGGCGCTCCACGCGTTCACGCGAGTTGCTGTACGGCTCGGCGACAAGCTCCGCGACGCCTTCAAGCATCCACCAGGGCGCCAGCGTGGCCTTCTCACCCATGATGAACGTGCCCACGTGCCCGTATTCGTGCGCCAAGAGCGAGCGCAGACCCTCGGGCCCCGAGCGCCGCCCGGGCAGAATCTTGATCGCCTCGCCCGGCTCGTTCCAGCCTCCGAGTCCGTCCACGTAGCTCGGAAAGATCGAGTACTGGAGCTCCCGCATCGAGTCGTAGATCTTGATCTCCTGCACATGGTGGGCCACCGCATCGCCGAGTTCCATGTCGGCGTTCACGGTGTCCATCACCGCCGGAAAGACCTCCATCACCGTCTGCGCGACCTCGGCCCGGTCGGGCGTGAAGAGCACGACGCAGTGCGGACCCTCAAGCCGCCCCCACACGCGCCCGGCGTAGAGCCAGCCGCTCTCACCCTTGACGAAGCGCGCCGGGAAGGTCAGTTCGCGGGCATCGCCCTCGCTCATGGTCCACGTCGCGGTCAGCGTGCAGCGCAGCTCATCTCCGTCGCGCGACCACTCCGCCGTCGTCAGCGTGTATTGCATCACGCGGTTGACGACCACATCTTCAATCCAGTGCCGCTCCTCCATGCGAAAGACCGGGTCGGTCCCCGTCACGCACGCGAGGTACGCCTCCACGTCCGCGTCCAGCGTCGCCTGGACGAGCCGGCGCAGCATCGCCTCGCCTGCTTCAATGTCAGAAGGAGATGCGGGCGTCAGCGCCGGCGCGATGGGCGCAGCCGGTTCAGCGGTCTCTGGTTCGGGCTGTGCGCCGACCGTCGCCCCCGCCGCGCCAAACCACAACGCCAGGAGAAGTTCTTTCATGGCACGAGGATAGCGTCTGCGAACCCTTCGCCCAAGGTCGAGCATTGCGGGCCCGCCTACTCCCGGCGCACGACGCCCTTGATCTTCCCGTCAAAGAGTTCGAGTGTCTGCCGCACCAGCGGGATCGACGCCGGGTCGAGCGCCGCAGCGCCCGCGCCAGGGCTCCCCGGCCCAGGGGCTGCGCCCTCGCCCACTTCCACCTCCACCGCCCGCCCCAGCACCCGCGAGAACGCCCGGGCAATCTCCTGAACATTCGCCCGGAGCATTTCTCCCGAGGATTCCCGAGGCGTCAGCCGGACAATGTCCCCGGCCGCCTCCACAATGCACGTACCCAGTTGGTGCTTCAGAAACCTCTTGTTCAGGAGCGCGGCCGCGCGCTCGCACAGTGCCTCCGGGGTCATGGCATCTCCCGGCAGCCCCGCCGCAGACACCTCGGGGCCGTCGTTCAGCGCGCCGTGGGAGCCCCCGGCGGCGCGAGCGGGGGCCCCGGGCTCGCTCGGAGCCCGGCGCGCCGCACCCGCCGGCTCGTCGCGTACCCCAGGCGGGGTTGATGCGCCTGCGGCGCCCGAGGGCACCGGCGTTCCGCCCGCTTCGAGCGCCCGGAGGTCGGGCGTCGCCGCCGGCGTCACACCCGTCGTCCGATCCGGCGGCGAAACTCGTTCCGGCGTCGAGGGAGGTTCCCCCGGCGCCGCATCTATTTTTTTGTTCCGGCCCTCGCGCCGGGCCGGGCCGGTGCCTCACCCGGGGCCTGCCCCGCGATGATGCTCGCAAGGTCGGCGAACTTCTCGGCCTGCGCCAGGCGCACCAGCAACGCATCGAGAAGCGCGAGGGGCGAACTCGATGACTTGCTCTGGCGCTGCACGCTCTCGCAGAGCGCGATCATGTGCGAGAGGCCCGCCTCATCGAAGCGCTTCGCCCGGGCCGCCTCGTCGGCGCGGGCCCCTTCTCCGAGCGCGACGAGTTCCGTCCCCTCGCCGCACGCGCGCAGCAGCAGCAGGTCGCGAAGTCGCTCGATCACAGACTCAATCAGCTGGTCGGGCGTGACGCCCCGGGCGAGCATGGCGTGCGCGGCCTCCAGCGCGTCCGCGACCTCTCCCGTCGCGCACGCGTCAAGCAGCCGCGAAAGCAGGTCGCGATCCGGCGAGCCCAGCAGCTCATCCAGCAGGGCCAGCGTCAGGTGCTTCTCCCCCGAGGCGATGACCCGGTCGAGCAGCGAGAGCGCGTCGCGCATCGATCCC
The DNA here is from genome assembly GCA_020847175.1 of Phycisphaerales bacterium. Classification (GTDB taxonomy): domain Bacteria; phylum Planctomycetota; class Phycisphaerae; order Phycisphaerales; family UBA1924; genus JADLCM01. The sequence goes on from JADLCM010000039.1 coordinate 127,691, forward strand.
GCGCCCCCGCGGGCCACCGCGAAGATCAGGTCGGGGTCCGCCTTCAGGCCCTCCCGCGCCGCGACATCCGCCAGGTGGGCCGCGATCCGCTGCGCCGGGATGTCCCGGAAGTCGAACCGCTGGCACCGGCTCTGGATCGTCGGCGGCACCTTCTGCGACTCGGTGGTGCACAGGATGAACTTGACGTGCTCCGGCGGCTCCTCCATTGTCTTGAGAAGCGCGTTGAAGGCCTCGCGCGTCAGCATGTGCACTTCGTCGATGATGTACACCTTGAACTTGCCGCGCAGGGGCCGGTAGGCGCTGTTGGCGATCAGGTCGCGTGCCTCCTGCACGCCCCGGTTGCTGGCCGCGTCGATCTCGATGACGTCGATATCGCGCCCGGCCATGATCGCCTCGTCGATCTCGGGCGAGCCGCCGCTCAGGGCCTTGGCGAAGATGCGGGCCATCGAGGTCTTGCCCACGCCCCGCGTGCCGGTGAAGAGGTACGCGTGCGCGACGCGCCCCGTCTCCACGGCCGTGCGCAGCGTGCGCGCGATCACGTCCTGCCCCACCACGTCATCAAAGGTCCGCGACCGATACCGCCGCGCCAGCACCGTGTACGCCATGCGCCATCCTAGGGGCCGGGATCGATGTCCCACCGCGACCGGGGCCGCCCGCGGGGCGCCCTTCGCACCCGCCCCCCGAAGGGTCCGGGCTGGTTATCGCACTTTCGGCCCGCGATCTCCGTTGGCCGGGCAAAGTCAGCCCCGGCACGGGCCGATACCCCGGTGTCGGACTCCAGGAGCGCGATCCATGCCCACCCAAGAGCAGCGTCAGCAGACGGTCTCCGCCGCGATCCGCGAACTGAGCCACATCGCGACGCTCCCCGAGATCACCGTCAAGATCATCGAACTGGTGGAGAACCCGAAGTCCACCGCGACCGACCTCAACAAGGTCATCAGCCAGGACCCGGCGCTCTGCAGCCGCATCCTCAAGGTCGTGAACTCCTCGTTCTACGGCCTGCCGGGGCAGATCGGCTCGATCAACCGCGCGATCGTCATGCTCGGCCTGAACGCCGTCAAGAACATCGCCATCGCCGCAAGCCTCGTGAAGCTCTTCCGCGGCGGCGACCTGACCCGGAACTTCAGCGCCAAGATGCTGTGGGACCACTCCTCCTTCGTCGCCGGCGTGTGCAAGCTCCTCTCCGACCAGCTCAAGCTCGGGCTCAACGACGAGGCCTACCTCGCCGGGCTCGTGCACGACATCGGCGTCGTCGTCGAGATGCAGTTTGACCGCAACAAGCTCGTCGAGGTCGCCCAGCGCCTCGGCATCGATGCCCAGGGCGTGCCCGCCTTCGACATGCTCCTTGCGGAAGAAGAAATCATCGGGGCGAATCACCAGGAGTTCGGCGCCGCCCTGTGCGAGAAGTGGAAGTTCCCCAAGAACTTCGGCTTCGTCACCGGCTTCCACCACAAGCCCCTGGAACTCGCCCCCGACTCCCGAGTCCTCACCAGCGTGGTCTACCTCGCCGACCGGCTCTGCGGCGAAGTCAAGGGCGCCTACCGCGCCGACCTCCTCTCCCTCGACCTCGACCAGAACGTGCTCGACCTCCTCAAGGTCTCCCAGGACCGGCTCAAGACGATCCGCGAGCACGTCGTCACAGCCTCCAAGGCTCCCGGCCTCGAAATGGCGGCGTAACACCCGCCGGATCAGAACCCCCCGCGAGGGCAGGCCCGGCCTGCCCTTTCTTCTTTCGGTGCGCCGCGGCCCTCGCCCGGCGCCGCCCACCCTCCGGGGCCAGCCCACGCCCAGCGCAGCGCCCGGGATGAGTCGGCCCCTCGCCCGGCCCGAGCGCCAATGGTGAACCCGCTCTCGTGCGGCGCGCGGCCGCGGTTGAGCGCACGCCGCGCACCCGATTCGCACGCCGCACAGCACGTCGCGCGGTGCCGCCCCGCGATCTCGCCGATATCGAACGCTGCCCTGGTCTCCTCTGATCCGCAAAGGGGCAGCGGCCGGAGTCTGACTCGCCATTTCGCATTGCAGGGGCAACCACGGCCGGACGCACGATCGTTTCACCCTCTGAGCTGCGAATCGCAGGATAGCTACCCTTGCGCCCATGACCTCCATCGACCTCTCAACCTACCCCTTCACGAGCCCGCTGCTGCGCGAGCTGCAGTGGCGCGGGCTGATCCACCAGATCACCGACCCCGTGGAACTGGACGCGCACCTGGCGGATGCCGCATCAAGGCCGCGCTCGGTGTACGCCGGGTTCGACCCGACCTCCGACAGCCTCACCATCGGCAACCTCGTTCCGATGATGATGCTCCTGCACGTCGCGCGGCACGGGCACCGGGCCGTGGCGGTGCAGGGCGGGGCTACGGGCCTCATCGGCGACCCGAGCGGCAAGACGGCGGAGCGCCAGTTGCAGACCCCCGAGACGGTGCGGGCACGCGTCGAGGCCCAGCGTCCGATCTTCGGGCGGGTGTGGTCGAACGCGCGCGTGCGGGAGGACCGCGAACTCTCTGACCCGCTGATCCTGGACAACATGGACTGGATCGGGCGGCTCTCGTGGGTTGAGGCCCTCCGCGACGTGGGCAAGCACTTCTCCGTCAACATGATGATCCAGAAAGACTCGGTGCGCGAGCGCCTCAACAGCCGCGACCAGGGCATCAGTTACACCGAGTTCAGTTACATGCTGCTTCAGGCGTACGACTTTCTGCACCTGTTTGAGAAGCAGGGCGTCACCGTGCAAATGGGCGGGAGCGACCAATTCGGAAACATCGTCACGGGCATTGAGCTGATTCGTCGAGTTGGGTTCGACCTTCACATTGCTATGACGAGCCGACCACAGTATTTCGACGAGCTGTCCGAATCGGATCAAGCTAAGTTTGAACGGACATCTGAGGACGCCAGACGTCGCTTCTACGGTCCAACTTCAATCCAGCAAGCTCGGTCAGCGGCTCAGGAAAAACAGAAACTCAGCGACGATGAGCTTGCGGCGATTGCAGATCCGACCGACATGGAACGCCTTATCGCATCACTCGCCGGCGTCGGCCCAACGCGCTGGTTCGCCCTCGGCCTCACCGCTCCCCTCGTCACCAAGGCCGATGGCACCAAGTTCGGCAAGACCGAGGGCGGCGCGATCTGGCTCTCGGCCCGCGCCGGGCCGCACGACACGTCACCCGCGCGAACGAGCCCGTACGCCTACTACCAGTTCTGGCTCAACGCCCTCGATGCCGATGTGATCCGTTACCTCAAGATCTACACGCTGCTCTCGCGCGAGGAGATCGATGAACTGACGCGCTCCCACGCCGCCAACCCCGGGGCCCGCGAGGCCCACCGCGCGCTCGCCCGCGAGGCCACCGTGATCCTGCACGGGCGCAGCGCCATGGAGATGGCCGAAAAGGCCGCGAGCGCCCTCTTTTCGGGCGACATCGCCGGCCTCGACGCCGACACGCTCACCGAAGCGCTTGCCGGGGCGCCCTCCTCCACCCTCGCCCGCGCCCGGCTCGACGGCCCGGGACTCCCGCTCGTCGATCTGCTCGTCGAGATCGGCCTCGCCAAGAGCAAACGCGAGGCCCGCGAGTTTCTCGACGGCGGCAGCGTGCAGGTGAGCGGGAACAAGGCCGGGGCCGCGGATGCGGCCCTGCCGCACATGCTCCTCCACGGCTCGCTTCTGCCCGTCCGGCGCGGCAAGAAGACCTGGCATGTTGTCCGCTTTCAGTAATTCCGCCCGTCTCGTCCCGTCGAGGGCCGCGGCCGGTCGCCGGCCGGTGCCCCGTGCTCTGAGTCGGGGTTCATCGCATCCGGTGGGCCGGTGCCCGGGTATACTGGGCGCATGCCCATCGACCCGCGAGAACTCGCCGCCATGGCGGGCGTGAAGCCGGGTGCGGGGGCGCCCGCGGACGAAGTTCGCGCGTGCCCCAAGTGCGGGTATGACCGGGCCGGGCTCATGCCGGGCGCGCCGTGCCCCGAATGCGGCACCGCGCCGCACCAGGCGCCCCGTTCCGGGCCGAAGGACAATCTGGTCGACGCCCCGGGTGCCTACCTGCGCAACCTGGGCCTCGGCTTTTCGCTCATGGCGCTGGGCATGGTCGCCAGCATCTGCTGCCTCTTTCCCTACCTCGGCATGGGCCTGGTCGAGCGGGCCGTCGGCGGTTTCGGCGGCTCAGTCATGTGGCTGGGGGGCGTGCTGATCGTCACCGGCCCGCGGCGCAGCGCCGTGGTGCCCTACACGCAGACGTGCCGCGAACGGCGCACGCTCCGCCACGTCAACCGCCTGCTCCAGGCGGCCTGGCTGGGGTACTGGGGCATCGCGGTGTTTCTTTCGACCACGCAGATGACCCCGGGGGCCACGCTCTCGGCGCTGAGCGTGGTCGGCACGATCTCACTCTTCGCGGGCCTCTTCGGCTTGCCTCTCCTCTGCGTGCAGATCACCGACCTCTCCGACTGGGCCTCGGACGAGACGATGAGCGATCGCCTGCGCGGGGCGGCGTGGCTCATCACCATCGGCGGGGCCGTCAACCTGCTGGGCCCCGTCATCGGGCAGATCGTTCCCATGCTTCGGGCCCTGCTCTGGCTGCTGGAGTTCATGCTCGCGGGGCTGCTCGGCTTCGGCGTGATTCTCTTTGTCATCTGTTCGATGCAGATGCTCCGTCTCGTCGGCTGGGCACGCAAGAATGCCGGCGCCATGGCGGGGCGCGACGAGCGCATGCGTGCCCGGGCCGCCGCGGCGGAGGACGCACGTCGCCTCAATGACGAGCGCATCCGCGCCGAGATCGCGGGACGCGACAAGATTCTTGCCGCCAAGCGCGCCGGGTATGACTCCGCAGGAACGCGCAGGAACCCTCGCGCCGGGAGCAGTTCGGGCCTGCCATCGCGCGCGCCCGCAGCCTCGGCCGCGCCCCAGCCCGGCTCGCATACCCCCCGCATCGCCGAGGCGAGCGAGGGCGGGTATGAGCTTGAGCAGGGGTGAGGAGTCTTGATTGGCGGGGGGCGAGTCGCTCGACGCCGCGCGATCAAGACGCCGGCGGTGGGCCGCCCGAGCCTGGCCCCCCTCCGCGCCGGCGTCTGCGCCTGCGGCGTCGGCGCGCCCCATCGCCGCCCCCGGTTTTGCCCGGCCCCCCGGAGTGCGGATCGGGCCCATCGCCCGTGTGATCGCGCTCGTCGCCGGGGCCGTCGTCCGGCCCGTCGGCATCGGAGCCACCGTCGTGCTCATCAGTGTGCCGCGACCCGGCGGTCGGCCCCGGAGCATCGTCAGAACGACGTTCGCCGAGGTCGGCGTAAAGCGGGTCGCCTCGGCGCTCGCCGGGCCGTCCCGGCGCCGGCGCGCCGCCGGGACGGGCATCCTCGCCAGTCTCGGCAGGCCCGCCTGGGCCGGCGCTGCCGCTCGGTGGCACGCCTTCGCTCCCGCCGGGTTGGTCGTTCGGGCCGCCCCGGCCCCGGCGCCGGCGGCGCCGCCTGCGCGAGCGCTCGCCTTCGCCGCCCGGGTGCGTGCCTTCGGCCGGGCGGGCTTCGGGCATCTCGTCACCCGCGATGTCATCGATGCCGAAATCATCTGGCGCACTCGCGCCGGCGCCCTCGTCCCGCGTGCGCCGGGGTGGTTCGGCTCGGCTTGAGCCCGGAGGGGTTGCCGGCGTGCCCGCGCCCCGGGCCGGTCGCCGGGGTTCGCTTTCGGTCGCCGCGCCCGGGGTCGGCTCGCGCGCGGGCGGGCCGGGGCGCGGGCCGGGGGCTCGCGCGGCACGCGCGGGCTCGCCCTCACGCATCGGCGGCGGGCCGACAGGGTCCTGGGGCGGGGTGAGTTCTTCGATGGCGATCGCGACCTGGCGTCCGTCGCGGTCGAGCAGCACCAGGGCGAGCTGGGTGAGAATCTGGGTGTCGAGGATCAGGCCGTCGCCTTCGGGTGTGCCCACGCGGGTCTTGCGCTTGGGCAGGCGCCTGCGCAGCTCGTCGTAGGTCTGGTCTTCATAGCGAAGGCAGCACATCAGCCGCCCGCACCGCCCGCTGATCTTGAGCGGGTCGAGCGTCGCCTTCTGGATCTTCGCGGACTTCATCGACACGGGCTTGAGCACCTTCAGGAAGTTCTTGCAGCAGCAGTACTGCCCGCAGCGCTCGTAATCGGCGGTCAGGCGTGCTTCATCGCGGGCGCCGACGTGCCGCAGGTCAACCTTGGTCCGAAGGTGGCTTTCGAGCGCGCCGTGCAGGTCGCGCAGGTCCAGGCGGTCTTCGGAGGCGTAATACACCGTGAGTCGTTCCTGGCCCAGGATCGGCTCGACATCGACGACCTTGACCTGGGTGCCCCGCATCTCGGCCACCCGGCGGCAATCGACCTTGAGCGCGTGCGACGCCTGCTCCAGTGCCGCCTGTTGGTCAAGGTCTTCCCGGGTTGCGATGCGAAGGACGCCCCCCGACGTGGTGAAGGGGTAGTCGCGCCCGCCCGAGTTCTCGATGTAGCGCAACATGTCCTGGCGCGAGACGCTCTTGGAGCACCCGGAGTTCGGGCAGGTGCTGGTGAGCATCTCCCCGATCTCGGTGCCGCGGAATGTCTTGACGACGAGCTTGCTCCCGCACCCCGGCTTGGCATCCCCCGAATACGGGAACTCCCCGATCATCTTCATCCGGCCGTACCGGAGGACGATGGTCTTTGGGGGCGCAAGTTTTTCGTACGCGGCGAGGTCCTCCTGGTAGGCCTTGAGGTCTTCCTCGAACTGGGGGAGCGGCAGGATGGGCACGGGACATGGCTCCACGCAAACAACCCCGCAGGCGGGGTTCTAGGTTTGCTCGCATGTCGCCGGCGGGGGCCAGTTGATTCCTGCGTTCTCGCCGGCGGGTCGAGCAGGATCCAAACGTGGAGTCGAAGTCAACGAATCTGGATCAGCGTAAGGCCATGATGAACAACGAGTTGATGCAAAACCGCGCTGTGTTTCGCATGCGGCGGCCCGGTGCAACCGCGGCGGCCCCTGCGGGTCGGTCAGTTGCCCTTGGCTTTCTGGCGGGCATCGGTGAAGAGCTTGGGCAGAGGCAGGCGCGTTTCAAGCTGGACCGTTGATTGCGAGTTGGCGTTGTAGACGAAGAGTTCTTCCGATCGCTTATCGAGGATGACAAGGACGTTATTGGTGCCGCCGTCCACGGTGAGCACCGTGTACGCCCCGGTCTGGGAGACCATCTCCGCTCGGGCGGTCGAACCGACCATTCGCCCGGACTGGGAGAGCACGAGTGCACCGATGACAAAGGCGCTGGCCCAGAGCGCCGGGGATGCCTTGGAGCGGTCGTTCATCGGAAGTGCCTTTCAGGCAGTGTGTTACGGCGGAACTCGTGGTCTGATCGCGGCGCCCCGGACGATCAGCGTCCCGGGCGCTCCTTCGCGTCTTCCTGGAGGTTGGCATACCCGATGCCATCGAAGTTCTTCTTGCCTTCGTTCCAGCGCACGGCGACGAGTTCCTGGTTCGCCGAGTCCACGATCCAAACGGCGCTGGAGTTTCCGAAACTGACCTCGCCGGCGACCATTGTGTAATCGCCCCGGGCCCGAGCCGGCTGGGCATGGGCGGTCGATTCGGGCATGAAACTGACGTAACCGAGAGCCCCGAGCAGAAGTGCATTCACGATGATGAGAGATTGATTCGGTGTGAGTCGGCGTTGGCGCATGTTCGCCTCCGGGTGCTCGGATTGTCAGGAAGGGAGAGACCGCTCAGGCCGCGAGTGGTTCCAAACGTGTAAACCTGGGGTTAGTCCTGGTGTCCGCGCTTGCTGGGCATGACATTGACGCCCACGGCCAGCCCGACGAGCAGCGCGAAGATCAGGTACCCCCAGATCGTGGGGGGGTCGCCTACTTCCTTTACTTGCGGAGCGAGCAGCGGCGCATCGGCGGGCGCTTCTTCGGGCTGGGCTTGTGCCGGCATCGAGCAGGCGAGGCAGGTGAGGGCGATGGAGAGGGGGCGCTTCATGGTGATGATGCTAGCGGGTACGACGGGTCGGCGTAAAGTGTTGCGGAGGAACAAGGCCCCGTGAGTTTCGGGCAGTGGATCATGGTGCTGTCGGGCGGTGCGGTCGGGGCCGCCTCGCTGTGGGTGCTCGCGTGGGCCCGCCGAGGGCTGGAGGGAGCCGGAAGCGCATCGAACACGGCGACGCGCACGGCGACGGGGCTGGTCGGGTTGCTCGTGGGGTATCACCTGGCTGCGTACGGGCTTCCGCCCGGTGCGATGCCTCTGCGGTTGCCGCCGGGAAGGCTGTGGATCGGTGTGGTGGGGGCGGTCATCGCGGTCGGGGCGTCATTGGTGATGGACCGGGTCGATCGGCGCGCCGGGGCAGATGCGGCATGAAGCGAGCGCGGTTGTCACGGGGCTGTAACCCGGGCGCGGCGGCTGCAACTGGAGGGCCTCGGGCCGTCGTAGGGAAGTGGTCGGGGCGGGCGTCGAGGATTCCAATCGTGTACCATCCCGCCCCCTGTCGGGCGGGAACGAAGGAGCGGACATGGCGTCTCCGAATGTGTGCTGGGGCATTGAAGCGGGCGCGGGCGCGATCAAGGCGGTCAAGATCGCCATTGAGAACGAGCGCCTGAAGCTGTTGGACTACGTGGTCGTGCCCCACGCCAAGACGCTGTCGACGCCGGGGCTCGACCAGGACGATGCGATGCGGGTCGCGCTGGGGACGTTCACCTCACAGACCGACCTTACGGGCGCGAGAGTGGCGGTGAGCGTGCCCGGCCACTCGGCATTCGCGCGGTTCGCCAAGCTGCCCCCGGTGGAACCGAAGAAGGTGCCGGACATCGTGAAGTTCGAGGCGGTGCAGCAGATTCCGTTCCCGCTCGAGGAGGTGGAGTGGGACTTCCAGACCTTCCAGGCCCCTGATTCACCCGACATCGAGGTCGGCATCTTCGCCATGACCAAGACCAAGGTGAACCAGATCCTGGGCACGCTGGCGGATGTGCGCATCAACCCTGATGCGGTCACGCTGAGCCCGCTGGCGGCGTTCAACGCGCTCGCGTACGACCTGGAGTTCACCGAGCGCACGCCCGGCACGATCATCCTGGACATCGGCACGACGTCGTCAGACCTGATCATCGCGGAGGCGGGACGGGTGTGGATCCGCACCTTCGGCCTCGGCGGGCACCACTTCACCGACGCGCTCGTCAACCACTTCAAGCTGAGTTACCAGAAGGCGGAGCGGCTGAAGGAAGAGGCGGAGCAGGGCCCGCACGCCAAGCACGTCTTCCAGGCCATGCGCGGGGTCTTTACGGACCTGGTGCAGGAGATCAACCGCTCGATCGGCTACTACACTACGCTGCACCGCGATGCGAGCCTCACCCGGATCATCGGGCTGGGGTCCACTTTCATGCTGCCCGGGCTGCGAAAGTTCCTCAAGCAGCAGTTGTCGATGGATGTGTTCCGGTTGGAGGAGTTCAAGCGGCTCGAGATCCCCGCCGAGCGCAAGGACGACTTCTTCGCCAAGGCGACGAACTTCGTGACGGCCTACGGGCTGGCCCTGCAGGGCCTCGGGTGCCAGACCATCGACGCCAACCTCGTGCCGATGGAGCGCGTGCGCGACGTGATGTGGAAGCGGAAGGTGCCGTGGTTCGGCATCGCGGCGGGCGTGGGCCTCGCGGCGAGCGCCGCCATGTTCTACCGGCCCTTCACCGACGGGGCGAAGGTGAAGTCGATGCGCGCCCCCCAGGAGGTCTCGGCGACCATCAGCGAGGCGAGCAAACTCAAGGCCAAGGCGAGCGAAGCGAACGTGATCGGCGGCTTGACGCCCGACTACTCCGCGCTCAACGCGATCGCCATGGCGAAGCACGTGCCGTACCACGAGTTCGTCGCGCGCGACATTTCCGACATGCTCGCCGATGCCGAGGGCAAGGTGGGGCAGGTGCCCGTTTCGGCGGGCAGCGCGCCGCATTCCGGGCCCGCGTTCATGCTCACCGAGGTGACGACCGACTACGTGCCGCCGCAGTCGTCCGCCTTCGAGTACCGCGTGGCGGCGACGAAGCGCGGCAATGCCGGCGGCGGGGGCGGGCGCGCGGGGGGCCAGGGCTCGGGAGAACGCGAGAACCGGGGCGGAGGGTCGAGCGGGGGCTTCGGGGGCGACGGGGCCGGCGCGCCGACGGATGAAAAGGGCCTCGACAAGGGCCGGATCGTCGTGCAGATGGACCTGCGGACCACGCACCCTGACCCGCGGCGCCTGGTGACCTCGACCCTGCTGCCGTGGCTGCGCGACAACGCGGTGCGGGCGGGCGTGCCGTATGAAGTGGTCGCGAACGCGTCCGACATCTTCGTGACGGTGGACATCGTGGAGCCCAAGCCCGCGGAATTGGCCTCGGGGCAGCCGGGGGTCGAGGGCGCGCCCGTGCAGCCGCGCGTGTACATCAACGAGCGCGGCGAGGAAGAGGTGGACATGGAGGAATACCTCCGCAACCTCGACCCCACGAAGTTCCAGATCACCGGCGGCAGTTCGCAGGGGAGCCGCGGAGGCGGAGCGGGGAGCGGCGAAGCGCTCAACGGCACGCTGGAGGCCGAGGCGCCGCTGGTGCCTCCGCCGGACCAGGTTCTGCCCGAGGAGGCCTCGAAGCTGCGGTTGTTCTTTTACGTGGTCCTCGGCGAGCCCGCGAAGAGTGAAGGCGAGAGCGGAGGTGAGAATTGAAGGGCTTGATGGCGTGGGTCAAGAGTCATCTCGTGGTCGTGATCTGCTCGGCGCTGATCGTGGTCGCCCTGCCGGCGGCGTACGTGATGAGCAAGGGCTGGAACACGCGCCTGGTGAAGAAGCAGCAGAAGGCGTTCGACAAGGCGTGGGGCGACGTGAACGGCCTGGACGTCACGTACCAGGTGCCGCCCGCCTCGGCCGGGGGTGATGGGCTGTCGAAGAAGTACGCCCCGAACGAGGCGATGATCGAGCGGTACAAGGAGATCATCCGCCTTCAGCGTGAAGAGGTGGAGAGCGTCTCGCTCGAAGCCCTGGAGTTCAACCGGCGCGGGCATGGTCCGCTGCTCCCGGGGCTCTTCCCCGCGCCGCGTTCGGCGGAGGATGCGCAGACGCTTCCGTTCGAGTTCGTGGACCTGCTCCGCGGTTCGGGCGCTGCGCCTTCGGTGTATGACGAACTGCTCAAGCGCTACAACGCGGGCGGCCCGCTCGACCCTGTGGCCGTGCAGGGCGCGGTTGCGCGCCGCAGCGAGGAGTTCCGCAATCAATTGGTGCGGGAGCGTGGCCCCGCCGAGGCGCTGAGCCCGCAGGAGCAGGCGCGCCTGCGCGAGGTGCTCTCGGAACGCCGGACCGACCTCTACCGGCGGCGCGCCCAGAACCTGCTGGTCTACTGCGACCCGGAGGTGGTGAAGGCCGACACCGCCGGGCTCGTGCCCGCGAGCCGGCCCGCGGCGGCGCCGTCGTCATCGGCGCAGTTCGAGCAGCAGTGGAGCCTGTGGATCATCGAGGACCTGTTCAGCGCGATCGAGCGGGCCAACAGCGATTCGGGGCGGCGCCAGAGCGTCGAGACCGGCGTGGTGAAGCGCGTGAAATCAATCGAGATCACGCGCTTCAGCGAGAGCGAGGAGGCGCGCCCCGCGGCGCTCCCGGCGCTGTCCGAGGAGGCCGGCGTGGCGGGCGTGACCGATGCCTACTCGGTGACGGGGCGCCTGACCAACCCGGGCAACCAGGTGTACGACGCGCGGTTTGCGATCGTGACGATGGTGGTTGACTGGGAACGCCTCCCGGTCTTCCTGCGGGCGATGCGTGAGACCAACTTCATGTCGATCACCGACCTGGACGTGAAGTCGGTCGACGTGTGGGAAGATCTCAAGCGGGGGTACTACTACGGCCCCAGCGTGGTCGCCGAGGTCACGATGGAGATTGAAACCCTGTGGCTCAGGGCGTGGACGCGCGAACTGATGCCCGCGGCGGTGAAGGCCAACCTGGGCGTGACCGATCCGCCCGGAGGCACCAACTAGGTGTGCCCGGCAGGCGTCGCGTTCGGGTGAGCGATCAAGAAGGCTTCGGGGAATCGAGGACGAAGGCATGAAACTCAAGGGTGTCGGCATTGTCGAGCAGCACATCGAGAAGGCGGTTCTCGGTGTGGTCGTTCTCGTGTTCGTCGCGGTCCTGGCGATGCAGTTCGTCGGGGGCGGGAACAAGGTGAAGATCGACAAGCAGAGCTACCCGATCCAGCGCGGCTATGAGCCGATCGTGAAGCGGGCCCAGGAAGTGGCGGCGCGGATGCGCGACCCGAACCCCAGCGTGCTCCCCGAGGTTGCGCCCCTCGGCCTGGGCGCGCAGTGGGCCGAGGCCCTCCAGGACGGGCCCGGCATCCCGCAGCGCCTGGCCGCGATCGCTCCCCGGTTCGGGCCGGGAGCGGCGGACGGGGCGAGGCTCGCGGTCGATCCCGGCGCGACGTCGGGCGAGTACATGTATCAGGCGATCGTGGTGCCGGCGCCCGGCACGCCGCACGGTGTGCCGTTCCGCAGCACGCTGGACCCGATCGGCGTCGCGATGAACCGCGACCTCGAAAACATCTGTCGCGCTCAGGGGCTGACCGGCCAGCCGTGGGACGCGAGCGCCGTGACGGTGCAGACGACCTTCAACGGGGCCGCGCTGGCGCAGAGCCTTGCGAATGACCCCGACGGAAGCGGCACACGCTACGCGGCCCTTCCGGAGGCGTGGTGGCGGGGCAACGTCGAAGTGCTTGAGATTCAGTACGAGGTCTGCAACGGTTTTGACGCATCGGGCAATCCGATCAATCCGCGCCTCGTGGCGCCGCTGCCCCGCCCGGGCTCGGAGCCCCTGACCCGGCGCATCCCCGCGCAGAACCCGACGGTCGAACAGGTGCAGGCCGTGGTCGAGCGCGCGGGCGACATCCGCGGCACGATTCAGCCCGAGTATTTCCGCGTGATCGCGGGGGCGCCGTGGCAGACGCCCATCGAGCGTGCGCGCCTCGCGGCCATTGAAGCCAAGCGCCCCGAGATTGAGCGCAAGGTCCGTCAGTATGAAGAGGCCGTGCGCCAGGCCGAACGCGACCAGGCCGCGCTCGTCGAGGCGGCCGGGCCCCGCATCGGGCGACAGCCTCCCAGCGGCGGCGGCGGTGGCCGGAGCGGCGGCGGTGGCGGCGAGCGCCCCCCGGAGACCGCGCCGCCTTCCGGACCCAACGAGAGCCAGCTTCGCCAGCTCCGTGACAAACTTCAGCGGTCGATCAAGGATCGCGACGACCTGCTCGCCGGGCTCAACCTGCTGGGTGTCAACGAACTGGGTGAACCCCTGCCGGTGGGCGACGAAAGCGACATTGAGGCGCTCTCGGACACGCTCGAGATGACCGAGGTGTACGGCTGGACCCACGACCTGATGGTCCGCCCCGGCGATGTGCGCCGGTATCGGGCTCGCGTCGTTGTGAACAACCCCCTCTTCGGATACGGCCGTCAACTCGCCGAAGAGCAGCGGTCGCTCGCCACCGAGCCCACCCTTGCCAGCGCGTGGAGCGACTGGAGCGACCCGGTGGAGCTGGAAGGCTCGGAGTACTTCTTCGTGACCAGCGCCAGCGAGGGCGCGACCGAGACGGATCCCACCGCGATGCCGCGCGTCGGCGTCGAGGTGTTCAAGTTCTACTACGGGTACTGGCGCCAGGGAATCGCCTCGCTCGAACCGGGCGACCAGCTCGCGGCGGACATCAAACTCCCCGACCCCGCGCTTCTGCCGATCTACGACGTGACCAACATTCGCAATGCCGCGCCGCCCCCCGGGCAACCTCCCCGTCCCGGAACGCCCCCCGGTTCTCCCGGAGGGACCAACCAGGGCCGCCCCGGTGATTTTGAACCCGGACGCGGGCCCGGCCCCGTGCTCCCCGCCGGGGCAACCCCCGGACCTGAGAAGATCGGGGTGAGCGTGGCGACATGGCTGCTGGATGTCGGAACGGTGGCGGGCGGCGGCGATGCCAAGTTGCCCGGGTCTCGCGCCCGGCTGCAGGCGTACATGCGGGACCAGACCGGCGCGATCGTGGTTCGCCCCACGGGCGAGCAGGCGAACAATGACAGGTACAAGGCGATGGTCCTCTCTGCAAAGGAGGGCCAGGATCAGGGGGCTGCGGACCCCAAGGCCGAGCCGGAGCCGAAGCCTGAGCCGCCGCCCCGCGAGCGCGACCGGGATATCCCGAGGCCACCTCCGGACGGTGGCGGCGGGGGTGGTGGCGGCGGCGGCGGATAAGTTCGCTACTTGATTGGATCGGGTATTGAAGTTCAGCGCGGCGGGTTTCTGGCCCGCCGCGTTTGCCTTGAGGATTGGTCGCCGGAGCGCGTGCGGCGTGGGAAGCGCATGCTCTGCGCGGCAGGTCGGAATGCCGGCGGGGACGGGCGTGACGCACCCGGAAAGTTGGAGAAACAGGACTTGTGCGGCTTGACCGCGAGTGAGTGGGCTCTAGAATCCCCCCGCCTCTCCAACGAGAGGAGAACCGAGTCTCGACGAGCCGGAAACTGCCTCGCGGCGGTGAACGGGGGATCGAGGCGAGGGGTGCCGGGCGAGCCTCGGTGCTGAACCTTGACAACCGGATAGGACGAGAGCAAATCCACGCTGACCTTCTATGGTCTAGTCCGGATGCCTTGTTTCCGTGAGCCTCGTGAGAGGGGAGCGGGGGAGGGTGATCCGGGGGTTGGCGTGGGAGATGAGCCGAGTAAGTATCTCAATGAGCCAATGGCGAGGCTGTTCGAGTGTCGGGCGACGGCGCCTGGCAGGTCGATCAAGCCATACAAGGGCACACGGTGAATGCCTCGGCGTCGGAAGGCGAAGAAGGACGTAGGAACCTGCGATAAGCCCAGGGGAGTTGGTAACCGAGCGTCGATCCTGGGATTTCCGAATGGGGCAACCCACCCGCAAGGGTACTGCACTCTGAATGCATAGGGGTGCAGGGCGAACCGGGGGAACTGAAACATCTAAGTACCCCGAGGAAAGGAAAGCAAATGCGACTCCGTAAGTAGCGGCGAGCGAAAGCGGATTAATCAGTCGACGAGCGAAGTGTTTGAATGACACGCCGCAGAAGGTGAAAGCCCTGTAGTCGAAGACTGATGAGCCCACGAGTAAGCTCCGGCTCGGGAAACCGGGGCTGAACATGGGGGGTCCACCCTCCAAGGCTAAGTACTCTCCGACGACCGATAGTGAACCAGTAAGGCGACTGAATGGTGAAAAGGACCGCGATGAGCGGAGTGAAAGAGGACCTGAAACCGTGTGCTTACAAGCGGTCAGAGCCCTTCGGGGTGATGGCGTACCTTTTGCATAATGGGCCCGAGAGTTAGTCTGTGCGGCGAGCCTAAGGCCTACCGGGCCGGAGGCGAAGCGAAAGCGAGTCTGAATAGGGCGTGAAGTCGCACGGGCTAGACGCGAAACCTTCGTGATCTACCCATGGCCAGAGTGAAGGGCGGGTAACACCGCCTGGAGGCTTGAAGCCGTGACCGTTGAAAAGGTCTGGCATGAGCTGTGGGGAGGACTAAAAGTGTAATCAAACTGGGAGATAGCTCGTTCTCGCCGAAATAACTTTAGGGTTAGCCTCAGGAGGCAGCCATCGGGGGTAGAGCGACTGGATGGGAAGTGGGGCTTAACACGCTACCCTTCCCAACCAAACTCCGAATACCGGTGGTGAAGTCCTGGGAGATAGTCCGGGAGTGACAATATCCTCGGTCAAAAGGGGAACAACCCTCATCGCCAGCTAAGGTCCCTCATCTCAGCTTAGTTCGAAAGGAAGTCAGATTGCGTTGACAGCCAGGATGTTGGCTTAGAAGCAGCCATCATTTAAAGAGTGCGTAACAGCTCACTGGTCGAGGAATCTGGCGCCGATAATTATCGGGAATAAGCTGAGAGCCGAAGCTGCGGACACGTAAGTGTGGTAGGCGAGCGTTCCTGTCGGCATTGAAGCGGTGCGGTAACGCGTCGTGGAGCGTCAGGAAGTGAGCATTCGGGCTTGAGTAACGATATAGAGGGTGAGAATCCCTCTCGCCGTAAGTGCAAGGTTTCCTGGGCAAGGGAAATCCCCCCAGGGTCAGGCGGGACCTAAGACGAGGCCCAAGGGCGTAGTCGATGGACAGCCGGCGAACATTCCGGCCCCTCCGCAGAGATCAAATCGTCGTGCGAAGTCCTTAGCTCAGCGGGACTGTCAGATGTCCAGGCCGTAGGCCGATGCTGAGGGCGGGAGTTTCTAGAAAAGCGGCGAGGGCAAAGCGGAGCCCGTACCAAAACCGACACAGGTGCACGAGGCGAATAGCCTAAGGCGCTCGAGATAACGGTCGTGAAGGAACTCAGCAAATTGACCCCGTAAGTTAGCGATAAGGGGGCCCTCCTCGCAAGAGAGGGCGCAGAGAAAAGGTTCTGGGAACTGTTTATCAAAAACACAGCTCAGTGCAAACACGCAAGTGGATGTATACTGAGTGACGCTTGCCCAATGCCGGAATGTCACGGAAGCGGGTCAGGGAAACCGAAGCTCGCGACCCAAGCACCGGTCAATGGCGGCCGTAACTCTGACGGTCCTAAGGTAGCGAAGTTCCTTGTCGGGTAAGTTCCGACGCGCATGAATAGCGTAATCACTGGAACACTGTCTCCACGACCGGCTCGGTGAAATAGAAGTGGCGGTGAAGATACCGCCTTCCCGCAGCAAGACGGAAAGACCCCGTGGACCTTCACTGCAGGCTTTTATTGGTCACGAACCTTCGATGCGTAGGATAGGTGGGAGGCTTTGAAGTCTTCGTTCCGGCGAGGATGGAGCCATTGGTGAAATACCACCCTTCGCTCGTTTGTGGCCTAACCCTGAGTCCCGTGAATCCGGGCAGGGGACAGTGAGTGTCGGGCAGTTTGACTGGGGCGGTCTCCTCCAAAAAGGTAACGGAGGAGCCCAAAGGTCGGTTCAGCGCGGATGGAAACCGCGCCTTGAGTGCAAGGGCACAAACCGGCTTTACTGCGAGACTGACAGGTCGAGCAGTCACGAAAGTGGGGCCTAGTGATCCTGCGATCCCGTGTGGAAGGGTCGTAGCTCATCGGACAAAAGGTACCCCGGGGATAACAGGCTGATCGCGCCCGAGCGTCCATAGCGGCGGCGCGGTTTGGCACCTCGATGTCGGCCCATCACATCCTGGGGCTGAAGGCGGTCCCAAGGGTTCGGCTGTTCGCCGATTAAAGTGGTACGCGAGCTGGGTTCAGACCGGCGTGAGCCAGGTCGGTCCCTATCTGC
>JADLCM010000040.1 GCA_020847175.1 Phycisphaerales bacterium
GGCTCTCGGACAAGACTTCATGCCTTCGCCCACGGCAGGTTCCGTGTTCGCAGTGACAGGCGCACGAGCGCCAGGCGCTCGTAGAGGTACTGTGCGGGGTAGCGTTGGTATCCCCGGCCGCGATGCCGATGCTTGCCACAGAGCCACTGGCGCAGCCGCCGGCTGGTGTAGGCGTCAATCGCACAGTAGGCTTTGCTCACCGAGCCCAGGCAGAAGTAGTTCGCCCAGCCGGTGAGCTTGCGATTGATCGCGGCGACCAAGTCGGTGGCCTCGTGATGAAAGTGCCTTCGCTCGGTGAGCGTCCCGATCGAGTCGATCAGCCGCTTCACGCTCTTCTTCGAGGGCTTCGAGCCAATGTAGGCCCGTCCCGTCTTGGGCGAGTAGCACCGCCCGAAGGTGTAGCCCAGAAAGTCGAAGTGCTCCTCCGGTACGCGGCACAACCGAGTCTTGTCTTCGTTGACCGTGAGCTTGAGCCGTTCCATGATCCGGCGCATCCCCGCCAGCGCCTCGTGGGCACCGCGGTGACAGCAGATCACCAGGTCGTCGGCGTAGTTCACGATCTGGGCGTCCAGCCGCTTGGCCAGGCGGCTCCGCTGCCACCCCAGAATGAACCGGCGCATGTACAGATTGGCCAGCAGGGGTGAAATCGGTGAGCCTTGTGCAATGCCCCGCCCTTGGTCCCGGTTGGCCGTGGTGCGGCTCTTGCGCCCCCGCTCGTCGCTCTCTTGCACCGGGGCCTCCAACCACATCTTGATCAGATGCAGCACACGCCGGTCGACCACCCGGCGCGCCACCGATTCCCTCCACCAGCATTACCCGGCTTCAGCGGTACTACGAACCTCTCCGTCGCCCCGTGACGCCCGGCCCGTCCCTCGCGGGTGTCCAGTTGGCCGCAACGCTCGCGGCCACGCTACGGGGCTTCCCGTGTTGCAGCAGCCTTCCTTCTGTACGTGCCATCGCCACTACCCCGGCGGAAAAGCGGGGTGCACGTTTCGCTCGCTTCCCCCGCTCTGTCAGCCTTCCTCCCGTTAGGGCGGAGTCGGCTTCCGCATCACCCTTTTCGAGGCCTGCTCAGCGTTCACTCACGTTATGGCCCGCACATTCGCGGGATGGCTATACCACCCTTTACACCAGAGGCTTTCAGCCGCTTGGTTGCCTGCCACGGCTGCTCCAGTTGCTACCGGCCGGAGCGAAAGTTGCCGGAGGGGACTCGCACCCCTTGAAAGACCGTGCCTTTGCACGGCGACACCCCAACGCCCATGGCGAAAAGCACGACGCCACCGCAGCAGCGAGGGAGGAGACGCACAGCGCGCGCACTTGCGGACGGCGGGACGACCTGCGAGCGATCAGCGGACAGGCGGAAGGAATCATGTCACGTCTCCCTGGATCGAACGACCCTCATGCACGCTCTGTTCCAGAGCACGCATGTTCCATCCAATCAACATCTTGACACGCCCCGCTAGCCGGATGGGCGAAGCGGTGTAAAGAACGCCGACAGCCGCCGTGCGAAGCGCGGCTCCGGCACCTCAGCGCTGCCGGGCCACCGCGGCGATCACGAGCAGACGGGGCGGCGGCGCGATCCGGACGACGATCCCGCCGGGCCGGCCTCGTTGCCGGTGCGGTCCTTCGGCTCCTCCTCGTCCTCGCGTGCCTTGTTGCGAGCCTCCGTCTCTTCGGGCGTGGGCTGGAACGGATCGTCGATCCGCTGGATCTCGCGCTGCACGGGCTGCAGCGCAGGCTCGGCCGCCGCCGGCGGACGCGCGAGCCCGTAACGAACGAGCAGGTTGGCGTCCAGCACGGCCGGCGCCCCTTGCGCGAAGAAGCCCGAGCCGCCGGCCGCGATGCGCCCCTCTTCGCCATCGACGAAGTAGCCGCCTTCGGCGAGGTTCGGGAAGAAGATGCGGATCGTCGTCGGACTGATCGACTCGAGCACGGCCGTCGCACCGGCGCCGCGCCCGCTCTGCAGGCGGACGACCCCGCCGACCTCGAGGTCGACGTCCGGGTTGCCCGCCATGCGCGCGAACGCGTTCTCACCGCCGCCCCCTTCGATCAGCAGGTCGCGCCCGATCCGCAAGCTGCGCGACTGCGCGCCGCCGAAGAGCGTCGCCGACGCCCCTGCCGCAGCCCCGCCGGTCACGCCCAGGTCAGCGCCCACGTCGAGCACGAGCTCGGTGCTCGCCGTCACCGCAGTGGGTTGCAGTTCCGCCTGCACCCGCAGACTGCCGGCCCGCATCGAGACGATCGGTGCCGACACCTGCGCGTCGCGCACCGCGACGTCCTGACCGGCGGTGATGTCCACGCGCGCGCCGGAAGCCACGGCGCCTGCGCCGATCACGACATGCCTTCCGGCGGTGAAGACGATGTCGCCGCTCGCCGCGTGCGCTCCGCCGATGCTCACGTCGCCGCCCGCGACCAGCGCGAGCCGGGCGCCCGCAGGGACGCCGCCGCCGAGCGCGATGTCGCCGCCCGGTACCCGCACCTCGTAACCGCCCTCGGCAACGTTCGCAGCCGTCATCCC
>JADLCM010000041.1 GCA_020847175.1 Phycisphaerales bacterium
CGACGGTCTGCTCGTTGCTCGGCGGCTCCACGGTGATGGCCTGGAAGCGCCGGGCCAGGGCCGCGTCCTTCTCGATGTACTTGCGGTACTCGTCGAAGGTCGTGGCGCCGACGCACTGGATCTCGCCGCGCGCCAGCGCCGGCTTGAGCACGTTGGACGCGTCGATCGCGCCCTCGGCGCCGCCCGCGCCCACGAGGGTGTGCAGCTCGTCGATGAACAGGATCACGTTCTTGGCGCGCCGGACCTCGTTCATCACCGCCTTGATGCGTTCCTCGAACTGGCCGCGGTACTTGGTTCCCGCGACCATCATCGCGAGGTCCAGCACCACCAGGCGCTTGTCGGTCAGGATCTCCGGCACCTCGGCATCCACGATCCGCTGGGCCAGGCCCTCGACGATCGCCGTCTTGCCCACGCCTGCTTCACCCAGCAGCACCGGGTTGTTCTTGGTGCGCCGGCAGAGCACCTGCACCACGCGCTCGATCTCGTTCTGGCGCCCGATCACCGGGTCCAACTGACCTTCCTTCGCGAGCTCCGTGAGGTCGCGACCGAAGGAATCCAGCGCCGGCGTGCGGCTCTGGCGCTTGCGGGGGTCGCCGCTCGCGCCGCTCTGGCCGCCGGCGCCCGCGGCGCCTTCCTTGCCGGGGTTGAATCCCGGGCTCGCTTCTTCGCTGTTCTCGGCGCTCGCGCCGAGCAGGTTGAGCACCTCTTCGCGGACCTCTTCGAGCTTGAGCCCGAGATTCATCAGCACCTGGGCCGCCACGCCGTCCTGCTCGCGCAGCAGGCCCAGCAGCAGGTGCTCGGTGCCGACGTAATTGTGGTTGAGGTTGCGCGCCTCCTCGATCGCGTACTCCACGACCTTCTTGGCCCGGGGCGTCTGGGGCAGGCGCCCCATCGTCACCATCTCCGGCCCCGCCTTCACGAGCTTCTCAACCTCGAGGCGGACCTTGCGCAGGTCCACATCGAGGTTCTTCAGCACGTTCGCGCCCACCCCCGAGCCTTCCTTCACCAGCCCGAGCAGGATGTGCTCGGTCCCGATGTACTCGTGGTTGAAGCGCTGGGCTTCCTGGTTTGCCAGGGCCATCACCTTGCGGGCACGGTCGGTGAATCGTTCAAACATCGCGCCTCTCCCGGGCGGCGTGCAGGTCCGCAGCCCTGTTCCGGGGAGCCCCAGCCCTCCCCCGCTCATTCGGTCGCCGGCCCACACATGCCGTCGCCCGTGCTAGCCCAAACCCGACGCGCTTGGGTCCATTCCCGCATCGCGCCGAAACTTGTCATCGGTTGCGAAGGGCGTGCCAATCGCCCCCCGCGAGCCGATCCGCTCAATTCTGTCACTCTCCACTACGAAACCCACGCGCCCCGGAGTTCGGTGCCTGACAGCGCGCACTTTTCGTCATGGGCACCCCGCAAAGAGGGGGTGCCGCGACCGCCATTCTGGCAGCGGCACACCACCCAACTCGTCACTCGATGAGATGGGAACGTCGCGAACACAACCCCCTATTCAGGGGTTGCCCGCCGCTGCCGTTCCCGTACCCGCGACCACCGACAGGCTCGCCCACGACTCTGACACCGACCCCGAGGTTTCGTCCCGGGTGGTTACCTTCAGGCGGTAGCGCCCCACCGTGAGGTTCGCGGGCAGGCGCACCTGGTTCACGAGGTAGAACTCCTGCCGATGCCGGCGCGAGGTGCTGACGATGCGCGAGCGCGGCTGGTGCCACGCCTGCAGGTCTTCCGACGGGTCGTGAAACAGCGTGAGTTCCTGCGAGACATCCACCGCCCACAGGTCGCCGGGAAGGGCATCGTCGCCCGGGGCCACCGAACGATCCGCGAAGCCGTCGAGCTCCGTGTAGATGATTACGTCAAGGGATCGCCCCGCGATGAGTTCGCCCCCCTCGATCTCGACATACGCCCCGTAGCCGCTGACCCGCTGGCAGAGCGCCGAAAAGGTCCGCAGGCTCCCCGATTCGGGGCGGAGTTCCTGCGCGGCCGCGGCCAGTGCGCCGGGGGCTTCGTCCAGGGTGCCCTCTTTCGCCGAGGCGATCCAGGCGCGGGCGAGGTCTCGGGCCGCGCGCACGTGGCGCGCTTCGACGGGGGCGAGCGTCCCGAGCAGTGCCGGATCGAGGTCGGTGCCTTCGCCGGCGGCCCCGGGGAGGATGCTCTCCAGCATCGCCAGCCGCAACGCATCGACGGGGGCCAATGGATTATCGCTCGACGAGGCTTGGACCCGGAGTGCCGATGCGAGGCTCCGCGCGAGGTCGTCGATTTCCTGAGCGGGTGTGCGGGGCGGGTCGGCGGGTGCCGGTGCCGCGCTCTCGCCGGGTGCTTCGGGTGCCGCCCGTTCAACACCCGGGGGCGGCGTGGCCTCGGAAACCGGCGATTCGGAGCGCTGGGCGCTCGGCATCGAGCCCTCGGGCCGTTCGCCGGGCTGTATCGCGGTCCCGTCAAGGACAGACTGGAGATCGAGGGCCGCCTGCGACCAGGGGTTGTCCGCCCCCGGCGCGGGTGCGGGAGAGGCGAGCACTTCGGGCTTGTTCGAACTCATCGCGGAAAGGCTGGAATCGACTGGGGGCAGTTCAACCGCGCGCCGAGGCGGATGGGGGGTGCTTGCGCACGAGAGCAGCGCCCCCGCCACGCCCGCGAGCACCGGCAGGCGCACGGGCACGCGCCGCAGGGCATCGCGGGCCAGAGCCGCCTGGGATGGTCCTGCCTTGTCGCTCGCGAACTTGGAGGTGACCTGGCGCGGCGACCCTGAGGGATTCAGGACAAGAGAGCCAGCGTGCGATGGGTGATGTGGCATAGGGCGCCTCCGGCGCAATGAGCGCGGCTCCGCCGCGTATCAGACGAATCGTCGCGCACGGTTCCGCCGCTTGAGATTCTCGCGGGGCTCGCGACCCGTGGCGCCGACGTCCAAGGCGACTCCCGGGTTGTGTTTCAGCGGTTCGACGCGAACGGAGTCGATCAGGTGTTTGCTCGGCATACATTGGTATGCGACGGGTGAAGACTGTGTACAGACAAACTTCCCCACGCCGCCTTTGCAATCCCGGGAACCTTCCGGTACATTTCTGGGGTGGGGTTCTTTCCTGCTGAGGGGTGATTATGCGCAGAAAGTTGAACGGACGTGGAGCAAGCTGGAAGAGTTCAGCCGCCGAGAGCGGTGCCAGTTCCTGTCATCGGACTCATGCCAACGCTCGCATCACGGCCATGTTGATCCAGATTTCGGCGGCAGCGATCAGCGCGAACGGACAATTGGCCGTGAACACGAGCGCGAGCTCGGGAGGGGCGACCGCAACCGCGGAGGTTTGGAGTCACTTGGCGAACTGCCAGGGAGACACCGATACGATCAACGCTGCGGCTCAAACCTCAAACGCGACAGCGAATGAGTCTGTTACGGGCACTGACGCCGCAGCGGACGGTGACGCCCAAGTCGGTTACGCGCAAAGCGGGAGTGAGATACAGATCGATGTCACCGGCGAGGCGTCGAGTTCCTTTGTCCTCTGCAATGGCGTCCCCTGCACCGAGTTTAACACGTGTGCGAGCGGTGTCAGTGGGGCAAACATCGTCTTCTCCGCGAGCGTTACTCGTCGCGCGATTCTGAAGATTGAAATAACTGGCATCACGATTGGAGAGTCGCCTGCGCCCCCCGCTGACGCCTTCATCGTGGCCACTCTGGACGTGCCGGGATACACAGGATACAGCGAAACGTTCTACGCTTCCAGCGCATCAGTCGAGTTCTCGGTGCCGATTTGCACGACCGTCACAAACGCAAGCTTGTTTGTGGAAGGCAGTGCGTTCGCCAGCCTGGATTGGGCAACAAATCAGCCGGTCGACGATTCAGCTGCGAAATATGCAACGAGCGTATCGCTCACTCTGGTCGAGTGTTCTTGCATCGCCGATTGGAACTGCGACGGCACACTTGACGCAACCGACTTTTTCTCGTTTCTGGATTCGTTTTCGCTCGGCGACCCTTGCGACGCCGACTTGACGGGATCGAGCGACCCGAACGATCCTCTCTACGGCGTCCCGGACGACGAAGTAGATTCGGACGACTTTTACTACTATCTGGACCTCTTTACTGCGGGGTGCCCCTAATCGCGGAGCAGGGCTGTGGCCTTCTTCCCGTCCCATCGAAATCCGAGTTTCATTACCGAAAGTTAGATGCCATGAGCAAGCACCGTGGTGCATTCACGCTGATCGAGTTGCTGGTCGTCATCGCCATCATCGCCCTGCTCATCGGGCTGCTGCTGCCCTCGCTGGCCGGCGCCAGACGTTCGGCGCGCCTCATGGTCTCGCTCAACAACATCCGCCAGATCGCGGCGGCGATGAACACCTACAAGAACGAGAAGCGCGATGACATGCCCATGCAGCCCTCGCGGTTCAGCAACGCGCGGCCGGGGC
>JADLCM010000042.1 GCA_020847175.1 Phycisphaerales bacterium
ACGCCGGGCTGACGAGAAACGTCTGCGCGATGTCATGGGTCGTCATGCCGCGGTCGTACGCCGCAAGCACGCGATCCCTCAAGTCCTGCGAATACGGCGCGGCCATCCTGGCTCCTGTTCCGACGCCCTCCTCGACGCCAGCAGGAAACCTACACCAATCTCAATCACAGCGCAACCGAACCTGCGCCGTACAGCGCTGAACTTGGAGTGGAAACGCTCTAATATGGCGTAATGACGGATACGGCGGCCTCGGGAGAGCACATCGGGTGGCACGAAGTGCCCCTCACGTGGCTGAACGGGCGTGGCGAAGTGATCCGTCTCGGTCAGGCCCGCGATGCGGCGGGAGAAGATTGCCGCCCCCGAGTCGAATGCCAAGTCTTCGTGCCGCCGGACGATGCAACCCTCTTGAACGATGGAAGCCGATATCGCGTCGCGCCCGCGAGGTTTCATGCGGTCGTCGACTTCGGCGCGACAGACTGCTGGGTTGTTGGTGAGGCGGCATTCCTCGGTTGGAGCCCCCCGATGCGGCGCGAGCCACGAGGCTCAGAGCCGGCCTCGAGCCTCGGAGGACCCGTGTTCAACTGGGTCTACGACGCGTGTCTGGGGTTTCGAGCGGGGCGTGCCTTCTTCGTGCCGCGAATTGTCGGAGAGTCGATGCTCCGAAGAGTCGCGGTGCATGTGCCTCGCCCGGTGCTGATGCACGACCTCGCGCGAGCGTCACCGGCGTCACGGGTGCGAAAGAAGCACGCGAAGGACGTCGCTCGCATTCTGCACGAACTGAGCGCGAGCGGAGAATCGCGATCAGCGTTGGTGGGATCTTCGTTCCTCCGGCGCTTCGGCGCGCGGGTCGAGGTGTCGTTCCTGACCGGTGAGGGCAGGATGCTGCTGCCGCCGGATCGTTGGGCGCGCATCGACCCGGCACTCAGCGCTCCGGCCGATCACGAAGGATGATGCATGGTGACACCCCTCGTTCTGCCCGGCGAACGGCTTTGTCTCGTGCCCTACACGCCCGCGCACGATGAAGCCCTCTTCGCCTGCACCACGCCCGAGACTTTCCGGTACTTCCTCTCCTGGCCTGCGCGGCACGAACTCGACGCCTTCCGGTCCTGGATGCACGAGGGAGTCCGCGACCCGGCGCATCGCATCGCCTTCACGATGGTCAGGGCGTCCGGCGAAGAACTTGGCCGGCTCACCCCTGCGGCGCTCGCGGCCCGGATCGTGGGAAGCTCGTCGTACATGGACATCCTGCCCCGGCACAAAGGGCTTGAGATCGGCTCGACCTGGATTCACCCCGCGTGGCAAGGCACGGGCGTGAACCCCGCGAGCAAGGCGCTGCTGCTGGACCATGCGTTTGGAGCGCTCGGGTGCGAGCGCGTGCAGCTCAAGAGCGACGCCCGCAACGCCCAAAGCCGCGCCGCCATGTCGAAACTTGGCGCGACGTTCGAGGGGATTCTGCGCAGGCACCGGGTGATGGCCGACGGCTACGTGCGCGATACGGCGATGTTCAGCATCATCAGGGAGGAATGGCCGCGGGTGAAAGCGGGGCTTGAAGAACGGATCCGCCTCGTGCCTCGCATCGATCTCTGAAGGCTGGCCGGGGGTGATGCGGAAGGTTGCGCGGCGGGAATCGGGCGCGGTGCGTCCGGAGCCTGCGCTGGTCGGCGCTTCCGAGGGCGGCTTCACGCGCCGCGTTCACCCCACGGCGCGGCGCGCCTCGGCATGAGCGTCGAGCGATTCGACGGTGAACTCGGCCCTCGATACTCCCGCCGCCACGCCTTCGGGCATGGTGAGATGGATCGTCGCCGGGTCGCGGAGGACGATTTCGCCACCGAGTTCGTGCTGGGTCTGTCGGTAGGCGAGTTCCCAATCGACATTGAACGTGCCGCAGCGTTGGCCCCGGTGAGAGCGGAGTTCGGTGCCGTGGGTCTTGGGGTAGCGCACCGCGGCGCCGATAAGGACTTCGACGATTTCACCCTGGTGCTCCGGGGGCACGCCCACGGGCTGGTGGACGACGCCGAAGCCTCCGCCCGGGCAGCGGAAGGCGAAGTGGACATCCGGGGCGCCGCGGTGGCTGGCGAAGCCGTGGTTGGCCGGGCGCATGTGAATCACTACCTCGCATTCGCCGCTGTACCGATTCTGGTAATAGAGGCTGATCTCGGCGAGGAGGTGCCCTGCCTTGTCTTCGCGCACGCGCACGACGGGCATGAAGCAGAGGCCCTCGCGTTCGAGGTAGTTGCCGGCGGTGACACGGGCGAGATCGTCGGGGAGTTTGTCCTCGAACTTGAGGTAGTAGACGAGCAGCGCGAGCATGATGATGGTGACACCCAACGAGAGCCATTGGTGGGTGGCGACGCCGGGGGGCAGGTTGGGGGCGTAATCCGGCGCGACGAGCCATGCGAAGCACACCCAGACAACGCTGGCGCAGAAGGCGAGGATCGCAATGAGATTTCGTCGCTCGTGCATGGCCGCCCTCCTGAGGTGGGGGTGATCCGACGCGCACGCGCTCTCTCTCGCTGCGGCCCCAGCATACCAGGATCGGGTCGGGAACACAATGGGTTCCCCCAGGATTATTCCGGGCCAAAAAAGGACGCCGGGGCCGCTGAAGCGGCCCCGGGGCGGGATGAACAGCGGGAAACGGAGGGGTCAGGAGTTCTGGGGAGGCATTTCGCTGGGGTCAAGGGCCCGGAGGGCAAGGCCGTACTCGGTGAGCTTGGCCGTGACCTCGGTCAGTGAGGTGGCGCCGAAGTTCTTGACGCCCATGAGTTCGGCCTCGGTGTGGCTGGCGAGGTCACCGAGGGTCATGATGTTGAGCAGTTGAAGGGCCTTGCGGGCGCGGACGGAGAGCTGGAGGTCGTTGACGCTCTTGTTGAGCATCTGCTCGCGCCCGGAGCCCTTGAGCTGGTCCATGATCTGCTTGCGGGCGACGCGGTGCACATCTTCGCGGCGCTGGCCGAGGCGCAGGCCCTTGGTCGCGAGCATCTTCTTGATTTCGAGCAGGGAGCTGTCGCCGAAGTTCTTGTAGGACATGAGTTCCGCCTCGGTGATCTTGAGCAGGTCGCCAAGCGTGCGGATGTTCATCTTCTTGAGGCACGTGCGGGCCCGCACCGAGAGTTCGAAGTCGGTGACCGGGGTGTCGAGCAGGGCGTTGCGCTTCATGAGGTCGCGGTCGGGCTCTTCTTCGACCACCGCCTCGCGGCTGGCCTTGATGTCCTTCATGAAGAGCTGGGCCCGCCAGTGCGTGGGGTTGGTCTCAAGTACCTGGCGCACGCATCGTTCGGCGCGGGTGTAATCGCCCTGATCCTCGTAGAGCACCGCGAGGTTCAGCAGGCCGTTGACGGGCGCGGGCTGCGCCTCGCAGAGGCGCTCGTAGGTCGCCAGGGCCTCTTCCTCTTCGCCCGAGATGTCGAGCAGGTAGGCGAGATGAAAGAGCGCATCGTTGTTGCGGCCGTCGCTGGCCACGGCGCGCCGGAGTTCGGAGATCGCGCGTTCACGCTGACCCTGGCGCTCGGCCTCAAGGCCCGCCGAGAGGTGCTTGGCGGATGCCGCCGCGTCACGCGACACACCCTCGGCCCCGATCACCATGTCCAGCGGGTTCTGGCCCATCGAATGCTCCTGCGCCATCTGGGGCGCGCCGATACCGGGGGCGAATCGCCCCTCGGACTCCAACCCTAGCGCGCTCCCTGCGCTTCCTCAAGGGCCGGTTCGGCGATACGATCTGGTTTTGTCAGGGATCCCACCGGTGCGGCGGGCTCCTGCGCGGCCTCAGGCGCCCGGCCCAGCAGGTTCATCGTGCGCCACGGACCCTTGACGAACCGCCAAAGAAAGAGCACGCCGAGGGCGATGATGTACGCGCTGGCGGCGACCCAGGGCGCGCCGACCCCCCAACCGGGGGCAAGGGCGATGAGGGCGAGCCCGCCGCCGAAGATGATGACCCATGAGCAGATCACCGTGGCGACGCCCGTGAAGATGGTGTCTCCCGCGCCGCGGAGTGCGGCGGAAAAGGTGATGGCGGCGGCATCGAACACCTGGAAGATCGCCGCGGCGATCATGATGGTCGCGCCCATGCCGATGGCGAGTTCGAGGGCTTCGGGCGGGGTGTCATCGGGGATGAAGACGCCGACCAGTTGGCGCCGGAAGAAGATGAACCCGAGGGCGCAGGTCGCCATGTATCCGATGGCGAGGGAGAAGCCGAGCCAGGCACGCCGTTCGGCGACATCGATGCGGCGTTCGCCCACGCAGCGCCCGACGATCGCGGTGACGGCGGTGCTGATGCCCACGGCGGGCATGAAGCTCAGGTGCATGAAGCGCATCGCGGTCCAGCCCGCGGCATTGGCGGCGTCGAAGGCGACGGGGGCGAGATCCGGGGCTCCGCCCCCGGCGAGAAAGCCCGCGCGCCCGGCCTTGGGGGTGAGGTAGGCCATGAGAAGGCCCCAGCAGACCATCTCGTTGGCGAACATGGCGGCGCCGGGCCAGCCCACGCGCGCGATGTCGCGGATGATGACTCCATCCGGTCTCCACGCGGCGCGGGTGCGGAGCTCGCGGTTGAGGCGCGGCCCGAGGAACGCCGCGAGGGGGATCGCAAACTCCGCGCAGGTGCCGGCGACGGTGCCCCACGCGGCCCCGGCGACACCCAGTTCGGGCGCGCCCCAGACGCCGTAGATGAGAAGCCAGTTGACGAAGACATTGACGAGATTGCCCGCGACGGCGGAGACCAGCACGATTCCGGGCCGGTGCATGCCGTAGAAGAACTGGTGCAGGCCGCGGCTGGCGGTGGTGACGAACGCGCCCAGCGCCATGATCTGGGCGTACTGGGTCTCGAGGCGCAGCAGGTCGCCCTCGTGCCCCATGACATGCTCGAAGACCAGGGGCAGCATCGCGGCGTAGGGGATGACAAGCAGCGCGAACGCCGCGGACATCCAGATCGCCGCCCACGCGTACTTCGCGCCGCGCTCGGGTGTTCCGGCGCCGAGGTTCTGGGCGACGAAGGCGTTGATGGTGAAGAGCATGCCCAGCAGGGCGGAGGCGAGGAGCCACATGGCCATGCCGCCGTTGCCCTGGGCGGCGAGGTACACGGGGTCGCGGGGGGTGATGCGCGAGACCATGAGCGCATCGACGAACTGCATCAGCGTGTAGCTCGTCATGGTGAGCACGCTGGGCAGGGCGATGGCGAGCATTTCGCGCAGCGGCGAGCGTTCGCCGCCGGGGGTAGACATCGGAACTCCTTGGAGAAAGGGAGGGCGCGCCCGGGAGCCGCGCCGGGGCGGAGGATCGCGCGATCGGTCAGAGGATGTGACCCTGGCGGGTCAGGTCAGCGCTTCATGGGTGGCCCCGGGCCTGGTCGGCGGACATTCGTACCGCCAACTCTAGGGCCCGTTTCATGCTTCCCGGATTCGCCCGGTTCTTTCCGGCGATATCGAAGGCCGTGCCGTGGTCGGGGCTCATGCGCGGGGCGCCGAGGCCGAGGGTGATGTTCACCGCCTCATCAAAGGCGAGAATCTTGACCGGAATCAGGCCCTGGTCGTGATACATGGCCACCACGAGGTCGAAGTGCCCGGCAAGGGCGCGGCCGAAGACCGTGTCGCCCGGGAAGGGGCCCTCGACGAGCCATCCGTGGTCGGTGGCGACGCGGACGGCGGGCTCGATGATGCGCTGCTCTTCATCGCCGAGCAGCCCGTGCTCGCCCGCGTGCGGGTTGAGGCCGCAGACCGCGACGCGAGGCCGCGCCACGCCGAGGTCGATGCACGCCTGTCGGCCGAGATCAATCGCGTCGAAGACGCGCCCGATGGTGAGCGCATCGCGGAGGTTCATGAGGGGGATGTGCGTGGTGACAAGCACGACGCGCAGCCGTGACGAATCGAAGAACATGGCGTGGCGCTTGGCGCCGAACCGCGTGGCCAGGAGCTCGGTGTGCCCGGGATACCGGGCGTGCCCGGCGAGCGACCAGGCTTCCTTGGAGATCGGCGCGGTGGCGAGCGCGTGCGCGCGCAGCGGGTCACCTTCGCGCCGCTGCACATCGCGGATGGCGTCTTCGACGAACTGGAAGCTCAGTTCGCCGGATCGGCGCGCCGGGGCGGCGGGGAACTCGGCCCCCGGCTCACCGGCATCGACGATCACCACGTCGTGCGCGAGCGTGGTATCGAGGAGCGCGGACCCTCGCTCGACGCGCCACCAGAAGGGTGCGATGCCGGCGCGCTGGGCGGCCCGGGCCAGCGGGGCCTCGGCGCCGTGGATGCGAAACCGGGCCCGCGTGCGCAGCGCGGAGTCATCGAGCGCCTTGACCACGACCTCCGGGCCGATGCCCCCGGGGTCACCCATGGAAACCGCAATGGTGGGACGTGCGTGCACCGACGAGTCTATCGCGCAGGGGCGGCGGGCGGGCGGCGTGCCGGAGCGATATCCTGCCGCCCATGCTGACGCTCGACTATGCCAACTGTCTGTCGCTGCGGGTGGGTTCGCACGGGATCGACGCGGCCCGGTTCGAGGCCGGGAGCGAGCTCGCGGAGGCGGCGCAGCACCTCTCCGGGCGCCTCGCCCGGACGCGGGGCACCGGGTGGGAGCGCTGGCGCGATCTCCCCTTCGGCGCGGTCCGCGAGGGCCATGTGAGGGCGGTGAAGGAGGCAGCGGCGACGTGCCGCGGGCGCTTCGAGAACATGGTGGTGCTGGGGATCGGCGGGAGCGCGCTGGGCAACATCGCGCTGCAGAGCGCGCTCAACCCCTGCACGTACAACCTGATGCCTTCGGGCGAACGCGCCGGGCCGCGCCTCTTCGTGGTGGACAACGTGGACCCCGCGTACCTCGGGCAGGTGCTGCGGCTGTGCGCGGCGCAGGGCGGGCTGGAACGGACGCTCTTCAACGTCATCTCCAAGAGCGGCGAGACGGCGGAGACCGCGGCGCAGTTCATGATCGTCCGCGACATGCTCAAGAGCAGGCTCGGCGCGGGATACGCCTCGAACATCGTCGCCGTGACCGACCCGGCCAAGGGAACGATGCGGCAGATCTGCGACCGGGAGGGGTACATCACCCTGCCCGTCCCGGACGGCGTCGGCGGGCGCTTCAGCGTGCTGAGCCCGGTGGGGCTCTTCTCGGCCTGCATGTGCGGCATCGACATCGACGCCCTGCTCGACGGGGCGGCGGAGATGGACGGGCTCTGCGCGAGGCCGGAACTCGGGCGCAACCCGGCGGCGATGCTCGCCACGCTGCTGGTGGACATGGGGTCGCGCAAGGGCAAGACGTGTCACGTGATGATGCCCTACTGCAACGCGCTGTACCTGCTGGCGGACTGGTTCCGGCAGTTGTGGGCCGAGAGCCTGGGCAAGCAGCGCGACGTGCGGGGAGATGAAGTCTTCGCGGGCTTCACGCCCGTCAAGGCGCTGGGCACCACCGACCAGCACTCGCAGGTACAGCTCTACCGCGAGGGGCCGAACGACAAGGTTTTCTGTTTCCTGGAAGTGGAGAGCTTTGAAGGGGCGGATGTGCGTGTCCCGGCGGGGCTCGGGGTGGAGGCGACAAAGTACCTGGAGGGAACCTCGCTGGCGAGGCTGCTCAACGCCGAGAAGCGGGCCACGGAGTATGCGCTGGTCGAGAGCCAGCGCCCCAATCTGACCATCCGTTTCCCCAAGGTCGATGCCTTCCACGTGGGGCAGTTCATCCAGTTGTGGCAGGTCGCGACGGCCTACGCGGGGCTGATGCTGGGCGTCGATGCCTACGACCAGCCGGCGGTGGAACTGGGCAAGCAGGCGACCTTCGGATTGATGGGGCGAGCCGGATATGAGAAGTTCAAGGCGAACGTGGACAAGGTGCTGACCCCGACGCGGTACATCGTCGAAGGGTGAAGGGTGCCGCCGATCGTGCGCGGCGGCGTCCCGTGCAGCGCGTGACCCGGGCGCGCCGGGCCGCCCGTGCCTCGTCAGGCTCGCCATGGCCCTGAGCCCTGCCTCCATTCGCCAAGTCCGGCGGGCCGGGGCGCCGATACTCGTGCGATGCCACGTCGCGATGACATGCCGGTCGCGGCCTCGAAGCGGCGCCCGGCGCGGCGGACCGGGGCGCCCGCCCGCGCGCCTCTGAGCCCGCCCTGGTCGCCGGACCTCGATGACCTGCGGGGCGATTTCGCGAGGTATCTGCGCACGGAGTGCGGGCTGCTGCCCAACTCGATGGCGGCGTACGGTCGCGACATCCGCGACCTGCTGGTTTTCCTCGCGGGCGAAGGCTGCACGCGCGTGGAGGACGTGGACGCGGGCCGCCTCTCTCGGCACATGCAATGGCTCACCTCGGAACGCCAACTGAAGGGGAGCAGCCTGCGCCGGCACCTGGCCACCCTGCGGGTGCTCGGCGCGTGGATGGCGGCGACGGGGCGGCTCCCCGGTGACCCCTCGACCCTGCTGGAGCGCCCGACCAAGTGGCGCAGGGTGCCCAGGGTGCTCAGCGCCCGCGACATGGAGCGGCTGGTGACCTCGCCCGCCGCGCCCGGCGCGCCGGACTCCGACAACCCCGCGCTCTGGGTGCGCGACCGGGCGATCCTGGAACTGATGTACGCGTGCGGCGTGCGGGCGAGCGAACTGACGGGGCTGACGCTCTCAGACTTTCGGCCCGATACCCGTTCGCTGCGGGTGGAAGGCAAGGGCGGAAAGCAGCGGGTCGTGCCGATCGGCGTGCCCGCGATGAAGGCCGTCGAAGCGTACCTGCGCGACGTGCGCCCGCGGCTCGCTCAGCCGGACGGGAGCGACCGGGGGCGGATCTTTCTGTCGCGCACCGGGCGCCCGCTGGAGCGGGTGGCGCTCTGGGGGATCGTGCGCCGGCGCGCCCGCGAAGCGGGGCTCGATGCGCACCCGCACATGCTGCGCCACAGTTTCGCAACGCACCTGGTGCAGGGGGGAGCGGACCTGCGCGTGGTGCAGGAACTGCTCGGGCACGCGGACATCAGCACCACCGAAATCTACACCCATGCTGACCCGGCCCGGTTCAAGAGCCTGCACCGGAGATGTCACCCCCGGGGGTGAGCGCCCCGGCGCCATGCTGCTCCAGGGCGGCGAAGACCGAAGGCCCGGCGTCCGGCGCCCTTCCTGGCGCCCGGCGCGATGGGTGAATCGGCGTCGCCTGGCCCTTGCTCACGCCCGGGCGCACCATGCCGGACGTAAGGCGGGCGAACGCGCTCCGGGCGTTGTCATTCGAGAACTCGGTGCCGATGA
Organism: Phycisphaerales bacterium; assembly: GCA_020847175.1. GTDB lineage: Bacteria > Planctomycetota > Phycisphaerae > Phycisphaerales > UBA1924 > JADLCM01. The sequence goes on from JADLCM010000042.1 coordinate 9,186, forward strand.
AACGGCGCCCCCACTGGTGCGCGACGACTCCGGTGGTGCCCGAGCCGAAGAAGGGGTCGAGCACAAGGTCGCCGGGGTTGCTTGTGCCGAGGATCACGCGCTCCAGGTACACCTCGGGCAGCTGGTTGTCGTGGTTGGGCCGGCGCTCCATGTTGTTGCCCTGGATGCGTCCCCAGAACGGGCCGTACCACACGTCCATGGGCAGGCGCATGCCCGAGGGCATTCCGTCGGACTTATTCTCAGTGCGCGGGTCGAAGTAGATCGAGCGCCGATCGGAGACTTCGAGGAGTTCGTGGGCGTTGAAAGTGCGCCGGGCCGGGTCCTTGGCGAAATACAGGGCGTGGACCTTCGAGTTGATGAAGCGCCCCCGGGTGTTCTGTCCGAAGCGGTAATGCCAGATACACCAGTTGACCATCGTCATGCCCCGTGCCTTGAGGTGCATGACAATCTCCGCCGCGGTGTCGTCGGGGATGTTCACCCACATTGACCCGTGCGGCTTGAGGGCTCCCACGCACAGGTCGAGCCATGCGCGAGTAAAGTCGAGGTAATCCTCGCGGGGCATCGCGTCGTCCCACTTGTCATACGCGCGATTCCAGTTGAAGGGCGGGTCGGCAAAGACGAGATCAACCCGCGCGTGCCGCACATCGTCAAGCCGCGGCAGGATTTCGCGGCAGTCTCCCACCCACACCCGTGCATCGGCGGGGCCGGCAGCACAGAAATCGGGTGTCGGCTCGGGGGTTGAGTCGTGATTCGTCAGCAGCGCGGCCTGAACGCGAGGTACGGGGCCGGGCGCCTCGGCTGCGCCGCGCGCAGTCCGCGCTTTCGGCGCGGGCTTCGGGAGGGTGCTCGGAGCATTTCGGGCAGACGCCTTGGGGCTCCGGCGCGTTCCCGTGCCCGCGTTCGTTGCAGCCTTCTCTCTCGGCTTGGCCATGCCCCAGCGTACGGTCCGGGGCGCGGGCACGCCAGCGGGTCGTACGATGGGCGCGTGACCCCGACGGCCAAGGCCTGGCAACTCTCCGAGGGGCGCGTGTCGCTCGATGTGCCGCGCCTCATGGCGATCATCAATCTGACGCCGGACAGTTTCCACGCGCCGAGCCGGGCGGAGAGCGTCGAGCGGGCGGTTGACGCGGCGTTGCTCGCGGTGTCGGCGGGGGCGTCGATCCTCGATCTCGGGGCCGAGTCCACCCGCCCCGGGGCGAAGCCGGTGCCTGCGCCCGAGCAGGCCGCCCGGCTGCTGCCCGTGATCCGGCGGATTCGCGAGGCGCCGGGCGACCTCGGGCGGGCGCCGCTGAGCATCGACACGACCTCCGCCGCGGTGGCCCGGGAGTGCCTGGACGCGGGGGCGAGCGCCATCAATGACGTGAGCGCCGGGGAGGGCGACCCGGCCATGTTCGCCCTCGCCGCGCAGCGAGGCTGCGGGCTGGTGCTCATGCACCGGCTGCGCCGACCGGAGGCGGACCAGTTCTCCGATTCGTACGACGCGCCCCCGGTCTACGGCGACGTGGTGGAGGATGTACGCGCGTACCTGGGCGGGCGTGCGCGGCGCGCGATAGAGGCGGGGGTCAACCCCGAGGCCATCGTGCTCGACCCCGGCCTGGGCTTCGGCAAGAGCGTGGAGGACAATCTGCGCCTGGTGCGGGCTCTGCCCCGACTGGCCGACCTGGGGTTTCCACTCCTGGGGGCGCTGAGCCGCAAGAGCTTCGTGGGCCGCGTCTCGCTGGAACGGGACTCCGCCCCGGAGGAACGCCTGGCGGGTACGCTGGCGATGAACCTGGCGCTGGTGCGGAATGGAGTGCGGCTGCTGCGGGTTCACGATGTCGAAGCGCACGCGCAGGCCCTGCGGGCCTGCCGGGCGCTGGAAGGAGAGTCCTGCCGCCGAGGGGCGGGATGAGTAGCATTTGTTCGCGGGTCGCCCCGGGGGCCCGTGACAGAAAGGACCGTCATGGCGAGCGGGAATGTCAAGGCGTTTACCGATGCGAACTTCGCGCAGGACGTGCTGAAGTCCTCGGTGCCGGTGCTGGTGGATTTCTGGGCGGAGTGGTGCATGCCCTGCCGCATGTTGACGCCGACGATCGAGGCGGTGGCCGACGCCTTTGCCGGGCGGGCGGTGGTGGGCAAACTGAACACCGATGACGGGCAGGAGACTTCCATCAAGTACGGGATCAACATGATCCCGACGGTGATCATCTTCAAGGGGGGCGAGCCGGTGAAGAAGTTCATCGGGGTCGCCAGCCGGGATGACATCTCCAAGGCGCTGGAGCTCGCGCTGGCGAACTGAGTCTTGGGCGATCGGGGCGGACCTCCTCCGCCGGGCTCACAGGATCGGAACCACGCGTGAAACCGGGTGAGACACGTCGGGTGCGCTGCGGCGCGGTGGGCGTGGGGCGCATGGGGCGTCATCACGCGCGGGTCTATGCCAAAGACCCCACCTGCGAGATGGTCGGGGTCGTGGATTCCAACCCGGACCGCGCGAAGGAGATCGCCGATCTGCACGGGGTGCCCTGGTTCAGGACTGAAGAGGCGCTGCTCGACGCGGGCGTCGAGGCCGTGAGCATCGCGGTGCCGACCACGGCGCACCGAAAGTCCGCCGAGCCCTTTCTCAAGGCGGGGGTCGCCTGCCTCGTGGAGAAGCCCCTGGCCCAGAGCGCTGAAGAGGCGCGGGCTCTCAAAGAGGTGGCGGATCGGCACAACGCGATTCTGATGGTCGGACACATCGAGCGTTTCAACCCCGTGATGCGGGCCATGCAGGCCGCCACGCGCGACGGCAACGAGGTGTCGCCCCGCTTCATCGAGGTGCACCGGGTGAGCCCGATGACCTTCCGCAGCGTGGACATCGGCGTGGTGATGGACATGATGATCCACGACCTCGACGTGGTGCTGTGGCTGATGGGGGGCCGCGAGCCCGACGAGATTCACGCCGCGGGCGTCGGGGTGCTGACCAAGCACGAAGACCTGTGCAACGCCCGCCTGCAGTGGAACCTGCCCCGCGGACGGTGCGTCGCAAACATCACCGCCAGCCGCCTGGCCCTCAAGACCGAGCGCGTGACGCGGATCACGGGCGAGAACGCCTACATCAAGATCGATTATGGGGCCAAGAAGGGCACGATCATCCGGCGCATCGCCAACGAGATCCAGATGCGCGAGGTCGCGGACCAGCTCCGGCGCGGCACCGACCTGTCGGACCTCAAGTGGGGCGAGCTCGTCAACATCGAGCAGCTCGAGATCGACGACACCGAGCCCATCGTCGCCGAGATCAACGCCTTTCTCGCCGCCGTGCGCGGCGGCACCCGCCCCGCGATCGACGCCGAGGCCGGGCTGGTCAACGTCCGGGTCGCCGAGCGGATCGTCCGCGCGATCCGGGATTTCATGTGACCCCCGATCCGGATACCATGACCCGCGGCGGAGGCCGCCCCAGACACGCACGGATGCTCACGCGAGACTCTTCCGGCCGCGAAGCGCGGCGGATACACTGACTCCCTCCCCGCCGAGGGAACCGGCCCCCGAGACGAGCATCATGCAGCCCACGCCCGACACCGTGCCCAACGACCTGTCCGCCGAGATGAAGGCCGAGATCGACCAGGCCATGGCGGCCCTCGATCAGAAACCCAAGGCGGCGCCGCCCTCGGGCGGCAAGCCCGCCATCCGCGGGCCGCGCGTGATCGAGGGTGGACGTGAGAAGCGCAAGGGCAAGGTCGTCAGCGTCGGACCGACGGACGTGTTCGTCGAGTTCGGGCCCAAGGACCTCGGCGTCGTCGAACGCACCCAGTATCCCAATGACGAGGGTCTGCCCAAGGTCGGCGATGAGGTTGAAGTGGTCATCACGAAGCGCGACCACAACGAAGGGCTGCTGCTCTGCATCCGTCCCGGCTCGGTGCAGAAGGCGGAGTGGGAACTGCTCGAACCCGGCCAGACCATCGAAGGCAAGGTCGTGGGCGTGAACAAGGGCGGGCTGGAGCTGGAGATCGCCGGGGGGCACCGCGCCTTTCTGCCCGCCAGCCAGGTCGGCCTCGACCGCATCGAAGACCTTTCGGTGATGATGGGCCAGAAACTCGCCTGCCAAGTGGAGCGCATCGACCGGCGGGGCAAGGGCAACATCGTGCTCTCGCGGCGGCACCTGCTGCTCGAAGAGCGCAACGCCCGGCGCGACAAGCTGCGCGAGACTCTGAAGGAAGGCCAGACCATCGACGGCACGGTCCGCAAGATCATGGCCTTCGGCGCGTTCGTTGATCTCGGCGGGCTCGACGGTCTCGTGCACATTTCGGACATGACCCACGACCGGGCCACGCCCTCGGAGAAGAACGTCGGGAAGTACGTCAAAGAGGGCCAGAGCGTCCGGGTCATCATCCTCAAGACCGACTGGGAGAACAACCGCATCTCCCTGGGCATGAAGCAACTGCAGGAAGACCCCTTCCTCACCGCGACCAACCAGATCAAGGAAGGCGAGGAGGTCACCGGGCGCGTCAAGAGCATCACCGAGTTCGGGTGCTTCGTCGAAGTCGCCCCGGGCATCGAGGGGCTCGTGCACATCAGCGAGCTCGACTGGCGCCGCGTCAACCGCGTCGAAGATGTCGTCAAGGCCGATGAGATCATCAAGGTGAAGGTGCTCAAGGTCGAAGCCGGCAGCCGCAAGGTGAGCCTCAGCCTCAAGCAGACCAAGCCCGCCCCGGAACGCCCCGCCGGCGCGGCGGGCGGCAAGGGCCGCGAACCCAAGCGCACCGCCGAGGACATCGCCAAGGAAGACCCCGCCTTTCGGCGCCTCAAGGAGAAGTTCGGCAACCAGAAGCTCAGGGGTGGGTTCTGAGGCGGGCTGGCTATTGGAAGAGAATGTGACTTGACACCGCGCCGATGTTCGAGTAGTTTGCGGTATGCGCACGGGTTCCCGTTTCGCCGTTTCGCCGTTTCGCCGTTTCGTCATTTGCCTCGGCGCGGTATTGATGTCCGCCTCGACGGCGCGTGCTCAGGAGTTTGATTGGTTCGTGTATTTGGAGTGCGCGAGCGAACACACCCAAATGTTGCAGAGCATGCAGCTCGTTGGTTGCGTCAACGGTGTCGCTGATGTTCGACAGGATGTGATTTTCTTCTCGTCCATTGATGTCAAACCCGAGGTCCTGGAGCCGTTTGCAGCACACACCGTCAAAGCGGTATGCCGCTACCCAATCGATTGCAACCACAACAACCTTGTTTTCGAATGGGGCTACTCGCAAACGATCATCAAGAAGTACTGTTTGAGTGTCGCGGTTGAGGCTGGCTTCAAGGCGGGCTTTGTAGCGACGTTGCTGTCTCGGCTTGGGTTGCAGGCTGATTTTACGGTCACAGGTCAGGCTTGCGCTGAGACGCAAGCAACGACTTCGGTAAATCTTACTCTCACGCAGCAGGATTGTCTCGACACCAATATCGCGGTGCATCGACAGCGGAGCAGGGTCGAAGGAACAGAACAGTTCGCGCGTGAGTTGATCGTGTGGACGTTGAATGCATCCTGCGGCGGCGGCACTATTGAGACGTTGTGCGACTCTGAGACTGTCACAGGCTTTGCCGAGCATGTTCGTGGGTACACTGTCGGCACTGAGTTTGAGGCCTGTTGCGACAATCTGCTGACCGTGCCTCCGTGCTGCGGCCGCGTGTGTCCTCCCTGAAGTTCGCCTGTCCCCCTTTCGGAGCACTCAAGAAATGCCCGGAACGTCGATTCGCGTCGTGTCAATTGCGATGGTCGCCTGCGGCGCCGTTCAGATGGCTCACGCCGAAAGAGAGTGGGGCACCCGTGCAGCCTCGATCATGGTGGATACGCCTGCGGATGCAGCGCGCCGCTTCCGTGCCGAGATTCGGCAGGCACAATCGACTGAGGAAGAGCAGGCCGCGCTCAGTCGGCTTGTTGGAGCAGTACGGACCCATCATCGCTTGGCGTCGCCGGGACGTTCGCACCTGGGTCGTCTCGCTGGTGTGGAATGCCGCAGACGCGGCGACTATCAATCTGCTTCTACGGTCCTGAAGTTGGTGACGCGCGACCCTGAGCGAGAGTCGGATCTCCTCGATGCAAACCGACTTCTCGGTGATATCGCGTGGGAGCAAGGGTTGGCAGGCCAGGCAGAGTCCTACTACCAGAGCGCGATAGAGACTGGGGCGTCTTTTGACGTGCCCACGACCGATCCCGCATGGCGGCATGCGTGCATTCGACGAGTCGCGGCGGCAGAGGCGCAACAGGCGTGGGAGCGAGCCGCGATGCATGGGGAAGACGCGGTGCGGTTTTCCGGGGCGGAGTGGGATGACGCCAGTCGGCGTTCCCTGTTGGCGGGGAGCGCCCGTTCGTATTTTCGTGTCGGGATGATCGAGGACGGGCGTCGTGTCCTGGGCCACGTGCTGGCCGAGGGTCGCGCGTCGGTCGGAATCGCATCGCATGTCAACTTCGAACTTGAGTTCCTCCGGGCGGGAAACTGGAGCAATCTGAGGAACGATGCCGCCCGGGCTCGACTGGAAGAACTGTGGGCAGATCCAGAAGTCGCTGCGGACCCTGTTTCAGTGTTTGTAGGCCAGCATCTCGCGGAGGCGTGGGCGGGAAGTGATGATCAACGACGGGTCGAAGTTCAAGATGAGATCGTCAGTCGTGTGGTTTCAGGCGAAGCCGATCTTGATTGGGCGGCGCTGGTCGATGCGCGAAGGTGGGGTGATCTGTACGAAGGTGCCATTCGGAGTGAGGCACTCGCGCTCTCCCGAAGCGGCCGTCGAGACGCTATCGTGGACGCGCTGGAGGCGTGCGAGTTCTTGCTGCGGCGTGGCCCACATCCGTCCACCGATCATGGTGCCATTCGCCGCCGCGCCGATGAAATCAAACGTCGACTGCAGACGCGATAGTCACTGCCTGTTGTGGAGATGTTCGGGCTGGTCGCTCGACGAATCGCCCCACCCCGTCCAGCGCTGGTAACGGTCCCGCAGGTCCGCCGCGATGGCCCCGGCCTTGAGCCCCGAACCCTCGTAGGTGATCACTGCGCCGAACTCCAGCTTCGGACGGCTGGGCACGCGCAGGCTCGCCCAGGCGGGGTCAACCTGCGGCGTGCCGCGGATGAGCACCGGCAGCACCGGCGCGCCGGACTTCTCGATGATCATGCCCACGCCCGCCAGGAACGGGCGCAGGGTCTCGGCGGGGCGTTCGAGCCCGCCTTCAGGAAAGATGCCGATTGCGCCTCCCGCCTGGAGGTGGCGCAGGGCTTCGCGGATGGGCGCGAGGCCCCCCTTGCCGGAGCGGTCCACCTCGATGATCTCGGCCCACTGCCAGAACCATTCGAGCGCGGGGGCTCGCATGTCCATCGCCATCATCCACCGGATCGGGAACCGGCACGCGCACTGGATGAGCATCGGATCGATCCCCGCCGTGTGGTTGGCGACGACGATCAGAGGCCCGGGGGCCGGCGCCCCGCGCAGTGCCTCAGCCCCGCGAACGTGGGCCGGGTGCATGACGCGGACAAAGACCCGCCCGCCGTGCCACACAAACCCGCTGAACGGGTCACCCCAGGGGTTGCGCATGATCGCCCGGGCGCAGAGCGCCCAGAGCAGCCAGGCGAAGATGACCGCCGCGCCCAGGATCACGGGGCGATGGTAGAGGGTGCGGGTTCGCCCGCGGGCGGCGCCGGGGGCGCTTCGATCTGCATGCGCAGGAACGCCGCGTAGAGCCCGCCCCGGGCGAGGAGCTGCCCGTGGGCGCCGGTTTCGACGATGCGCCCGCGCTCCAGCACTGCGATGAGGTCGGCGTGCCGGATCGTGCTGAGGCGATGGGCGATGACGAAGCAGGTGCGCGAGCGCATGAGGCGCCCGAGCGCCTGCTGGATCAGGCGTTCGACCTGGGTGTCGAGATTGCTCGTGGCTTCGTCAAGGATCAGGATGCGCGGGTCGGCGAGCAGGGCTCGGGCGATGGCGAGGCGCTGGCGCTGCCCCCCGGAGAGCCGCACGCCGCGCTCGCCGATCACGGTGTCAAACCCCTTGTCGAGGGTGAGGATGAACTCCTCGGCGTGGGCGTCGCGGGCGGCGCCGATGATCTCGGCCTCGCTCGCCTCCCGGCGCGCATAAGCGATGTTGTCGCGCACGGTGCCGTCGAAGAGAAAGACATCCTGCTCGACCACGCCGAGCAGTTCGCGGTAGCTCCGCACGTCGTAGTCGCGCAGGTCGCGTCCGTCGAGCAGCACCCGCCCCGAGGAGGGGTCGAAGAACCGGGCGGCGAGGTTGCAGAGGGTGGTCTTGCCCGACCCGCTGGGGCCCACCAGCGCCACGGTGGAGCCCGCGGGAACCTCCAGCACGATATCGTCGAGCACCAGCCCGTCGCGCGACGGATAGCGGTACGACACGTGGTCAAAGGCGATGGCCCCGCGCACGCCCGCGGCGGGCAGGCGCGGGCGGGCGCCCTGGTCGTGAAACTCGCGGGGTTCGTCGAGCAGATCGAGCACGCGGTCGAGGGCGGCGAGCTGGTCCTGCACGTTCGCCGCCGACATCACCAGCGTCTCGACGGGCGCGAGGAGCATGAGGAGGTAGGCGCTGAACATCATGAGGTCGCCGACGGTGAGGTTGCCGCGCACGACCTGCCACCCGCCGTAGAGCAGCACCGCGGCGCTGGCGACGGGGATGAGGAGTTGCCACACGATCTCGATGCCGCGGCTCCACCACCAGTTGAGCATCTGCTGGCGCGCGAGCAGGGCGTTGCCGGTGGTGAACCGGGCCGCCTCGCCTCCTTCACGGGCGAAGGCGCGCACGACGCGCATGCCGGCGAAGGTCTCGGTGGCGTGGGCGTCAATGCCCTGGCGGGTCTGGCGCACGTCGCGCCAGACCGGGCGGAGCCGTGCGATCCAGGTGCGGTGCGTGAGCCAGACGGTGGGGATGACCAGGAGCGCCCCCAGCAGCAGGCGCCAGTCGACGAGCGCCAGGATGGCGAGCGTGCCGACCAGTTGCACCACCGCGCGCCAAGGGTTGTAGATCAACGAAAAGACCAGTTCACCGGCCTGGCCCGCATCGTCGCGCAGGATGCTCGCCAGCCCGCCGCTCTTGAGGTGCTGCACCCGGTGGAGCGGCAGCCGGGCCGCGTGGGCGAACGCGCGACGGCGCACCCCCACGTGCAGGCGCTTGGCGGTGCGCGTGGTCTGCCAGCGCCCCCACATGCCGATCGCGATCGACAGCGCCGTGACGCACAGCATCGCCCCTGACAACCACCACAACAGGCTCATGCGGTCGCGCGGAAGCGGGAGCCACGCGGGCAGGCCCTCCGGGCCGGGCGCATCGAGCAGGATGTAGTCGAGGGCGAACTTGGTTGAGGCGGGCATCGCGAGGCCCAGGAGCGTCGCGATCGTGAGCGTGCCCAGCGAGGCCGCGAGCATCGGGCGGCGCGGCCCGATCTCACGCCACAGCGCCCGGAAGAGCGCCGCGAACGAGCGCGAACGCCGGCGCACGGGCGCAGCGCCGGTTGTCTCCGGCTTGGGGGTCGATCTGCGGGCCAGGTAGGCTCGATACAGCTGCCGACTCGAAGGCCCGGTGGACATCGCGGCATCGTAGGGGTGCGTCTGGCGATCGCCGGAGGAATCGGGTACCGTGCCTCCTTGCGAAGCGCCCACCGGAGGTCGCCCGAATGCCCAGGCGCGTGAAACTCGCCCTGCACTGGAAGATCCTGATCGCCCTCGTGCTCGGGATCGGCGTCGGGCTGCTGATCAGCATCACCTGGGGCCGGTACACCTGGGGCGCCCTCGGCGTCGGAGACGCGGCGAACTTCCGCGCGGGCAGGCCGGGCGTGCGGGCCGCGGCGCCGCCGTCCGATGCCGGCCCGGCGCTCCGCTGGCTCGACGAAGCCGCCAAGGCCTATGCCCCCGCCCCGGGCGCAGGCCCCATCGAGGCCCCGCGCAACGCCTACACCGCGTACGTGGCGGACTGGGTGGTCCGGGACGTTGTGCCCGATTCGCCCGCCGAACCGAAACGCCGGCCGCGCCCCGCGCCGCGGCGCGCCGAGTCGCGTGAAGACCTCCCCCCTCCCGAAGGGGCGGACGTGCCCGGCGCCCTCGCCTGGCTCCGCGAGCACACCGCAGCACTCGCGTCGAGCACGGACGCCCCGGCGGCGCTCACGCCCCCGGATGACGAGCCGACGCGGGCGGGCCTGGCGTGGATGCTGCACGAGCTCGCGCGCCCCGACCCCAACGCCGAGGCGGGGTTCATCGCCAAGGCGCCCCGGTTCCTCGCCCGCCTTGCCTGGTTCACGGGTGAGCTGTTTCTGCGTCTCCTCAAGTTCATCGCGGTGCCGGTGGTGCTGTGCAGCCTCGTGGTCGGCGCGAGCACAATGACGGACGTGCGCAAGCTGGGGCGCGTCGGGGGCACGACCCTCGGCATTTACATCGCCACCACGGCCGCGGCGATCGTGATCGGCCTCGTGCTGGTGAACGTCGTCAAGCCCGGCTCGTTTGTTTCCGAGGTCGTGCGCGACCAGCTCGCGGCGGAGCGACTGGGCGAGAGCCAGACGAGGGTTGACACCGCCGTCAAGCCCGATGTCTGGGCCGTGCTGCTCGCCATCGTGCCCGAGAACCCCTTCGCCGCCATCGCGAGCCTGAAGTTCGAGATTCTGCAGGTCGTCACGTTCGCGCTCCTGCTCGGCCTGGCGCTGGGGATGCTCGCCGGAGGCAAGGGCAAGCCGGCGATCGAAGCCTTCGACGCGCTCAACGAGGCCCTGCTCAAGATCGTGAGCTGGGTCATGGCCATCGCCCCGGTCGCGGTCTTTGCGCTCATCGCCCAGACGATCGCCAGCACGGGCCTCGGGGCCTTCGGCGCGCTCGGGGCATATGTCGGCTGCGTGGTCGGCGGGCTGGCGCTGGTGCTCTTCGTCGAGTACCCGATCCTGCTGCGCCTCCTGGCGAAGATCAGCCCGCGCCGGTTCTTCCGGGCCGTCGCCCCCGCCCAGCTCACCGCCTTCAGCACGTCCAGCTCCAACGCCACTCTGCCCGTGTCGCTCCGGTGCGCGGAGGAGCGCCTGGGCGTGCCCAAGAACCTCGCCAGTTTCGTGCTGCCCCTGGGCGCGACGATCAACATGGACGGCACGGCCCTCTACCAGGCGGTCGCGGCGGTCTTCATCTGCCAGCTCTACGGCGTGGACCTCTCCACCAGCGAGCAGCTGATGATCCTCCTCACCGCCACGCTCGCCTCCATCGGCACGCCGGGCGTGCCGGGGGTCGGCCTCATCATGATCATCGTCATCCTGGAGCAGCTCGGCGTCGCCTCGGCGACCACGGCGGGGGGCATTGCGGTCATCCTCGGGGTCGATCGCATTCTCGACATGTGCCGCACCACGCTCAACGTCACGGGCGACCTCATGACGCTGAGCATCGTGGCGCGCCGGGAGGGCGTGCTCCCCGAGGCGCCCCCTGAACCCGATCCCGGGTCGGGCGGTTGAAACGGTGACGGGCTGATTCCAAAGATATCTCGCACACTCCGAGGGCCCCGGACATGTCATGCCGCCGCGCAGCAGGTGCGTTCGTCGTGTTGGTCGCAGGCCTGGGCGCCTCAGTCGCGTGGGCCGAGCCCACGCTCGAAGCGCGCCTCGATCGCATCGAGGCCCGGATCGAACAGGAGCGCCGGAACCTGCACATCCCCGGCGTGTCGCTGGCCATCGTCTACAACGACGAGATCATCCTGGCGCGAGGATTCGGCCAGGCGAACATCGAGCGCGGCGTGCCCGCCGACGCTGACACCATCTACTGCATCGGGTCAACGACCAAGGCGATCACCTCGACCCTCATCGGTATCCTGCAGGACGACGGCGTGATGTCCTACGACGAGCCGGCTTCGCAGCACGTCCCGGGGCTCCACCTCCAGATCAAGGCCCCTGAACCCAAGCCTGAAGTTCTCGTGCGCGACCTGCTCTGCCACCGCTCCGGGTTCGCCCGCATGGGCATGCTTTCGATGGGCGCACCGATCGCGTTCGAGCGCACGGTCTACTACATGAACCGCGCCGAGCCCGAGGACACCTTCCGAGAGGCGTTCAACTACAACAACGAAATGTACCTTGTCGCCGGCACGGGCGCGGGGCGCGCCGCCGGCTCCGACTGGCGCACCCTCCTCCGCGACCGTCTGCTCACGCCCCTGGGCATGACGAGCACGGTGGCAACCCATGCCGAGGCCGTCTCTCACCCGCACATCGCGCAGGGATACAACTGGATCGAGCCCGGCGGCCCCTTCGAGCCGCTTCCCATCCGCGACATCGACCGCTGCGGTCCCGCCGGCAGCATCTATTCCAGCGTGAACGACATGGCCCAATGGGTGCGCCTGCAACTGGGTGAGGGCGAGATCGGCGGCACGCGCATCGTCAGCGAGGGCGTCATCGCCGAGACACGCACGCCGCAGATCGAGATCCAGGAAGGCGCGTGGTACGGCCTGGGCTGGATGCTCCACGATTGGGAAGGGCGAAAGGTCGTGGAACACGGCGGCAACATCGACGGCTTCGCGGCCGAAGTGGCGCTCATTCCCGAGGCCGAACTCGGGTTTGTGCTGCTCGCCAACGTCACCGCCACCCCGCTTCAGAGCATGGCTCAGCAGATCATCTGGGAAGCGATGCTCACCGACTGGCAGGCGCCCATCGCCGGCGCCCCCGCCGCCCCGGACCTCGCGGGTCGGTACAAGGCCAACTTCGGGCCTTTCAAGGATGCCTGGTTCACCGTGACCGTGGCGGACGGCGTCGTGTACGTCGATGTGCCGGGGCAGACCAACTACGAACTCGCCCCGCCCGATGCCGAAGGCCGCCGGGCGCTCAAGGCCGTTCCCGGGGCTTCCGTATCCTTCGTCCGTGATGACGAGGGGCACATCACCCAGCTCACGCTCCACCAGGGCGCGGACTTTGAACTCCCCCGCGAAGGGGTCACGCCCGCCGGCGGGGTCGATGCCTCGGTCTCTGACCCGCTCGTCGGTGAATACGCCAACGACAAGCTCGGCATCACGCTCAAGGTGCTGGTGCAGAACGGGCGACTGGCGATCGACGTGCCCGGGCAGATGGTCTACGAGCTTCAACCCCCCGATGCCGAGGGCAAGTGGGCCTTCCGCATCGCCAAGGAGATCGTGGTCTCCTTCGCGCCCTCCGAAGGCGGCACATGCCCCTCGTTGACGCTGACGCAGGCGGGCCGCGATTACGTGCACACCCGCGTGCGGCCCGCGGCGGCGACGGGTGACGCCCCCGACGCCGCTTTGGCGGCGCTACCCGTCGCCGAGCGTCGCGCCGCGCTGGACGCCGCCGGACCCTACCGGCTCGTGTACCGCGTGAGCATGCCCTCGCAGGGCGCCGAAGGCACCATGACCTTTGATGTCCAGGGCAACGCCTACCGACAGACCCAGGACTTCGGCGATCTCGGGGTGTTCATCGAGTATCACGACGGCGAGCGGGGCTGGTCGGTTTCGCCCTTTGAAACGCTCCAAGAAGCCAATGCCGAACAGAACGAAGAAAGCCGCATCGGACACCCCGACGTCATGCTCGGCGCGTGGACGGGGCACGTCGATTCAGTCCGCACGCTCGCCCCGGAGGAGGGCGCGACGAACGTGCTCGTGGAACTTGCCCTGAACACCGGGCTCAAGACCCGCCTGACCATCGACCCGGCCACCGGCGACATCACCCGCATCCGGGGCGAGATGACCGCCGTGCGGGGTCTTCGCGTGCCCTACGCCCTTGACCTCACCGATTACCAGGTGATTCACGGGGTTCACATCCCCGGCACGATCACTCTGCGGCACGAAGGCATCGGGCGCGCGGAGTTGAAGCTCGAATCTTTCCTGGTCGGCCAGACCTTCGATCCCGGGCACTTCCGCCCCGAAAAGACTCCGGCGCCCGCGGCCGCGCATTGACAGGCAGGCGCCTTGCCCAGGCCCGGCGCGTTGCGGGGGGCTCACTCCCCCAGCACCCCCTCGTGCTGCTTCCAGAGCGTGTCGAGCCGGTCCATGAACCCGCCCGCGCTCGGCAACCCCTCGCCGCACGCGACGAGCAGATCGACCATGCCTTCAAAATCGCTCACGCTGATGAACTCGCGCGCGCAGCGGGCGGGGCTGGCATTGGTGCCCGCCTGCACCGCGTCGAGGTCGGCCATGTTGTGATAGTTGCCCAGCGGCAGACAGACGCACGTCGCTTCGTAGCCGTAGGCGCAGAACACACTGGCCTCGCAGGCCCCGCCGCTCATGAGCCGGCGCTGCCACTTCCACCGCGGGGCCGAGCCCGCCTTCTGCGCACTGGTGGGCTGGCTGCCCCCGGCGACATGCTCCGCCCGCTTGTTCACCGCATCGGTGAGGCCGGGCGTGAAGATGCTCAGCCGATCGCCCACGCGCACGATCGGGCCGCCGCCGATCGGGGCCTCTGACGAGGCGCGGCTGTTCTCAAGCGCGATGACCCGCGACCCCGTCGGCATCGTGCCGGCGCGGCACGCGCCGATCGCCCCCACGAACCCGATCTCCTCCGCCCGCGTGAAGAGCAGGCGTACATCGCCGACCTTCTCTCCCGCCGCCCGGCGCAGGCGCAGTTCTTCCAGCGCCCCCACCGCCGCGGCCAGAGCGGCCAGGTCGTCGCAGGCCGAAGCGTGAAGCACCCCGCCGGGCAGTTCGTCAGAAATCTGCGAGCCCGGCAGGTCCCAGGTGACGACATCCCCGGCGCGGGGCTCGATCGGGTGGTCAAACTCGGCCAGGTACGCCTTTCCTCCCTTCCCCGCACCGACGCACTCGCGCAGGCGCCCGCCCACGCCCGCGTGCGGGCCGTGCCAGCGCACCTCGGCATCATCGAAGTAGTCGTCCATCACCCCGCCCCGAAAGACGAGTTCTGCCTGCGTGCCCCCCAGCGCCCGCTGCACGACGAAGGCCGGGTGGTCCATGTGGGCCGTGAAGTACACCGGGGGCGCATCCTGCGCCGGGACGTGCGCGAGACTCAGGGACAGATTGCCGTACCCGTCTGTTTCCACGCGCACATCGGGGCGCCCCAGCGCCCAGGCGCGGACCCACGCGATGACGTTCTGCTCGCGCCCCGAGGCCGTCGGAAGCCCGGCGACATCGAGCAGCCAGGCCCGGTGCATCTCACGTCGATCCGCGGGGATGGGCTCAAACCGCGCCATGACGCAGGGTATATGCCCTGCGGGGATCATGCGTCGAACCATGTGGCCGGGCCGTCACCCCGAGGTCGCCTCGGGGAGCCCGGCCTGCGGCGCTATCGCTCGACGACCTCAAAGATGATCGCCGAGACGGAGGGCGCGCCGACCAGTTCCAACTCGGTCGCGCCGCGCACACCGGCTCCGTCCGCTTCGCCCAGCGCTACCCGCTCGCCCGCCGCGATCAGTTCACCCGCACCCTCGACCACGTGCACCCAGGCGATGCGCCCTGGCGTGATGGCGACGCGTGCCGGAGCATCGACGCCGGCCAGCGCACCCAGAATGCGCGCCTCGGCCTGCATGCTCAGGCTTCCGTCGTGCCCGTCCGGCGTGACCAGCACCCGCACGCCCGGGGGCATCGGCCCGAGCGCCTTCTGCTCGTAGCCGGGCTCCAGCCTTCGTTCACGCGGGTGAATCCAGATTTGCAGCAGATGTACCGGCTCGGTCTCCGAGGCGTTGAACTCGCTGTGCACGATGCCCCGCCCCGCGCTCATGCGCTGCACATCGCCCGGGCGAATCACCGAACCATGCCCGAGGCTGTCCTTGTGAGCCAGCGCTCCTTGCAGCACGATCGTCACGATCTCCATGTCCCGGTGCGGGTGCGGCGAGAAGCCCCCCGCCGGCGCCACGCGGTCATCATTGATGACGCGAAGCGCCCCGAACCCCATGAAATGCGGGTCATGGTACTCGCCGAAACTGAAGGTGTGGCGCCCGTCAAGCCAGGGCAGGCGCGTCCGCCCGCGCTCCCCGGCGCGCCGAATGATGATGCCCATGCGATTCTCCGTGTTCATGCACACCAACCGCGCCGCGGACACGTCTATTCGCCCGCGTACCTGATCCACTCCAGGCACAGCCCTTCCGGCTTCATCGTCGGCCCGGCGCGGCTCCGATCGCGCGATGCGATGATCTCGGGCACCAACGCGGGGTCCAGTCGCCCTCGCCCCGCTTCCACGAGCGTCCCCACCATGATCCGCACCTGGTTGTAGAGAAACCCGCCCCCCGTCACCGTGATCCGGATCAGACGCCCCCGGTCCGCCTGCTCGTCGCACGTTTCCACGGCGCACGAATCCACCCGGCGCACGGTCGAGAGCCGCCCGTGCCCGCTGGCGGCGAAGGCCGCGAAGTCGAACTCGCCCACCATCGCCGCCGCGGCCCGGTTCATCGCCTCGACATCGAGCGCCTCGCGCACAAAGGTCGCCGTGCGCCGACGCCAGAGTGGCCGATCCGGCCCGCAGAAGATCGTGTAGGTGTAGCACTTGCGTACCGCGCCCCCGATCGGGTCAAAGTCGGGCTCTGCCGCCTCGACCCGCGTCACGATGACATCGCCCGGAAGGCGGCTGTTGATGGCGCGCCGCAGCGGCTCAACGCCGCGCTCCAGGGGCCACCCCCCCCTTGTCGTCCATCCCGCCGTGAAGGCCCCGACCTGGCCCCGCGCATGGACGCCCGAGTCGGTCCGGCTGGCGCCGAGGAGCGTGATCGGTTCGCACACCGCCTCGCGCGCCGCCCGCTCGACCACCGCCTGCACCGTCCGCAGCACCACCCGCCCGGGCTGCGTCGCCTCGTGCCCTTCCAGGATCAGTTCCCTCGGCGGCGCCGGAGCGCCGGGGCTTCGCTCCGGCTCGGGCGGCTCCTGCTTCTGCCAGCCGCAGAAGTCGGTGCCGTCATACGCGATGGTCAGCCGGTACCGCTGCACGGGTCAGCGTAGGAACCCGGCGCGGCGCAACTCGCGTTCGATGCCGGGGTTGCAAACCTAGACTACGCCCCCGGCACCGGAGAGCCCTATGCGCGCCATCATCACCGGCCAGATCGGCATGGACAAAAAGCCCTACCTCGACCGGGCGGCCCGTCTCGCCGGAAGTCAGGGCGAAGCCCTCGACCTCTACCACGTCGGCGACATGATGTACCGCGAAGCCCCGGACGTGAAGCGGGGGCGCATCCTCGACCTGCCCCTCTCGCGCCTCAGCAGCCTCCGCCGCGCCGCCTTCAAGGACATCGCCGCCGATGCGCGCGACAAGCGCAACATCATCGTGAACACGCACGCGACGTTCCGCTGGCGCCACGGACTCTTTCCGGCCTTCGATTTCGACCAGCTCCAACTCCTCCAGCCCGACCTCTTCATCGTGCTGGTTGACAACATCGAAGTCGTCCACCATCGCCTTCACAGCGAGCACGACATCGACGCCACCCTCAAGGACTGCATGGTCTGGCGCGAAGAAGAGATCCTCGCGACCGAACTGATGAGCAAGGCGATCCCCGGCAGCCAGTTCTACATCCTCTCCCGGGGGCGTCACCAGGAAACCACCCGCACGCTCTTTCGCCTCGTCTGCCGCCCCGCGCTGCGCAAGGTCTACCCCTCCTTCCCCATGAGCCACGTCGTCGATATGCCCGACGTGCTCGCCGAGATCGACGCCTTCCGCGCGGCCCTCGCCGAACATTTCGTCACCTTTGATCCCGGCGACGTGGACGAAAAACTCCTGCTCGATCGCGCCATCGCCGCCGCCAAGGAAGGCAAGGAGTCCTTCGACCACGCCCCCCACTCCTTCGGGGGCGGCGCGGGCACGCCTCCGATCCGGGTCCGCACCCGCGAGGTGATCGAAATTGCCGGGGACGTGGACGGTCAGATCTACATGCGCGATTTCAAGCTCATCGACCAGTCCGACATGATCGTCTCCTACATCCCCGAACTCCCCGGCGCGGGCGGCAAGGACATCCCCGGCCTCTCCTCCGGCGTCGAACGCGAACTTCAACACGCCTGGGAGCACACCAAGGAGGTCTACGTCGTCTGGCGCCCCAAGAAGGCCCCCAGCCCCTTCATCACCCAGACCGCGACCAAGATCTTCAGCACCGTCACCGAAGCCCTCTCGTACTTCGAAGACGCGGGCATGTTCGGAGAGAAAAACCTCTTCGGGCAGTGAGCCGTGCGCAAGAACGCCGACCCTGTGTCTGTACGAAGTCCGGGCCCGGGCGCCGGCGGCGCAGTGCCCGCGCTCGGCCCCCCGCGCCCGCCCACACCATCAGCGGACACGAAGAGCCTCTATCTCTCGCCCCCGGTTATCCCGGGCGCATGCCCCGCCGCCGCGCGCATTTCCATTCCAATTCCGGCATTCGCGCTTGGCTCGGAACCCCTGCTCGGGGAAGATCGAATTGTCCATGCCGCACCCCCGCGGCGAGGAACGGAGGGAACCCATGAATGCTCGCCTGACCGCCGCGTGCCTCGCGGCGTGTGCCGGTTTCGCCCACGCCCAGATGACCACGACCCGCATCACGGCGGGGCTCTCCCGCCCCGTCTGGGTGGGCAGCGCCCCCGGCGACGCCGGGCGCATTTTCATCCTGGAGCAGTGGGTCGGCAACCAGGGACGCGTCCGCGTCTTTGACCTCACCACCAACTCGCTGATCGCCGCGCCCGTCCTCACGCGCACCGTCTCGACGGGCAACGAGCAGGGCCTGCTCGGCCTCGCCTTCCACCCCGACTTCCAGAACAACGGCCTTTTTTACATCAACTACACCAACACCTCCGGCACCACCACCGTCGAAGAGTGGACGATGTCGGGCAACACCGCGACCGGGGGCGACGTGATCTTCACGCAGAGCCAGCCCCAGTCCAACCACAACGGCGGCTGGATGGACTTCGGCCCCGACGGCTACCTCTACATCGCGCTCGGCGACGGCGGCGGGGCCAACGACTCGGGCTCCGGGCACGACCCGTCCATCGGCAACGGCCAGAGCCTCGTCACCAATCTGGGCAAGATGCTCCGCATCGACGTCAACGCCGACGACTTCCCCGCCGATCCGAACAAGGACTACGGCATCCCCACCGACAACCCCTTCGGCGGCATCGCCGGCAACGCCGAGAGCTGGGCCTACGGGCTGCGCACCCCGTGGCGCAACGGCTTTGACCGCGACACCGGCGAACTCTGGATCGCCGACGTGGGTCAGAACACCCTCGAAGAGATCAACGTCCAGCCCGCCTCCAGCACGGGCGGCGAGAACTACGGCTGGCGCTGCTACGAGGCCAACCAGGCCTTCAACACCTCCAACTGCGCACCCCAGTCCACCATGGTCTTCCCCGTCCGTCAATACTCCCACGGCGGCAACCCATTCCGATGCTCCATCACCGGGGGGTACGTCTACCGCGGCTGCGCCATCCCCGAAATCCAGGGCCTCTACTTCTACGCGGACTACTGCTCGAACAACATCTGGACCATCGACACCAACGGCGGCTTCCCCCTCCCCGCGAGCGTGGACCGCACCGCACTCCTCGACCCGCCCGGCTCGCTCTCCATCTCCAGCGTTGTGTCGTTCGGCGAAGACTTCTACGGCGAGCTGTACATCGTCGATCAGAACGGCGGCGAACTCTACAAGATCGTCCCCACCGTCCCCGGTCCGGACTTTGACAACGACGGCATTCCCGACACCTGCGACCCGCCGCCCCCGGTCTGCCCTGCCGACCTCTCGGGCAGCAGCGACCCCAACGACCCCGCCTACGGCGTTCCTGACGGCGCCGTCGATTCGTCCGACTTCTTCTACTACCTCGACCAGTTCGTCGCCGGCAACCTGGCTGTCGCCGACCTCTCGGGCTCCAGTGACCCCAACGACCCCGCCTACGGCGTCCCGGACGGCGCGATCGACGCCGCTGACTTCTTCTTCTACCTGGATCGCTTCGTCGAGGGGTGCCCGTAACCCCGCACGCCTCGGGCGGGCCGAGCACACCCTGACCGCCGATGAACCATGGCGCAGAGCGGCGCGACCCCTGCAAGGGGATCGGCGCGTCGGTGCCGCTCTCCCGCCCTCGCCTCGTACGATGATCCATGGCCGACCTGTGGAGTTCCGGTCGAAGCGAGGCGGCGAAGGGCGTGGAGCCCCTGGCCGTGCGCATGCGCCCGCGCACCATCGAAGAGATCTCGGGCCAGAGGCACCTGCTCGGCGAGGGAAAGTTGCTCCGCCGGATGCTCGCGGCGGACGCGATCACGAGCATCATCCTGCACGGCCCGCCGGGGACGGGCAAGACCAGCCTGGCCGAGGTCATCGCCGGGGTCACGCGCCGGCACTTCGAGCGCGAGAACGCCGCCAGCGTCGGGGTGAAACGGATCCGCGAGATCATCGACGAGGCCGGAGAGCGGCTGCGGGGACGCAAGCAGCGGACGATCCTCTTTCTGGACGAGATTCACCGCTTCACCAAGGCGCAGCAGGACGTGCTGCTCGCCGATGTCGAGCGGGGCACGATCACGCTGGTCGGGGCGACGACGGAGAACCCGCTGTTCGCGTGCAACTCGGCGCTGGTCAGCCGCAGCACCCTCTTCCGGCTCGAGCCCGTGGGCGTGGACGAGGTGATCGTCACGCTCAAGCGGGCGCTGACCGACGCCGAGCGCGGCTACGGCGGGCGAACCATCCACGTCAGCGACGATGCGCTGCGCGTCTGGGCGCTCAAGTGCGACGGCGATGTACGCCGCGCCCTGACGGCCCTGGAGGTCGCGGTGCTCTCCGGGGGCGACGGCCGGGGCCGCGACGACGGCGCGCTCGTGATCGACCGGCGCACCGCCGAGGACAGCATCCAGCAGAAGGCCGCGGCCTACAGCGTGACCGGCGACCAGCATTACGACGCCGCCAGCGCACTCATCAAGAGCGTGCGGGGCAGCGACCCCGACGCGGCCGTCTACTGGATCGCCTACATGCTCGAAGGGGGCGAAGACCCCCGGTTCATCGCACGCCGCCTGGCGATTCTCGCGAGTGAGGACGTGGGGAATGCCGACCCGCGTGCGATCATGGTCGCGGCGGGGGCGTGGGAGCTCGTGGAGCGCATCGGCATGCCCGAGGCGCGGATCACGCTGGCTCAGCTGGCGATCTACCTCGCCCTGACGCCCAAGAGCAACGCGAGTTACGCCGCGATCGAGAGCGCGCTCGAAGACGTGCGCGAGGGACGGACGCAGCCGGTGCCGATCTTCCTTCGCGACCCCAACACCAGTCCGGACGGCGTGACCCACGGCTCCGAAGTGTGGAAGAAGCGGGCCCGCGACGACGAGTACAGCCACGACGCGGAAGTGCAGACCACCCTCGGGGGCATCACGGCGCAGGACTACCTTGGCGTCAACAGGTCGTACTACCAGCCGGGTGAGAGCGGGGCCGAAAAGGTGCTCAAGGCGCGGATGGACGAACTACAGAAGGCGCGCGAAGCGCTGCGCAGGCTCGTGCGCGACTCAAGAAAGCCCTGACGCGGGACGCGCCAGTTCACGCGCCCGGCTGCTTTGGCGCCGGCCTCGGTCCGGCCGCGGAGCCGCTCTTGGGGCCGACCGGCGGCACGCCCTTCGTCGCCGCGCCCGGCGCGGCCTTGGGCTGGGCCGGCCCGGCCGGCTTCGGGCGGGCCTCGCGACCCGCAGGCCCATCGCCGGAATCCGCGCCCGCCGCACCCTGGTGCGAAGTCACATCGTCAAACTCATCGCCCCGGAAGAGCGACCCGAGATACACCCGGCGCACCCGTTCATCGTTGATCAACTCGCGCGGCGGGCCTTCGGCGAACTTGCGCCCCGAGTCGATGATGTACGCCCGGTCGCAGACTCGCAGCGTCTGCTGCACATTGTGATCGGTGATCAGGAACGCGATGTCCTCGTCGGCGAGCCGCCGGATCTCGCGCTGGAGCTCTTCGACGGCGATGGGATCGACGCCGCTGAAGGGCTCGTCGAGCAGGATCAACCTCGGCCGGGTGACCAGGGCGCGGGCGATCTCGAGTTTGCGGCGCTCGCCGCCGGAGCATGTCCGGGCCGCGTGGCGCGCCTTGTGCGTGAGCCCGAACTGCGCCAGCAGCGCCTCGGCCCGGGCCTTGCGCTCGCGCCGCCCGAGCGGCAGGGTCTCCAGGATGGCCAGCAGGTTCTGCTCGCACGAGAGCTTCTGAAAGACGCTCGGCTCCTGGCTCAGATACCCCATGCCCCGGCGGGCCCGCTGGTACATCGGGAGACCCGAGATATCCACGTCGTCGAAGACCACCTGCCCGTCATCCGCATCAATCATGCCGATCGTCATGCGGAAACTGGTGGTCTTGCCCGCCCCGTTGCGCCCGAGCAGGCCCACGATCTCCGAACGCTCGACATGAAAGCTCACGCCGTCCACCACCGCGCGCCCGGCGTAACTCTTCCGCAGGTCGTGGGCCTCGAGCAGGGGCATGGCGGAGCGTATGCCGCCTTCTCCCGCCGCCTCATTCAACGGCCCTGGGCGCACCCCGCTTCCGCCCACGGGCAGCGCGGTTCACACGAGACTGGGAGGCACGGAGCGGATCAGGTGAGCAATCCGCCCGGGCCCAAACCCCGGGAAACCGGACCTGAGGCCCGGCGAAGAGCCGCGCTCGATCGCGCCGTGCGACCGAACCAGTCTCAACGTGCGGTCAGAGCAAGGCTTCCGGGCCACAACCCTGCGCGGGCGGAGCGTGCGTCACGTCACGATCCGGTGCTCGTGCATCACCTCGTACAGCGGGCGGCACGCCTCCTCCACCCCTTCGAGCCCCGGGGGCACAGGCTCGCGCCGCTCGCGCCAGGGCTCAAACCCTGTCGAGCGCTCGACCGCGCCGTACCAGTGCGGCGCCCATACGCCGTCGGTGGCACGGCGCCCCGGCGCCCACGACAACATGCCTTCCTCCCAGGGCAGACCGAGGCGGGCGCACAGCGCCGCCAGCACGCCCCCCGGGTTCTTCAGAACGTCCGCGGCGTCGATCACCGGCGGCACGCACCCCAGCCGTTCCCGTTCACGCGCAAAGAGACCGGCCTGCTGCGGCAGGCCGAGTTCTTCGGGCGTGGGCGCGCGGCGCACCTTGGCGTATGAAACGATCATCTCGCGCGGGTCGCGGATCAGGAAACAGTTGGCGAGCGCGCCCGTCCACGCCAGGTCGTCCCCGGGCAGGAGGTGGTGGCTCATGTGCTTCTGGTAGAACACGCGCACCCCTGCGGGCACGGGGCCGGTGAGCCATGCGATGACACGGGCCAGGTCCGCCTCGTGCGCCGCGATGATCTCCGTGCGTCCCGGGTGGTCCGCCCCTGTCGCAACCAGGTAGCGCGCGTACAGCGGTTCATCGCAGACCATGGTGTCGGCGCGGCTCTCCCACGCGCGCATCATCGCCGTGGAGATGTTCCGTGGGCCGGACCACATCGCGACGCGCATCACCATGCCCAACGATAGCGGGATCGTCTCCGGCGGCTCAGTCCGCGGCCGCGGGCTTGACTTCCCTGATCGCATCCTCGCCCCGCCTCGGCGCCGTGTCCAGCGCGAGGAACCCGAGCGCCCGCGAGATCAACTCGCCCCGGCTGGACGCATCGAGCTTGCGATGCAGCGCCTTGACGTGATCGTGCACGGTGTACTGGCTGCGATCGGTGCGCTCCGCGATCTCGCGCACGCTCTCACCCTGGATGAGCCGGTCGAGCACTTTCTGCTCTTTCTCGGTCACCCAGTCGCTGTTGACGGTCGGCTTCTCGCCCAGGGCCATGCGCGCCCGGTGCTGCAGCACGCCCATGACCGCCCGCACCTTGATGGTCTGGAGATCCCGGTTGCCCGGCGGCAGCGCCACGAGCGCGATCAACGATCGGCCCGGGTCCACGTTGCCCAGGGCGCACACCCCCGCGATCACGTACCCGATGCCGGGCGAACTGAAGAGTCGCCCGAGGCTCCCGGTGCGCCAGTCGCGACCGGCGGCAAGCACATCCGCCGCACCCACCAGCGGGCGGGCCTGAAGGATGTTGAGATCGATGTGAAAACCAAGCGAGGTGAGCCGGTCGGCCCGCGAGCGCAGCAGGCTGATCTCATCGGCATCCAGCCCTTCCCCCGCCACCCCCGTCGCTTCGCTGCGGAGAATCCCGCCGTGTTCGTCGAGTTTGCTCACCTGGACGACGACCTGCGCGCCGGCGCACATGCGCCCGAGGCACCGCGCCGCCCGGTCCGGCCAGTCTCGCACCGGAATCGCCGGCAGGTGCGCGATCTGCTCACCGGCTTGAGCGATCAACGCCGCCACGCGCTCAAACTCGCTCAGGCTTAGCTCTGACATCCTGCATGCCTCCTGCACGAAACGAATGCCTTACTCGATCCGAAACCAGCCCAACGATTCCACTGGGCATCACCCCGGATGTGGGGAACTTGCTCCCCATGATATCGAGTCACCGGCAGCCGGGACTTCCGGTTTCCCGAAGAAATACTGGGTGACCCCCAACTTGGGGGGTGAGATTCGCGGAACTACCCTCGGCCGCCGCATCGCCGGGAAGGGGCCGTGCGCTCGTCGTTCGGCGCGCGTCGTTCTGCTCGGCTTGTGCGCTGCGCAACCGGCGCGCCGCCGCCGCCCCACCGCAAGATACGCCCTATTCTTGCCTCCCCCATGCCCGGCACCTTGAGACCAGACCAATCCGTCCTCATTCTTGGCGCCGGGCCCACTTCACTTGGGGCGGCGTACCGCCTTCGCGAACTCGGGCACCCCCGCATCTCCATCGCGGAGCGTAACGCCCACGTCGGCGGGCTGGCGGCATCGTTCGTCGATGACGCGGGGTTCACCTGGGACATCGGCGGGCATGTGCTCTTCAGCCACTACGAGTACTACGACCGGCTCTTCGACACCCTGATGCAGGGCGAATACACCCTGAACAGCCGCGAGAGCTGGGTTCGCATGTTTGACCGCTGGGTTCCGTACCCGTTCCAGAACAACGTGCGTTACCTCCCCGCCCAGCAGACCTACGAGTGCATCTCGGGCCTGATCGCCGCGCAGGCGCGCCGCGCGGCGGGGGAAGGCCCGGCGCAGGCGAAGAACTTCGGCGAGTTCATCGATGCGGTGTTCGGCCCCGGCATCGCGCGCATCTTCATGCGCCCGTACAACTTCAAGGTCTGGGCCTACCCGCCCGAGCGGATGAACAAGACCTGGATCGGGGAGCGTGTCGCGGTGATCGACGCGGAGCGCGCCCTGCGCAACGTGATCCTCCAGGCCGATGACTTCGGCTGGGGGCCGAACAACCAGTTCAAGTACCCTAACCGGGGCACGGGGCAGTTCTACCAGCGCCTTGCGCAGGCCTGCCGGACCCCCATCGCCCTGAACCGGGGCGTCACGCGCATCGAACTGGCCCGGCGCGCCGCCCACTTCAGCGACGGATCGATGGAGCGCTTCGACGTGCTGGTGAGCGCCATGCCCCTCGACCGGCTCGTGTGCGACGTGATCGACGAAGTGCCGAAGCGCATCCGCGAGGCCGCGGGGCGACTTCTCCACTCGGGGGGGCACATGGTTGGCGTGGGCATCCGGCGCCCGTGCCCGAGCACCAAGAGCTGGATGTACTTTCCAGAGGACAACTGCCCCTTCTACCGGGTCACCTATCTCAGCAACTACTCCCCGTACATGACGCCCGATCGACACACGCACTACTCGCTGCTCTGCGAGACCAGCAGTTCACCCGAGAAGCCCGTCAACCGGCAGACCATCGTCGAAGACTCCATCTCCGGTCTTGAGGCGGCGGGGCTGCTCGAGCCGGGGGAACGCCGCGACATCGTCAGCACCTGGGCCTATCACGCCGGGTACAGCTACCCGACCCCCAGCGTCGAGCGCGATGACATTCTGGCTGAGGTGATCCCCTGGCTCGAAGAACGCGGCATCTACAGCCGCGGCAGATTCGGCATGTGGAAGTACGAAGTCGCCAACACCGACCACTGCGTCATGCAGGGCGTCGAACTCGCCAACCGGCTGATGCTCGGTGAAGCCGAGAAGACCATCGGCATCGTCTACACGGTGACCGAGGACGGCCGCAACGCGGCGGAGCACGAGCGCCCCGGTGTCGCCGGCAGCGGGGAGAATCGCCTCGGCGCGAGATAAGGGCCGCGCAGGGTGCTCCAGATGTCCGTCGGCGTTCAGCACCCTTGCACGAAGAGATCCAGGAAGAAGAAGAAGTCGGCGGCGTCGAGGAGGCCGTCGGGGCGCCCGTAGCCGGGGTCGTTGGGGTCGGTGCTGCCGCTCAGGTCCGCCGCGCTCGTGTTGCCCAGCGCGAACTGGTCGAGGAAGTAGAAGAAGTCCGCCGCGTCAAGCGCACCATCGGGCACGCCGTACGCCGGGTCGTTCGGGTCGCTGGCCCCCGACAGGTCAGCGCGACAGGATGGAGGTTCCCAGGAGGTGATGTGCTCGGGCAAGGAGCCCTGCGACGGCACGAGCCCTCCGCGCTGATCGAAGAACCCGCCGTCCGGGTCAATGCCGAAGACGTAGAGCCCTGTCAAGCCGTCAAGCGACGTGGAATCGTCGGTGAAGAGCACGAGGCCGCGCAGCGTCGCGGTGTCGCCGTAGGTGCCCTGCAGACCCACGTCGAACACGCCTCCCGTGGGCGCAATATCTCCGGTGACGTGATCGACGTAGAAAGACCGGACGGTGGCGTCCGTGCCGTGCGCGACATAGAGCAACGACCCGTCGGGGCTGAACTCCCCCTCCTTGGGCGAACTGCCCCCGGAGAAGAACGGCGAGCCGGGCACAGGCGAAAGAAGTCCGTCCGCGTCGATGAAGTACCCGGTGACCGTGCTCCCGCTGCCGCTGATCCCGCCGAAGGCGTACAGAAGCGTGCCGTCGGGCGAGATCGCGGGCTCAATCGGGTACGAGCCGTTGGGCATGGTCTGGATGAGCGTCAGTTCGCCGGTATTACTGACATCAAAGACCCGAATGTCGCGCGTCGTGGTGTTGCCCACGTAGATCACGTGACCGTTCGGGTGCGCCGTGACATACGCCGCGAAGCCCCCCGCGGGCTCGCGATCGGCGAGCGTGAGCGTGGCCGGGGGCGTGAAACGATAGGTGAGAATCTCGTTGTTGGCCGCGGAGATCTGCGTGCGGGTGACCGCGATGATGTCGTCGGTCACCCACGTGATGCCCAGCGGGCTGTCCGGTGTGAGAGCCGAGCCCTCCATCGTGAGCGTGCCGTCCGCGTTCGTGCTCCAGATCGTGATCTGCTCGAGGTCTGAGAACGCAGTCGCGTGGGTATTGACCACGAATCGCCCGGAGGGTGAGATCGCGATGTCGTAGGCGTTGGTCTGGCGGATATCCGGGGCGCCGCTGGCGCGGCTGCCGATGATGTACTTGTGCACAAACAGCGGAGCGCCGTCCGGGCTGAATGCGTACGCCGTGACGGAACCCTCGAGATTCCCGTTGTTGGCGACATAGGCCACGCGATCGGCCGGCTGCGCGCCGGCAAGGCTGACAATCGCCGCGCACGATCCAAACATATGCCTCATCGACGGCTCCTTCGTGCCCCGGACGCATTGTGAACGGCCGACGCGGACAGATCAAGCAAAATCGCAGATGGTCATGGATCAATAAGTGAGCGGCGGGCGCGTTGGCTCGTGCACAAGGCATCAACTTGCAATGCGCCGGCGCAGTGTCAATACTTGTACCCGCGTCGCTTCGACGCGCACTCAGACTCCGCGCGCGAGCGCGATATTGCATAAGGATGCACTCCATGGCCAAAAAGGGTCGTCGTCGCGCTGCGGGTGGCGCTTCGCTCCGCTCACTCAGCACCAGCGCGCTCCTGGCCGAGGTCCGCCGGCGCGAACAATCGATCAACTCGATGATCCGCGATCGCGACACCATCGCGGCCCGGCTGGCTTCGCTCGAAGACGAGATTGCAACGCTCTTGGGCGAGGCGCCCGCCCGCACGTCGTCCCGCGGTTCCGGCAAGCGCGCCGGCAAGCGCGCCCGCCGGGGAAGCACCGGACGCGTTCGTCCGAAGAACGACGGCACACTCGAGGACGCTCTCGTCAAGACGCTGACCGACAAGGTCATGGGCGTGAATGAAGTCGCCGCGGCGGTGATCGCCGCCGGCTACAAGACCAACGCCGAGAACTTCCGCACCATCGTCAACCAGTGCCTCATCCGCTCCACCCGGATCAAGAAGATCTCGCGCGGCAAGTACACCGCCAAGTAAGCCAGGGACCCGTCAAGCACTCATGCTCAAGGCGACGACCGCGCGCCGGGTCGCAGTGACTTCGGCCCTGGCATCAGAGCGCGCGCCGGGTCTCGGGCTGCGGTGCAGTTTGTACGGCCGTCATCAACGCGCACGCCCGGGACAAGTCCCGGGCGTTGTTGTTCTCACCTTTGTTCTCGTGTGAATGACCTGACACATCGACGCGGGCCAGCCTACCGCCGCCGTCTCAGACCCAGCACGCCTGCGCCGACCAGCACCGCGATGCTCCCGGGCGCGGGGGTGAAGCTCAGGTGCGTGAAGTCTCCCGCCAGGGTCATGCCTCCGGGAAGCCCGTTGTAGACGTGCAGCGCCACCTCTCCCGGGACTTCCGGAACGGAGAAGATTCCGGTCATCACCGGGTTCGGCATCCCCCCGATGATCGAGAATGCATTGTCCGGGCTTGAGCTCCACGGATCTGTGGGAAGGTCGCGCCATTCGAACACGATCACCAGGATGTGGGACATGGGCACATCCGCGTGGGTCGCCGCGCCCGCAAACTCAAAGGTCGTGAACGTGTCGCCGGGGGCCGAAACGTGCGGGAAGACGAGCCGGAAGCCGGCCGGCCCACCCGGAAACGTGCCGAAGATCGGCTCGACCTGCGCGCCGGCCCCCGCGGCGCCCAGGGCGCACATCACCCCTCCGGCGATGACGGCGCTCCTCCTTGCGGGGCGAGGGAACGATTTGATCGTGGTCCTGCTCATGCTCATCTCCTTGCGTCAGCCGCGCGTTCGCGCGCACACCAGAGCGAGTTGGCCCTGTGCACACCCGGCGCGCCGCGGGCCGCTCACACGATCATGCTACAAATGCGTGACGCCGCCATTGCGGGCGGCGTCACAACAATCACGCTGATTTGCACGGCGTTCGTATGAATTGTAATTCGTTACGCGCCCATGATCGCCGCCTGGGCCGCCGCGAGACGCGCGATCGGCACGCGGAAGGGCGAACACGAGACGTAATCCATGCCCACGCGGTGGCAGAAGTGAACGCTCTTGGGGTCGCCGCCGTGCTCGCCGCAGATGCCCACCTTGAGCCCCGGCGCAGCGCTGCGGCCCTTCTCGATGCCCATCCGCACCAGCACGCCCACGCCGTCCTGGTCGAGCGTCTGGAAGGGGTCGGCGGGGAGAAGGTCCTTGTGCAGGTAGTCGGGCAGGAAGGAGTTGATGTCGTCCCGGCTGAAGCCGAAGGTCATCTGCGTCAGGTCGTTGGTGCCGAAGGAGAAGAAATCGGCGACCTGGGCGATCTCGTCGGCGGTCACCGCCGCGCGAGGAATCTCGATCATCGTGCCGATCTTGATATCGATGCGGCTCTTCCATTCTTCGTCGTTGCGCACCAGCGCGATGGTCTCTTCGGTCAGCCGCCGGAGGAGCGCCAGCTCCTTCTGCGTGCCCACGAGCGGGATCATGATCTCCGGGATCGCCCGCACCTTCTCCCGCATGCACGCGATCGTGGCCTGCACAATCGCCGTCACCTGCATCTTGAGAATCTCGGGGTACGTCACCGCGAGGCGGCAGCCCCGGTGCCCGAGCATCGGGTTCATCTCGTGCAGCTGGCTGACCCGGCGCTTCACCTTCTCCGCGGGCACGCGCAGCGCCTTGGCCACGTCCTTCTGCTGCTCGGCCTCGTGCGGCAGGAACTCGTGCAGCGGGGGGTCAAGCAGGCGGATCGTCACCGGCAGGCCGTCCATCGCCCGGAAGATGCCGATGAAGTCCTCGCGCTGGAAGGGCAGCAGCTTCGCCAGCGCCGCCTCGCGCTCCGCCGGCGTTTCGGCGATGATCATCTCGCGCATCGCGAGAATGCGGTCCTCCTGGAAGAACATGTGCTCGGTGCGGCAGAGGCCGATGCCCTGGGCGCCGAACTCGCGGGCCCGCTTCGCGTCCGCGGGCGTGTCGGCGTTCGTGCGCACGCCCATCGTGCGGTACTTGTCCGCCCAGCGCATCACCTTGCCGAAGTCGCCCGAGAGTTCGGGCTGCACGCGGGGCAAGGCCCCGGCGATCACTTCACCCGTCGCCCCGTCGATCGAGATCACATCATCACGCCCGAACGAACGCCCCTTGACGCTGAAATGGCCCGCGCCCGCGTCGATGTGAATATCGCCGGCGCCGGCGACGCAGCACTTGCCCCAGCCCCGCGCCACCACCGCCGCGTGGCTGGTCATGCCGCCGGTGCTGGTGAGAATGCCAGCCGCGGAGTGCATGCCGTCCACGTCCTCGGGGCTGGTCTCCGTGCGCACCAGGATCACGCTCTCGCCCGCCCGCGAGCGCGTCACCGCCTCCTCCGCGGTGAAGGCCGGCTTGCCCACCGCGGCCCCGGGGCTCGCGGGCAGGCCCTTGGCGAGCACGTCGGCGAGTCTCTTCGCCGTGGGGTCAAAGCTCGGGAGAAGCAGCTGGGTGAGGTCTCCCGCCGGGATGCGCAGCACCGCCGTCTTCTCGTCGATCAGCCGCTCCTTGACCATGTCGCACGCGATGCGCACCGCGGCCTGGCCGGTGCGCTTGCCCGTACGCGTCTGGAGCATGAAGAGCGTGCCGCGCTCGATCGTGAACTCGATGTCCTGCATTTCGGTGTAGTGCTTCTCGAGCTTGGTCTTGATCGCGAGCAGCTGCTGGTAGACGTTCCTGTTCCACTTCGGCATCTCGTCGCACGGCTTGGGGGTGCGGATTCCCGCGACCACGTCCTCGCCCTGCGCGTTGATCAGGAACTCGCCGTAGAACTTGTTCTCGCCGGTGCTCGGGTTGCGCGTGAAGGCCACGCCCGTGCCCGAATCGTCGCCCATGTTGCCGAAGACCATCGCCTGCACGTTCACCGCGGTGCCCTTGAGCCCGCTGATGCCGCTGATGCGCCGGTACGAGATCGCCCGCTCGGCGTTCCAGCTCCTGAAAACCGCCTCGATGGCGAGCTCGAGCTGCTTGTGCGGGTTCTGCGGAAAGTCCTGCCCCACGTAGCGCTCGTACACCTTCTTGTACCGACGGCACAGTTCCTCAAGCCCCTCGGCGGGCACGTCGGTGTCGCTCTCGGCGCGAAACTGCTTCTTCACCTCGTCAAACGCCTTCTCGAAGTGGTGGTGGTCCACGCCCATCACCACGTCGCCGAACATGTTGATCAGCCGCCGGTACGCATCGAAGGCGAACCGCCGGTTGCCCGTCGCCTTGGCCAGCCCTTCGACGCTCTCGTCGGTGAGGCCGAGGTTGAGAATCGTGTCCATCATGCCCGGCATCGAGACCGCCGCCCCTGATCGCACGCTCACCAGCAGCGGGTTCTCCTTGTCACCAAAGCGCTTGCTCAACTCCTTCTCCAGGCTGGCGATGTGCATGCCCACTTCGTTCATCAGCCCGTGCGGAATCCGCTTGCCGGCGTCGTAGTACTTCTGGCACGTCTCGGTCGTGATCGTAAACCCGGGAGGCACCGGAAGGCCGATGCTCGTCATGTCCGAGAGGTTCGCGCCCTTGCCGCCCAGCAGCTGCTTCATCGAGGCATCGCCCTCGCACCGCGACTGCCCGAAGTAGTACACGTGCTTCCCCGGCACCACCTTCGCGCCGCCCGACGGACGGGGCGCAGGGGCGCGCCCCGCGGAAGCCTTCTTCGGGGCAGACCGGGTCACCGTCGTCCGCGCCGCGTGCGTCTTGCTTGCTCCAGCCCTGCTGCCTTTGGCCATGCTGACCCCGTTTCTTCGTTTCTGGTGATCCGCCGCGCAACCCCTCGCCCGGGCGCCCGAACCTTCGGGCGACAAGCCGCGATCGCCTCGGCGGGATGTGCTCTTTGGAGCCTCAATCCTAGGCAGGAACGTGCCTTGAGGCCTCAATTCCCGCTTGGGTGCATCCGGGCGCGCCCGCCCGCGCTTCATACCATCGCTCCCGTGATCCCGACTGCGGCACGCCCGTGCCCCGAACTTCACCACGCCGTCACGGCGCTTCACGCCATCGACGCCTGGCCTCGCCACCAACCCCTGGGCGCACTGGTGAGCGCAGGCGGGCACCCCCACGCGCGCTGGTCCATCCTCACGCGCCCCGGCCCCCACATCCCTGTCACATGCGCCGGTGAAATCCCTGGTTTCCCCTTTGGCTGTGCGCCCACCCGCCCGGATGAGAACGATCTTCCCTGGTTTCAGGGGGGTTGGATCATCCAACTCGACTATGAGTTCGGCGCACGCATTGATCCCGGACCCCGGTTTCGCGAGGTCCCCGGCCCCCTCGGATCCGCATGCCGGGTCGACTGGGGGCTGGTCCGCGACGAAGCCCGCGGTGCATGGTTCGAGTTCGGCCAGCGACCGAGCGAGTTTGATCTCGGGGCACTCGCGCGAACCGAGCCCGCGCCATCCGCCGCCCGCCTCTCGCCGCTCGAGAGTGAATCCGGGCAGGCGAACTTCGAGTCGAGCGTTGCGCGGGCGATCGCCTACATCCGCGCCGGCGATGTCTTTCAGGTCAACCTCGCGCACCACCTCGTCGGCGACTTCACCGGCGACGCGCGGCGTCTCGCGTCGGTGCTCCTCGCCCGGTCGGCGCCGCGCTTCGGGGCATACCTCGAAACGCCCCACGCCCGCGGCGCGCGGAGCATCATCTCGCTCAGCCCCGAGCGGTTCCTCAGCCTGAGCGCGGCGGGTCGCCTCCGGGCCCGTCCGATGAAGGGCACGCGCGCGATCGAGACCGACCCGCGTGACCTCGACTCCAGCCCCAAGGATCGCGCGGAACTCGACATGATCATCGACCTCATGCGCAACGACCTCGGCCGGGTTTCGCGCCTCGGCTCGGTGCGCGTCGCTGCCCCTCGCATCATCGAAGCGCACGGCCGGGTGTGGCAGGCCTCCGCCGAGGTTGAGGGCGAGCTGCGCGCCGGCCTCACCCTGCGCGACATCGTTGAGGCGGCCTTCCCTCCCGGCAGCGTGACGGGCGCGCCCAAGTACCGGGCCAGGGAGATCATCGACGAACTCGAACCCCGCGCGCGCGGCCCGTACTGCGGCTGCATCGGCGCGCTCTCCGACACCGGGGCCGCGGAGTTCAGCGTCGCCATCCGCACCCTCACCCTGGACGGTGAACACGGCGAGCCCGGGAACTTTCGCAGCGCGGCAGCGCGGTACCCCGTGGGCGCCGGCATCGTCGTCGAATCCGACGCGCGCGCCGAGTGGGAAGAAACCCTCCACAAGGCGAGCGCCGTACGGAGCGGCATGGCCCTGTGAAACCCGGCCTCTGCTCTGCTCACCCTGCGAGGTCACCGAAAACACACAACCCCTGCGAGGCAGGGGCTGCGGAAGCGGAGAGGGGGGGATTCGAACCCCCGAACGGGACAAGCCCGTTACTAGTTTTCGAGACTAGCCCTATCAACCGCTCAGGCACCTCTCCGGAGCGTTCGCACGTGGGCGGTTACTTCGCACCCTTCTGCTGGGCCGTGTAGCCGTACTTGCGCTTCAGGGGTTTGACCACGAGACCCTGGCGCATGGCGTTGGTGGAGACGAGGATGCGCTGGCGGCGCTGACGGGGCTGGCCCTTGGCATCGAGCACCGGCGTGCCATCGGCCTTCACCACCGGCACGAGAGCGTCAACCCGCTGAAGGTTGGGGCGGAAGGTGCGGGGGCTGATTCCGGTCGGCTTGAGACCGAAGCCGCCCTTCTGAATCGCCTGGCCGGCCCAGGCGCGCTTCTTCCCGAAGGAGGTCTTCTTGCCGGTGAAGTAGCACTCGTACGCCATGGCGATACCCTCGCGTCTCTGCCGGGCATGGGCCCGGGCCGCGATTCTAGGCGGGTCGGGAGGGTGGGCAAGAGACCCGCGGCACCAGCCCCGGTGCGCTTCGCCCCAGACTGGACTTCACTCGGCGCGCGATTGCACCCGTGCGCATGTGGAATCGCGAGCACACATGCTGAGCCCGCAGACCACGCCGTTGCTCACGAGGCTTTCAACGGATCGGAGCGGTTGCGGCGACGCGCCTGTGCGGGTCGCCGCTGACCTGCAAGGAACCCACCGAAACGAGTGGACAGATTCGCCATTGTGACGGACATTTTTGCCTTCTTTTTGTTCATGGTCCGAGATCGCGCAGGTTTTGCCGGCATGGCCAAAACAGTCGTCACAGACGGTTGCGGAAGGGTTTTCCCGGTGCACACTTCTTGCAGAATGGTGGGTCGGCGGGAGCCGCCGAAGGTGGTCACCAGGTGGAGACCTGGGGAAGGGTTGTGTTCGGCCGCTTCAGCGCGTCCGTCCCGTCTGTATGAGCGCGCTCACCCGCCAATCTGAACCTCCGTTCGGCGCTATTGACTGGCAGCCGGACGTCACCCAGATGCTCGACGAGAGCCACCTGGTCGCGTGGAGCGGCAATCCGCGCATGCGCCTGCATTTCGCCGCGTCGCTCGCCCACTTTCTCGACTCGCTGCGCGATGTCGAAGTCTGCGTCTTCTACGGGCGTTTTATCAACGACCTCGACAGCTTCTGCCACCAGCTGGAGCGCTCCATTCCCGGCGGCCCGCTCGATCGGCGCATCGACGGGGGCCGGGGCATCACCGGGCGACTGAGAATGCGTCAGACGTTCCCCGGGCGCATGCCCAGCAAGTATCGCTATTACGTATGGCACGATGCCGACGTGCTCCTGCGCGACAACATCCCGCTCTTCTGGCGTCTCGCCGACGCCTTGATGGGGGTGGGGGCCGAGGCGGAGTACGTGGATGATGACCTGCTGTTGATTCACCGGGTGGTGTACGTGGGCTCGCCCCTGTTGGAGAGCGTGAGCGGACAGCCCCGCGGGCCCTTCCGAAGCTGGTTCCGCGACGGCCTGGGCGATCCGTTCTGGAAAGTGGTGACGGGCGTGGATGAACCGACGACCACGGTGTTCCACATTGACGGGCTCGGCGGGTAGCGAGCCCGAGGAATTTGAACTCCGACGCGGGACTGGATCCGCCCGCGGAGGAGAGGGCGGCGAGGCTCCTCGTGGGCCTCGCTGTTCATTTTGGATGACGCTCAGCGGATCGACCGGCCTGCATTGAGCGCATCCCACACGCGGCGAGCGCCGCGCCCGGAACACGGGGTCGGACCCGCCCCGGGCTACCATCGGCCCCCGAAGGCGGGGATGAGGGCGCGGCCATGGAAGCGGGAATCGTCGGTCTGCCGAACGTGGGCAAAAGCACGCTCTTCAACGCGCTGACGCGGGCGGGGGCGCTCGCCGCGAACTACCCCTTCGCCACCAAGGACCCCAACGTGGGCGTCGTGCCGTTGCCCGACCCGCGCCTGGAGATCATCCGCGGGTACATCCAGACGGAGCGCATCGTGCCCGCGGCGCTGCGGGTGGTGGACATTGCCGGGCTCGTGCGCGGCGCGAGCAAGGGCGAGGGGATGGGCAACCAGTTCCTCAGCCACATCCGCGAGACGGATGCGATTCTGCACGTCGTGCGCTGCTTCGAGAAGGCGCCCGGGGGCGAGGAGATTCTGCACGTCGACGGGGGCGTCGACCCGATCCGAGATGCCGACACGATCGACATGGAACTGATCCTGGCGGACTTGCAGACCGTCGAGAGCGCCCTGCCGCGTGCGGAGCGGGCGGCCCGCAGCCGCGAGCCGGAGGCGATGGCCCGCCTGGCCCTGCTGCAGAAACTTGCGCCGGTGCTGAACGAGGGAAAGCCGGCGCGCGGGGCGCTGGGGTCGATCACCGAGCCGGAGCAGGTGAAGGCGCTCAAGGGGCTCGGGCTCATCACGGCCAAGAAGGTGCTCTACGTGATGAACGTCGATGACACCGACGTGGAAGGCAAGGGCCCCCTGTGCCAGAAGATCCGCGCCCGGGCCGCGGGCGAGGGCGCCCTGGCGGTGCCGGTGTGTGCGCGCCTTGAAGAAGAACTCGGCGCGCTCGACGAAGCGGACCGTGACGTGATGCTCAAGGACATGGGCCTGGCCGAACCGGCCCTCGCGGCCCTGGCCCGGGCGGCCTACACGCTGCTCGGCCTGCAGAGTTTCTACACCGCCGGGCCCAAGGAGATCCGGGCGTGGACGGTGCCCATCGGCGCCAAGGCGCCCCAGGCCGCGGGCGTGATCCACACCGACTTCGAGAAGGGCTTCATCCGCGCCGAGATCTATTCGGTGGGCGACCTGGAGAAGTTTCACACCGAAAAGGCGATTCGTGAGGCGGGAAAACTGCGCGTCGAGGGCAAGGAGTACGTGATGCGCGACGCGGATGTCTGCCACTTCCTGTTCAACGTGTAGTACGCGGACCGGGTCGAGCCCCGCATCTGCGCGACCGGCCCGTCATCACCGGCGTTGAAGGGCGGCCTCACCGCGGTCACGCTTCGTCCTGCTCGCGGAGTTTCGCGAGGATCGAGAAGTCTTCCAGCGTCGTTGTGTCCTGGGTGATCTTCTCTTCGCCGCTCGCGATGGCGCGGAGCAGCCGGCGCATGATCTTGCCCGAGCGCGTCTTGGGCAGCACATCGGTGAAGCGGATCATGTCCGGGCGCGCGATGGCCCCGATCTCCCGGCTCACGTGTTCGCCGAGGGTCTTCTTGAGCAGTTCCGCCGCGGCCCGGTCATGCGGGTTGTGCGCCGGGCGCAGGGTCACAAACGCCGCGATCCCCGTTCCCTTGATCTCGTGGGGCATGCCGACCACCGCGGCCTCGGCGACCGCCGGGTGGCTGACGAGCGCGCTCTCCACCTCCATCGTCCCCAGGCGATGCCCGGAGACGTTGATCACGTCGTCGATGCGCCCCATGATCCAGAAGTAGCCGTCCTTGTCGCGGTGCGCGCCGTCGCCGGCGAGATACATGCCCTTGACGCGCGACCAGTAGGTGTCGAGATACCGCTGGCGGTCGCCGTGGATGCCCCGCAACATGCTCGGCCAGGGCTTGCGGATGACGAGCAGCCCGCCCGTGGTGTGAGGCAGTTCGCGCCCGGTCTCATCGACGATCGCGGCGTCCACGCCGAAGTACGGCAGCGTGCACGAGCCGGGCTTGGTGGGCGTCGCCCCGGGCAGGGGCGTGATCATGTGCCCGCCGGTCTCGGTCTGCCACCAGGTATCGACGATCGGGCATCGCTCGCGCCCGATGTGGCGCCGGTACCACATCCACGCCTCCGGGTTGATGGGTTCGCCCACC
This sequence comes from Phycisphaerales bacterium, assembly GCA_020847175.1. Classification (GTDB taxonomy): domain Bacteria; phylum Planctomycetota; class Phycisphaerae; order Phycisphaerales; family UBA1924; genus JADLCM01. Next base: position 46,286 of record JADLCM010000042.1, read on the forward strand.
GAGCCGAGCACCTGCAGGCTCGACAGGTCGTGGCGCGCCGGGTGCTGGTCGCCCCACTTCATGAACGCCCGGATCGCGGTCGGCGCCGTGTAGAACTGCGTGACCTTGTGGCGCGCGATGATCTCCCAGAATCGATCCTCGGCCGGAAAGTTCGGCGCGCCCTCGTACATCACCGAGGGCACGCGGTTGGGCAAGATGCCGTAGACGATGTATGAGTGCCCGGTCACCCAGCCGCAGTCCGCCGTGCACCAGAAGACCTGCCCCGCCCCCGGGTGCAGGTTGAAGACATGCTTGGAGGTCAGCCACATGTGCACCATGTAGCCTCCGGTGGTGTGGACGATGCCCTTGGGCTTGCCCGTCGAGCCGCTGGTGTAGAGCAGAAAGAGCATGTCTTCGCTGTCCATGGGCGCGCAGGGGCATGTCTCGCTCGCCCCCCGGGTGAGGGCCGCGTAGTCGTGATCGCGCCCGGGGGTCCACGTCACCGCGTTGCCGCAGCGCTTGAGCGTCACCACCGCGCTGACCTCATGCCCCTGCCCCTTCAGCGCCGAGCACGCCGCGTCGACGTTCTCCTTCAGCGGCACCACCTTGCCCCGCCTCCAGGCGCCGTCGCAGGTGATGATGACGCGGCTGTGCGCATCGAGCACGCGATCGACGATCGCCTGCGATGAGAACCCGCCGAAGATGACCGAATGCACCGCCCCGATGCGGGCGCACGCGAGCATGGCGATCGCGAGTTCGGGCACCATGCCCATGTAGATCGTCACCACCTCGCCCTTCTTCACCCCGAGCCCCTTGAGGGCGCTCCCCAGCCGGGCGGTCTCGCGCTGCAGGTCGGCGTAGGTCAGCCGGCGCACCTCCGGGCCCGCGGGGCCCGACGGCTCACCCTCCCAGATGATCGCGGCCTGCCCGCCCAGCCCCGCCTCGACCTGCCTGTCCACGGCGTTGAAGCAGATGTTGGTTGTGCCGCCCACGAACCACTTGGCGTCGGGCAGGTTCCACTCCAGCACGCGCGACCAGGGGGTGAACCAGTGCAGGCCCTTGGCCGCCTCACCCCAGAAGCCTTCCGGGTCTTCAATCGAGCGCTTCCACTTCGCCCGGTACTCCTCGATGCTCGAGATGTGCCACGGCGCCCCCGGGGGCGGCGACGGGGGCGCGAAGGTCCGGGTCTCGCGGAGCACCGATTCGATGTTGCCCTGGCTCATGGGCGGAGTGTATGAACGCGCCCCGGCGCAGGGCCCGGGGGCCAAGCCCGCATTCAGGGCTGCGGTCGCGACTTCAGGGCTGACTTCCCAAGCGCATGCCAAGGCCGCACTTCTGCGCGCGCGGGCGGCCGGCGCGCGAAGCACAGCGCGCATCAGTCAACCCCTGCGGGGCCGAACGATGCGCGCCCTGAATCTGGTGAACACCGAAGAGAGGTTCAAGGATCCCGACGGGGCGGCCGGGGGTCAGGCCTTGGCGGCCTTCTTGGCCTTCAGGCGGGCGCTCAGGCGGCTCTTGCGGCGCGAAGCCTGGTTCTTGTGGATCACGCCCCGCTGGGCGGTGCGGTCGATGATCGACTGGCACTCGAGAAAGGCCTTGGTCGCATCCTCTACGCTGCCGTGCGCGACGGTGTCGTTGAAGGTCTTGAGCGCCCCGCGGAGCGTGCGCATGCGCCACCGATTACGGGCGGCGCGCCGGGCATTCTGACGGATGCGCTTCTTCGACGAGAGCGAGTGAGCCATGACAGATCCTTGCTGCAACCGGGCCCGCGAGGCGCCCGCTGATCTCTCGCGCGCGGGGCCCAGCCCGGGCGCTGACCGGGCGAAAACTCGCCCACCGAAACCCCGGGGGCGATCACGCCGCCCGGCCCCGCACCCCCACCACGGGATGCAGGACGGGTATTGTCCCGTCCCCGCCCCGTGAATCAAGTTCCGAAAGCCCCTGACTTGCCGGGGCCCGCACGCGCCCGTACCCTTCCCTTCGGCACGCGGGCGTAGCTCAATTGGATAGAGCACCTGACTACGGATCAGGAGGTTAGGGGTTCGAGTCCCTTCGCCCGTGCTTTGCAGGCTCCGCGCAGCGCGGGGCCTGCGGTGCTTTTGAAGGTGGCGGGGCGGCGATGTGTCGGCACCGTGGTACCCTGTAAATTACCGGGGTGTGAAGCCCGCGCCGAAGGTGCCGCATGATCATCAAACCCTGGGAAGCCGGCCCGGCGACGCATGACCCGGCCCGGCGGGCGGGCGCCGAGGCGGAGCGCCAGATGGCGTTCTACCTGAACCGGGCGTTCAGTGACGACCCGGACCTGCTCGTCCTCAACAACCTTCGGCTGGTCGACCCGCAACAGCCCGAGCATGACGGGCGCGACGGGGTGTGCCAGATCGATCACCTTGCCCTGCACACCCGGGGTGCATTCATCATTGAGAGCAAGTCTGTGACCGGCGAGATTGCGGTGCGCGCCGATGGTTCAGGCGGCGATGAGTGGGTTCGGCGCTTCGACGGGCGCAGCGTCGGCATCAGCTCACCCATCCAGCAGGCCCGCCGCCAGAGTGAGTTTCTGCGCGCCTACCTGCAGCGGCATCGCGAGGAACTGCTCGGAAGAGTCCCCATCGGGCTCCGCCTCGTGAGCCGGATCGCCTCGGGCACGGACCAGCGCGGGTTCCGAAACCTGCCGATGCAGATCATCGTGGCGATCTCAGATCGAGGATCGATCCGTCGTGTGAACGGGTGGAAGGAGCCCGGCGCGCCCTTCCAGACATTCCTCTGCAAGGCGGACCTCGCATCCGAGAAGATTCTGAGCGAGCTGAAGCACCACCGCGAGGCGTCCGCGCTCTTCAACCGATCCGCGAGGCCCGAGACGTACGGCCTCTGGTCCATGCGTGCCGATGAACTGCGGGCCGTGGGCGAGTTTCTCCACCGTTCGCACGCACCCGCACGCGCGGATGTGAGATCTGCCTCGACCCCGGAGCGCGCGGAGCCGATGACGTCTGGGCGTCCGCGAGCGGCAACGCCGCCCGATGCCGGGTCATCCCGCGATCATCCGGCCCGCGCGGCGGACGCGCCTGCGGCCTCGTGTCGTCATTGCGGTGCCGGGGCACTCATTGCCCGGTGGGGTCAGTACGGCTATTACTGGAAATGCGCGACGTGCGACGGAAACACGCCGATGCCGGTTCAGTGTTCATCGTGCGGCGCGATCGGACGCCAGGGGCGAGGCGTGCGCATTCGCAAGGACGGCCCAAGTTACTTCCGGCACTGCGAGATGTGTGAACGCGAAGAGCGCATCTGGACGGAAGAAGAAAGACGTCCGCCCGGGTAAGGAGCGGACGCCTGGAGGAGAAAGCGTAGTGGTGTGACCCGGGCCGGGCGCGCCGCACGCGCCGGCTCAGCCCCCGCCGCCCGGTTCATCGGAGCGGACGATCCGGCCGTTCACCACCGCCGAGACGGGCTGCTGGGCGATGCCCTCGATGGCGGCGATGTTCGAATCCTGGTTCAGCGTGACCCAGCGCGTGCCCTCGGGGCGCGCCGAAACGACGGTGGAGCGCGCCGGCCACCACGGGTACCCGTTGATACCCCGATGGACGTAGTCCGGGGCGTTGACGATCAGGTTGCCCTGCCAGTACCGGATGCTCGCCGCGTCGCCCCCGTTGTCCACCCACTGCGTGGGCTCGACGATCTCCTGGATGATGTCGACGATCTCCTGGACTTTCTCATCGAGGGGCTTTCGGTCGATGTCATCGTCATCGTTGTTCTGGAAGGGGCTCTGCCCGCCCCCGCCGCGCGAGGATTGGAGAATCTGGTTCAGGTCGAAATCCGGCGCGTTGTCGTAGGTGGGGAGCTCGGTGAGCATGTCGTTGATCGCGTAAACCTCGACGCGGCGCTTCTTGTTGAGGCGGCTCTTGGGGCCGATCTCCAGCGCGCCGGACTTGGTGTTGAACTGCCAGGCGTTGCCGTCGGCGGAGAACTCGCCCTCGGCCCTTTCGAGCAGGATTTCGATCACTTCGAGGGCGGTCTGGTCGGTCACGTCCATCGAGACCTGCATGTCCTTTTCGAGGCCGTCCGTGTGCTTCTCATCAACCCACGCGACATCGATATCGGCGCCGGTCAGGTTGCGAACGAAGTTCACCGCGTCTTCGAGGCGCGTGTCCGTGAACTCCATCCGCGGCACCGTGCGCAGCAGGCGCGCCGCCGTCTCGCGCTGCGGGAATGCGCTCGTCCGGCGCTGAACCGCAGTCTCGCCGAGCGGCTGCGCCGAGGCAGCCGGTGAGAGCCCGACGCACGCGCCGGCGACCAGCCCAAGAGCGACCGCGCGACCGCACCGTGCGGCGCGCCCCGTGCGCCCGACCTTCGCCTCGCTCTGCGTGTTCCGCGACATGGTTGACTCCTGCCGGGTCGCCGCCACCCACCGGCGATCCGTTGTCACTCTTTACTGTACCGCACGCCACTCAGAATCCCGGCGTGCGTTCCCACTATCGACGCCCCACGCCCGGGAAAGTTCCGGACGCGCAGAATCCACGCGTTTCTCCCGGGTCTTGGGCTCACACACATATGGACGAATTTCCGAACTACCGCCCCGTTTTGGTCGATAACGCAAGAGTCCTGGCCGGGGCTTCCCCGGTTTTTGTGGGACGTTGTGCCTCCGCCTCGCGCGTCGCGGGTGGAAGAGACCGATAGACGTGAGCCGCGCCAATCCGGCGCGGCATCGGGCCAAGGAAAGGTCCGATAAGACATATCGCAAGGAGACCGCGAACCATGGGTACCACCGTCCCCCAGAACTGCACCAACTCGTACACCGGCCAGACCCCCGTTCAGGGCATCCCGGGCTACCCGCAGAACATCTATCCCACCCAGGGATACACCCAGGGAACCATCCCGGGCGGATTCAACCCCTCCGGCATCTACCCGCAGAACGTCTATCCGCAGAACCTCTACTCGCAGAGCGGCGTTCAGGGCACCATCCCTTCATTCGGCAACACGTTCAACCCCTGGCTCAACCTGTCCAGCCCTTCGACGCCCTGGCTCAACGGGCTTCCGGTCAACACCCTGCCCTTCGTGAGCCCCACTTCATTCAATAGCAATCCCTACCAGACCCAGCCCTGGACCCCCTTCAACTGGCTCCAGAACTCCTCGTTCAACCCCTTCACCTCCGTCATTCCCGGCGGCTTCATCCCCGGCTCGTTCTTCCCCACCTCGTCGTTCGTCCCCGGTTCCTCGTTCGTGCCGAGCTTCGGCGTGAACCCCTGGAACAGCATCCCCGCGAACATCTTCCCGGGCACCTTCAACTCGTACCCCGGCACGTTCACGGGCACGCCGACGAGCACGTGGAACAGCACCACCCTCGGCTGCTCTCCGACCACCTCCTACCCCGGCACGTTCTACCCCACCAACACGTACCCCAGCAGCACCTATCCCACCAGCATCCTGAACACGATCACTGGCAGCCCCACCTGGCAGAACGTCTACCCGACCGGCATCCCCGGCACCTTCCCCACCGGCACGACCCCGTGGAACTCCATCCCCTCGACGCCGTGGGGCATCACCGGCGGCATCGTCAACTCCATCTCCAACCCCTTCGCGTCGCTCTGCAACACCTCGCCCGTCGGCACCTACGCGCCGATCAGCGGCTTCCAGCCCCTGAACGCTGTTCCGACCTGGAACAACGTGCAGCCCTGGTTCGGCACGCCCGGCTTCAACCAGCCCTTCAACACCACCCAGTACGGCTACACCCAGCCCTACGGCGTGACCCAGCCCTGGAACCAGGGCATCCCCGGCACGGGTTATGTCTCCAGCGTGACCACGCAGACCGACACGGCGCACAACTGCGGCTTCGCCGTCACCCGCGACGCCGCCTGAACGAAGAGGCCCGGGCCGCTCCGCTGAGAGCGGGCACCGGCGCCCACTGGATTCTCCGCCGCGGCTCGGGCCCTTGCCCGGGCCGCGTGCTCTTTTGGGAAGCGGGGGCGGGTGAGAATGAACCCTCGACCACTCCCTGTCGGTCGCGGCTCGTATAGGGCGGATCGTCGCGGTTCGTAGAACCAGGCGGCGTTCGGCTCGTCGGCACGGGGCGCTCTACGGTAGATCATGCCTGGCAAGGACGACTGGCGCGCGGAGCTCGGCACGGTCAAGGAGATCGTGAGCGCGCTGGTGATGGCCTTCGGCATGGCCTTTGTGTTCAGGGCCTTCGCGCTGGAGGCCTTTCTCATCCCTACCGGCTCCATGGCGCCGACGCTCCTTGGCGCGCACGTGCGGGCCCGCTCGCTCACGACAGGGGTGGACTGGCCCGTGGGCCCGTGGGAGTTCTCCGACGCCGAACGCACCATTGCTTCGCCGGTGCAGGGCAGCGAAGCGAGCCCGGTGATCGTGCACGACCCGCGCACCGGCCCGCCGGGCCGCGGGCTCACGCTGCGCCTGGCGAATCAGCGGGCGGAGGCGGGCGACCGCATCTTCGTCTTCAAGTATCTCTACTCGGTCTTCGAGCCCAGGCGCTGGGACGTGGTGGTCTTCAAATACCCGCAGGACCCGTCGGAGAACTACGTCAAGCGGCTGGTCGGGCTGCCCGGCGAGCAGATCGCCATGGTCGATGGCGACGTGTTCTCGCGCCCGGGAAGCCTCGCGGCCTCTGACACGGGCGCGTCGTGGGCGGGCGAAGGGTGGCGGATCGCGCGCAAGAGCGAGCGGACGCAGCGGGCCCTGTGGCAGACGATCTACGACTCGCGCGTGGTGGCCCGGTACGCCGCGGAGAACACGTATTCCCCCTGGGCCCGCGAAGGGCGCGGCTGGAAGCCCGAGGCGAGCGGCATCGCGGGCGAGGGCATTGAACCGCTCACGCTGCGCTGGGACACCGACCTCTGGCCCATCACCGACTTCCTGTCATACAACGAGAACCGCGAGGATGTCGCCATCGCGTCGGCGTTCATGCAGTTCCCCGCCTCGGACCTCTCCATGCGGGCGGTGGTGCGGGCGCAGGGGCCCGGGCTGCGCGCGGCGGCGGAGATCGAAGCGCGCGGGTTTGTCTTCCGGGGTGAAGTCGACGCCCGCGGCGCCCGCGTCAGGATGCGCCCGGCGAATGAGCCGGATGCCTGGCAGGAACTCGACGCGGGGGGCAGGCCGGGCATGCTCACGCCCGGGGCATTCCGCGAGATCGAGTTCTGGCACGTCGACCAGGCCCTGTGGCTCTTTGTCGACGGGCGGCTGGTGGCCGGCGGGCCCTCGCGCGGCGCGTATGAATGGGGCCCCGCCGAGCGGGTGCGCCGGGTGACCAACGCTTCGCTGGACGACCTGACCCGCGCGCGGGGGAACCCGCTCTCGAACACGGGGCGGTACTGGCCCGCGCGGCCGCGCTGGGTGTTTGACGGCGCGCCGTTCGCGGCGTCATCGCTGCGGATCGCGCGTGATATCTATTACCGGGCGGACACGTACCCCGCGGGGCACAGCGAGGCGGGGGCGCCGGCGCTGGGCACGCACCCCTCGAGTTCTCCGGTGCTGGGGAGCCAGCAGTACTTCGTGGCGGGTGACAACTCGGCATCCAGCTCGGACAGCCGCCTGTGGGATGCGCCGCACCCGTGGGTGCGCGCCGAGTTTCGGCACGCGTCGATGGGCATCGTGCCGCGTGAACTGCTGGTGGGCAAGGCGTTCCTGGTCTACTTCCCGAGCATCCAGCGCCACGGGCGCGTGCCGGTGGTGGACTTCGGGCGGATGCGGTTCATCTGGTGATGGGGCATCGGCACCGACGCAGGCTCGGGCAGGCGTGGTGAACTCTGGTGGGGCGGCGCGTGACGCGATCGGGCACGGCGCGATCTTCTACCGGTCCAGCTCCGCCGCCACGACGTTGAGCGAGCCGAGCACCGCGACGATGTCGGCGAGCTGGTGGCCCTCGATGAGCTTGGCCATCACCTGGTAGTTGATGAAACTCGGCGGGCGGACGCTGGCGCGCCACGCACGGGGCGAGCCGTCGCTCACGATGTAGTACCCCAGTTCGCCGTTGGCGGTCTCCTGGGCGGCGTACATCTCGGCGACCGGGGGCGTCCAGCCCCGGTTGCTCATGATGATCTCGAAGTGCTGGATCAAGCCCTCGATGCTGCCGTAGACATCCTCCTTGCGGGGCTTGACCATCTTGCCGTCGGCGAAGGTGTCCACCGGGCCGCCGGGGATGTTGTCGATGAGTTGGTCGATGATCTTCGCCGACTGCTTCACTTCTTCGCATCGAACGAGGAATCGCGCGAGCACGTCGCCGTCGTCGCAGACGGGCACCTGGAACTTCACGGCCTCGGCGCCCTGGCCGTCCCAGTTGTCGGCGTAGCACAGGTACGGCGCATCTTTGCGGAGGTCGCGCTTGACGCCGCTGGCCCGGGCGAGGGGGCCCGAGATGCTCCAGGCGATCGCATCGTCGCGGCTGAGGGTGCCGACGCCGCGGGTGCGGTCGATGAAGATGCGATTGCGCACCAGCAGGGTTTCGATGTCCTTGACGGCCTGGGGCATGTCGTCGTGCACGAAGGACTTGACCATGCGCTTGAAGGTCTCTTCATCGGGCAGGTCTTTCATCAGGCCGCCGACGCGGGTCCAGTCGGGGTGAAAGCGCTGTCCCGAGACGTAATCGCAGAGGTCGTAGATCTTCTCGCGCGGGTTGAAGCCGTACAGGAAGCCCGTGAAGGCCCCGAGGTCGAGGGCGGCAGCCCCGATGTTCAGCAGGTGGTCCTGGATCCGCCCAAGTTCGGCCATGATCGTGCGCAGAACCTTGCAGCGCGGCGTGATGTCGATGCCGAAGAGCGCCTCGACCGCCCCGTGCCAGGCGATGTCGTTGCTGATCGGGCTCAGGTAGTTCATCCGGCTGACGATGGTGACGTACTGGTTGTAGTCCAGATGCTCGCCCAGCTTCTCAAACCCGCTGTGCAGGTAGCCGATGTGGGGGGTGCAGCGGGCGATCCGCTCGCCGTCGAGCTCGAGCACCAGGCGCAGGGTCGTGTGCGTCGCCGGGTGCTGAGGGCCGAAGTTGAGCACCCAGCGGTCGCCGGTATCAACGTGCCCCGCGAGGTACTTCACGGGGTCTGCGTCCACCTCGTACTGCTCGGCGGGCTTGAGGGAGAAGGGCATGGGCGCATCGCTCCGAATGGCTGGCCGCCCCCGATTGAGGAGGCCAGGCGCAATGGTACGCCGCCCCGCGTTGGCCATCCCCCTGCCGAACCAACGCTTGGGGGCCATTGGTACCATCCGATGCCCCATGTCGCGCGGCCAGTGCATCCAGTGCGGCTACGACCTTTCGGGCCTCGACCCGCAGGGCCAATGCCCCGAGTGCGGCGGGGCGATCAGCGATTCCCTCGAATCCAGCGAGGCGATCGACCACCTCTACCACTCGATGCCTCCGGCACTGGCCCGGGCCGAGCGCCTCGCGCTGCTGCGGGTGATGCTTGGTCTCTCGATCTGGCGGTGGGTGGCCGCGATCATCGCCCGCTCGTTGTACGCGCTCATGTATGGGCCGGCGGCATCCGGACTGCACTGGCTGCTGACGGGCCTCGCGGCGAGCGCAAGCGTCTGCTCGGTGGTCGGGTGGTCGCGCATCATTCTGATTGAGTCGCGCCAGGCACCCGGGCACTTTCAGACGATCCCCAGCGCACTGGGGCGGTATCTGCTGCTCGGGCACGGGCTGGGGCTGGCTGGCCTTGTCCTGACCGTTTTCTCCTTCTGGGCGCCGCTGCCTCCTTTGCTTCGCGTGCCTCGGGGCGTATGCCTCTGTCTGATTCCCATTGTCGCCTGTCTTGAGCAGGACGTTCTGCACAAGCGTTCGTCGCGCCTGACCCGGTCGGCGTTTGAGTCCGAGATCGGGCGGGGCTGCGTTGCGGTGCCCCTGTATCTGCTCCTCACGGGCTTCTGGATTTCGCTCCTGCCCCGCGCCATCGACGTCGCGATCGTGTACGTCACGCTCAGCGCGTTGTGGGCCCCGGTGCGTACGTTTCGTCTCCTGGGGCGCGCGGGCCAGGCCGCCCATGTCAACCCGGACGGGACCGATGCCTGAACGGAGTGACAAACCCGAAGTGATCGACGTCGAGCTGCGATGCGTGGCGTGCGGATACTCGCTGCGCGGGCTGCCTCGGTCCGCCGCCTGTCCAGAGTGCGGGGCCACCATCGATCTGACGCTCGCCGAGCCGCTGAGCACCGCCGCCCGGATGGCGTGTTTGCCGCCGTTGGTGGCATGGAAGTTTCGCAGTGAGAGTGCGGCCCGCACCAGGCCTGGTACGCCGCACACCCACGTCACTCTCGAAGCGACGAGCGAAAAACACTTGCGTTTCCGCCTGCGGTCGATATACTCGAGAGACCTCTGAGCAACCGTGCGATTGTGCCGCGTGTTTCGGCGTGAGCGCGTGATGTCGGCCTTTCGATCATCGGGGCAGGGTGTTTCCGCCCCGATGCCCGGCGGGCTACGCGGCGTTCGTCAGG
>JADLCM010000043.1 GCA_020847175.1 Phycisphaerales bacterium
CCCCCCCCCCCCCCCCCCCCCCCGGTTATGCTCGTGGAGTTGAGTCCGACAACTCGGGCAGGAGCAGCGACCATGCGAATCAAGAGTGACGGCGTACTTGCGACGGTGTTCGGGCTGGTCATTGTGTGCGGCGCAGCCGTAGCAACCGAGTGGGAGAATCCAACCGGTCCGACGACACCGGGTTGGCAATGGGGGCAGCAGAACTGCAACCCTGCGAACAACGAGACCAACGACCCCAAGGTTTGCAGCGAGGAAGACTGTCGCACGTGTTGCATGAACGGATTCCACAACGAATGGTTGACGCAAACGGAACTGGGTCAGTGCCAGTCGTACTGCGCGGCAATCAACTGGGACAACGTGGAGTGCGAGGTCGAGGGGTGAGGCCGCGCGTCCTAATGATACTCGGAGCCGCGGCGGTCGCGACGACCGTGTTAGTCGTGTGGCGCGTGGCGCAGTCGCGCGCACCCGTTCGGCCCCAATGGCTTGTCAACCTCAATCAAAAGGTGCCTGTCGCGAGTTTTGAGGGTTCGAGGTTCGAGCGAGAGGTGTTTGACCGGCTGGAGCACTTGTGGAATGACTTTCTTCGGCAAGAGACCTGGTCACGTGAGGACGTCGATTGGATCGTTGGTCAGGCGATGTTAGTGCCGATTGACTACACGCCGCCGGTGGTCGAGCCGCCGAACGAAGAGCAGATTGACCCGCACATCGCTGACAACGCGATGTTCATCATCCGCACGCGCCTCAAGTTTGGTGGCCCTATCGAGGGCGATGGCGTCGACCGGCTGGCGGAACTCATGCTGGCATGGTCGCGTTCCGCGAGCCCGTTTCGTCGCATGGACATGACGCAGGGGCTGGTTTCATCGGGGCTTGTCGTGCGACCAGAGATTCGAGCTCGCATGGAGGAGATGAAGAACGACCCGCTTCCGGTGGTCGCCGCCAACGCGCGCCGCCAACTCGCCGCATGGGATGCAGACCAGCGCGTCGTGAAGGACGGTGGTGACTGATGGCTGACTCTCGCTCAGTCCTCGGGTGGATCGTCGCGGCAGGGTGCGCGACGGCAGTTCTCGCCGCGGCGATCGTCGCGCCGCGTCACGACGGGCGATTACAGAGCCAGGCTCTCGCCCCTGCCGCATCGCAGAAGCCTGCGGGCTGCTCCGCGTGTGACGCGGCGAAGAAGTTTCAGACGTGGGCGGGCTACACACCGGCGTTCAATGAGGCCCGCCGCGAGTTGGCCGCGGTGGCAAGCCTCGACTTGACCTCAGAAGAGGCAGCTCTTGCTCGCTTCACCAACCTCGCACTCGGTGTGTCAAGCTTCCCTGGTGTGGACGGCCGCGAGGAGGCGGTCGCGCTGCGGGTGCTGGCCCTGGAAGCCTTGGTTGCCAGGGCCACGTCGGGCGAGCCAGACGCCGCGCTGACCGACCGCTGCATCGAAGTGGCGACCGCCCTGGCGTATGACACAGACATGTCGCTCCGTCTTGCCGCCGCCAACGCGGCATGCGCACTCGTGGGCGCACGGCGCGTCGACTGGTCTGTGGCGAGCGCCGACTTTGCGGCAATGATTCGGGACCTCGCCGAGGATGAAGACCTGTTCGTACGGGTGGCGGCCCGAGCTACGGGGCCGTCCCAATGAGGCGAGCACGCCCCCCATGCGGATTCACGCTGGTCGAGCTACTGCTCGTCATCAGCATCGTGGCGCTGGTGCTGTCTCTTGCATTGCCCGCGCTGGCCGGAGCGCGGGCGGCGGCCCGCAACAGCGTGTGCCAGTCTCAAGTGCGTCAGATCGGGCTTGGCATCGCCTTGTACCGTGACGCATGGAATGAACTTCTTCCTCTCGCGCTGACGATGCCGGACATCCGACGCGACCGCCTTGATCCCTGGCGGGCGGTCAGTGTTTATCTGGATGTGCCATTGCCTCGACTCGAACGCAATGAGTTGAAGATCGCATCTCCCTGGCGATGTCCGGCGGATCACAGCGTCAGAGCGCGCCAGGTCTTCAGTTACGGGTATCTGGCATGGACGCTGATGAACTTCTACGACACGCTCGAGCCGCAGAGACGGGCCACCGCGTGGTACGAGCGGTTCCCTCTGAGCCCCGTGTTCAGCGATGCGGGAAGATTCCACAGAGAGTCGCGTTCCGGCGGCATCGGACGCAACTTCTGGCGAATTGACGGGTCGGTCGAACGGGAATGAACGACTTCGCGCAGGCCGTGGTGCGTCCACCGAGGGGCTCCATTGAATGACTTTCCACGAGCGATTGCGATCCGCGAGTCCAGCCCCGAGCGCCGAGGTCATCACGAGGAATGACTCAGCCTACGGGCACCCGGCCACGAACAGGTCGAGGTAATAGAAAAGGTCCGCCGCGTCGAGGGCTCCGTCGGGCACGCCATAAGCCGGGCCCAGGGGGTCGCTCGACCCGGAGAGGTCGCCGACGCAGACGAACTCGCCAAAGAGGGTGAAGTTCACGCCGCTCTGGCCGTTGCCGCCGAGGTCGGCGGGGACGGCGCGATAGTTGTCGACGTGGCTGCGTCCGCCGCCGGGGTTCCAGAGCCAGGCCTCCTGAAATCCGCCCTGCCCGATGCCGTGGTCGACAAAGGTGGAATACGCAACGGCCGCGGTGGCGGAGCCGCGTGCTGCTGGTGCTCCGCCCCTCCGGGGCTCCGCATCAGCCGCAGCATTCCACAGGAGATCCCTTCAACGAAAGTGCGCATCTTGACAGACACTACCATAGGTAGACCGGCAGCACGGCGCGGCGGAGGCGCAGGGCGGCGTGGTCGGCACGCGGCGCGGCAACAAGCGCCTCAACATTCCGTCGGCTTCATCCGGAGCAGCGGTGCCGCGCACGCGGTGTACGCCGGGATCGTCACGTTTGGGTGACGGGCCGAGGAGAGGCACGCTCCTCGGCCCGGTGTGCGCTGCGTCGGCGGATCGTTCGCTCAGCGGCGACGGCGTCGCGCCGCGCCCGGGGCAACGGGGCTCGCTCAGACCCGCTCACTTAACGCGGGAAGGGCCTTGACGATCTTCACCGTCTCGACGCTCACCCGCACCACCCGCTTGACGAGGTCGAGGATGTAGCGGGGTTGCTTGTGCTCTTTGGACCAGTCGTTGGGGTCGTTGCGGATGCCGCTGTCCTTGTCCACCGTGACCTGGTAGCGCTCCAGCACCCATTCCAGGGCGGGCTTGCCGTTGACGACGTAGTCGAGGGCCTCGGGCGGGATGCCGCCGAGGGTGATGTGGCTGTTGTAGAGGATGCGCGTCTTGTCCCACTTCTGCCCCGCGGCCTTCTGCTCGGCTGTCGGGCGGGCGTAGGTCATCTTGGCGACGGTGTAGAGTTTTTCGGGCTCCATCGCCAGCACATCGCAGTGCTCGGTGAGGGGGTAGGGGTCGATGGTCTCGTAGTTGAGGTGCCAGTGGGCGAGGTCGCGGCCCGCCTTGGAGAACCGCTGGAAGTCAGCGGCCTCTCTGGTGAGGGGGATCCGGGGGAGTTCCTTCTTGAGGTTGCTGGCGAAGCGCGTGCGGTACTCGGGCGAGTGCAGGATGCCGTAGATGTAGTAGAAGATGTCCTCTTTCGTGACCTTCGGGCCGTAGGCGGCGCGGAAGGCTTTGAGCGCGGCATCGGTGATGGCGTCGCGGCGGCGGTAGCCGTCGATCGTCTCGGCTTCGCCGAAGTTGAGTTCGGCGGCTTCGTCGGCGGGCGTGTAAGCGTAGAGCGGGAAGCACTGCCCCTTGGAGATCGCCTCAAGATCGAGCACTGTGTTCGACGCGAGGACGGAAAAGTCCTTGGTTGCACCCATGCCCGTGGCCGAGAGCACGACGTTTTCGTGCTCCGGTGTCGGGAACAGGCTGGGCATTTGGTAGACCATCTCGTTGAGACGCCTATCAAAGTACAGGGCCTGCTTCGCAAAGGGCCGATAGAGGCTCGGACGGATGGCACCGCGCTCAAACGCAAGGTCTTTGTCCCGGCCCACGTCGGCTTTCAGCGACCGCGTCCAACTGATGCGCTTGGCGTCTGCTGCGACGATTTCCTCAACGTCGGGATAGTCCCTCTTCGCTTTGCCTTCGCATGCCTTGCGGTACCTGCGGCGCTCCTCGTTGTATACGTCGATCATGGCTGAGATCGAGGCCCGCACACGGGCCGATGAGAAGTTGTACGCCCAGGCATCGCGGTTCGTGACGACCCCCAGCGAGTACGTCTCAAACAGCGTCGCCGTCGTGTCATCCTCCTTACTGCCCAGCGGCATGAACCGCTCGAAGGCCGGGTCGCGCTGATTGATCCAGTCGTGGTCGGCGTTGGGAGTAAGCGTCTGCCACTTGCCCGCCCTGGCGAGGCCGCCGATGCTGGCAGCCTCGGCCACGATGGCGAGTTTCTCCTCGCGGCTGAGGTAATCGCCGATGTCGTGGTAGCGCAGGACCGCCGGCCCGGCCTTGTCCGGGTTCTTGACCATGAACGTGATCGCGACGGGCGTGCGTGAGCCCGAGCCGAAGACCTTGCCGCCCTCCTGCCTCGACAACTCGCCCGACGTGCGCTGGTTGCCCCGCAGGTTGAAGACGTACAGGCTCGTGAACTCGTCCACGAGGCAGGCCCGAAGGCCGTCCATGTTGTTGGCGTCGATGAACGAGCCGTTGGTGACGAAGGCGACCACGCCGCGCCCGTTGATCCGGTCGGTGGCCCAGCGGATGGCGCGGATGTAGGAGTCGTACAGGTTCTTGAGGAGTTTGGCGTTGGACTGTTCGGCGTACGTTGATCGGATGCGCTGGTCGAGCGCGGGGTATTCGAGGTTCGCGTTGTTGTCGTTCTCGCTCTCCTGCTGGGCGGAGTACGGCGGGTTGCTCATGACCACGCGGATCGGGGCGTCCTTCTGCCGCCTCACGCGGGCGGTGTTCTCCGGCAGGGCGTTCTCGGCAATGTGGCCGCTGGACTCGAACAACTGGAAGGTGTCGGTGAGCACGATCCCCTCGAAGGGTTCGTACCCGGCGTCTTTCCCCGCTCCGCGGATGAGCCCGTGGTACGTCTCCTCGATGTTGATGGCCGCGATGTAGTACGCCAGCAGCACGATCTCGTTGGCGTGCAGTTCGTGCCTGTACTTGCGGGCCAGGTCCTTGGGCTTGATGAGGCCGCTCTGGAGCAGGCGCACGAGGAACGTGCCCGTGCCCGTGAACGGGTCGATGATGTGGACGCTCTCCGCCCCGATGGTGGTGTTGAACTCCTCGCGCAGCACATCCTCGACGCTGCGGACGATGAAGTCCACCACCTCCACCGGCGTGTAGACGATGCCCAGGCGCTCGGCCATGCGCGGGAAGGCGATGCGGAAGAACTTGTCGTACAGTTCGACCACGACCTTCTGCCGCCCCTCGGCGCTGTCGATCCCCTCCACGCGGGTCCTGACGCTGGCGTAGAACTTGTCGAGGGTCTGCGTCTCCTTGTGCAGGGCCTCATCGTCGAGGGCGTCGAGCATGGCCTGCATGGCCTGCGAGACGGGGTTCTCTTTCGCGAAGGCGTAGTTGGCAAACAGCGCATCGAAGATCGGCCGCGTGATGAGGTGCTGAGAAAGCATCTCGATCGCGTCGTCTTTGGAGACCGCCGGGTTCAGGTTGGTATGCAGCCCGGCCAAAAAGGCCTCGAACGCCTTGGCCTGTTTCCTGTCCTTGCTCTCCAAGAGCGCCTTGATGCGCGTGGTGTAACGATCCGCGATCTTGGCGACATCCGCCGCCCACGTCTCCCAGTATCGCCGGTCGCCGCACTTGAGGACGATCTTGGAATAGATCGCATCCTTCCAGTTGTCGAGTTCGGGGAAAGCGAAGGTCCCCTGCACCACGCGGGGGGTGCTGTCGCCGTCGGACGCGGCGCCGTCGCCGCCGGGGGCGGGGCCGCCCACGCCGATCACCTGGATGTTGTCCGGGCGGGCCCTGTTGAGTTCGATCTGGTTGATCGTGGCGTTGAAGCGGTCGTCGTGGGCACGCAGGGCCTGCAAGACCTGCCAGACGACCTTGTACTTTTCGTTGTCGCGCAAAGCCTCCTCGGGCTTGACATCCGCCGGGATGCCCACCGGCAGGATGATGTAGCCGTACTGCTTGCCGGGGGCTTTGCGCATGACGCGGCCCACGCTCTGGACGACATCCACCACCGAATCGCGCGGATTCAGGAACAGCACCGCGTCGAGCGCAGGAACATCCACGCCCTCGGAGAGGCAGCGGGCGTTGGAGAGGATGCGGCAGGTGTTGTCGGGCGTCGGGGCCTTGAGCCAGTCGAGCAGCTCGCCCCGGCGCAGGGCGTTGAACGTGCCGTCCACGTGGTCGGCCTCGCAGCGGAGGTACCCGTCGTCCTCGGGATGCCTCTCGCGGTAGGCGTCGATGATCTGCCCGAACATCCGGACAAACGCCTTGGACGCGGCGATGGACCGCGAAAAGGCGACGGCCCGGCGCATCGGCCCGGTGTCGCCGTGCAATGTCTCCGCGTCGGCGCTCCCCGCCTCGAAGCGCTTGGCCAGGCCGTTCCAGCACCCGGTGATCTTGACGGCGTCCTCAAGCCGGAGTTCGTTGTCCTTGTCCGCGATCTGCTTCTGGAACTCCCGGCTGATGTACTTCTCGTCCACCGCCAGCACGAGCACCTTGTAATCGGAGAGCAGGTTCTTCCCGACGGCCTCGCCGAAGCCCAGGCGGTGGAACTCCGGCCCGAACATCTCGGGATCGTCCATCGAGCACAGCACCGCATCCGCTTGCTTGGCCTTGCTCTTGGCCTCGTCGCCGTACAGGCGCGGCGTGGCCGTCATGTACAGCCGCCTGGCGGCCCTGATGAACTTCGGGTCGTGGACCTTGACGAAGTGGCTCTCGTCCTCGCCGCTGAGCGTGACGCCCGTGGTGCGGTGGGCCTCATCGCAGATGATGAGGTCGAAGTCGGGCAGCCCCGCCTTCTGCGCTTTGGCGACCGCCTCGATGGACTGGTACGTCGAGAAGACCACCGTCATCCGATCGGCCGTGCCATCCTTCTTCGCTCGCTTCCGGATCGCCTCGTGGTTGGCGACGATCTGCCCGGCGGACGTGGTGGCCGGGTACGCGAGGTCGTAGACCGTGATGTCCGCGCGGTCGTCGCCGCCCGCCCCCGTGCCCGCCCGGCGCTTGTCGATCTGCGCGTCCGAGCAGACCGCCAGGGCGTGGATGGGCCTCTTCGCCTCGGCGGACCACTCCCGCAGGCTCTGGGACATGAGCGAGAGCGAGGGCACGAGGAACAGAACGGCCCCGCCCGTGGGCGGGGTCACCCGCTCGGCGATGCGGAGCGCGGTGAAGGTCTTGCCCGTGCCGCAGGCCATGATGAGCTTGCCGCGGTCGGACCCCTCGAAGCCCTTGAGGACGTCGCGGATGGCGGCGTCCTGGTGCGGGCGCGTGTCCTTCTTGGGGAGCAGACCCAGCGTGGTCGTGCGCTTGGGATCGAACCTCGACCAATCGACCGCGCTCTCCCGGAGGCGCGCCAGGCCGATCCGCACCACCGGCTTGGACTGCTTGAGCGCATCCTCGGCGTTCCTGCCCCAGTTGTCGGTCGTGGAAACCACCATTGAGGCCGCGAACGGGTCGCGCCCGGCGGCGGTGAAGAACGAATCCAGGTCCTGCTTGGAGAGCGTGTGCTCGGGGAGGTAGAACTTGCACTGGATGGCCCAGTATCCGCCCGTGGCGCGCTCGCGGGCGACGATGTCGATGCCCACGTCCCCCACGGCGCCCTTGTTCGGCCAGTCGTTCCAGAGCCACACGTCGGAGTAAAGTTCGGCGTACTCCGGGTCCGTCCGCAGGAAGGCGGCGAACAGCCGCTCGAAGCGGTCGCCGAGGTCTCGGTTGTTGCGGGCATCCTCGCGGAAGCCGGCGAGGAGTCGATCAAGGGCGTCGGCGGCGGCGGGTCCTGACATCGGTCCGCCAGTGTATCGAGACCGGTTTCACAATGCCGGGGCTGCCGCTCCTCCGGCACGTCCCGCTCGGGCCGCGGCCAAGCCTGCGGGTCGGGGCTGCGTCAGGCGGGTGGGGGCGCGGCGGCGTGCGGCGGGGGTTGATAGGTTCCCGGCACGGCGCGGAAGGAGACGGCGAGGCGGTTCCAGCCGTTGATGGCGATGATCGCCATCGTCAGATCGACGAGTTCCTTCTCGGAGAAGTGTTCGCGCACGGAATCAAACACCTCATCGGGAGCGCCGGACTGGTGGATCAGCGTGACGGCTTCGGTCCAGGCGAGTGCGGCGCGTTCGCGGGGGGAGAAGAAGGGGGTTTCGCGCCAGGCGGAGAGCGCGTAGAGCCGCTGCTCGCTCTCGCCCGCGGCCCGGGCATCCTTGGTGTGCATGTCGAGGCAGTAGGCGCAGCCGTTGATCTGCGAGGCGCGGGTCTTGACCAGTTCCAGGAGGCTGTGCTCCAGGGGGCAGCGGCGGACGTAGTTCTCGACGCCCAGCATGGCCTGCAAGGCTTCGGGCGACTGCTCGTGGTACTTGAGGCGCGGCGTCACGATGTGCTCCGAGCGGCGGGGGTTACCCCTGCTGCGGTTCGAGCGAGTCGGCCCAGTCCGGGGGTGCTTCGGCCTTGCGGAGGCGGGCGGCGCACACCTTGTACTCGGGAATCTTGGAGATCGGGTCCTGGGCGGAGATGGTGAGCTGATTGGCGCTCTTGCGTCCGGGCCAGTGGTAGGGGATGAAGATGGTGTCGGGGCGGATGGTGGTGACGACCATTGCGCGGAGGGTGCAGTCGCCGCGCCGGGATTCGGCGGTGACCCAGTCGCCGTCGCTGATGCCCAGGGTTTCGGCGAGGCGCGGGTGGAGTTCGATGCGCGGCTCGGGGTACTGGTCGACGAGCGGGCCGATGCGGCGGGTCTGGGTGCCGGAGAGGAACTGGCTGACCACGCGCCCGGTGGTGAGGATGAGGGGGTAGTCCGCGTCCACATCTTCTGCGGGGGGCGTGTAAGGGGCGACGTTGAAGCGGGCCTTGCCGTCGGGGTAGTAGTACGGGCCGGCGCCCTTGGCGACGGGGTTCCAGGAGCCGGGCTCGAAGAGGCGCGGCGTGCCGGGGTGGTCGATGGGGGCGCCGTCCGGTGATTCTGAATAGCAGGGCCATGAGACGCCGTACTGCCTTTCGATCTTTTCGTAGGTGATGCCCGAGTAGTCGGCGATGCCGCCCTTGCTCGCGAGGCGGAGCTCATCGAGGATTTCGCGTGGGCCGGCGAAGGTGAAGCCCGCGGGGCGGCCGAGCGCTGCGGCGATGTCCTGGATGATCTTCCAGTCCTGGCGTGCATCGCCGGGGCACTCGACGGCCTTGTTGATCTTGATGACCTTGCCCTCGATCTGGGTGACGATGCCTTCGTCCTCCTCCTGGAGCGAGCCGGGGAGCACGATGTCGGCGTGGCGCGCGGTTTCGTTCATGAAGAAGTCGATGGCGAGGTAGAAGTCGAGTTTGCCCAGGGCGCGGGCGATGAAGGCGTTGTCGGGCAGCGAGACCATCGGGTTGAAGCAGATCGAGAGCAGCCCCTTGATCTCACCCCTGTCGATCTTGCGGAACATCTCGTAGCAATCGACGCCGGGGCCGGGCAGGTCCGGCTCGGGGATGTTCCAGAGGCGCGCGATGTGGGCGCGATGCTCGGGGTTGGTGATATCGCGCATGCCGGGCAACTGGTCGCACTTCTGCCCGTGCTCGCGGCCGCCCTGGCCGTTGGCCTGGCCGGTGATGGTGCCGTAGCCGCAGCCCTCGCGCCCGATGCGCCCGGAGGCGAGGACGATGTTGATGGCGCCGAGGACGTTCTGGACGCCGTGGGAGTGAT
The DNA here is from genome assembly GCA_020847175.1 of Phycisphaerales bacterium. Taxonomy (GTDB): domain Bacteria; phylum Planctomycetota; class Phycisphaerae; order Phycisphaerales; family UBA1924; genus JADLCM01. The sequence goes on from JADLCM010000043.1 coordinate 9,776, forward strand.
GCTCGATGCCGCGGGCGTGCATGAGGAAACTGGTCTTGGCGGTGCCCCACCATTCGGCGGCCTGGCGGACAAGGCGCTCGGGGATGCCCGTGACTTCGGCGGTCCTGGCGGGGGTCCACGATGCGACGTGCTCGGCGACCTTGTCGAACCCCACGGTGAAGGCGTCGATGAAGGGCCGGTCGATCCAGCCCTTCTCGATCATCAGGTGGAGCACGCCGCTAAAGAGCGCGATGTCGCGCCCGGGCTTGACGGGAAGGAAGAGGTCGCAGGTGCGGGCCAGCGGGGTGATGCGCGGATCGACGACGATGATCCTGGCGCCGTTATCGCGGGCCTGCCAGACATACTCGGTGGTGATGGGGGCGCACTCGGCGACGTTGGCGCCGCTGATCCAGATGAGTTCGGCCTTGGGGATGTCGCTCCACGGGTTGGCGGCGCGGTCGATGCCGAAGGCCTTCTTGTTGCCGGCGCCGGCGCTGACCATGCACAGCCGCCCGTTGTAGTCGATGTAGGGCGTCTTGAGGCAGACACGGGCGAACTTGCCCATGAGGTAGGCCTTTTCGACGGTGAGACTTGCACCGCTGAGGGCGCCGATCGCGGCGTTGCCGTGTTCCCTCTGGATGCGGGCGAACTCGGAGGCGACGCGCTCGATGGCCTCGGGGTATCCCATCGGGCTGAAGCCCTCGGGGGCGCCGGGGTCGCGCTTGAAGGCGGTGAGGAGGCGGTCGGGGTGGGCGCCCTGGAGGTAGCGTTTGACGCCCTTGGGGCAGAGCATGCCGCGGTTGAAGGGGAAGTCGTACCACGGCTCGAAGCCGATGACGGTGTCGTCCTTGACCTTGAGCTGGATGCCGCACTGCTGGCCGCAGAAGCAGCAATGGGTCTTGACGAGGCGGTCGGGCTGCGCGTCGGTGGCGAGGCGCGCAGGGCTGGCGCGGTTGAGGTGCGGCCCGAAGCGGTCGAGCACGGGGAGAAGGTTGGGGGGCGGGGTGCTCATGGGCATCCTTGTCGTCTAGCGGGGGCCGTGCGCCGGTTCGGCGTCGATGAGGGCGGCGACATCGACGATGCCGGGGCGCGGGGTGACGGGGCGTCCGCGTCCGGCCTGCCACATGCGTCCCTGCGCGAGCGCCATGGTCAGGCGGCGGCAGCGCGGGCAGACGTACTGGTAATGTCCGGACGGGTCTCCGGGCATGTCGTAGGCGTATCCGAGCGCCCGCTCGACCGAGATGAGGTCTTCGATGTGCATTCTCGAGGCGAAGGGCTGCGCGCAGGAGCGGCAGATCGCCTGCTCACCCGTGCGGCCAGCATCCTTGTAGAAGGCGACGCCGATCTGGGCGGGGCGCTGGAAGATGTGGAAGAACTTGCCGAAGGGCAGCCAGAGGAGGGTGAAGATCACGCAGGCCGCGTGCACGATGGCGAGGAAGTCGTAGGCGTAGCCGCGCATCCAGGTGTAACTGGCGGTGAGCATGAGGCCGGTGATGCTGACGGCGAAGAGCAGGATGAGGGGCAGGAAGTCTTCGGCGAACTGCTGCACAGCGCCCGCGCCGTGGTCTTTCATGCGCCGGCGCATGGCGATCATGACGCCCGCGATCACGAGGAAAGAGGCCCACACGAGGCCGTGAAAGATCACCCCGCCGAGGAGGCTGCCGATGCGGAAGGTGAAGGTGGGGAAGCCGAAGACGTACACGCGGTAGCGCTCGAAGTCGTCGGCTGGCGTCTGGAAGTGGATCCACCCGAAGACGAGGGGGAAGGTGATGCCCGCGGCGAGCACGCACCCCCACATGATGAGCCAGTGCGCAGCCCAGCGGGCGCGCCCGCGCCGGTAGATGAAGTTGTTCAGGGCGAAGACGCCGATGACGCGCCGGGGCCAGGCGGCAAGGTTTGCGAGCAGGCGGTCGCGTGAGAGAAAGACCTGCCAGCCGCGCCGCCAGTACATCGCCGTCGGCGGGCGCTGCAGCCACATCGAATAGCGGTAGACAAGGGCGAAGACCGCGAAGAGGGTGGCGAAGGTGTACCCCACGAGCGCGGCATCGAAATGGGCAAGGTTGCGCGAGCCCACGGCGATGGAGGCCGCAACCAGCCCTGACGCGATGACGCCAAGGATGATCGAGCGGGTCTTCTCCGGGCCTGGGGTCCGCATGTGGCGCCTTTCAATCGGCAGCGCGGGCCGCCGGGAGAGCGGACGGCCGCATCCACAATATACGCCGAATGGTCAGGCTGAGGAGACAGCGCGCGGCGTGGACCGCGGGATCGGGGGGCCCATGCTCGTGCGCCCCTCCACCCCGCAGGATCAGTCGCCTTCATCGTCGTGGCCGCGGCGTTCGTCGTGCTCCCCCTCTCGACCGGCCTCATGCTCGCCCAACTGGAGCGTTACGCCGAGCAACGGGAGTTTCGTCGTCTGCATCGACGCATCGGCGTTGCGGAAGAGCCCGTACGCCCAGGCGCCCGTGATCAGCAGCAGCACGATAGCGACGAGGGGGTGGGCCGACACGATGCCGTCGCCGGAATCGGCGTGCTTGCGGCCGTGCACCATGCCTGCAGTGATGTTCTCCCGGTGCCGTGCCGAGTGGAGTATCACCCCGACCAGGTGTACGCCAGCCACAGCGAGGAGGGCGTAAGTGCATAGCTCATGCACCTCCTTGGCGCTCTCAATACCCCGCCCGAGCATGATGCCCGTGACGGCGAGCGCGACGAACAGCGCGAGCATGGCGAAGATGGCGTAGGCCGAGCCCGGATTGTGCCCGACATACTTCTTCGCGCCCCCCAGCACCGCGCCCTTCAGGTACGCAAGCACCGCGCGGGGGCCGAACGCAAAGGACGTGAACCGTGCGTGTCGGGTGCCGATGAAGCCCCACACGAGACGAAAGACGACAACGACGGCGAGCGTCAGGCCGATGATCGCGTGGTACGGAAAGAGCAGAGAGTGCTCTCCGAGACCGAGCGCGATCCACGCTGCGGCCACAACGCCGCCAGCGAGCAACCAGTGAAACAGGCGGGTGGGAAGGTCCCAGATCAGGGTGGAGGTCATGCTGGCTCCAATCAGGAGGTTGCCAATACCGGATCATCGTATCCTCAATCCTTCTCCTTCGGGTTTTGCGGGGTGGTCTTTACGTTCAGCGGGCTCGCACGGCGCGGGGAGGCCTTCCGGCGGAGGCTGCCGGGGCCGGATGGTGTGAGCCGGGCGCAGGTGGTTGGAGTTCCGGTTGCTTCGGGGATCGGCGCTGAGGTGAACAGGGCGGGAACGGGCTGACGGTGCGTTCATGTCCTTGTTGGGGCCAGAAGTACGGGGAACTGAGACTCGAGCGCGGTGCGGCGTGCACAGAGCGAGCAGTTTTCTGTAACCAAACGCCTGCCGGCGGCTCTGGATAGGTAAGGAGACCTGCCATGACCCAGAGCCAGATCGAAACCCGGCGTCTTGATGGTGTGTACCTGTCGCTGAAGTTGTGCTATGGCCTGGTGCCGATCGCGGCGGGGGCCCCCCTGCTCCGGTCGCTACATGGGCGCGGAGCGCGCGGGCCTGCCGCCACGCCTGGACGATACCCCGCGCTCGGAGATCAGCGCCGGACTCCCACTCGGGCGGCAACACGCCGCGGCCATCGGCTCGGGCTGCGCGTCGTCGCGGGCGTGCGCACCGCACGGCCAGGACGCTTCGCGCGGTGCGCCGTCGGTTCCGCGCGGTGGGCCGGGAGCGCCGCGTCTCGCGCCCGGCGCTCCGCGCAGCGCGGGGGTCGGCGGCGGGGGTACCGGGATCCGCGCCGGGTTCGCTCGTCGTACACTGTCTGGCGTCCGCTCGCCCCGGAGCCGCCATGCCCGTCCCCAGCCACCTCAACTTCTACATCGACGCCTCCCGCTGCATCGGCTGCCAGTCGTGCGTGCAGGCCTGCACCGAGTGCGACACCCACAAGGGGCACTCGATGATCCACCTGGAGACCGTGGACCGGACCCACTCCACGCAGACCATCCCCGTCATCTGCATGCACTGCGACTCTCCCACCTGCGCCGAAGTCTGCCCCGCCGACGCCATCAAGCGCACCCCCGACGGCGTCGTCCAGTCCGCCCGCAAGCCTCGCTGCATCGCGTGCAGCAACTGCGTGCTCGCCTGCCCCTTCGGCGTGCCCAAGATGCAGGTCGAGTTCGAGCTCATGATGAAGTGTGACATGTGCTATGACCGCTCGTCGGTGGGCTTGAAGCCCATGTGCGCCAGCGTCTGCCCCAGCCAGGCCCTTTTCTTCGGCACGCGCGAGGAGATCGAAGCGCTCCGCCCCCAGTCCGCCCCCGTCGACCGCTTCCAGTTCGGCAACCAGACCATCACCACGCGCGTCAAGATGATGGTCCCGCGCAGCATCGCCGGTTCACGCCCGGAGCACATCGACGTCACCGCATCACTCGACCCGGCACCCCCGCCGCGCTCGGTGCCCCTCGGCGTGCTCAACGGCGCGCGGTGAGCGCCTGCCCGTGGTCCAGCGCTCCGGAGTCTCCCATGCCCGACCAACCCCCCCGCGTCCTCACCCCCGACGGCCGACCCCCCGAAGACCAGCCCGCGTGGCGGCGTGACTTCCCGATCGACACCGCCGAAGATGCCTACGTCGCCCGGCGCGACTTCACCAAGTTCATGGTGCTCATCAGCGGGTCATTCGTCGCCGGCCAGGCGTGGATCGCTCTCAAGACGCTCGGCGGCACCGATGCCGCCTCGGGCTCGCGTGCCATCGCCCGCGTCGATGAGATTGCCCTCGGCCAGGCCGCGGTCTTCCACTACCCCGGCGAGCACGATTCCTGCCTCCTCGTGCGGGCGCCCGACGGCCAGTTCCTCGCCTACAGCAACAAGTGCTCCCACCTCTCCTGCCCCGTCACGCCCGATGTCAAGGCCGGCACCCTGAACTGCCCCTGCCATCACGGGTACTTCGACCTCGCCACCGGCCGCCCCCTCGCCGGACCGCCGCGCCGCCCCCTGCCCCGAATCCTGCTTGAGATCCGCGACGGCACCATCTACGCCACCGGCGTGGAGGAGAGAATGGCATGAGCCGCGCACCCGCCCCCCCCGGCGCCTCCTCCTCCGGGCCGCCCGCCCCCTCGACCCCCGCCTCCCGGGCACGCGCCGACCGCCAATCCCGCATGGGCGTCGTCTCGGGCATCCTCACCATCGTGCTCATCCTCGGCCTCATGCAGCTCTGGCTCCTCACCGCCACCATGAACGCCGTCCTCGGCGGCGACCACGCCGTCGCCTGGCCGGCCCTCGGCGCCAGTGCCGTCTGCCTCCTGCTCAACCTCGGCCTGCTCCGCTACCTCTACTCGCTGGAACGCTCGCGATGACCGCAGCACAGGCCCCGGCGACGCCCCCCGCGCCGCCCCGCGGCCCGGCGGCCGCCATCGACCGCGCCGCCTCCGGCCTTCTCCCCGCTTACTTCTCCCTCGTCATGGCCACCGGCATCGTCTCCCTCGCGGCGTGGACGGTCGGCGTGGACATGCTCGGCCCCTGGTGCGGCCACTTCGCCCGCGGGCTGTTCTGGCTCAACCTCGTCTTCTTCGCCGCCCTCTGGGCGCTCACCCTCCTCCGCGTCGCCCGACACCGCGCCCGGCTCCTCGCCGATGTCAGCGACCACAACCGCGGCGTCGGGTTCTTCACCGCCGTGCCCGCCGCTTGCGTGCTCGGCACGCAGACGCTCCTCATCGCCGACTCTCCCGGCGCGGCGTGGGCCCTCTGGGGCCTCGGCGCGTTCCTCTGGGTGCTCATCACCTACACCGTCTTCACCGCCCTCACCGTCAAGGCCGTCAAGCCCGCGCTCGCCGACGGCCTCAGCGGCGGCTGGCTCGTTTCCATCGTCGCGACGCAATCGGTCTCCGTGCTCGCCGCCCAACTCGCCTCCGCCGGCCTCGGCGCCGCGCCCGCCGGCCCTGCGCACGACGCCATGCTCTTCCTCGCCCTCGTGCTCTGGCTGGGCGGGGCCATGCTCTACGTCTGGATCATCTCCCTCATCTTCTACCGCTACACCTTCTTCCCCTTCAAGCCCTCCGACCTCTCCCCGCCGTACTGGATCAATATGGGCGCCATGGCGATCTCGACCCTCGCCGGGGCCACCCTGCTGCTCTCGGGCCGAGACAGCTCCCTCATCGTCGAGCTCACCCCCTTCATCAAGGGCGCCACGCTCCTCTTCTGGGCCACCGCAACATGGTGGATCCCGATGCTCGTCATCCTCGGGGTATGGCGCCACATCATCAAAAAGTTTCCCCTCCGTTACGACCCCCTCTACTGGGGCGCCGTCTTCCCGCTCGGCATGTACGCCGTCGCCACCACGCGCATGGCCCGCGCCCTGAACCTCCCCGTCCTCCTCCCCCTGCCCCGCGGCTTCCTGTTCGTCGCCCTCGCGGCCTGGACCCTCACCCTCGCGGGCCTCATCCACCGGCTGGTGCGCGGCCTATCACCATCGCCCAATCCCCCCGCGCCGCGTGACCCCCGCCCCAAGTAGACGGCGCGCCGATCCGATCCTTCGTCCTGCCCCTTTGCCGGCTCCGTGCCTTCCGACCCCCGAGGTGCGCTCGTGGAAACGCTGGTTCGAAAGGCTCGCCGCGCCGACGTAAACACGCTGATTGACCTCTCGCGGCGGACCATCAGCGCATGCTATCGATCCTTCCTCGGCGATACTGCGGTCGACGGCTTCCTGCGCGGCGGCTCCGCAGACCGTGTCGTGCAGGACAACCTCGATCGCTGCTTCGTCATCGAGCGCGCAGGCCAGGTCGTGGGCCTTGCGATCTGCCGGGACAACCTGATCGACCTCTTGATGATCGACCATCGCCACCACCGGCAGGGGCTTGGCACCAAGCTCCTCCGGCGCATCGAGGCCTTCTGCCCACCCGGCGGCGCTCCCATGCGGCTGGAGAGTTTCGAGGCAAACGAACCCACCAACGCCTTCTATCGCCGGAGCGGCTGGGTCGAAGTCAACCGATTCCTCGATTCGGAGTCGGGGTTCAACAAGATCGTCTATCAATGGGCGCCCCGCCCCTGCGACCCCTGAACCTCGCCACCCGCGTGAGAACAGTGTCCCTCGGGCGTGGAGGACCCGCGCCCTGGGCACCCGCACACTCATCCGTCATCACGCACGCTCCTCCGAGGAGGGACCAACCATGAGCGCCCACACACTGAGCAGCAGAGTCGCCATCGTCACCGGCGGGGCCAAGAACCTCGGCGGCCTCATCAGCCGCGAACGCGCAACCCACGGGTGGTGGATCACCGGGCAGACGATCTTCGCCAACGGCGGGTACACGACGCGGTGACGCCCGCAAGCCCATTCGAACCCCCCGCTCCGGCCCCTCCTGACTCCGGCCTCTCCCCATACCATCATCCGGTGCCGCTCTCCGCGCGCCCCCAATCTCCCTCCCCAGCCGAGGACCATGATGCCCACCCGGATTCTTTCTTCCGTGCTTCTTCTCGCCGCGTTGCTCCTTCCCGCCGCCGCTGGGGCGCAGCCAGCCCTCCGCACGCGGCACGTTTTCCTCATCATCGCCGACGGGCTCCGCTGGCAGGAGGTCTTCACGGGCGCCGACGAGCGCCTCATCAACGCCGACAACGGCGTCGATGATCCCGAAGCTCTCCGCAGCGCCTACTGGCGGCCCACCCCCGAAGCCCGCCGCGAAGCCCTCATGCCCTTCCTCTGGAAGACCGCGGTGCCGCAGGGCCAGATCTACGGCAACCTCCTCAAGTCCTCCGACGCCCACATCACCAACCCCTGGCGCGTCTCCTATCCCGGATACTCCGAAACCTTCTGCGGCTACCCGAGCGACGAGATCAAGAACAACGCCAAGATCATGAATCCCGAAACCACCGTCTTCGAGTGGTTGAACAACAAGCCCGCCTTCTCGGGGCGCGTCGCCGCCTTCGGCGCCTGGGACACTTACCCCTTCATCTTCAACACCGATCGCAGCCATCTCCCCGTCGACAGCGCGGTCGGCCCCCTCGATTTCGGGCGAACCTCCCCCGTCATCGATCTCTGGAACACCGCCCGCGCCGAGACCCCATACCGCTGGGGCAGCACCTGCTTCGACTCCATGGTCTTCCGCCCCGCGCTCGAATGGATCCGCCTCAACTCGCCGCGCCTCGTCTTCCTCGGCCTCGGCGAAACCGATGAATGGGCTCACGAAGGCAACTACGACCAGTACCTTCACGCCGCCCGCAGGGTTGACACCTACCTCGCAGCACTCTGGAACTTCATCCAGTCCTCCCCCGAGTACAAAGACTCCACCTCCATCATCCTCCTCTGCGATCACGGCCGGGGCGGCGACGCCCCCCTCACCACGCCCCCCGCCGCCCTCCCGGCGCTCGATGGCGTGCAGCCGCAGCAATGGCGCGACCACGGCGGCCGAATCGCCGGCGCCCAGCAGATCTGGATCGCCATCTGGGGCCCCGACACCCCGCCCCTCCGCGAGCGCGCCGACCTGCCCGCGGTGACCCAATCGCAGGTCGCCGCAACGCTCGCGGCACTCCTCGGCGAAGACTACCCCGCCGCGCAGCCCCGCGCGGCCCAGCCGATCGGCGACGCGATCAAAGCGCCTGCCGACGCCACCCGCACCCCCTGACCCCCCACCCACGACGCGGATGAACGCAGCGCGCGTGCTTCCCTCGGCGCGCGCCGACGATCCGTCACCGCCCCCCGCTCAGGCCGCCCCGGGGAGCCTGCAACTACATATAGAACCCGCGGCCGCACCCGAACCGGCGCCTCGCCCCGGCACGCCCGCTTCTGTGCCCAGGCGCACAAAAAGCCTCCGCACGGGGCATAAAGCCGGCCTACCATGTATATACATATCCAGATATCGACATCACGCCTTTCGCCCCCTTCGCGGCGGCACAATCAGGAGTACCCACATGGCCCAAATCAACCCGGACACGACCGTCGGCGAACTCGTCGCCCAGCGCCCCGCTCGCTCGCGCGTTTTCGAGACCCTGAAGATCGACTACTGCTGCGGCGGCAAGCTTGCCCTCTCAAAGGCGTGCGCCAATCGCGGGCTCGACACGGGCACCGTCATCGGGCTGCTGGAGCAGGCCGACGGCCAGGCCACCGACGTGGTGGACGCCGGGGCCATGTCCCTTGGTGATCTCGCCGACCACATCGTCCGCGCCCACCACGACTTCCTCCGGGCCGAACTCCCGCGCCTCGACGCGATCACCGAGAAGGTCTTCCGCGTCCACGGCGAGCATGAGCCGCGCCTCAAGCAGGTCCGCGAGGCGTTCTGCGAACTTAAGGATGAGATGCTCAGCCACATGGCCAAGGAAGAGCACGTCCTCTTCCCCATGATCCGCAAGATGGAGCAGACCCGCACCCCCCAGTCCTGCTGCGGGGGCACGCTCGCCCACCCCATCGCCCAGATGGAGGCCGAGCACACCCAGTCGGGCGATGCGCTGGCGACAATGAGCGCAGCCACCGACGGCTACACCCCGCCCCCGTGGGCATGCAACACCTACCGCGCCATGCTCGACGGCCTCGCCAACCTCGAGCGCGACATGCACCAGCACGTGCACAAGGAGAACAACGTTCTCTTCCCCAAGGCGCTCGCGCTGGAGTCGCAGCTGACCGGCGCTCGCGCCGGGGGCTCCTCGCGCTGCTGCGGCGCCTGACGCGAAACCTGGCGGGCGTGGCGAGAGCGCCCGGCGCCGGGTGCACCTGCCGCGCACCGGAACACTCACAGGAGCCCGACATGCGGCACACGATTGCACGGATGGCGCTCGCCGTCGGCACGCCACTGCTCGGGCCATCGTGCGCCGCCCGTCAGCCGGCGCCCGATAATGTGCCACCGGGGCCCGGCGGGGCCGGCGAAGGTGAAACGCTCCGCGTGACGGGGGAGCACCGCACGCGGATGCTCCTGCGCGACCTGGAGCCGGGCGCCATTGTCGATTGCTCCGGCGCCGTCTTCTACCTCAGCCTCGCCGACGAAGACCGCGCGAACAATTACATTCTTCAGGTCCGGGCGAGCCGCGACACGATCGTGCGCAACGTGGACATCGTCGGCGACATCCCGCTGGACAGGAGCTGGGACGCGCAGTACGAGGACAACAACAGCGCCGCCTTCGCCTTCATCAGCAGCCACGGAGGCACGCTCGAAGATGCACGCATCACCCGCTCCTGGGATCCGCTCCGCGCCGCCCGTGACTCCGAGGGCCACTACCAGTTCCGGCGCATCTATGCATCGATCTGGCGCGACGATGTGCTGGAAACCGACAGCGGCTATCCCGACGTGCTGATCGAAGACTGCCTCTTCGACGGCGGGCACGGCGGGTTCAGCTGCCGCCAGGGCGCCGGGACCGATGCCCCCGACGCATCCGCCCGCTGGCTTCGGTCGCGCCATGTTCTGATGCGCCTCACCCCCTTCCCGGGCAACACGCAGCGATACGGGGACAAGGCCGTGCACTCCTCGTTCGTCAAGCTCCACAAGAACTGCCAGTCGCTTGAGATCACCGACAACGTCTGGGCGTTCGAGAACATCGACTCCACCACGTGGGGCCCCAACTGGAGCGAACTCTTCAAGGCGAAACTCAAGGTCAGCGAACGCAACCTCCTCCTCTGGCTCGGTGACGGCCCGTTCCCGGCTTCGATCTGGGTGCCGCCGGGCTTCACAGCGCTCTCGGGTCAGGCCGCCCGCGACGAGTGGAACCTCCGTCGCGAGGCCTGGCTCCGGCGCGTCCGCCCGGCCGAACTCGCCGGCCCCTGAGACGGACCGCCCCCGGGGCTCCGCGCCCTGTCATCCCGGCGGCGCCGCGCCAAGCGCATCCAGCCTCGACCGCCACATCGCCGCCTGCGCTGCGTCGCCCTTCATCTCGTACAGCCGCACCAGCCGCTCCATCGCCTCGCGCCGGTCGCGCACGGTTGAAGTCGTCCGCTTCGCCACCGCGGCTTCAGACCCCGTCAGCAGCGGTTCCGCCTCCTCCAGCCGCCCCTGCTCCATGTAACACGCGCCCAGCACGCCATCCACCTCGGCCATCGGCGAAGAGCCCGCGGCGAACGACTTCAGCCACGCCCGGCGCGCCCTCTCAACGTGCTCCGTCGCCTCCTCGACTCTGTCCCGCGCGAGCAGCACCCTGCCCAGCACCAGGTGCGACGACGCCGAGATCATGTGGTCAGACCCGTAGATCGTCTCGCGGATCGACAACCCCTCGCGGGCGCGCTCCTCGGCCTCCTCCAGTCGGCCGAGCGCCGTGAGCACCGACGCCGCGTTGTTCAGGCACCCTGCGATGTCCGGCGTCACCTCCCCCGACCCTTCGCGCGAAACCTCGATCGCCCGCGACATCACCTCCAGGGCCTCGTCGTAGCGCCCCTGGCGATCCAGGCTGCCCCCCAGCATGTTGAGCGCCCCCGGGAGCGCCGCCCGGTGGTGCGGGTGCCGCTCCAGGAACCCGACGAGCGAGCGGATCGCGGGCTCGGCACGCACCGGGTCGCGATGGCGGGCGAGCCCCTGCGACAGCAGCGCCACCACGTACGAGAGCGCCCAGGCATCCGCCTCGCTCGCCTCAAAGCGCGCCGCCGCCTCGGCCAGCATCTCCACCCCGCGCGGGTCGCCCGCGGTCGCGAGGTAGCTCCCGTAATCTCGCAGCAGCCGCGCGTTCCGCAGCGACCCCGCCGCCTCACCCGGAACCTCCAGGCCCCGCGCCTCCTCAAACAGCGCCCGCGCCTCATCGTGGTTACGCAGCTCCCCGTGCACCACTCCGAGCGTCCGGAGCAGTTCGGCGCGCACCCGCGGGCGGTCCGTCAGCGAAGTGCTGATGGTCCGCGTCCCCTCTCGCACGAGGTCGAGCACGCTCAAGGGCCGCCCCTCGGCGCTGGTCTCATTCCCCTTGCCCAGCAGCCGGACGATGAAGTCCTGCGTCTCCCACGCCGTCCGGGCCTCATCCCGCGCTCGCGCCGCTTCCACCCGTTCGCGCTGTTCCGAGGCCCGGGCCCGCACGTACAGCCCCGTCATCATCGCCCCGAACACCACCACCGACACCACCAGCGCCGCGACCAGCGCGCTCGCCACCGGGTACCGCGCCACCAGCGCGCGCCCCTGGTATGCCAGCGTCGGCGCCCGCGCCGTCACCGGCTCGCGCCGAAGCACCCGCCGCAGGTCTTCTCCCAGCGCCGACGCAGATTCGTACCGGCGCCCCGGGTCCTTCTCAATCGCCTTGAGAATCACCGCCTCCAGGTCCCCACGCACCCCTCCCGCCGCCGTGCGCGGCCTGATCGGCGCATCCTCCGCGATCGCGCGAACCGACGCGGGCAGGTTCCGGGCGCTCACCCGGTACGGCAGCGCCCCAGTCAGCAGCTCGTAGAGAATCACCCCCAGCGCGTACACATCGGTGCGCGTATCCACCGCGTCGTTCTCGCCCCGCGCCTGCTCTGGGCTCATGTACGCAATCGTCCCCGCGATGCGCCCGCGCTCCGTCTGGAGCGTCCCCTCGCCTTCCTGCATCAGTTTCGCGAGCCCGAAGTCAAGCACCTTCGGCAGCCCCTCGGGCGACACCAGGATATTTGAGGGCTTGAGGTCGCGGTGCACCACCCCGCTCCGGTGCGCCGCCGCGACCGCCTCGCACACCCGCGCCGTCAGGTCCACCCGCTCCGCCTGCCCGCAGTTTCTTTCCCTGGCGAACTCCCCCAGCGGCACGCCATGCACCAGCTCCATCACGAGGTACGGGCTCCCATCCTCGGCCCGGCCTGCCTCGAAAATCGATGCGATGCCCGCGTGGTTCAACCGTGCCAGCGCCGCGGCTTCGCGCAGCAGCATGCGGTCCGCGCCCCGGTCCCCCGCGCGCCGGAGCACCTTCACCGCCACGCGCCGCCTCGGCTCCGCCTGCTCCGCCTCGTACACCACGCCCATCCCGCCCCGCCCGATCTCACGCACCACCGTGAAGCGCCCCACCCGCGCCGGCGCCGCGGCCGGCCCCGCCCGCAGCGCCTCGGCGAACCGAAGGTTCTTCTCGATCTCCTCCAGCGCAGCCCGGCATGTCGCGCACGTCGCCACGTGCGCCGCGACTTCGCTCCGATCGCCCCCCTCTCGCGTGGCCAGGTGTTCCAGGGCCTCGATGTCAGGACACGGCGCCTCGGGGGCCATCATCGAGCTCCTCGACATCCGCCCGCAGCTCGCGGAGCCGCGACAGGATTCGGTGCTTCGAGTTATACACGAACTTGACCGGCTCGCCGAGTTCCGCCGCCGCCGCCGCCGCCGCCGCCGTCGCTCCCCGCTGCACCACGAGCTCAAAGGCCGCGAATGCCTTCGGGTCCGACTCGGCCCGCACCCTGTCCAGGCACTGCCGGATCGCCGCGTGCTCCCACTGCTCATCCCACATCGCGCTCACGCGCGGATCGTCGGCCGCCCGGCTCGCCGCCTCCCCTGCGCCCTCCGGGCGCTCGCGCAGCGCCTTGAGCGCCTGCCGATGCGCGATGCCGAACAGGTAGCTGCTCAGCCGCCCCCGCGCCCGGTCATATCGATCCTCCCGGTACGCCCTGGCAAACTCCCCCAGCACCGTCTGCCCGAGGTCCTCCGCTTCGGTCTGCGTCAGCCCGAGCCCGAGCCCGAACGACTCGATCGGCGCGCGAAAACGCTCGACAAGCCGACCCCACGCCCCTTCATTCGAGAAGTCGCGGAGCCCCTGCAGGATGGTGCTCGTCGTCACCCAGTCCATACGGTCCGTCCGCTCCGAGTCTACTCCCTCCCGCGCGCTCCGCCTCCCCCTTCACTCCTCCGTGCTCAGCGCCAGGCGGCACATCATCTCCACGCCCGTCCCCAACGCCTCATCGTTGAAGTCAAACTCGGCCTGGTGCAGCTGCGGCACCTCCCCGGCCCCCTCGGGTCGAAGCCCGAGAAAGAAGAAGCACGCCTTCGCGAACGCCCCGTAGTAACTGAAATCCTCCCCGCCCATCGTCGCGTGAGGCGCCTCGTGCACCCGGTCCTCACCCAGGGCTCCCCGGGCAACGCGAAAAAACTCCGCCGCCGCCCCCGCGTCGTTGATCGTCGCCGGGTACCCGTCGTGCCACGTCACCTCGGCGCGGCAGCCCAGCCCCGTTGCCACGCCCCGCGCGATCTCGAACAACGCCTCCTTCGCCCTGGCCCGCACCGCGGGCGAGAGCGTCCGCACCGTCCCCTCGATCCGCGCCCGCTCCGGGATGATGTTCGTCGCCGTGCCCCCCTCCACCACCCCCACCGTCACCACGATCGGGTCAAACGGCGCCGTCACCCGGCTGGGGATGGTCTGGAGCGCTCCGATGATCTGCGCGACCGCGACGATCGGGTCGCGCCCCAGGTGCGGGTACGCCCCGTGCGCCTGCACGCCCCGCACCGCGATCTCGAACTCATCCGTCGCCGCCAGCAGCGGGCCTGCCTTCGTCGCCACGTGGTTCAGCGGCAGCAGCGGCCATCCGTGCAGCCCGAAGACCCGCGCCACCGGGGGCCCGAGCCCCCCGCGCCCTTCACCCGCCAGCGCCCCGTCCTGGCACATGAGGTTCCCCCCCCCGCCCCCCTCCTCGGCGGGCTGAAAGAGAAACGTGACCGGGTTGGGCCGCTCCTTGGCCGCCGCCAGCACCCGCGCCGCCCCGAGCAGGATCGTCGTGTGCCCGTCGTGCCCGCATGCATGCATCACCCCGGGGCATGTGCTCGCGTACGCGCGCCCGGTGTTCTCCACGATCGGCAGCGCATCCATGTCCGCCCGCAGCGCCACCGCGCCCCGCGCACCCTTGACCGTCGCGGGCAGGTGCGCCACGACCCCCGTGCCCCGCGCCAGCCCGGCGCGGAAGGGGATGCCCAGGCGGGTCAGTTCCGCCTGCACCACCCGGCTCGTGCGCGATTCGGCGAACGCGAGTTCCGGATGAGCGTGCAGGTCGTGCCGGATCCGGATCAGGTCGGCCGACTCCTCACGCACGCGAAAGCCCAGGTCGTTCATGGCCCATCGTAGTGACCCGGAACTTCACTCTGCCAGCGCACGCGCCGGGTCCAGGGGCGTCGGCCCGAGCGACTGCACCGAAATCCGCCCGAGCCGCCGGCGCTCCAGGTACGCGTTCACCGCCTCCAGCGTGATCGCGTCTACCTTCGCGCCAAGTTCCGCCAGCGAGCGCGTGCGCCCCAGCCGCAGCCAGTCCCCCGCGAGCGAGGCCGCCCGCGCCCCCGTGCTCTCTCCCGAAAAAACCAGCCGGCTCTTCATGCCCACGACCGCCCGCTCAAACTCCTCGCGCTCGATGCCGCTCCGGTTGATCCGCCTCAGCTCGTCCGCCAGCACGTCCAGCGACTGCTGGGCCCGCTCGGGCGTGGTCCCCACGTAGGCCGTCACCGCCCCGAACTCCTTGCCCGCCTTGTACGCCGCCGACACCGAGTAGCACAGCCCGCGCTTCTCGCGCACCTCCGTGAACAGCCGCCCCGACATGCCCCCCGAGAGCACGCTCACCACGATCCGCTCCAGCCAGGCATCCTCGTGCGTCTCCGCCGGCGCATCGTGCGCCACGTAGATGTGAACCTGATTGCTCGGGTCGTTGATGTGCCCGTACCCGCGTTCCCCCTCGGCCTCGAAGGCAAGCCCCGCCTCCGCCCCGCTCCACCCCGCCAGCAGCGGCTCAAGATCGCGCTGCGCTTCATCCAGCGTCGCCGCCCCGGCGATCGCCAGCACCGCGCCCCGGGGCGCCGCGAGCCGCGCCCACTCCCGGCGCAGGTCATCCCGCGTCATCGCCCTCAGCGTCCCGGGCTCCCCCAGCCCGCTCCGGTTGACCGGGTCGGGCCGGTGCCGCAGGCGCAGGGCGATCGCTGCACGCTGCGCCGGCTCATCCGCCAGCGACTCAATCGCCTGGAGCGCCAGTTCGCGGGCCGGTTCAATCGATCCCTCATCCATGCGCGGCCGGCGCACCATGTCCGCGAGCAGCGGCAGCAGCCCCCGCAGGTCCTTGCCCACCACCGTCGCGCCCAGTTGAAAGTGAAACGTGCTCCCCGCCGCGCTCCGCCCCGCGCCCAGCAGGTCGAAGGCGTCCGCCTGGCCCCGCGAATCGAGGTTTCCCGCGCCCCGCAGCAGCAGCTCGCTCCACATCGCCGAGAGTCCGAGAAGGCCCGAGGGCTCATGCGCCCAGCCCGCGGGCAGCATCCACGCCAGCGCCGCGGACCGCACCCCGGGGTTTGATTCCACGATGAGCGGCATCCCGCACGAGAGCATCGTCTGACTGATCGTCGTCATGCGTCCTCCACGATGCGAGTCTATCGGGCCTCGCACGCCCACGTCGGTCTGTCGCGAACGCCCGCGAACGCGCGATCATGCGGCGATCTTGCTCGAAAGCGCCGCGAACGCACGCGAGCAGCCCGTGGCACGCCTCCTCCGCCGCCGCGCACCGCGCGACCCGTCGCGCTCTCGTGAACACGCGGCGCGCGACCGACCCTCGCGCGCTTCTCTCGCCTCACCGCGCGCCGCGCGCGATCGCGCCCTCGCCTCCGCGCGACTCGCGCGCCGTTGTGGAGAACTCACGCGCGACTTGCACGAACGCGCGGAGGTTGTTCAAGTATGTTCATCGTGACGCTGTGTTCGCTCAAGATGGGTCTTGAGCTCTTCCGATAGGAAGCACGGCAATCGTGATTGAGCGTGGCGCTCGGCACGGTCCACGAGGTCAACGAAGACCACAACGGTCAGGAGATTCGTCATGGCAAAGAAAGCTGCGAAGAAAGCCAAGAAGAAAGCCGCCAAGAAGAAGAGCACCAAGAAGAAGGCCAAGTAACGCCGATCGCGGCGCGGCCGTCCGATCTCTCGATCCGGGCGGTCTCTCAGTTTCAGGTTTGCAGGGGAGATTCGGGCCAACGCAGGGATTCCGGGCCTCAGCCCGAGAGTGTCGCGAAGGCCCCGTTCTTACGACGAGCGCCACGTACCGCGGGGCCGGGCAACCGGCCCCGCGACTCCATTTGGCTCACTCGCCCTCGTTCCCCCGCTCGCCAACCATCCCCCATGTCCCACGATCCCCAGGTCCGCGCCCTCCTCCGGCACCTGAGGTCGCACTTCACCCTCACCCTCCGTTCCGACCACGGGGGCGACCCCCGCGCCTTCGACGCCCCCTACATCCTCGACCCCGCCTCCAACCGCATCGTCCTCTCCCTGGCGCTCCACCCCCACCCATCCGAAGGTGTGCTCTTCATCCCCGACGACAGGTGGGACGCCCTCGAACTGCTCGTCGAACTCGCCCCGCTCTCTCCGCCCGACTCACCCGCCTCCGACCGCTTCCGCGCGGCGCACACAGGCGCCGCACGTGCCCGCCTCTGCAGCGCCCGCGTGCTGAGCGCCAAGCTCCGGGGCGTCGTCGCCTCCGGCGACGACCTCCCGCTCACCTTCTCATGGCTCGATCGCGAGCCCGAACTGCGCCGGCTCCTCAACGCCGACCGCGCCCGCCTCGCGCTCCGCGCATCCGACGCTCTCGTGGCCCCGGCCCCCGAGTGCCTCACCCTCAGCCTCGATCCCGACGGCATCCTGTTCCGCACCCGCACCGGCCTCACCCGCCTTGCCTTCCCCTCGCCCTGCGACACCTTTGACGCCGCCGATGCCGCCGTGCGCGCGCTGCTCCAGGATGCCCCCGCATGACCGCACCCACCGCCGCTTCCCCCGCGCCCCCCTTTGGCCACTCCCGCCCCTCGCGCCTCCGCGAGGCGCACGCTCACCTCGCCGCCCTCGGGCGTGAAATGGCCTTCGTCGCGCTCGATGACGCCTCCTCCGGCGACGACGCCCTCCAGCGCCTCGCCCGTCACGCGCGCGAAACGCCCGACGACTGGGTCATCGGTGTCGGCGCCCGCCCCGAGGCCTGGCCCGAACGCGCCTGGCCCCCTGCCGCTGCCTTTGATGCCGCGCTCGGTGCGCGCCCGTCCATCATCCGCTGTTTCGATCACCACGCCCTGCTCGCCAACTCCGCCGCCCTCGCCCGCGCGCACATCTCCGCCCGCACGCCCGACCCCGCAGGCGGCGTCATCGCGCGCACCCCCTCCGGCGAGCCCACCGGCCTCCTCCTAGAGCACGCCGCCCACCTCGTCTGGTCGCACGTTCCCGAACCCGACTCCGACGCCCGCCGCACGCACCTGCGCCGCGCCATCGCCCACCTCGCCTCCCTCGGGTTCACCGAAGTCCACGACCTGCTCAGCCAGCCGTGGCTCGGCCCCGAACTCGCCCGCCTCCACGACGCCGGCGAACTCACGCTCGCCGTCCGCCTCTACCCCCTCGCCCCCGATCTCCCCGCCGTCGCCGCCTCGGCCCCCGGCTGGCAGCGCCCCGGCCTCTCGCTCGCCGGCGCCAAGATCTTCGCCGACGGCACGCTCAACAGCCGCACCGCCTGGATGCTCCACCCCTACGCCGACCCCGCCCCCGGCCTTGAGCGCGGCAAGCCGATGATGACCCCGGACGATCTCCGCGCCGCGATCTCCCGCGCCGACGCTCTCGGACTCCCCATCGCCGCCCACGCCATCGGCGACGCCGCCGTCCGCGCCGTTCTCGACGCCATCGAAGCCGTCCGGCCCCGCGCCCGGGGCGCCCGCATCGAACACGCAGAGATCATCGACGAGGCCGACGTGCCCCGGTTCGCTGCTCTCGGCGTCACCTGCTCCGTGCAGCCCTGTCACCTGCTCTACGACATCGAAGCGCTGACCCGCGCTCTCCCCCACCGCCTGCACCGCGTCCTGCCGCTCCGCGACCTGCTCGGCGCCGGCCTCACGCCGGGCCAGACCCTTCTCTTCGGCTCCGACGTGCCCATCGTCCGCGCCGACCCGCTCGACAGCATCCAGGCCGCCGTCCGCCGCGCCCGGTCCTCAGGCGGCCCGCGCATCGCCCCCGCCCAGGCCCTCTCCGAGTCAGAAGCCTGGCAGTGCTTCGTGCATTCCGATGGACCGTAGGGGAACGAGGCTGCCCACCGTCCACCGAGCTGCGGCCCGTTCGCGTTCACCATACAAACACGGTGATCGGGTTTCTCCCCGCTCGTTCTCACCCCCAAATGTTGTACCGCACGATGCACCGTACGGCGCTGATCCCGTCACGCCAGCCGATCTTCTTTCCTTCCGCATAGGTCCGACCGGCGTACGTGACCGCGACCTCAAAAATCCGCAGTGCACGCACGCCCCCGGACTCGCGCGGCAGGCGCATCTTCGCCAGCCGCGCGACCGTCTCGGGCTCCACCCCGAACCGCTTCTCCCGGATCTCCAGCCGCTCCAGCACCTCCCGGCTGAAGGCCTTGAAGCAGCACTCGATATCCGACAGGTTGAGGTTGGTCAGCACGTTGCTCAGCGTCGTCAGGAGCCGATTCGCCCGGTAGTGCCAGTAGTACAGCACCCGGTGCGACGGACCGATGAACCGCGAGCCGATCACCGCATCCGCCCGCGTTTCGGGCGAAGGGTCGAGCAGGGGCCGCAGCACCGCGTCGTGGTCCGCCGGGTCATACTCCAGGTCCGCGTCCTGCACGAGCACCGCATCGCAGCCGCCCTCCAGGGCCGCCTTGAACCCGGTGGCCAAGGCCGCGCCCTTGCCCCGGTTCCGGTCGTGCACGATCGCGATCACGTCCGCCCGGGCACCGAGCCCGCGCACGATCTCCGCCGTCCCGTCCGTGGACCCGTCATCGACGACGATCAGCCGGCGTTCTGCCCTCGATCCGTCGGCGAGCAGGGGCGGGGACACCGCATCCAGGCGCTCAACAAGGCGCGGCAGGAGCGCCCGCTCGTTGTACGCCGGAATGACGACCCCGATGCGCATCCATGAGGATAGCGGGACCGGCCTTCACCCTCGCCGGCCCACGCCCCCCGGCCACTCCCGCGCTCCGCCATGCGCCGGCCCGCCGCGGGGACATGCGGCGGGGCCCTCGAGCCTTCGGGAATGCTCGTGCGGCGGACCTCACGCCCGGCCACCGATTCCGCCGAACAATCACCCGTGCCGCACCCTGCCGAAGATCCCGGCTTTCTGTCCGCAGCGGCCCGGGCGTCGCGCGCCCTGCCGGCGCCCGAGAGGCCGCTGATCGCCGTGCTCCCGGCCCGGCGCAGCATCGCACAGCGCTCGATCTCGACGCTCACCTGGTGCAGCGCGGTCGGCATTCTCGCCTGGCTGGCCCGCCCCTGGATCGCCCCTTGGCACATGTGGCTGCTCTGGGGGTGCGCCGCGGTGGTGCTCATCCGGGTCGGCTGGGAAGCCTTGGTGCGCCAGTCTCGAATCTTCGCCTGCTCACCTGAGCGCGCCATCGTGCGCTTCGGCGTCCTGTCGCGCAACGCCATCGACCTGCCCTGGGACCGGGTTCAGCAGGTCATTCTCCGACGTTCGCTCGTGGAACGCCTGTTCGGACTCGGCACCCTGGGCTTTGCGACTGCCTCGGGCGGCGTCGATCTTGCCTGGGTTGGCGTGGCACGCCCCTGGGCCCTTCACGCCCGGGTGCGTGCGATGGTTCCGGGAGGGGCGATGCGCCCCGACCCCGCCCCGGGGGCGGCCCACGTTGAAACGGCGCCGCCTTCATCGAATGGGCCGGGCACGCTCCCCGCCCGCCCGCTGGTGGTGGGGCTTGCCGGGGGCATCGGCGCGGGAAAGAGCGCCGCCGCGCGAGAGTTTGCACGCCTGGGCTGGCTCGTGAGCGACTCGGATGCCGAGGCCCGCCATGAACTTCAGTCCCCCGAAGTCCGCGAGGTGCTGCGCTCCTGGTGGGGCGAGAGCATCCTGGATGGCGCGGGCGGCATTGACCGGGCCGCGGTCGCCCGGATCGTCTTCTCCGACCCGGCCCAGCGCACGCGCCTCGAAGGGCTCATCCATCCGCGCCTCCGGGCCGCGCGCGAGCAACTCAAGGCCGAGGCCCGTTCGCGCGGCGCCCCCGGCGTGGTGATCGACGCCCCCTTGCTGTTTGAGGCCGGGCTCGACCGCGAGTGCGATGCCGTGGTCTTCGTGGATGCTCCGCGCCCGGAGCGCCTCGACCGCGTGTCACGCACCCGCGGATGGAGCGAGGACGAACTGGCACGCCGGGAGGCCGCCCAGATGCCGCTGGAGGAGAAGAAGCGCCGCGCCGACACGGTCATCGTCAACGCCGGCGATGAGCCGGCGCTCCGGAGGCAGGTCGAAGAGGCTTCCCGCGTTCTACTGGCCCGCGGCCCGCGCCGCATCGACCGATCCGCGTGACCCGACCCAAGGACCATTCGCGATGAACCGCGTCATCGTCACCGTACTGCTGCTGACCGCCTCCAACATCTTCATGACTTTCGCGTGGTATTACCACCTGAAGATGAAAGCCTGGCCCCTGATGCTGGCCATCCTTGCCTCGTGGGGCATTGCGTTCTTTGAGTATTGCCTGCAGGTGCCCGCGAACCGCTTTGGACACACGTCCCACGGCGGGCCGCTCTCGGCCCCGCAGCTCAAGGTCATCCAGGAAGCGTTGACGCTGAGCATCTTCGCTGTATTCTCGCTCGTGGTGCTCAAGGAGAAGCTCCGCCCACAGGACATCATCGCCTTCACGCTCATCTTCGCCGGCGTGGCGGTGGCGATGACCGGCAGAGGCGGAACGAAGCCCGGCTCCGCGCACGACGCTCCGCCCCCGCGGGCGGGTGAACCCTCGCCCGGACACTGACCCCGGCGCGGCGCGCCGGTGCGGCCCAGGATCACCTCACATGAGCAAGAAGCCCGCTGCACGTTCAACCGCAAGGCGACGCGCCCGAGCGCGGGGGTCGCCGTCGCTTTCTGACGAAGGGAACGCCGCCTCACGCCGCGCCATCTCCGCACTCAAGAAGCACTGCCTCTCACTGCCGCACGTCACCACGGACATCAAGTGGGGCGATCACGCGGTGTACATGATCGGCGGCAAGATGTTCGCGATATTTGACATGGACGACGGGCCGAGGTTCTCGTTCAAGTGCGACGATGACGACTTTGACCGGCTCTGCGACGAGCCGGGCATCATCCCCGCCCCCTACGCGGCGCGTTTCGCCTGGGTGCAGGCGACGCACCCGAGGGTATTGGCCCCAGCCCGCGCGCGGGCGCTGCTCGCCAAGGCCAGAGACCTCGCCCTGGCGAAGTTGCCCAAACGCCTCGCACACGAACTCGCCTGATCGCGCGGGGCTCGCGCCTTGGAGCGGCGCGGCATCCGCGCCCTACGGCATCGCGCACGAGTATGCGCCCCCGGTGCCCTCCACAAGATGCCGCGAGCCGTCGGGCAGAATCACCGTGGCTCGAACCTGCTCCGGAACGGCGCACACGAGGCGGAATCGCCCACCGCTGATCCGCCAATCCACGCGGACCGTCCCCTCCGGGCTCATGAACTCGACATCCACCGACGTGATGGCGTTCGCGCCTGCGTCTGCGGGGGGCGGCTGGGGCGCAATCAGGATGTCCTTCCACCCGCGCCCGCCCGGGGCCTGGCGCAGCCCCGCAACGTACGCGTAGTGCCACTCGGCCAGGTGCCCCAGCATGAAATGGTTGAGGCTGTCGCCCGTCCCCCGGCGTGCATCCCACGATTCGGGCAGCGTCGTCAGCCCCGACTTCACCATGTGCCCGTAGGAGGGGATGTCCTCCCGGTTGTAGATGCGGTGCAGCACATCGCCCCGTCCGTTCTCGGCCAGGGCGCGGATGAGGAAGACCTGGAGCACTTCACCCGGGGTCTGCTTCCACCCCCGGGACTTCAAGTCGGCCACGATCGCGTCGAGCGCCTCTTCGCGGTCTGACTCAGGAATCAGCCCGATGCAGAGCGCCGCCGCCGTGCCCGCCTGGCACGAGCCGTTGTTCCTGACAGTGTGCGACACGCCGTCATAGAAGCGCCGCTGAAAGTCGGCGCGGATCTGCCCGAAGAGCGCCCGGTACCGCGCGGCATCATCCTGCCGGCCCAGCACGTCTGCCATGCGGGCCACCGTATCGGCCCCGCAGGCCCAGATCGCCGTTGCGCTCACTTCATTGGGCGTCCAGCGCGAGGGGCCGTTGCCCTGCCCGTGCCCGAAGTCGTACCAGTCGCCCAGGTTGCTCGAAATGATCCCGTCCTGCGCCGTGGTGCCGAGATAGTCGATGTATCGCTTCGCACTCTCGTAGCTTGCCTCAAGAATCGACCTGTCGTCGTACCACTCGTACAGATGCCACGGCAGCAGCACCCCCGCGATGCCCCACTCAGGGGCGTTGTTCCAGAACCCGTGGGGCGGCACGCCCACGAGGTAGTTCGGGCAGTTCGTCGGGATGTGCCCGTCCGGCTGCTGCGCATCACGGATGTCCCGGCATGTCTTGCCGAGCCACTCGAGCACGTCGTAGCCGTACGAGATGCTCCGCGCCATGTGCCAGTCCTGCTCGATCCATCCGTTCTTCTCGCGGTGCGGGCAGTCCATGGGCACATGCGCCATGTTCGAACGGATCGCCCAGTCGATGATCCGGTGGGCCGCGTTGTGCATCGCGCTCGACGACGTGAACGACCCCGCGACGAAGTTGAAGCTCCGCACCGGCGTCAGGCGCACCCACTTCAGCACCGGCAGGCCGTCGGGGTTCGGCTCACCGAGCGGCACGGCCCCCTCGACCTGCACGAACTGCGCGCCCGCGAAGCAGAACTTCACCGCGTGCATTCCCACGTGGCTCGGACCGACGACGTAGTCGTGCCAGATGTCCTTGCCCGTGCCCCAGGTGTAGGTGAACCGGACGCGCCCGGACTCCTCGATGTACTCGCAGGGTCGGAAGCGAATCCGCTGCCCCGGCTTCCCCTCGTAGTAGTAGAACTCCACCAGCGATGCGCAGTTCTGCGGGAAGACGTACGTGTACACGCCCGGGCCGACTCGGCGCACGTCCTCGGTGCCGATGGGGGATTGACGGACCATGCCCCGGCAGGGCAGGGGCACGAGCTTGCCCCTGGGCGCCGGCGCCACCACCACCTCGCGCCACGCGGGCGCGTCTGCCTTCGCCGCGAACCCGGGGGCATCCCACCCGGGCTGTTCCAGCCGGGCGTCCCAGTCCTCTCCGCCGTAGATGTGCGAGAATGTCAGCGGGCTCTCCGCCCAACGCCAATTCTCATCGCTCACCACCCGCACTTCGCCTGACGCCGTCGTGACCGTGGCGTCCAGCCACAGCAGGTGAGGCCAACCCTCGGAGAAGTCGGGCATCGCGTCGGTCTTGGCGTACCGGTGCGAATCGTTCGTCGGCCCGACCCACCAGAAGGAGTTGCCCAGCAGCACGCCAAGGACGTTCTCACCGCGGCGCAGCGAGCCCGGGCCGCGCCCCACCGGCAGGTCGAACTCCTGGACATACAGGGTCTTGTCGTATTGCGACCATGCCTGGTTGATCACGGTCGATCCGACCGGGGCGCCGTTGCAGGTCAACTCGTAATGACCAAGCCCCACCATCCGCACAGTGGCACGCACGATCTCATCGTCAATCGTGAACGCGCGCCGGAGCATCGGGCAGGGCGGCAGCGGCTCAAAGACCGCCTTCGCCAGCCCCCAGGGCGCGACGTCTGACCCGCCCAGGTCGACCACGGGCGCCGCGTCTCCGATCTCGGGCAACCCTGCCGGGAACGAAGCCCAGGGCCTTGAACCGCCGCGCCAATCGCTGTTACTAACAACCCAGCCCTTGGGATCGCGCTCCTCACCAATGCACAGGCGCAGGATCATGCCCCCGGGGTTCCGGGCCAGCGCAGGGTCCTGCCCTTCCACCGCGTCGTTGCGGGCCTGCACCGCGATCACCATCCGCCCCGGACGCAGCGCGACTTCGGCCCGTGTCACCGACGACCACGAGGTCGCCTGGGCCACCTCCTGGTCCCCAATCCACACCCGGGCGCGGTTGTCTGCCGCGATGCAGAGCACACCCGATGTCACGCCCTCGGGCACGTCGAACTCGCGCGCAAGGAAGGCTTCGCCGGCCGGCGCGTTCGATGTCGTGGGCACGTCGGCCCCGGGGGGTGCGATCCAGACCCAGTGCGGCAGAGGTCCGCGCGCCGGGGACTTCGCCGGGGCGATCCACTTGGGCGTCACGGAAGCCGCCCCGCCGTCGCCCGTCGCTTCGCCGGCTCCGGGGTGGGCCGAAGGCCGCACGACGGCGAACGCCAGCAGGCACCACACCATCGCCAGCCCCGATCGACCCATGTGCGTACCTCCGGCACCAGCGTACCGTGAGCGCGCCGACGGCGCACCACGCCCGCGTGGCCCCCTGGTCGGGCCCCTGCGGAGACGGCCACTGACTCACATCGCGGCGACGGGCGCGATCATCCGCGGCTTGCGGCCCTCTTCTTCGCGGGCTTCTCCGGCACTCGGGCCGCGGCGGGCTGCTCGAACAGGTCGGCGAACTTGAATCCCTTGCGCTTCTTCCACGCGCCCCGGTGGAAGGCATCGCTGGCGAGGATCGGGAAGAGCGCCGAATACTCGCCGAAGACCATCTGCTCGTGCACCACGTCCACCTTGCCCCAGCTGCACGCCTCGCGCAGCGTGGAGCCGCTGAGGGCCCCGTCGCGGCTGTCGGCGACCGTGAACTGGATCGCGTACTTGTGCATGCCGATGTCGCCCCGGGCCTTGCCGCCCTTGCGCTCGCTGAGCAGCTCGGCGGCGACGACGATGTCCTGCGCGAAGTTCTTGGGCACCCCGCCGCCCATCATCATCAGGCCCGTGTCCTGGCAGGCGAACTTGATCTCGGTCAGCTCGCGGAAGTCGGCGCCGCTGTCGATGGCCAGGTGCGGGCGACCCTCCTCGCGGGCCTCCACCTGGTGCAGCACGATGCCGAACCCGGCGGAGCAGTCGCTGAAGGCGGGCACAAAGATCGGCACGCGCTTCCGGTGGCACGAAAGCACGATCGACTCGTTCCGCGGGTGCTTGCGGGCGAGGTACGCGCCCATCGCGTCGATGAGTTCGCGGCTTGAATACGCCCCCGGCCCGCGCGCAGCGCAGAACTCATCGAACACCTGCTTGGTCGCCTCGTCGCACGCCCGCAGGTCGTCCTCGTCGATGTACGTGTCATAGATCCGGTCGATCATCATGTCCCGGAGCGTCGGGTCGTCCACGGGCGGGGCCTCGGGGCTGCCGGGGGCGATGTAGTGCCGGTAGCCCAGCCCCTCGAAGAAATCCTGGTCCACGATGTTCGCACCCGTCGAGACGATGGCGTCCACCATGTTGTTCTCGATGAGCGTGACGACGGCCTTCTTCAGGCCCGCCGAGATCATCGACCCCGCGAGCGTCAGGATCACGCCACACCCCTTGTCCGCGAGCATCATCGAATAGATATCCGCGGCGTGCGCCAGCGTGCGGCTGGAATAGGCCATCTTCCGGTACGCCTCCACGATCGGGCGGGCGTCAAACGCGGTGATGTCAATGTGCTCCACGGGGCGCGCGAGCAGGTCTTTCTTGGTCCACGGGGCCATGGCGGTCTCTCCGGCGCGATCCCCCCTCGCGGCGACATGGTGCGACGCCCCCGGGGGTGGCGGGGACGGCGTGATCGTATGCGTTCCCGCGCCCGGGCAAGGGCCGGATCATCGCGGAGCGCGCGCCCGAACCGGGTCATCGGTGGGCGGCGTCACGGTCGCCGAAAGCCCTCTCGATCCAGGCGTTCCATGTACCGCGACGGCTCGGGGATGGGCCCGAACCCCAGGGGCGCATAGACGCTGTGGGCGTCTCGTGTCAGAAGACAGAACCGCCGGATGCCCCGAAGGTCCGGGTGGTCAATCGCGGCCCGCACCATGAGCCGGGCGAGCCCCCGCCCCCGGTAGGGCTCGAGCACAAAGACATCGCAGAGGTACGCAAAGGTCGCCCGGTCAGTGACGACGCGGGCGAAACCTGCCTGGACCGGCAGGTGCGGCTGGGCCGCCCGGCAAGAGTCGTGGAATACGCCCCGAAGCACAGCGAGTGCGCGATCGCGCGCTCCAGCCGGGTGCGGTCAATTCCGGGTGACCAATAGCACGAGGAGAGAAACGCGAACACCGCCTCCATGTCCAGCAGAGCCGGGTCGGTACTCACGATCCATGACGCGTGCTCACCCATCCGAGAGCGTATCCGCACCGCGGCGCGGCGCGGGGTCCAGGCGGCCCTGGCGCCGGGCGAGCGTCCATGGGCAGGGCCTGCAGACTCCCGCGGCTCGGGTTGCTGGGCCCCGGCCCGCGGCCCCGTGCGTTCAGTTCAGGTCCGGGAGTCGCAGCACGCCGGTATCGCCCGCGACGTGCACCACGCTTGCCTGCACGCCCGCCCCCGCCAGCGTTGAGATCAGTTCGGCATCGTCCACCATGCGCACCCGCAGCGCGGGCCGCTCCGAGATCGCGAGACGTGCGAGAGCCCCGGGCGAGGGCGCCACGACCTGAGTACGCACGGCGCGCGACACGGCAACCGCGTGCGCCGGCACCTGGGCCCGCGCCGGCGCGCCGCCCGCTGCAACGTGGCCGGCCGGCGCTGTCCCCGGCGAACGCTGGCCAGACCCGCCGGCGCCCCCCACACCCTGGCTGCTTCGCCCCGGCGCGCCCGGTTTCAGCCCGGAGGCCATCCACACAGCACCGGCGCACACCACGGCCACGGCGCTCCGACCGACGATCCGCCTGAGCCCGCGCCGGCGGACCACGCGCCGCAGGTGCGGAAGGGCCGCCTCACGGCGAAGCGCGCCCCCCGGGCTCAGCCCCAGCCACCGCGTCCCACCCGCGCCGTGGTGCGCTCCGGGCGCCAGACTTGCTTCGTCACCCTGGAATCGTGGGCTGTCGCTCATGATTCATCCCTCCGCAGCCTCGCCCGCAACCCGTCGAGCACGCGGCGCAGCCGACCGTGCGCGGCATCACCCGAGAGCCCGGCCTCGGCCCCGGCCTCGGCGTGCGTCTCGCCGTGGGCGAAGCGCCGGCGCACCAGGTCCCGGTCTGCCCCCGTCAACGTCGCCAGTTCCTTTCGGAGCGCCGCGATAAGTTCTTCACGTTCGCGGTCGGGGGTCCGGCTCTCCGGCGCCCGGGCGCGGCGCTCCCGCTCTGCTCGGCGGCCTTCGCGCCGCAGTTCATCGACCGCCGTCGTCCGGAGCACCCGAGTCATCCACGCCTCGACCTCGCGGTCGGTCGTCATCGCGGGCATCCGGCGGGCCGCCTTGAGCATCGCGCTCTGCACCACGTCGAGGCAGAACGCCTCATCGCGGCGCGTCATCGTCCCGACCAGCACGGCCGCGCGCTCGAACCACTGCCGGTAGAACACCTCGAACGCCCGGGCGTCTCCGCGCGAGATCGCACGTGACAGCGCCGCCCATGAAGCGTCGCGCGCCGAATCGCCATTGAGAGAGAGCAGGCTCACGATGTGCGCGGCGTGTTCCTTCACCCACATCTCCGGACGCCCGCGATGCCGGGGCGGGCCCGCCCCAGTGTCGCAGGCGCGGGGGGTACGCTCAAGTCAACCTTCCTTCTTGGCCCGCTCGGCCCGGAGCATCTCCAGCTGAGCCCTCACCTGTGTCAGCTCCAAGGTCAGCCGATTGGCCTGCGTCTCGGCCTCGTGCCGCGCTTCCCGCTCGTCCTCGAGCGCCCGCTGAAGAAGTTCAAAGCGCGTTCGCGCCTCCACTGCCTCGCGCCGCGCCATCTCTGCGTCCCGTGCCGCGGCGCTGGCCCGGTCATCGGCCTGCTGCTTTTCCTGCTCGCCCTGCTCGCGCCGCGCGCTGATCGTCGCCAGGCGCGACTCCAGGTCCGCCCGCTCACGCTCCGCGCGGGCCAGTTCCGACTTGAGCCGATCGAGCTCCGCCGGGCTCACGTCAACACCCTCGCGCGCCGCGGCCTCCGAGAGGCGCTCGCGGATCGCCGCCTCATCGTTCCGGGCCGCATCAATCCGCTCGCGCAGGCCCGCCGCGGCCGCGTCGAGCGACTCGATGGATCCGCCCCCTGCGCGCGACTGCGCCAGCACCAGCCGATCCTCCACGCGCTGAATCTCCGAGCCGACCATTTCGGCCTCGAGCTGGGCCCGGTTGAGCACGAGCTCCGCTTCACGCAGTTCCGCGTCCGAGGTCATTCCCCGCTCGTGCATCTCGCGCCGCTGGGCCACGTCCGCTTCGCGGGCGGCGACTTCGAGCTCTGCCCGCTCGTGCATGAGCGCGAGTCGCCGGCGTTCCGCGTTCAGTTCGACCACGGCCGCGTCCGCATCTCCCGCCGTTGCCTCCGCGATGGCACGCACCCGCTCGTCAAGGGCGGCGGCACCCTCCACACGCAGGCGTTCGCGGCGCTCCGCGGCATCGCGCGCGAGCAGGGTCACGATCCGCGATGCCGCCTCGATCTCCGGGCCGTCCCCCTGCACCATGAGGAGGTACGACGCCTGGTGAAACTGCAGGATTGCCGGGTTGCCGTCCGAGTCGGCGAGCTGCAACCCCGCCTCCACGGCGCTCAAGACAGCATCCACCGTCGGCCCCGCTTCACTTCCGGCTCCGGGCAGCGACTCGACAAGCGACCGAAGGGGCAGCACCCCCAGGTTGGTCGGGCGGTCGTTGCGCCCCGCAGGCACAGCGCTGAACACCGCAAACCCGGCCCCCGCCTCGCCCTCGCGGGTGGACTGGTCGTCCACAACCACCCGCGCGCCCGCCTGCCCGTGGGCCGCCGATGCCCCGGCGCGCAGGGCCTGCAGCGCCGTGACCCCCGTCAACTTGAGCGGGCTCACCTCCCACGCCGAGACCCCAGGGTCCAGCACCACGTTCACCACGGCGTCGCGCGACGCCCCGCGCAGGGCCTCGACGTACTCTCCCACTGTGCCGCCCGGCCAGTCCAGCGAGATCACGGGCGCGTGCATGGTCCCCTGGGCGAAGGCCAATCCCGAGGCGAGCGCAAGGGCCAGCCCGCCCCAGACCCTTCCGGCTCGCCGCGCCGCGCTGCATGTCGTGCCCGATGTCGGTTCCGTGCTCATGGCGTGTCCTCGAGGGAGTGCGGGCGATGCGCCCGGTCCTTTCAGAACGACGCCCGGAGCGCAATCCGGCGCTCGCCGAGAAGAAAAGCCCCCCGTGGACCGCTCAGTCCTTGATCGCCTCGTCCACCAGCCGACCTACAGCACTCGCGCCGTCCGCGATGACTCGCCCGTCCCGGCCCACGACGATCACCCGCGGCAGGCCCCTCATGCCAAAGGCGTCGTTCCACAGTTCCAGGCGTGTGGCGCTCCGTCCGGCGATACCCGGCACGTCCACGTGGTCCCAGTCCAGCCCCTCCTCCGCGATCGCCCCGGTGGCCGCGTCTGGGTCTCGATCGAAGTTGAGACCGACGATCTGAACGTCCGGATGCTCTCGGCGCACGCGGCGCAACGTGTCAAGCTCCCGCATGGAAGGCTCGCACCATGTCGCCCAGCAGTGCAGCACCGTGACCGACCCGGCCCACGATGCGCTCGATACCCGCCCGCCGCCCATGCGCGGCAGGTCGCACGTCAACGCTTCCCCCACCACCGGGCAGGGCAATGGCTCCATCCCCAGGTTGCGCACCCGCTCCGCCAGCGCCCGCGTGTATGCCCCGCGCCCCTCAGGGGGCAGCGCCGCCACGCCGATGACCACCGGAGAGCCGTCCGGTGGCGCCAGGAACTCGAACTGCGACTGGTACAGCCCGCCCTCCACGCTCGATTGCGAACCGATCTCAACGACATCCAGCCCGGTGCCCGCCTCATCGCTCACCACGACGCGATACTGCACGCTCTGCGGCCCGTAGACCGGCTCGGCCTGCTCGCCCCCCCATCGGCGCGTCAGGAGCACGAAATACCCCCCGCGCGGGCGTGCGCAGATGTTGAGCATCCCCGCCGGGGTTGCGAGCGCGATGGGCGAAACTCCGGCCCACGCCAGGTCAAGCCGCTCGGGCGACTTGTGCCACTTCCACCCGGCGCCCGGGAGCATCGGGCCGCGCACGCTCGACGACCCCGGGCGCTCGAGGGTCGAAGGGAGCGCCCCGAGGCAGGGCGCGCCGACCACCAGGCACACCGCGAGCGCCGACGCCGCGCGCATCCGCCCCGAAAAGGTGACCATGCGTCACTCCTCGTTGCTCCGCCGCGTTCAGACGCCCGGCCTTGCCGCCGGTTCCGCGCTCGCTCAACCCTTGAGCAATCGTTCGAGATAGTGAATATCGACCCCGCCCGTCCGGAAGGCCCCGTCCTGCACCAGGCGCGAGTGAAGCGGAATGGTTGTCTTGATCGGCCCCACGCGGAACTCCCGCAGCGCCCGCGCCATCCGGTCCAGGCACTGCTCCCGCGTCTCGGCGTGCACGATCAGTTTGCCGACCATGCTGTCATAGTTCGGCGGCACCACGTACCCCGGCACCACGTGGCTGTCAAGGCGCACCCCGAGCCCGCCGGGCGTCTCCCACTGCTCGATCTTCCCGGCGCTCGGCATGAACCCCTTGTCCGGATCTTCGGCGTTGATGCGGCACTCCATCGCGTGCCCGCGAATCTCCACGTCCTTCTGCTTGAACGGAATCGGCATTCCCGCCGCCACCATGATCGACATCTTCACGATGTCGATTCCGGTAATCATCTCGGTCACCGGGTGCTCGACCTGCACGCGGGTGTTCACTTCGAGCATGTAGAAGTTGTGCGCGCCGTCCATGAGGAACTCGACCGTGGCGGCCCCCGAATAGTCCGCCGCCTTCACCAGGCGCGCCGCCGCCTCGCACACCGCCTGCATCTTCTTTCGGTCCACGTTGGGCGCGGGCGCCTCCTCGATCACCTTCTGATGCCGGCGCTGCATCGAGCAATCCCGTTCCCACAGGTACACCGCGTTGCCGTGCTTGTCCCCCAGGCACTGCACTTCCACGTGCCGGGCGTGCTCCAGGAATTTCTCGATGAACACCGCCCCGTTGCCGAAGGCCGCGAGCGCCTCCTGCTGGGCGGCCCGGATGTTGGTCCGCAGGCTCGCCTCGTTGCGGCACACGCGCATGCCGCGCCCCCCGCCCCCCGCGCTCGCCTTGATGATGACCGGATAGCCGATCTCCTCGGCCACCTTCACCGCCTCGTCCTCCTCCTCCACCGCGCCGTCGGAGCCGGGGAAGATGGGCACCTTGTTCGCCTTGGCCGTCTGCTTGCAGGCGACCTTGTCGCCCAGTTTCCCCATGGCCTCCGGGCTCGGGCCGATGAACTCGATCTTGCAGTCGCGGCAGATCGCCGAGAAATCGGCCCGCTCGGAGAGAAAGCCGTACCCGGGGTGGATCGCGTCCACATCCGCCACCTCCGCCGCCGAGATCAGGCGCGGGATGTTCAAGTAGCTCTCGCGCGCGGGCCCGGGGCCGATGCAGATCGCCCGGTCGGCGAGCCGCAGGTACGGGGCGTTCCGGTCGGCGGTGGAGTAGACGCACACCGTCTCAATGCCCATCTCGCGGCACGCGCGCATGATGCGAAGGGCGATCTCTCCACGATTGGCGATGAGGATGCGTCGAAACATGGAACCTCAGTGCGGAAGGTCAGGAGTGCATGAGTTCGAACCGCCGGGGATCCGAAATCCGCGCGACGTGCCGGCGCTGATGCGCGAGCCGCGAATTGACTTTCCCACGACTCGGCGACCGCCCGGTCGGGCCGCGCGGACTCCGCGGCCCGAAACCG
The DNA here is from genome assembly GCA_020847175.1 of Phycisphaerales bacterium. GTDB lineage: Bacteria > Planctomycetota > Phycisphaerae > Phycisphaerales > UBA1924 > JADLCM01. Next base: position 42,176 of record JADLCM010000043.1, read on the forward strand.
GGGCCCCAGTCGGCTCTCGACCGGTCACGATCATCGATCATCCTCCAGCTGCGCGTTCGGACTGCGGATCAGCGCATGGGCCACGCGATCGACTCTTTGGATGAAGCCCACGAACCCCGCGGCTGGCGCGTGTTCGAAGAGTCCTTGGGCGAGCTCGACCTGGGTCGGGAGTTCACACAGTGAGCCCCTCGCAACACGAGGGAACCGGACAAAGTCACGGCGCGAGAACCTTTCGTAGCCCTCGGCGATATTGCTCGGAACGGATCCCGGAGCCTGCCGGATCTGCATGGCCAGGCCGAACTTCTCAACCTCCGGTGGCTCGACGGTGTATGCGCAAGCCCACCGCGCGAGCTCCATCGCACGCTGCCAAGCCACGATGTCGCGAAACGTACGTGTCGGCATAGGTACCAGTCCGCCGATTCCTTCCGCGCGCGTCACCCGTCGGGCCCCACGCGTCGCGCGCGTGATACATCGACGCCGCGCCCGCAATTTTCCTGCCGCACTTCGGCACTCCTGGAATCCCGAGGCCCCTCACCCCCGAACCAGGAACAACCTCTGCCCGAACTCCACGCTCTCCCCGCTCTTCACCAGCACCTTCTCGATCGTGCCGTTCACCTCGGCCTTGATCTCGTTGAACACCTTCATCGCCTCGACCAGGCAGACCGTCGTCGAAGCGTCCACGCTCGCGCCCACCTTCACGAACGGCTCCGCATCCGGGTTCGGCGCGGAGAAGAACGTTCCGACCATCGGGCTCTCGATCGCCACCAGGCCGGCCTCGTCCGCCCCGTCTCCGTCCGCGCTCTCCGCGCCTCCCGCCGCCGGACGAGCAATCGCCATCGGCGCCGCGGGCAGCGCCATGCTCTGCACCACCGGCACGCCGCCGTACCCGCGTTTCACAGTCACCTTTTCTTCCTGATCGCGCAAGTCAAGTTCGCTCAGGTCGTTCTCGACCATCAACTTGACCAACTCCTTCAACTTCCGGATGTCGATCATGGCCTCATCCTTCTCGCCTCGCGCCGAAGCGCGGGCCGTGAGTTTAGCACAGACCCGGTCCCTCCCGCATGATGCCTCGGCCGCCGAACCGTCCCGACTACACTCCGCACGATGGCCCGAGTGCCGCGCCTGCTTCTCTGGCTGCTGCTCACGCTCGCCGTGCTGATCCCCGCCATCGACACCCTTACCCATCTTCGCGCTGCTGCCTTCCCCATCCCCACGTCGACCGACTTGGAGCGGCTCCTCCGCTCCCTCGTCTACGCGGGTGCGATCGCAACGCTCGGCACCCTCATCGCGATTCCCGCGTCCTGGCATCTCCGCGCCTGCCCCCGCGCCGCCTGGCCCGTTCTCCCCCTGCTTCTGCCCAACTACCTCATATACGCCGGGTGCCAGCGTCTCATCGCCCCCGGCACCGCGCTGGGAGACTTCCTCGCCCGGGGTCCGGCCACTGGCGAGAACTGGTGGCCTCTCGCGGCCGCGCGATCGCTCGCCGTGCTCGCCCTCGCGGCCTGGAGCTGGCCGCTCGCCTTCCTCGTGCTCCGCGAGTTCTTCGCCCGCCTCGATGACTCCATCCTCTCCGCGCTTCGCATGGATGCACCCCGGTTCGCGCGCGCCCGGGCGATCCTCCGGCTCGCCGCGCCGGGGCTTCTCGCGGGGGGGAGCACAGTCGCGCTGGTCACGCTCGGCTCGGCGATCCCGCTGCACCTTGCCCAGGTTGATTCCTACGCCCTCTCCCTCTGGACTCGTCTCTCCCTCGCCTCTCCGGCGGATCTTGCAGGCGTCTGGCTCGCGGCGTGGCCCTGCGCGCTCGTCGCGATCGTCGGCGCGTTCATCCTTTCCGGTCACTTCGCCCTCCCGGCGGAACCGGCGCACCCAGCGACCCCTCGCCCGAGGCGCCGGCTGGCCCCGGTCTATCTCCTGACGCTCGTGGCGCCTCCTCTCGCGCTTCTGGTCTCCGAGCTCCACGGCCCCAGCGCCTTCCCGCGGTTCTGGCGCCTCCACGCCGACGCCCTTGCCAACTCCCTCCTCATCGCGAGTACGCTCGGACTCCTCGCGGCATTGGCCGCGTGCGCCGCGTGGGCGGCGTGCGCCTGGTCCTCGCGCCGCGGGCTGCGGCTCCTTCTTGTGCTCGCCCTGACCTGGGCGCTCCTGCCGGGCGTGCTCATCGGCCAGGCCTGGGCTTCGCTCTGCGTGCGCCCGTGGTTCCCCCTCGCCCTCGCGGACTCCCCCGTGCCCGCCATCCTGGCGCAGTGCGGCCGATTCCTGCCCGTCGCCCTCCTCGCGGGCATCGCGCTCGCCCGCGCCGATGCGCCGCTGCGCGACGTGCGCCGCCTCGATGATGCGTGTCGCCCGCGTGCCTTCCTCGCCGAGTTCCGGATGCTGGTCCCGGTTGCACTCGCGGCGGGGGCCGCCTGCTTCGCGCTCAGCCTTCACGAGATCGAAGCCACCGTCATGGTGCAGCCCCCGGGGTATGACTCCCTCGCCCGGCGCATGCTCGAGATGCTGCACTACCAGCGCATGGAGATGCTCGCGACCGGCGTGCTTCTGGTTTCGTGCCTCGGGTGCCTGGCAACGGTGCCGATGTGCATCCGGGTGCGACGAGGCCGCTGAACCCCGCCGACCCGACGCCTGTATCATCCGCAGCGATGCCCCGGCGCGTTCTGAGATCGCCGATCGTGTCGGCCTCACGGCCTCGGCGGGGCACGCGGCCCGCCGGTCGCGCCGCCGCGCGACGCGGACCGGCTTCTCACGCGATCAGCGCCGGCATGCTGACCTCGGTCATCGCGGTCCTCCCCTGGCTCGCATCCTGCACAGATCGCGCCGCGAGCCGGCCCGGCGCCCCCCTCACCCCGCTCGTGACCTTCGGCGAACCCGGCACCCAGCCCGGCCAGTTCGCCTACCCCCGGGCCATGGACTTCGCCCTCGGCTCGCTTTGGGTGATCGACAAGACCTCGCGCATCCAGCGACTCGACCCCAGGACCGGCGCCTGCCTCGCCTCGTGGCGAACCCCGGCCATGGACCTCGGCAAGCCCACCGGCGTTACGGTCGAAGCCGACGGCGACGATGCCCTCATCTGGGTCGCTGACACGCACTACCACCGGGTGCTGCTCTACCGCCTCGCGCCCGGCGAAACCGAAGCGTCGCTCGAATCCCAGTTCGGCTGCTTCGGGCGCGGGCCCGGCGAGTTCATCTACCCCACAGATGTCGCCATCCAGCGCGACCCGGCCACGGGCGCACTGCAACGCATCTACGTCTCCGAGTACGGCGGCAACGACCGCGTCAGCGTCTTCGGGCCCGGAGTCCTTCACGGCGAGCAGGACTTTCTCTTCGGCTTCACCGGCGCCGCCCCTTCCGCACGCGGCTTCGATCGCCCGCAATCTCTCGCCCTCTCTCCCCGTGAACTCATCGTTGCTGATGCCTGCAACCATCGCCTCGGCCGCTTCACCCCGGACGGCGACCTCATCGCCTGGATCGACCTCGCCGCTGAGGGTCAGCCCGGGCTCAACTACCCTTACGCCGTCATCCTCCTCGCCGATGGCTCTGCTCTCGTCTGCGAGTTCGGCGGCTCGCGCCTTCAGCGCATCGATCTCCGCACCGGCACGTCGATCGGTGTGTACGGATCGCCCGGGCGACATGCGGGCGAACTCGCCAACCCGTGGGCCCTCACCCGCGACGGCGACACGTGCTACGTCCTCGACTCGGGCAACAGCCGTGTGATGGGCTTCCGCCTACCGGTCCACCGCCTGGCGATCCGGGGCGACGGCCCATGACGCTCCTCTCCGCCCCCTCAGTCGCCGGCAGCATCGCCTCGGTCGTGCTGGGGCCGATCCAGTTTGACCGCCCGGCCTGGCTCTGGCTGCTCGTCCCATCCCTTGTATTTGTGATCTGGTGCGGCCGGCGCAGCCTCGCGGGCCTCGAAGGCTGGACGCGCTGGGGCGCCCTGGCGGCCCGCCTCGTCGTCGTCACGCTGCTGCTCGCCGTGGCCGCTGATCCCAGTTCACGCAAGCGCGCCGAACATGTTTCGGTCACGATCCTCGCCGACGCCAGCCGCAGCATCCCCGCCTCGGTCCAGGAGGCCGTCGATCGCTTCGCCGAGTCCGCCGCCGAGCAGGGACGCCGGCGCGGCGATCGCCTGGGGGTCATCACCGCCGCCGAAGATGCCTTCGTGCAGGCGCTCCCCAGCGAGCGCAACACGACCGTCGAGCGCCGCTTCACCGGAGGGGCTGACGGCACCGACCTCGCGGCGGGCGTGCGCCTCGCCCTGGCCGTGAGCCCCAAGGACGCCGCCCCGCGCCTGGTGATCGCCTCCGACGGCAACGAGACGTCGGGAAGCCTGCTCGAGGCCGCCCGCGCCGCCGCGGCCCAGGGCGTGCCCATCGATGTGATCCCCCTCCGCTACCGCTACCCCGCCGAAGTCATCGTCGATCGCATCATCGTCCCCGCGAGCGCCCGCGAAGGGCAGACAATCAACATCCGCATCGCCCTGACCGCCACCCGCGCGACCGAGGGCACGCTCCTGCTCAAGATCAACGATGAGCTTGTTGACCTCGACCCGGACGCCCCCGGCATGGGCGCTCGCGTCAGCCTCGTCGAAGGGCTCAATCTGCACGCCGCGTCGGTCGACGCCGGCGAGAGCGGCTCCAAGCGCTTCGAGGCCACCTTCGAGCCGGACGCGCGCGCGGGACGCCCCGTCGGCGACGAGATCGCCGAGAACAACCGCGCACTTGGCGTCACGTTCGTCTCGGGTGAGGGCCGCATCCTGCTCGTCCGCCCCCCCTCCGCCGAGGGCGAGGCCGAAGCTGCGCCCCTGCTCGATGCGCTCGCCGATGCACGCCTCGACCCGCGCGTCATCCGCCCGGACACTTTCCCGGTCGAACTCAGCGAACTCGCCGGGTACGACGCCCTCATCCTCCTCAACCAGGAAGCCGGCGATTTCTCCCTCGCCCAGCAGCAGATCATCGCCCAGTACGTCCACGACATCGGCGGCGGGCTCATCGTGATCGGCGGGCCCCAGTCCTTCGGCGCGGGCGGGTGGATCGGTTCGCCCCTCGCCGACGCGCTCCCCGTCAAGCTCGACCCTCCGCAGCGCAAGGACATGCCCCGGGGCGCGCTCGTGCTCATCATGCACTCCATCGAGATGCCCCAGGGCGTCTACTACGGGCGGCGCACCGCCGAAGCCGCTGTCAATGTCCTCGCGCCCCAGGACCTCGCGGGCATCATCGAGTACCGGGGACTCGGAGGCCCCGGCGCCGAGTGGGTTCACCCCCTCTCCGCCGTGGGCGACAAGGGCGCCATCCGACGCGCGATCGGCGGCCTCGCCTTCGGCGACATGCCGAGTTTCGATCCCAGCCTCCGCCTCGCCCTCGAGGGCCTGCGCGCCGCCGACGCCGGGCAGAAGCACGCGATCATCATCTCCGACGGTGATCCCTCGCTCACGCCGGCGCTGCTGCGCGACTTCGCCGAGGCGCGCATCACGATCTCCACCGTCGGCGTGAACCCGCACTCGCCCGGCGATCTCGCCACGCTCGCGAACGTCGCGCAAGCGACCGGCGGGCGGTTCTGGAACATCCCCAACGCCCAGATCGCGTCCATCCCGGAGATCTTCGTCAAGGAAGCCCGCGTCGTCCGGCGCTCGCTCATCTGGGAAGGCGACCCCCTCGCCCCGGAACTCCAGCTCACAGGCTCGGATGCGCTCCGCGGCATCGATGCGCTGCCTTCGATCACGGGCTACGTCGTGACGGCGGACCGCGAAGGTCTCAGCCGCGTGCTCGCCCGCGTCGGCAAGGAGAACGACCCCCTGGCCGCTGAGTGGCAGCACGGCCTCGGGCGCGTCTTTGTGTTTACCAGCGACACGGGCGTGCGCTGGGCCCGCGCGTGGCCTGCGCAGGCCATGTACCGCCCGTTCTGGGACCGCGCCATCCGCTGGGCCATGCGCCCCACGGGCTCCAACAACCTGCGCATCGCCACCGAAGACCGGGGCGACGAAACGCTCATCACCGTCGAAGCCCTCGACGCCTCCGGAAACCTGCTCGGCGCCGGACTTCTCTCGGGCGCGCTCGCCCGCCCTGACGGCACAAGTTCCCCCCTCTCCCTCCGCCAGGTCGGGCCGGGGCGCTGGGAGGGCACCATCCGCAGCGCCGACCCCGGCACCTACGTGCTGGGCGTCAATCTCCTCGCCCCCGGGGCCGAGGGCGCCGAACCGATCCGCGCCGCCGCCCAGGCCGCGGTCACGCGCCCCTTCGCCGACGAGTTCCGCGCCCTTGAAGACAACACCGCGCTGCTCCGCCAGGTCGCGGCCCAGACCGGCGGGCGCGTGCTCTTCGAGGTCGGCCTTGACCGGGGTGAGGTGCGCCTCGCGGGCGACCCCGCCAAGACCGATCTCTTCACCCGCGACGGCATCACCATGCCCGTCGCCACGCGCTCCATCTGGCAGACCCTCGCGATCGTCGCCCTCGCGCTCTTCATCCTGGATGTCGCGATCCGACGCGTCCGCCTCGAACCCCGCGCGGCGCTCGCCTATGTTCGGCGCGTCCTCTCCCGCGCCCCCGAAAGGGCCGGCGCCCGCCTCGATGCCCTGTCGTCCGTCCGTGCGAAGGCGCGCTCACGGCTTGACCAGCGCGCCCAGGCCAACCCCGGCGCCGAGCGTTCCGGCCCCTCGGCCTCCATCCCGCCGCCCGGCGATGTACCTGACCCCGCACTCGCTGCTCGCAAGTACGAACCCGCCCCCGGCCCCCCTCGTCCAGCACCCGATCGCGCCCCCGGCGCGCCCGGGCCGGACCGGTCCAAGCCCAGGCCCGGCTCGGAGGCCGAGCCCGAGTCCGGCCTCTCGCGTCTGCGCGCGGCCAAACGCCGCGCCCAGGAAGAAATGAACGACGACCATCCCCCCGCGCCCTAGGAGACACCCATGTCTGATCTGCCGCAGACCCCCGCAGAAGTCAAGGCCAGGTGCGAGACCTTCCGCGCCACCTTCAACCGTCTCAAGAGCGAGATCGCCAAGGTCATGGTCGGGCAGGAGGCCGTCGTTGACGCCGTGCTCACGGCCCTCTTCGCGGGCGGCAATGTCCTCCTCGAGGGCGTCCCCGGCCTCGGCAAGACCCTGCTTGTCCGAACGCTCAGCGAGGCGCTCAGCCTCCCCTTCTCACGCATCCAGTTCACTCCGGACCTGATGCCCGCCGACGTCATCGGCACCAACATCATCACCGAAGACCCGCAGACAGGGCGCAGGCGCTTCGAGTTCCAGCGCGGCCCGATCTTCGCCCAGATCGTCCTTGCCGACGAGATCAACCGCGCCACGCCCAAGACCCAATCCGCCCTCCTTGAAGCGATGCAGGAGCGCAGCGTGACCGCCTCGGGCACTACGTACAGGCTCGACCAGCCCTTCATCGTGCTCGCCACCCAGAACCCCATCGAGCAGGAAGGCACCTACCCGCTTCCCGAGGCCCAGCTCGACCGATTCATCTTCAAGGTTAGCGTCGGCTACGGCACCCTCAGCGACCTCATGGTCATCCTCGACCGAACCACCGGCGCCGAGACCCCGACCGCATCGACATGTCTCGACGGTCCCGGCATCCTCGATGCCCAGGCACTCATCCGAGGCGTGGTGGTCGCCCCGCATGTCAAGGAGTACGCCGCCCGACTCGTCCTCGCGACCCACCCCGGGGGCGAGCGTGCCGCGGGCGGCGCGGGAGGGCCAACCAACCGCTATATCCGCTGCGGCGCCTCCCCCCGCGGCGCGCAGGCGCTGCTGCTGGGAGCCAAGGTGCGTGCGGTCACCGACGGCCGATACCACGTCGGGTTCAAGGACATCCAGGATGTCGCGCTCATCGCGCTCCGCCACCGGCTCCTGCTCAACTTTGAGGCCGAGGCCGATCGCGTCGACCCCGATGCGCTCGTGAAACAGATCATTGAACTCACGCCGACCCAACCTGTCGGAGCGCCGCCCGAACCCCTGGCGGCCGGAGGCCGCAAACCATGAACCCGCGTCCCAACACCCCAGTCCCCAAAGCCGGGTGCTCATGACCCGTTGGGCGCCCGGGCGGGTGGGCCGACGATTCGCCTGAGATCCCTTCCCGTGCGGGCGGCGCAGACGGAGCGCACGACGATGCCCCAAGCGGCATCATCGTGGCACGGACAGACGGTCGTGGCACCATTCGCCCGCGAACACCTGTCTGGTCCTCGTGCCGCCGATCTCCGGTCCCTTGGAGATCGGTGTCCCCGACAGGGGCAACTGCCGCTGACACACGGCACCGAACGCCGGAGGAACCGGCGATCGGTGGCACGGGGGGAGGGTGCGGGAGATGGGCAGGTTCACTTGTCCGGAGCCGTTTTTCCGCCGATGTCGAGTTGTACGAGCCGGCCTGCCGCGAGGCGGCCGACCGGGAAGGATCACGGGACGGAGTCCTACACTCCTGACGTTTGGCAACCCCGGCCCCGGATCTCGTGCGAGACGGGGAGGGTTCGCACGGATTCGGAAGAGGGGCAACATGATGGACGCGAGAGCCATCAAGCAGTACGCCGGCAAGCACCCGCATGGTGTTCGTATTCGGATGATTGATGGCACCGCGTACGACGTCTCGCACCGGGACTTCGTCTGGTTCTTTCCGGGCTTCGGCGAGGGCGAACGCGCCGTTGCTTCTCGCTGGGCCACGCACTTCTTTGTCGCCGATGCCGCGAGCGAAGACGGTCCGGTCGTCAGCGCCATGCTCGTCAAAGATGTTGCACCCAGGCCCTCCAACGGCAACGGCCACAAGAAGCGCTCCACACGCTCTCGCAAGTACGCCGGCGCGGACCCGCGCCGCCCGGCCCACAGGAACAGATCATGCCCATCGAAGTCACCATGCCACGCCTCTCCGACACCATGGAGCGCGGCACCGTCGTCAAGTGGAACGTGAAGCCCGGCGACAAGGTGTCGCAGGGCCAGGTGCTCGCCGACATCGAGACCGACAAGGCCACGATGGAGCTCCAGAGTTTCGACAACGGCACGGTGGCCGCACTCACGGCCCCGGAGGGAACGCAGGTCGGCGTGGGCTCGGTGATCCTCGTGCTCGCCAAAGAGGGTGAAGACTGGAAGAGCATTGGAGCGACGGGCGCACGGAGCGCTCCGGTCCGGGCCGCGGCCGCCGGCGCGCCGAGCCCCGCCGGAACTTCCGCGGCGTCCGGCGGCACGGCGGTGCTTGATCGGCCCGCCTCAGGCGCCAACGGGGCGCACGCGGGCGCGCCCGCCCACGATGGCGCCGACCGCGTCTTCGCCTCGCCCCTGGCTCGGAAGATCGCCGCCGCCGAGGGCGTCAATCTCTCGCGGGTGCAGGGAAGCGGCCCGAGCGGGCGGATCATCCGGCGCGATGTGGAGGCCGCGCTCGCCGCGGGCGGAGTCACCGCCGCCGGCGCCCCCTCAGGTGCGAAGCCCGCGCCGACTCTGGAAGCAAAGACTGTGGCGCTCTCCGCCATGCGGGGCGTCATCGCCCGGCGCCTCGTCGAGAGCACGACGACCATCCCCCACTACCAGGTGACCGTCGAGGTCGACATGGATGCTCTCATGGCGCTCCGCGGGCAGCTCAACGAGCAGCTCGCGGGTCAGGGCGTCAAACTCAGCGTCAATGACTTCCTCGTGCGGGCCTGCGCGGTCGCGATGAACGAGCACCCCTTCATCAACAGCCGGTGGGTGCAGAGGGGCAGCGAGGTCGCCATCGACCTCGTCGAACGCGTAAATGTCGGCATCGCCATCAGCCTGCCGCAGGAGCGGGGCGGCGGTCTGGTCGTGGGCACCGTGCGCGACGCCGACCGCGTCGGGCTCCGGGCGATCAGCGCCGAGAGCAAGCGCCTCGCCGAGAAGGCACGCACCAGGGGCCTGAGCGTCGAGGAGATGAGCGACAGCACGTTCACGATCTCCAACCTCGGCATGTTCGGCGTGAGCCACTTCACCGCGATCATCAACCCCCCCAACGTGGCCATCCTCGCCGTCGGGGCGGCGATCCAGCGCCCGGTCGTCAAGGGCGGCGCCGTTGTGACGGGCTATGTCATGAGCATGACCATGAGCAGCGACCACCGGGTCATCGACGGCGCCATGGCCGCGGCCTACCTCGCCACCGTGCGCGACCTGCTGGAGAAGCCCGCCACGCTGCTGGTGTGAGCCTTTGCGATCTACGCCACGAGCGCTCGGGTGTGACGAGCCGGTGACAAACCGGAGGGCCCGCCGCGCATCCAATGCCCGGGGCGCACGCCCCGGAACCCGGGGGGACGCATGAAGACCTGGCTGCCGTTCGTGTTCACCGCGGCCATGCTTGTCGGGGCCTGCGGGCAGCCCCAGCCGGGGCGCGGCACCCACGCCGACCGCCTCGGCGAGGCCGACCTTGTGATACGGGATGCGGATCAGGAGCTGACCACCTCGCGGGTGGCCGCATCGCTCTCCGAGCCTGTGCGGGCGGGACAGAGCCTGCTCTGGTGCTCCACGCTCCAGCTCGCCTTTGACGCACTGGAGACTGAACTCGGCCCTCCGCTGCGCGTGGAACCCGCCACCCCGGCGGTCCAGGCGCTGATCGATGCGGCGCCCGCCGCGCAGAGCCTGAATAGCGCCAGCTACGTCGCGCTCGCGGGCTTCGGACGGGACGACATCATCACGAAGATTCACACGGCCCTCGAAGAGACCTTCGGCGGGGCGGCCTCACCCACCATGATCCCGCAGAGCGTCGGGCCCGACGACATCCTCGCCTATGCCTACCTCTTCAAAGACCTTTCGTTCGAGTGGCCCCTGCTGCGCGCCGAATGGGGGCTCGACTTCCTGGGCACGCCCGTGGCCCAGTTCGGATTCTGGACTGACCACGACGCCCGGGACGAACACCGCGCGGAGCGCGTGGGCCAGATCAAGGTGCTGCACTACGCGGACCGCGAGAACTGGTCCATCGAGATCGCGACCAAGGCCGCCGATGACCGGCTGATCATCGCCCGCGCCGCCGGCGCGCCGGAGGGATCGCTCGGCGACACGGTACGTCATGTGCTGGAACGGGCCGAGACCGATCCGCCCGCCTACACGAAGATCGGTTCGGATGAGGATGTGCGCATCCCCGTGATGAACTTCGATGTCACCCGCTCGTTCTCCGAGCTTGTCGGCCCCACGCTGACGGGCACCAAGACCGGCGGCCCCGTGGTCGAGGCGCTCCAGAACATCCGGTTCCGCCTCGATGAGAAGGGCGCAGTGCTCAAGAGCGAGGCCCGGATCGGCGCCAAGGCCGCGGCCCCGCCCGAGGAAGAACGCGAGTTCATCTGCGACGGCCCGTTCTTCGTGCTGATGATGCGCGCCGGGGCGTCCGAGCCCTATTTCGTCGGGTCCTTCGCCACCCCTGAACTGCTCGTCCCATTCGAGAAGTAGCCTTCGGCCTCGTGCACCCGCGCGCGGAACCCGTGCCGCCAAGACCCGGTCCCTCCGGTCTTCGACGCTGCCCCCGCTGCAACTCTTACCGGCCGTCGTTCTTGAAGAACTGCATCGGGCGAGGGCCTTGGCAGCAGCCGACCGGGCGGGCATCGTCCATGGCCTCGGCCCGGCGCCGGGCCGCCTTGGCCTCATCGCGAGGCTCGCCGAGCGCCGTCATCACCGCCCCAGCGCCGAGCACAGCCACGATCGCCAGCGCCAGTTCGGGGGGCAGTTCGACCCCCACCTTGTCGAGCCCGACAATCGCCAGCGGAGCGATAACGATGAGCGCAAGCACCGCAAGCGCCAGCCGGCGCAAGATCCGTTCGGGCTCGTCCGGAGCCTCGGCCTCGGCCTCCAGCGCCTCGGCCACCGAGCACAGCGTCTCCCCCTCGGGCGCTCGCGGCTGCGACCGGGGCGAGGCCAGCGCCGTCGAACGCGGCGCATCTTCGGCGACGACGTACGAAGGCGTCGGCCTCGGGCCCGACCCACCCAGCGCCGCCTCGGCCTCGGGCGCGCCCGTGGACGTTGAAGACACACGCTTGGCCGCCCGAACGGGGCCGTCAAACCCCGGCCCCGTGATGAATCCCTGCGGCGTGCCTGACATGGTCCACCTCCGCCGACCCGCCCCGACCCGGCCCACGCGCCCACTGTAGCGGCGCGCCTCCCCGCCCCGGCCCGCATTCCGCCCGGAGGAGCGTTATCGGGTGCGGTTCGGCCAACCCACCTCTCCGGCGTCAACCCCCGCCGGCGGCGTTCTATTTCGCCTTGAGCACGGTGAAGCCCGCGCCTTCGAGCGAATCGAACCGCTGGTCGAGCTGCCCTTCCAGGTCGGAACCCACAAAGGTCTGCTGCTGCCTGAAGCTCTTGGCCATGAGGGCGACGATGAAGTCCGTAGCGACGATCGTGAGGAGGAGGACCGTCGCCGCGACGCCGGCCATGAACGTGACGGCGGTGAGGAAGGAGAACTCCGGGATCCGGAAGATGAAGATGGCGAGGAGGATCACGCCGATCAGGTTGGCGATCGCCGCCTTCTGCCGGATGCCCCGCACGATGGAGGTCGTCTCTTCCGGGGTGTGCGGGCGGACCATGAGCTCGGCCCGAAGGGCATAGATGAGCGAGCCCGCCATGAAGGCGAGAATGCCGCCGATCAGGAGCGCATCGCCGTACACCTGGTTCACCGTGGACATGATGACGACCAGGAAGAGCGCGTACATCGGGCCCATGATGCTCATCACCCAGCCGGGCGTCGCGCTCTCCGGGAGCAGGGTCTTGAGGCTCATGCTCGATCGGATCACCCCGGGGAAGAGCGCAATCGCCTTCGGGCCGATCATGATGAAGACCTGCATCGCGAAGAGCGGCCCGATGATCTTCTTGACCTCGGGTCGAAACTTCTCCGGGATGTGTTCCACGTCCATCATCGCCGTGATCGGGATGAACGTGATGGCGAAGGGCGTCAGAAACACGATGAGCCAGGCCAGCCGGCTCAGCCGCCGGCTCTTCTTCGGGTCGGCCCAGGCCCGGGCGGCAAGCACCATGATGACCGCCCCCGCCAGCACCGCGAGCTTGGGCGTCACGATGATGCCGTCCATCAAGTCGGAGTTGACCAGGACCGTCTGCGCCATCAGCATCTTCGGGTCTTCAATCCCGCGCTGCTCCTTGATCGCCTTGAGCTGCGCCCGCACCTCGTCCATCGAGATCGTGCGAACTTCGGTGCCGTTCGCCTCCGCCTGCTGACGCGCCGCGGCGCGCATCCCGACCAGCGTCTCCTCCTGGATGGTGTCATCCATCGGCTTGTACGTCGTCCACTCCAGCGCCGCGTACACCACCATGAACGCCGCCGCCACCCACAGCACGCTCTTGCGCCACGCCGCGTAGTCCTGCGCGATCGGGCTGGTGATCGGGCGCGAACCCGACGCGAGCACCCGGCGCTCTTCGTCCGTGGCTTTCTCGGTCAGAAAGTCTCCACGGATCACCCGGCGCACGTGCAGCCACACGTTCTCCTTGAACCCCCCTTTCATGCGGTCCTGAAGCGACACCTCCACGACGCTCGTCGCGGTCGCGGGCGGGTCGGGGTTGCGCGGGCCCTGCTGGATCGTGGGAGGCGTTGACATGGCCCGAGTGTAAGGCAAACCGGCCTCCCGGGTTCGTGCGCAGGCTGATTCGCTCCTTCGCCCGGGCTACGGTTGCCTTTCGCGTGGAGAGACCGACGATGTCCGATTTCACCGTCCTTGCCGCCTCGAGCAACCAGGCCCTCGGCATCGCCCAGTATGCCATTGACTTTCTGGCCAAGGGCGACCCGAGCGCGGCGGTGATCGAGCGCACCAACCAGTTCCACACCGACGCCACGCTCTGCGGGCTCTCGGCCATCGCCCAGGGCACCAACGCCCCCAACCTGCTCCGGCGCGAGGCCCTGCAGTACGCCGTTCCCCCGGGCGACCACGGCCCCGGGCTGGGGCGCAGCAGGCATCACGGCGCCACCTGCTTCGGCTCGGCGGTGCGCGTCAAGAGCGAAAAGGCCATCGTCGCCAACTGCGCCGCCGTACGCGAGTGGGACAGCAACGGCACCAACTTCGGCTACAACCCCATGCTCGGCCACACCGCGGGCGAGTTCGGTCACAACGACTACTACCCCGTCGCCCTCGCCGCGGCCCAGATGCTCGGCGCTGACGGGCGCACCGCGCTCATGGGCATGATCGCCATCGACGAAATCCGCGGGCGCCTCGCCGAGGTCTTCAGCCTCAAGGACTGCAAGGTGGACCATGTGCTCCACGGGGCCATCGCCTCGGCCGCGGTCTTCGGCGCCATGGTCGGCGCAGCACCCGAGCAGATCGAAAGCGCAATCGGCATGACCGTCGCGCACTACGTGCCCTTCCGCGCCATCCGCGCGGGCAAGCAGCTCTCCGACAGCAAGGGCGCCTCCGCGGCCATCAGCACCGAGGCCGCCATCCTCAGCCTCAAGCGCAGCATGGCCGGCTTCCTCGGTCCGCGCGACATTTTCCGCAACCCCGAGGCCATCTTCCGCCTCTTCCAGGGCCCCGGGCAGATGTTCCAGAAGGTCGGCGCCGCAAAGGCCAACACCGAGAAGCACGACGCCAGCCCCTTCAACCTGCACCTCGCCATGCGGGGTGACGACTTCGCCGTCATGGGCATGCACTTCAAACTCGCCCTGTACGAGCACCAGTCGGCCGGGGCGATCCAGGCCGTGGTTGACCTGGTCGAGAAGGCCCCGCACCTGCTCGATGACGCTTCCGGCGGCTCGATCGGGTCCATCAACATCCTCGCGTACGAGCCGGCGTTCGGCATCATCGGTGACCCCGCGAAGAAGAACCCGAAGACCCGTCAGAGCGCTGACCACAGCATGGCCTACATCGTCGCGACGCTCCTCCGCAAGGCCCTGGAGCGCCGCGCCCGCAAGGAGAGCACCGACTGGAAGGGCCTGATGCTCGTGCCCCACGACTACGCCCCCGACGCCATCAGCCACGTTGTGACGCGGTCGCTCATGGACCGCATCACCTTTGAGCACGGCGGGGCCGAATACGACCGGCGCTACCCCGACGGCATCCCCACCAGCGTGGTGATCCGCGACCGCGCCGGCAGCGCGTACGACTCCGGCCTCGTCATGTACCCCGCCGGACACGCCCGCAACACCGGCGCAGACCTCAAAGGGCTGCTCACGCACAAGTTCACGCTCATGGGGCGGCTGGTCTGCGACAATCCCGAGCCGATCATCGCGCGCTTCAGCCGGCTGGAGGCCAAGAGCACCGCGGAGATTCAGGCGATCAACGACTTCACGCTCGAGGTCAAGGGGAAGTTTGATTGAGCCCCGCGGGGTATTCCGGCACGCCGCTCGTCAGGAAGCTCGGCCTCAGGGCGGGCGGGCGCGGCGCATTCGTGAACGCCCCGGAGACTTTCGCGGATGCGCTCGGCCCATTGCCCGAGGGGTTCGTGCTCGTACCGGGCCTGGGCCGGGCCAGGAACCTCGACCTCGTCCACGTCTTCTCAGACCGGGCCGCCGAGATGGAGCGCCTGGTGCTCCGGGCCCGGTCCGGCATCCGTCCCGACGGCATGATCTGGGTCTCCTGGCCGAAGAAAGCCTCCAGGGTGCCGACGGACATCACCGAGGGTGCGATCCGCGACTTCGCGCTCGCCAACGGGCTGGTCGATGTGAAAGTCTGCGCGGTTGACGAGGTGTGGTCAGGGCTCAAGCTCGTCATTCCCGTCAAGGACAGAGCCGCGTCGACGCCGCCCCGGCCAAGGAAGCGCCCATGAGCGCCGCACGCATCTGCGTCTTCTGCGGCGCCCGCGCGGGGCACAACCCCGCGTTCGCGGCACTCGCCCGGCGCACCGGGCGCCTGATCGCCGAGGCCGGGCACACGCTGGTCTACGGGGGCGGCGGCATCGGCCTCATGGGCGCTCTCGCCGACGGCGCACTCGAAGCCGGCGGCGCCGTGATCGGCGTGATCCCCACCCGCCTCATCGAGCTCGAACAGGCCCACCCCCGCGTCCGCGACATGCGCATCGTCAAGACCATGCTCGAACGAAAGACGGTCATGATGGAATCCGCGGATGCGTTCCTCACCCTCCCCGGCGGCATCGGCACCCTCGATGAGGTCTTTGAAGTCCTCACCGCCAACCAGCTCCAGTTTCACACCGGGCGCTGCGCGATCGTGAACCACGCCGAGTTCTTCACGCCGTTGCTCACCATGCTCGGCGCCATGGTGCAGGACGGATTCTGGTTCGATGAAGCCCGCTCGCGCCTCATCGTCGAATCCACGCCGGAGCGTGCCCTCGCCGCCCTCGCCCCGGGTTGACGACGCCCGCATCCGCGACCGTGGCCTTCTCCCCCGGTGTGACCGGCGCAAGCACGCGGACAACACGGTGGACTTCCAGGAGTTCATGGTGCAGCCGTGGGGGTTTGACACGTTTGAGGAGGGCCTGCGCGCGGGCGTGGAGATCTACCACGCGCTCAAGGGGGTGCTGAAGAA
>JADLCM010000044.1 GCA_020847175.1 Phycisphaerales bacterium
AATCGGGAGGTCTTTGATCGCTTCAAGGCGACAAAGATGCTGTACTCCGCGATGACCACTGACGACATTCGTCAAGGATTCAACTCTGAACAAGCGCTCTCGTCCGACCAGCGGGCCTTCATCGACGCCGTTCTCGGTGTCTATGCCCCGCTGGCAGGAGATCAGCTGGAAGCTCTAACCCACCAAGAGGACCCGTGGATTCGAGCACGAGGGAAGCTCAGCCCGGACCAGCGGTGTGAGACGGAAATCGATGAGACCGTCATGGCCTCCTTTTACCGCTCGCGCGTCCAGTCGTGAGCTCGCCGAAGATCAACCCGGGCAAGATCCCGCCGTCCCGCGAGCCGAACGTCAAGTCCGGCAAAGCGCCCGACGAGAAGTTCTTCACCTTCTCGCTCCGCTACTGGAACGAGACCGAACATTTTGGTATCGGCGATGCTGGGACCAACTGGTTCGCGTCGCTTCTTCAACGCCTACACGACCTGTGCAAGGAGAAGGTTTCTCGCTTCGTCGATGACGACGGGTTTCAGGACGCTCTTCGGTACCACGTCGTTGATTGGGACGCGCGCGGAATCCCCATCTCTCGGAACGACCTGAAGTGGCTGCCCTCCTCGATCCGTGACAATGAGGCCGAGTTCCCGATCGTGCAGTTTCACGTGTCGAAGGCGGTTGGGCGAGTTCACGGTTTCTGGGACGCGGATTGGTGCTTCCAGGTCGTCTTGCTTGATCCGATGCACAACCTCCAACCCAGCAAGGACGTGGGGTACGCCGTTCGCCCAACGTCATTGGCAGGATGCCAGTACACGGCGCTGTGCGCCGCACTCGACCGAGCACGCTCCAAGCCGTGCCGGGACGGGGCCTGCGAGTTTGCGCAGGCGGTTATGACGGTTGTTCCCGAGGGCGTCTCCGGACAGTTCATTGTCATGGCGGCGGTAACGCCCGATGTCGCCAAGGCTCTGCAAGACCTGAGAGGGCAGCAGTCCATATCGATGTCCGACATTGTCGAACACGGCATCACTTTTTGGAGCGACACTAAGTAGGTCGTGTGCCCGATCGGAACCCCGCGTCAAACCGGCGGCCGCGCTAACCGAGAGTCAGAGAGAGTTTGAGAGGTTTGGCAGGGAGACAGACAGGAACCCTCGGGGTTTCCGCCGCCCGCCCGCCGGGTCGGCCCAAACCGAGAGCGCCGCCGTCAGCGTCACCATGCGTTTGCCCCCGCGATCTCCGTCGCTTCCGCGACCCCGGCCGGAGGTGGGAAACCGTCCGGGCCGTAAAGCAAAACCGGCCCGCTTTCGCGGGCCGGTCAGAAGCTCCCCGACCCAGTCTCGAACCTGCCACCCTCCGGTGAACCGCGCCGTGTCGGGGTTCGCCCCCTCTGATGGCTCCGGCTGTCACCCCAACACACGTTTTCTCGCGCGGCGGGCTTCAAAGCAAAACCGGCCCGCTTTCACGGGCCGGCCAGAAACGCCCCGACTAGGGGTCGAACCTAGAACCTAGCGGTTAACAGCCGCTCGCTCTGCCATTGAGCTATCGGGGCCAGAGGCCAAACACTAGCACCAGACTCCACCCCGTCAAGGGTGCGGCGAATCCCCTCCTGGTTCGTCATCAGCCGGGCTTTCGGGCCCCATATGCCGCCTCGTCGAGAAACCAGTGCCCCGGTGGCCCTGGGCGGGGCGATCCGGACCCGCCTGCGTCGCTGCCACCTGCATTTCTTCTTCGTCGCGCCGGCCATGCGCGGCACCGCGGTGCGACAGTCGGAGGCGCCCACGCTCTCGCTGCTCAGCACCGAAATCCGGTCCCGGGCACGGGGTGCCTCGCCGGAGTCGCTCGAGGTTCAGCGGGCCCCGGTGGGCACCGGAAAACCGCGAAGTGCCCTTTCGCTTTGCGCTGCTTCCCGCGCGGCTTGATGCCTGCCGCTGCAGCGCCGTCCGGAGGCGCACTGACGCGGCCCCCGACCCTTGTAGCGGCCGTGACGCGGCGGAGGCCAAAAACTGCGATTGAAGATTGTCGACGCGTTTCCCGACGCCGCCCCATCAGCTAGGCCGAGCATCTCGCCGGCGCCCCGTTCTACTCACCCGCCTGTTCCGAACGCAAGCGGCGCAACTCCGCGAGAATGCGATCGTTCTCCCGTTTGATCTGGCGGAACCGCAGGAGCGACCTCACGCGCGTGACCAGTTCAATCTTCTGCACCGGCTTGGTCAGGAAGTCGTCCGCACCGGTCTCGACCGCACGCTCGACATCACCCACCTCATTCAGGGCGGTCACCATCACCACCGGGATATCCCTGGTTTTGGGGTCGCTCTTGATCTTGGTACATGCCTGGAAGCCACTCATCACGGGCATCATCACATCGAGCAGCACCAAATCTGGGGGTGATGCCTGAACCGATGCAACGGCCTCCGCTCCATTCCGAGCGGTGGCGAGTGAAACCCCTAGTTCCTCCAAATATGCCTGAAGCAACTCCAGATTCTGCTCATTGTCATCCACAATGAGCACGGAGCAGTCCTGCAAGGACACGTCCGAGAACCCGCCAGACTCGGGATGTGGGTTGGAAGGGCCGGTCACACGGCCATCTTAGCAGCGCTGTCCACTCCCGGGCGAAGGTGCCGCCAAGCCTCGGCGGGCAACGCGCGAGATGCGAAACCCGAGAAACCCCCGCAACTTCCGCATCCGCATGGGGGTATACCCTGTTGAAGACCTGACAACGGGCTCGTGTCAGGCTTCACCAAGGCGCGACGTGGCGAACTCTGGCCAGCGATTTCGGCGACCTGCTTGGGATGACCGCTTCCGGCGGCCATCCGACGAAGACTTGCTCTGCGCGTTGACCCCCCTCGCGCGGGTTGCGTTCGCCTTCGCACGCGAATCGCTCACAGATCAGTTCGGCGCCCAGGAGTCGCTCAGCTGGATGGGTGTGCCGTGGCAGTGGTGCTATCGGTATGACCGCAATGCCGGCAAGCCCGTGGCCTACCTTGTGCCTGCACCCGCGCGTCCACTCCTTGCGCTCCCGTTGTCGGCGCACGCGCTGGCCGAACGTGCCGTGGGTTCGCTGACGCGCCGCCCACAGGACGCGATCGCGGCGGGGACGCGCGTGGGCGAGGTGATCTGGCTGAGCTGGGAGGTTTCATCCCGGAACGCGGTTGATGAGGCCCTGGCGCTTCTCCCCGCAGAAGTTGTGCTGAATCCGGCCCGCAAGAGCGAGACGGCCCGCCTTTCCCGGGCTCCGGTGGGCGCATCGGGGCGATCCGGCCGATAGCCTGTGCGGACCGAGAGGACCGGATCATGACGACCACCGCGCTGTTTCGCGCGCCTCGCTTGGCGCGGGCTTGGGTTTTTGCTCTCCTCCTTGTCGCCCTCGGGTCGGCCCGCGCCGAAGCGGACGATGCCGCCCTGCTCGCCGAAGTGCGGGGGCTCGTGCGTGAGGCACGCCTCGACGGTGCCCGTGTGGGTGTTTCCATCCGCGATCTCAAGACCGGCGAGATCCTCGCGGCGGTCAACGATCGGGAACGGTTCATCCCTGCGTCGAACATGAAGCTCCTGACGACGGGTGCGGCCCTGAGCGTGTTGGGTCCGGACTTCCAGTTCCGCACCGAGGTGCTGGTGCGGGGCGAATCGCTGGTGCTTCGCGGTTCGGGCGACCCCACGCTCGGTGACCCGGAGTACCTTGACGAGATCACGCCGCGGCGCAACGTCGAAGAACTGCTGGCCGCGCTGGCGGACGCCGTCGCCACGGGAGGCGTTGCGGGTGTGCGTGAAGTGGTGGTGGACGACCGGATCTTTGACCGCCAGTGGGTTCACCCGGACTGGCCCGCCGACCAGCTCGATCGTCACTACTGCACGGGGGTCGCGGGCCTCAATTTCCATCGTAATATCATCGACTTTTTTGCCTCGCCCAACCCGGCGGGCGAAGGGGCGCCGTCATTCCAGACGCAGCCGGTCGCTCCGTGGATCGCGAGCGACGTGCGTGTCTCGGCCAAGACCGTTCGAAGCGGCAAGAACACCTTCTGGGTGCGCCGGGACGAGCAGGTGGACCGCTTCACCCTGATGGGCGACGTGCGCTTCGCCACCGAGGCGCCCGAGCGGCGGGCTCTGCATGACGCGCCCTCGTTCGCCGGGCGCCTGCTCGCCGACCGCCTTCGCCAGGCGGGTGTTCGAGTCGGCTCGGGCGACGTGCAACGGGTTGCGCGGCTCGCGGCGGAGGGGGAAGACCTGTCAGGCGGGAGGGTGCTCGCGGCGGTCACCACGCCCGTTCGCGATGTCACGCTCCTCTGCAATCGCGACTCGGTGAACCTCTACGCCGAGGCGCTGCTCAAGCGGATGGGGCGCGAGATCAGCGGCGAGCGCGGCTCATGGGCCTCGGGCGCGGCGGTCCTCCGCATGGTGCTCGGCGAACGGCTCGGTCCCGACGCGGCGGGCGAAGTGACCGTGAGCGACGGCTCGGGCATGAGCCGCGCAAACCAGGTGAGCCCGCGCGTGATGACTGCCTGGCTGGAGTCGATCTACGAGGATGAGCGGGTCGGTCCGGCGTTTGTCGAGTCGTTGGCGACGCCCGGTTCGGGCACGCTGGAACGTCGCTTCCGCGAGGTGAGGGTGCAGAACCATGTCGCGGCCAAGAGCGGGCTGCTCAACGGCGTCCGCACGCTCTCGGGATATGTGACCGAGCCCGCGACCGGGCGGACGTTGGCGTTCAGCGTCCTCGTGAACGACCTGCCCCTCAGCGGAGAAGCCCCGCAGCGGGCGCTCCGTCTGCACGAGCGGATCGTCGCCGCGGCGGATCGGTGGCTCTCTGCAGAGACCGCGCCGGCGCGGGCGGCGGTTGGAGAGTAGCCGCCGGGCCGTTTCGGGCATCGCAGCCCGCCGTCGCGGAACCCGTGGAGAGCGGAAGCCGCCCCGTCGGGGCAAAGTGCCGGCGCGGAGTGCGACGCGGCACCGTGGCCGTCATCCTTTGCCTAGCCCCCGCCGCGCCCGCATCTCGTCACCCACCGCCGACAAATCTGCCGGAGAGAGCATCCTGGCGGCGAGCGGGAAGACTTCCTGCTCTTCGACGGCGATGTGCCCGCGGTAGAGTTCACGCAGCGAGTCCAGCAGTTCGCGGAGTTCGGCGGCCTGTGAGGCGGGGAGTGACGCATCCCGCAGCCACACCCCAAGCAGCGCATCGACCCGCGCGTGCATCGCGTCGGCCCGCTCGTGGTCATCGTGCAGCCGCTCGATCGCGCCCGCGTTCCCCGCTTTCTCACCCGCAGCGCCGCCGGCGCTCGCGGCGTCCTTCGCAGCCGCGGCCTTCATGCGCGGGAAGAGCGATTCCTCCTCGTCAGCGGTGTGCCGTGGGGCCGCGTGAAGGAAGTACTGCTTTGCTTTGACCAAGGCCTGCGCAGGCTGCCCTCCGGGCTCGAGGGGATGGTCGAGGTGATCGCGGGCCACCCGGATAAGCACGTCGAGGAACATCTCGATGCGCCGGTGGCAATCGGTGAGCAGGCCGATGGGTTCATCGAAGCCGTGGTCGGCGGGTTTGCCCAGGATGTTCAGCATGGGAGCCTCCGGCGAATAGTATTGGCGGATGCCGCTCGAGGACGCCAACAGGCCCGGCCCCCCGAGCACCGAGGTGACGCCGCCTTTGTCGCGTCACGCGGCGCTCCAGCCCCTTTCGCGTGAGCACATGGGCGGGTTGATCCAGGCGCGGAACCTCAAGCGAGCGGCGGGCGCCGGCCCTGCCGCGCGCCGGCGGGCGGTGGACGACTTCGTGCGCATGTGGCAGACCGAGATCCGCGAGCACTTTGACGATGAGGAACGCCTGCTGCTCCCCCTGACGCGCGACCCCGCGCTGCGGGGGAGGCTCGTGGCCGAACACGAGGCGCTCCGGAAACTCGCGGCGCGGTGCGAGGGAGATCCGCGCGCGGTCGCCGACGATGCGGCCCTGATGGAGCGGCTGGGCACGCTCCTGCACGATCACATCCGCTGGGAAGAGCGGGAGTATTTCGAGGCTGTGCAGCGCGATCATCCCGAGTCCCTGGCGGCGCTGCTGGGGGAAGCAGGATCAATGGAAGCCCGGCGACCGGGTTCGAGGGCGCGGACGAAGTTGCGCATCGACGAACCAGGCCGGAACACCACGGAGCCCACGCCATGAGCGACGAACGAGAACGACAAGCCCCGGCCGAACGGTTCGCCGCGGATACCCTGGTGTTTGACCTCCGGGCGGAGATTGCGGCGCTGAGGGCGGAGCAGGGGCCCGCGCGGCACGGGCATCGGCAGAAGACGCTGTACAAGCACGCGGGCCGGACGGTCGCCCTGTTCGTCATGGAGGCGGGCGCCCACCTGCCGGAACACGCGGCGGACGGGCTCGTGACCGTGCAGGCGGTGGAGGGGCAGATCGATGTCGGCGCTGCGGGCGACACCCGTGCGCTTCGGGCGGGCATGATGTTGGTCCTCGCCCCGGGCGTCAGGCATGATGTTCGAGCGACGGCCGGAGCGGCCTTCCTGCTCCATGTTGCGCTGGGAGGCGGCGCGGGGTCGGCGTAGGCGAATCGGAGGTTCGGCGCATGGCGAAACGCAAGGCTTCGAAAAAAGCGGTGAAATCACGGGGCGCGCGCGTGCCTGGGACGTTCAAGGAGTTCGTGGGGCGGAACCCCGCGCTGGGGCGCGCGCACGAAGCGGTGGCCAAGGCGGTGGAGCAGGCCGGGCCGCTCGACGGGCGGACCCTGGCGCTCATCAAGATCGGCATCTGCGTCGGGGCGGGGCTGGAGTCCGCCCTCCGCAGCCATGTTCGACGCGCGATGGAGCACGGGGCGAGCACGGTGGAAGTGGAGCAGGCGATTCTGCTTGGAATGAATACCGTCGGGTTCCCGCGGACCGTCGCGGCGTGGGCGTGGGCCCAGGAGCAGTTTGAGCGCGGGAGGTAGGCATTGGCGACGCGGATGCTGCCCCTTGTTCTCGGCGCTGCAGCGCCCCCGACCGGCGCGTTGCCGGGGGGCGCGCTCGCGTTGCCCCAGATCGCCGCCGGCGTGCCCGCGCGTGGCGGCGCTGCGCCGCCGGAGTCACCTCCCGCCGTCCGTGCCGGGGGGCGCTTGATCGATTCTTACGGCCGGACGATCCGAGACCTGCGGATCAGCATCACCGATCGCTGCAACTTTCGATGCATCTACTGCATGGAGCCCGATGTGCGGTTCGCGCCGCGCGAGTCGCTGCTGACCGTGCCCGAGATCGTCCGTATCGCGGCGATCGCGGAATCGCTGGGAGTGTGCAAAGTGCGGTTGACGGGCGGCGAACCGACGCTTCGTCCGGACCTGGCGTCCATCATCGCTGGCATCCGGCGGGAGACCGCCGTCGAGATCGCGATGATCACGAACGGCTCGCTCCTTTCACGCGAGGCCCTCGCCGAGTGGAAGGCCGCAGGACTGACGCGACTGACGGTCAGCATCGATTCGCTGCGGCCTGAGCGATTCGCCCGGCTGACGCGATCGACATCATCCCCGGCTGACGTGCTCGCGGGCGTCGAAGCGGCTCTCAACCTGAACCTCACCCCGCTGAAACTCAACGCAGTGCTGCTGCGCGGCGTGAACGACGACGAAGCGGCGGACCTCGCCGCGCTGGCCCGGCGACCCTCCGTAGAGATGCGATTCATCGAGTACATGCCCCTCGATTCCGGCCACACGTGGGACGGTTCCACGTGGGTGAGCGCCGCCGAGACACGGGCGGCCATCGAAGCGCGGTTTCCGCTTGCGGCGTGCGACGACGACGATCCGAGGAGCACGGCGCAGACCTTTGCCTTCGCCGACGGCAGCCCCGGGCGGGTGGGGTTTATCGCGCCGGTCAGCAGCCCGTTCTGCGGCGCGTGCAGCCGCCTGCGCGTGACTGCGGACGGCAAAGTCCGGCCCTGCCTGTTCAGCACGACGGAGTGGGACATTCGACCATTGCTGCGCGGGGGCGCCGCGGACCGCGAGATCAGGGAGTTCCTGATCGACGCGACGTGGACGAAGCAGGCGGGGCACGGGATCCGATCGCCCGAGTTCCGCCAACCCGCGCGCCCCATGTCCGCGATCGGAGGGTGACCGATGCGGGCTCTGTGCATGCTCCTTGCGGCTGTCTTCAGCGTGGCTGCATGTTCGCGGGCGCCCGGGAATGGTCGGGCGAAGGCGTCGGATGTCCGGGTTGCCGCCGCGGCGTCGCTCAAGCCGGTGCTCCCGGAGGTGATCGAGGCGTACACCCGTCGGCACCCGGAGGCGAAGGTGACCGTGACGTACGGCGCATCGGGGAACTTCTATTCCCAGCTTGTCCAGGGCGCGCCCTTTGACGTGTTCCTCTCTGCCGATACGGCCTACCCCCAGAAACTCGTTGAGGCAGGACTCACCGCCGGCGACCTCCGGGAATACGCCGCGGGCCGGCTGGTGATCTGGACCCGGCGCACCTCGAATGTGGATCCGGCATCCCTCGAAGTTCTGCTCGACGAACGTGTACGCCGGATCGCCATCGCCAATCCCCGGCATGCCCCCTACGGGCGTGCGGCCGAGGGGGCGCTCCGTGCGGCCGGGCTGCTCGACCGCGTGCAGTCCAAACTCGTGTTCGGCGAGAGTGTCGAGCAAGCCGCGACGTTTGTACGCACCGGCGCCGCCGAGATCGGGCTCCTTCCGAAGAGCCAGGCGGTTGCCCCTCCGATGCTGGGCGAGGGCGTCTGGACGGAGGTTCCGGAGACTTTGTATGAGCCGATCCGCCACGGGGGTGTGATTGTGAAGAACGCGGCACACGCCGCGGCCGCCGGCTCGTTTCTGGATTTCCTCCTCGGTCCCGAAGCCCAGGCCATCCTCGCGCGCGGCGGGCTCGGGATGGCCGGTGAGTAGACCATGGACTGGACAGCCGTTTTTCTGAGCGTGCGTCTCTCGGTTGCCACCGCAGGGGTCCTCCTGATGATCGGACTCCCGCTGGCCGCGTGGCTCACGTTCTCACCGCGCCGCTGGAAGGTGGTCGTCGAGGCGGTGGTGGCCATTCCGTTGGTGCTGCCGCCCACGGTGCTGGGCTTCTACCTCCTGATGGCGATGGGGCCGCACGGCTCGCTCGGGCGCGCGTTCGAGAGCCTGACAGGCGGCCGCCTCGTGTTCAGTTTTACCGGCCTGCTGATCGCGTCGGTCCTGTACAGCCTTCCGTTCATGGTCCAGCCTCTCTGCGCGGCCTTCGCGGGGGTCGATCGACGCTACGTCGAGTCGTCGTGGTGTCTGGGTGTCGGGCGCGTATCCACGTTTGTGCGGCTGGTTCTGCCGCTGGCGCGCCGCGGGGTCGTCGCCGGCGTGGTGCTCGCCTTTGCCCACACCGTCGGCGAGTTCGGCGTGGTGCTCATGGTGGGGGGCAACATCCCGGGACAGACGCGCACGGTGTCAGTCTCGATCTACGACGATGTTCAGGCCCTGGATTACGCCCGTGCGGGCACGACCGCGGGCGCGCTGCTCGCGTTCTCGTTCGTGGTTCTCGTGGTGACGTATTCCCTGCAACGCCGGAGTCCTCTCTCATGGCGCACGCCCTGACCCTGGACATCGAACGGGCGATCGGGCCCGCGTTCCGGCTCAGCGCGGCCCTGGCCCTGCCGGAGGAGGCGTCGGTGACCGTCCTGTTCGGCCCGTCGGGGTCGGGCAAGACCACGCTGATGCGATGCCTCGCGGGCCTGGAGCGACCGGATCGCGGCTGCATCAGGATGGGCGAAGAAACGTGGTGTGATTCAGCGAAGAAGGCTTGGGTTCCACCTCAGGCGCGCCGGGTGGGGTATGTGCCGCAGGAGGACGCACTCTTTCCACACCTCACGGTGCGGAGGAACCTGGAGTACCCGCTTCGCTCCATGGGACGGGCCGCACGGCGCGCACGCATCGTTGACCTCGTGGCCTCGTTCGCGCTCGACGAGTTTGTGAGCCGGCGACCGGACCAGATATCCGGGGGTCAGCGACAGCGCGTCGCTCTAGCCCGGGCGCTCGCGCCCCGGCCGCGGCTTCTCTTGCTTGATGAGCCGCTCAACGCCCTCGACGCGGCCGTGCGCGAGCAGGTTCGCGCGGAGCTGCGCCGATCGCTGGTCTCGATCAATGCGCCGACCATCCTGGTCACCCACGACCGAACCGACGCCCTCGCACTGGGCGACCGCATCGCCGTGCTCGTCGGAGGCACGATCCGGCAGTTCGGCCCGATGACCGAAGTCTTCGGGCGTCCGGCAGACCCCTGCGTGGCGCAGCTTCTGGGGGTTGAAACCGTTGTGGAGGGAGTGGTCACTTCGCATCGGGAGGGGCTTGCCACCGTGCGCGTGGCGGGGGTGGACCTGGTGGCGGTACGCGAGAACCCGCGGCTCGGGCCGGTGCTGGTGTGCATCCGCGCCGAAGACGTGGTGCTTCATCGTCCGGCGGACGGGCGCGGGAGTGCTCGGAATCACCTCCCGGCGCGCATCGCGTGGACTCGCCCGGACGGCGCACTCGTGAGAATCGGCCTGGACTGCGGCTTTCCGCTCGCGGCGGTCGTCACGCGGCCGTCGGTCGAAGAACTTGCGCTGGACGTCGGCGCACGGGTAATCGCGTCGATCAAGGCACCCGCCGTGCACGTGATTCCGCGCGAGGGCATGGACGCCGGGCCGAGACTTACGCAGTCGGCTGTTCCCAGAGCGGACGCTTCCAGATCGGAACGTCCTGCTTCAGGCGGTCGATGAACTCGGTGAGTGCCGCAATCGCCTCGGCCCGGTGGCCTCCGGAGACGACGAGCACGAGCGAGACCTCGCCCACGGGCACCCTTCCGCGGCTGTGCAGAGCCATGATCGCGTGCAGCCGGTGGCGCGCGGCAATGCGGCGGGCAAGGTGTTCCAGCTCGCGCCGGGCCATCGGGTCGTAGGTCTGGTACTCCAGGGCGGCCAACGGTCGAAGTGCGCCAGCTTGTCCCGGGTCCGATTCATCGCGGCGCACGATTCCTTCAAAGCGGATCGCCGCCCCGCTCAACCCCGATTGAACATTCGAACGGAGCGTACGCAGTGCGTCGGTCTCGGCCTTCGCGGTCAGCGGGCCATCCACGATCAAGGCCAGCACCGGGCACGTCGGCACGTTTTCGGGCGCGTTCATCACCCGCCCCCCACGAGCGTGATCAGGGCCACTTCATCGCCTGGGCGGACAGGGTGATCTCCCGACGCGAAGGCTTGGTTCACTGCCAGGCGCCCGGTGTCGGGGTTCGGGAGTGCGAACCGCAACGCGCGGTGCTGCTCCGCCAGGGCCGCCAGGACCTCCCGGACGGTGGCGCCTTCCCCCACGGTGACCGTCACGCGGTCCGCCTTGGCGCAAGCGGCCGCAGCGCCGAACGTGAGCACATCGATCTCCATTCTGGAAGGATATGGTTCGCACGCGGCGACGTTCGGGGGAGCACCCAATGGGCTTTCGAGGGCGGGAGTTTGCATTCGAATCGCCCTCATCGGCGATCGCGGGCATGATCGCCGGCCTGGGCGGCGATGCACGGGCTCGGCCACCCGGAGCGCACCTCGGAACCCCGTTTCCGGCGGGCTTGCTCGGGCGTGTTCTTTCAGAAGATGTGCGGACAGACCGCGACAGCCCTTCCTTTGACCACTCCGCCATGGATGGGTACGCCGTTCGGTCGGGCGTGGTCACTTCGGGCGGCGCAGTCGACATCGTGCTGGCAGTGGTGGGGGAGTCTCGAATCGGGTGCCCGCCCCCGGCGCTCCCTGAAGGCATGGTTGCGGTCCGCATCGCCACCGGCGCGGCGATGCCCCCGGGGGCGGACTCCGTCATCCGGCGCGAGGATGTGCTTGAGCACGGGGCGGCGAGGGGTGACTGCGCCGCATCGGACCAGGTGCACACGATCACGGCCTCGGCATCCGTGGCTTCCCGGATCAGGCCGGGCGAGCACATCCGGCGGCGCGGCGAGAACGCCCGCGCGGGCGCGGTGGCGGTTCATGCGGGAGAGGTGATCTCTGCCGCGCAGTTGGGAACGCTTGCGGCGGTGGGGTGCACCCGGCCGCGGCTGGCGCCCCGCCTGCGCGTCGCGCTGATCTCGACAGGGGAAGAGATCGTGACGGCGGAATCGGTGCCGGCGGATTTCCAGGTCCGCGACAGCAATGGGCCTGCCCTCGCGGGGATACTGGCGTCGCGGGCGTGGATAGACCTCGTGAGTGTTGCACGGGCCCGCGACGATGCGTCGCTCCGCGCGGCACTGCGGGTCGCGATTGAATCCTCGGACGCGGTGATTCTCTCCGGCGGGGTTTCGATGGGCCACCGAGACCCCGTGCGCGGGGTCGTTGACGCGGAAGGCGCGAAGGTCATTTTCCACGGCCTTCCGCAGCGTCCCGGCAAGCCCATGCTGGGTGCGGTGTTGGAGCGTGACGGGCCCGATTCAACCCGGCCGATCTTTGGTCTGCCCGGCAACCCGGTCTCGGCCATGGTCACATGCGTCCGCATCGTGTTGCCCGTGCTCGCGGCGTGCGCCGGGGCGTGCCGAACACCCCCGGATTGCATCCCGAGGCTGGTCAGGATCTTGAGCCCGGACCGCAGAACGCTTGATCTGTGGTGGCATCGTCCGGCGCGCCTGGGTGTGGATGAGGCCGGCGTTCCGGGGGTTGAACTGGTCGACTCCCGGGGTTCGGGAGACCTGATCGCTGCCGGGCTCAGCGATGGGTTTGTCGAAGTGCCGCCCTCGGAATCCCCTGCTCTTGTTCCGTTCTACGCCTGGCCTGCGGTGTGAGCGCCGCAGGCGAACAATGGGAACGGCGCCGGATGCGCACAGGACGAACGGGCATGACTCACACGCCGAAGCCGACCCAGCCCGATTCCCTGTCGCACGTCGCGCCTGACGGCGGCGCGCGGATGGTGGATGTCGGAGAGAAGCCCATCACCGCGCGCTCCGCCAGCGCGGAGGGCTTTGTCCGCATTTCAACGGACCTTGAGCGGGCGATCCGCGAGAACTCGGTCCGCAAGGGCTCCGTGCTGGAAGTGGCCCGGTTGGCTGGCATCCTGGCGGCCAAACGCACCGATGAACTCATCCCGCTTTGCCACACGTTGCCCCTGGACGCCGTAGAGGTCAGCGCCCACCTGGACGTCGGCCGCGTGCGCATCGGCGCAACGGTTCGAACGAGCTCGCGCACGGGCGTTGAGATGGAAGCGCTCACGGCGGTCTCCGTCGCATGTCTCACCATCATCGACATGGGCAAGGCGATTGATCGCGGCATGGTCATCGAGGGCATCCGCGTCACGGAGAAGCGCGGCGGCAGGAGCGACCCGTTCAGCGCGCCGCAGGAGCCCCCGCGATGAGCAGTTCCATCCGTCCGATTCGCGCGGCGGTGCTCACCGTGAGCGATCGGTGCTCCCGGGGCGAAGCGGTTGATACGTCAGGTCCGGCGGTCGCCAACCTGCTGCGGGGCCGGCTCAGCGCTGAGGTGGTCGAACACCGGTGCCTCCCGGATGAACACGCCCAGCTCGCTTCGTGCTTCGTCGAGTGGAGCCGCCCGGAAGTCGCGATCGACCTGATCGTGAGCACCGGCGGGACCGGCCTGGCTCCTCGAGACATCACGCCCGAGGCGGCGATGAGCGTGATCGAACGGCCCCATGCCGGGCTCATGGAGCTCGCACGCCTCCGGTGCCTCGCCAAGACGCCGCGGGCCTTCCTCTCGCGAGGAGTGGCGGGATCAGTCGGCCGCACGCTCATTCTCACGCTGCCGGGGTCGGAACGCGGCGCCACGGAGAATCTTGAGGCCCTGCTCGACATCCTGCCGCACGCGATCGAGACGCTGCGCGGCGAGGTGCAGGATGATGGTCGTCCGAGCGCACCGGCCGTCACGGGCAAGGTGATCCGGCATGACCGCTGACCCTGCGTCTGTGTCGTCGGCATTCCTCGCCTCGATCCAGCCGGTGGTCCTGGTCGGCGGCAAGAGCCGGCGCTTCGGCCGGGACAAACTCCTGGAACCCTGGCACGGGAAGTGCCTGGTTGAGCATCCCATCGATGCGCTCCGGCGGGTCTTCGGGGCGCGCGTCAAGGTGGTCGGGACATGCGACCCGCGAATCCCTGGGCTGGCCGACGGAACCCTTCCAGACTCGCACGAAGGCGCAGGCCCGATCGGGGGAATCGTGGCGGCTCTCGATGCCTGGCGCGGGCCGGTTTTCGTGCTGGCGGGCGATATGCCCTCGGTCTCACACCTCGACATCCTGGCGATCGCCGCCGAGGCCGAGCGAAGAACTGACGTCGCGGCCGTTCTGGGGTTCATTGGCCGGGTCCATCCGTGCTTCGGCGTGTATCTCGATGCCGCCCGGCCTCTGCTCTGCGCGCGGCTTGCCTCACGGGCGCACAGGCTTCTCGATGCCCTGCCGAGCCATCTCGTATTCCCCGTCGCGGTCCGGCACGAATCGGCGGTGAATGTGAACACCCCCGAGTGACCTTTCCCCGGACCACTGCCGCCCTTGGTTGTCCTTGAACGATCGCATCCGTACCTCCGTGACTCAGGACCCGACAGGACGCCGACGCGAATCCCACAGTGATCCGACAGGCTCAGCCGCCGATCCATGAAGGCGCCGTCGCTGAGTACGTCACCTTGGCGGTGACCGAAGCCGTGATGGCCTCCTCGAGCGCCTCGTTCCGTGAGAAGTTGGTCATGGAGAAATCCGCCTGCAGGCCCTGCCCGCTGGTCTCGTCGAGGATCTGGAAGCCGATCGGGTCGTTGCCGAAGAAGGCGTTCTTGATGGCGGTGAACCCGGCGTCCGCCGTATCCGCTCGACACAATTTATGCCCTGCCAGCAGATCATGATTCAGTCCTTCGAGGACAGGAGACAGGCGCGTTAAAACGAGAGCGATCGAGGGATTCGGGTGAACGAGCCGCCGAAATCGGCAGCGTACAACGTGCAGGGAGTCGCCTTCTCCGAGGGCTGATCAAACTCGTGACCACGGCGGTACGCGCACGTCGCCCTGGCGGACACCTCAAAGGCGCTTGCCGCGCTGCCCGCCCTCCCGCTGGCCAACGCCGTCGCCAACGAGGCCGCCGTTGCCGCCACGGCTACGCATGGCGCAAGTTGTTCAAGGATGCAACGCTGGACGTGTGGTGTCCGACTTCGGCAAGCGGCCCGCTCACGCCGGTTGACGCGGAAACCATCGAAGCCGAGATTGTCTTCCTCATCCGGCAGAGTGGCCAATGGCCCATGTATCAGACCGAGATTCACTTTCACGAGTCCAACGCCGACCATCGGCGGATTGCCGCCGAGATCATGGCGCACTACGGCCCCGCGCCGAACCAACCCGATAGGCTCATGGCATGAGAGCGATCCTTATTCGAGTGGGGGCAGACGGTACACCCGACGGCGGCAAATGGAATGCGCCGGTTCACTGTTCATCCGGTCGGTTTGTCTACATTCCCATCATCGAAGATACCGTGGCGTTTCATCCGGGGTGCGAACGCCGCTTTGACGAAGTGGCGGACCCGCTCATGGGCTTCCTTGCGGAACACCGCGAGCCGACGTTCCATTGGCGGCGGCGAATGGACGCGAAGCGCGGACAGCCGATGCACCTTGATCCCGACTACGAACATCTCACCTATGGAGACAATGGCGCGAAGCGCGGAAACACCCTTCGGGACTTCAAGCCGGATGATCTGATCGTCTTCTATTCCGGGTTGAAGGCGATTCCCTCCGCCGATGATCTGGTGTACGCGCTCGTGGGCGTGTACGTCATTGAGGAGATTGTGAAGTCGGCTCCGCTCGTGGAGGCTTCACGCCGGGGAGAGAATGCCCACACTCGCAAAGCGACGATGCACCCCACCGATATTGTGGTCCGTGCTCGCCCCGGAGTCTCAGGGCGGTGCGAGCGGTGCATTCCCATCGGCGCGAAGAGAGAAGGGGACAAGTCGAACTACTACCTCCTCCCCGACGTGGAAACCGCGTGGGGCGGTTTCATCAAAGCCGATGGTTCGCGTTGGAAGAGTCCGTGCCTGAATCGAAGCGCCACTCCGCCACTCTTGGGCGACCCCGCCGGGTTCTTGAAGTGGTGGAAGAGTCAGAATGTCGCGCTCGTGCGCCGGAACTTCACTGCATGAGCACGCAGCGCGTCATCGTGGTACACCTCCGCCAACCCAAGCGGAGCGATCCGAATGAGAGTCGGGCCGACCCGTTCTATGAGTTCGGGAGTTTCGGGTGTACGAAGTGCCACTCCCGGAACCTCATGCACCCACGGCGGGCGCACGAACTGGACGGGGCACGCTTTGCGTTCGCGCAGGGCGGGCCGCTCGGCTTCCGACTCGTTCACCTCTCGCCCCCGGCCCGCGTAGTGAAGCACCGGGACCGATGCGAACTCGTGTGGACGCCCGCCGAGTCCCCGTTCCGGTATGACGCCGCGCCGGTGCTCGTGAACGCGGCGGGCGAGTCAGACTTCCCCGCGTTGCTGGCGAACCTACGTCGGGTCTTCCGGGCGACGTGGCCCGCGCGATTCAGTAGCGCGTTCCGCTCGCGGCGTACCCCGCTCCCCGCAACCGTGGCCGATGAGATTGTCCGCGTGTTCGACCGCAAGCGAGCGAAGGTATCGCCGGACGCGCTCGCGGCGTCCTACGTCGATGCCCTCCCGTACTCACCCCGCAAGCCGGACGGGGACCGGGAGACGACGCTCGCCGAGTTGCGGGCGAAAGCAGCGTGGAAGAAAGCCGCTCGTACTTTGTGCTCTTGAGACCATCACCATCCCATGTAGATACTCTTCCGTTAGATGAACACCACACTTCTTCACGACCGAATCGCCGAGTCCTTCAACCGTCAACGGCTCCTCGCAACGCTGGGCGCACGGCTCCTCCACGTTGCCGATGGAGAGGTAGACATTGAACTTCCGTGGTCGGAGGCGATCCAGCAGCAACACGGCTTCGTTCACGCCGGGGCAATCGCCACCATCGCGGACTCGGCGTGCGGCTATGCCTGTCTCACGAAGATGCCCGAAGGGTCCGCCGTGCTCAGCGTGGAGTTCAAGATCAACCTGTTAGCCCCCGCCGTCGGCGAGCGGTTCGTCGCCCGTGGACGGGTGGTGCGGGTCGGGCGCACGGTGGGCGTCGCTACTGCCGAAGTCGTCGCCTACGTCCCGGCCAAGCCGGAAGCGTCCGTGGCGATCATGCAGGCGACGATGATGCGGGTGGAGCCGAGGAATGGCGCTGGGGGCTGAACCAGAGTTCTCGGCCCAAGAAATCTTCGCGGCACCCGGAACGTCCCACGATATAGCCGGGGCATAGCCAAAAACAGAAACGGCCCATAAAAGGGCCGTTTCAAGCGAGGCGGACGGGACTCGAACCCGCAACCACCGGATCGACAGTCAACCGGGCGAATCGCGCAACCCTCAAGAAGCCCCGGACTTGCGCGACATTCTGCCCGCCCCAGCAGCGCCGATCGCAGCGCCCGTCGCCGAACTCCCGCTGTCGCCCGACCTGGCCGGCGTCGTCGCGGCATGGCCGGCGCTCCCACCCGCCGTCCGCGCAGGCATCACGGCGATGGTGCAGGCCTCGGCCCTCTCTCGCTGAGTCGTCCCGACATGCTGCTCAAGCGTCGGGAACCTCGTGTCTGGCGTGGTCGAGCGGTTCTATGTCAACCCATTCGGCGAGTGAAACGAAGCCTGCGGGACCGTGCGACGTGGGCGTCTACGCGTCTACGCATACAGAATCCGCGTTGCCGCTGCCGGAAGCGGGATTCTGTAGACGCAGACGTCCCGCCGTCGCGTAGGTACTCCGCCAGGGGGGGACCGGTCTCGAAAGGCCTACGGGAACAGCCGCGCGGCTAAACAAGAGTTGTTTCAGTCTTGTGCGGACATCCAACTATGCTGGCCCAGACGCTGCCCACAAACGGGACCATTCCCGCATAAACTCTACTGATGGGCTGGAAATGGCGAAGGACCACCGGATGTGAATCGTTCCGCTGGGCGCTTTCTCGGCGAGGGGGCATCGGACTGAGTTTCGGGACACCCGGACTTCGGTACGGACGTTCGCCTTTGGGACAGCCCTAAGTCTTGTCGGCATCCCAAGAACGGGGCTGCGTTGGACAAAGTACTTGAACGGCAGCAGGGCGGCATCCCGCCAAGGTCAGCGGCCAGAAAGGGGAACCCCATGAACCAAGAGCCCTACTCTGGATTTAGGGTCACGGACCAGGAGTTTGCGGACAATCCAGATCCGCGTGTGCCATGCGTGCTGCTCGTGGATGCTTCGGCTTCCATGTCGGGTGAGCCGATCATGGAACTCAACCTGGGGCTCCAGCAGTACCGTGACGAACTCTTGATGGACAACCTCGCCTCACGGCGCGTAGAGATTTCGATCTTTCGCTTCGGTGGTGATGTGGGGCTTGAGCGAGATTTCGTCACGGCTCGCCAGTTCGACCCACCTGCACTACAAGCCAATGGCCACACGCCGATGGCAGAGGCCATCATGCGGGGCGTAAAGCACCTGGAGGAGCGAAAGGCGACGTACCAGTCGAACGGTATCGCCTACTACCGGCCCTGGATATTCCTGATCACAGACGGAGAACCAACGGACGGCGATGATGCCTGGCGGGTGGCTTGCGAGGCCGTCCGGCTCGGGGAGCAACAGAAGAAGTTCACGTTCTTCGCGGTGGGCACGGGTGCTGCCAACTACGACAAGTTACGGCAATTGTCTCCGTCTCGTCAACCGCTGCGACTCAAGGGCATTGCCTTCCGAGAGATGTTCCGTTGGCTCTCAAACTCGCAGACTCGAGTCTCGCAATCCCAGGTCGGGACCCACATCGCGCTACCTCCGGCGACGGGCGACGGCGGCTGGGCCGACGTTCCGACCTGAACTATGCGTCCCTGGCGTATAGCGCAGGCAACTACCCTGGGCACCAGCCACCTTGCCGACTCGATCGCTTGCCAGGACTCGCACCTGGTGGACTTCGTGGTCGCAGGCGAGCGGGCGGAGTGGCTACTCATCGCAGTAGCCGATGGCGCGGGCTCGGCTTCGCAGTCCCATCTGGGCTCGCGTGCGGCGTGTACGGCGGCGATCCTATACTTGAAATCGCACTCCGATGCTCTACTCAACGCCGACACCGCTTTGGAATGTGTTCGGCAGTGCTTCGCCGCCGCGCTACACGACGTGGAGGATCTTGCCGAGCGGGAGGGCGCTTCCTTGCGCGATTTTGCGACGACATTACAAGTGGCCGCTATCGGGGATCAACACGCCGCCTTCGGACAAGTGGGAGATGGAGTAGTAGTCTGGGGTGAGCCGGGCGACCTTCGCGTAGCGCATTGGCCGGAGCAAGAGGCGCTCAACCTGACCGACTTCATCACCGGAGCGCCGCTTTCGGAGACGCTGCATGTCGCGATTGTGCCCTCTACGATCCGCCGCGTTGCCTGCATGACAGACGGGCTGGCTCCGCTACTGCTTGACTTTCGCGCCAAGGGTCCGCACGGCCCTGCGTTTGAAAAGTTGTTTGCCACCTGCACTGCGGCGCCCGATCCGGCGGACCTCTCGGAAGACCTTGCAACGTTCCTGGACTCGCCACAAGTAAACCATCGCACCGACGACGACAAGACGCTTGTGCTCGCTGTGCGCGACGAGGAGAGTGCGTCGTGAGTCTCGCTCGCCTGAGTAGTGGGCACAGAATCTCCTTCGGCCGCAAACTCGCAGAGGGCGGCGAGGGACAGATCCATGAACTCAACGACGCTGGCGATCGCGTACCCGCCCCAGATATAGAACGCCCCGCCCGGCACCAGCACGCGGCTGGCGTTCCCGAACCAGGCACCCAGCATCCGGGCGAAGGCCTCATCGCTCACGAAGTCGTTGGCCAGCGGCCGGTCCTTCGCCCGCAGGCGCCTGCTCGTGCCCTTCGCCTTCTCCGGGTGCCGCGCCACATCGAACTTCTGGTGATGCGATGCGCCCGGCGCTGGGTTCGCTGGTGTCTGCTTTGCCGGCGCGAACGAGGAGAGCCCCGCCGCGATGGCGTTGTTGCTGCGCGGCTCGACCCGAACGTTGTACGGCGGATCGGTGTTGACCAGGTGGATCGGCTGCCCATCGAGCAGTCGGTCGAGGTCCGCCTCGCTCCCGCTGTCGCCGCAGGCCAGGCGGTGCGGCCCCAGGATGATCAGGTCCCCGGGCTGCGTCGTCGCCTCTTCAGGCGGCAGGGGCACCTCATCCGGATCGACCAGCCCAGGGTTCCCCGCCGGGGCCATGATCTCGCCGAGCGCGGCACCATCCCAGCCGAGCAGGGTGAGATCGCACCCGAGTTCCTTCAGTTCCGCGAGTTCGATCGGCAGCAGTTCAAAGTCGAACTCGGCGAGCGTGTTGAGCTGGTTGTCCGCGATGCGGTACGCCCGGGCCTGCTCGGGCGTGAGCCCCGCCGCCACGTGCACGGGCACGGTGTCGAGGCCCAGGTGCCTCGCCGCCTTCCAGCGCGTGTGCCCGACCACGATCACGCCCTGTTCATCCACCACGATCGGTTGCCGGAACCCGAACTCGCGGATCGACCGCGCCACGGCCTCGACGGCGTGGTCGTTCTTCCTCGGGTTCCGGTCATACGGCCGGATCGA
>JADLCM010000045.1 GCA_020847175.1 Phycisphaerales bacterium
ACAACCCATCCATCATCGCGTCCAGCAGCCCACGCCCCGCGTTCGTCCGTTCCGACATGACGAGCCTCCGTGCTTGCCCACGCACTCTACTCGATCACGCGAAATGCTGGGTTGTTCAGAGATCCCCGTTGTCAGTATCCGCGCCGATGTTCTTGGCATTGATCGAGGCGGGATTCTCAGGGCTGCCGATCGCCCCTGTCACGTTCAGGGCACCCAGCGTTCCTTGCGGAACATTGACGTATGTATAGAGGTCACCGCCGACTTCGATCAGAGTGATGTCACCTTCTACAGAATCAATCGTCTCGACACCCGACCAGCCAGCGGGACGATCGCACGGGTCTTCGACGCCTACATCGCCTCCCACGATGATCGCATGGATCGGACGGTCCCCGAGGTCGAGAAAGTCGCCCTGGCTGCTGATGAGCACCGTCGGCGAAGTCTCACACTCCGCAGATATAGCCGGCCCGCGGAGATTGCCCCCAATGTCCAGCCGGTGGATGTGGCCAACGATAACACTGTTGCGCAGGTCGCCGCTGATGTGCGCCTGGAGACGCACACGATCACGATCGCTCGAGGTTATGGTCAGCCCATCCCAGTTGTGGCATCCAACGACAGCGCTACCAGAACTCGGCTCAGGCGGTCCCATCGTGTTCAGAGCATTCCCATTCCGACTGATCAGCAGCGTAATGCCGGCGGTAGGAGCGAAACCGTTGTGAAACGTAACGCGTCCCAGGCCCCCCGGCTCGCTTGGCGTGGTGTTATCCGCACTCCAAATGCGCCAGAGCCCGGAACAATCGTCCGTCAACGTCACATCCGGCGGGTTCCGGCTGTAGTTGATGTTGTGAACATATGTCGCGTTGTTCGTGCGGTCGACCCAGGCGCTGCCATCCCAGAACTCGACGTGAATCGTCTCATCCGCAGCCTGTTCGGGATCATCCGGGTCGTCGAATGAACCCCAAGCGATGAGCGCGCCCAGAATGACCACGTGTGACAGGATCATGATGTTCTCCTTCGCTGGCTGAACTGCACACAGATAGCGCTCAGAATGAACAGGGCTGAGCCGGCTGGCGCAGGAACTGCACGTGATGCGATGCGTACGCCAGCACGGCCCGTATTCGTCGCAAGCCCGGTGGTTACCCCAAACACGGCGTCGAGGTCGGGATTCTGTGAAGGCGACAAGTATCTGGTCCCATCAATGCGACGGCTTGCTTGGCTCGTTGTATCAACAAAGTCCTCGATCCACTCCGACGCTCCGCCGGAAAGGTCGAGCAGACCGTAATATGACATGACATCTGGATACAGGCCGAGCCTGCGATCCCCATAGTCGTCCGAGTGATTCATGGCATTGCTCTGCCCGCCCTCGGCGGGAAGGCCGTAGATCAGCGGATCGTCGGACTGGTGCGGGTAGAGCCACCAGCCGCCGACGCCATCCTTGGTCGGGTCCCAATGCGCCGCCTTAATCCACTCATCCCACGATGGAATCCAGAACTTCGCCCAGGGCAATCGCCGCTCATCGGCGAGTCGACGTCCGGTGTTGGGATCAATGCGCCAGGTCGTGGTGTCATACGCGCCCGTGATGAGCGCATCGAGTGACAACTCTTTGTTGTTATGAAGCCAGTTGCAATAGCGCGCCGCGTTGTACCACGGCATGCCGAAGACGGGCATGCGTTCGGGCTCGGGCATGTCGCCACGCAGGCCGTAACGGAACTGCCCCGGCGGGGCGGTGATCTGATCGGCACCCCAGAAAGTCACAAGGTTGCCGATGCCGAACGGGTCGCCGAGGGCCCCCATCGCGTTGGCGAACTCGAGCCACTGGGCTGTCGTGACTTCCATCTTGCTCATGCGGTAGACATAACTCACCGATCCGCGGTCCCAGGCCCCGCCGTAGGGATTGGGCCCGAAGTACGCCGCGTTGCCGACATCGCCGATCGTCGCCCAGTCAAAGTCATAGTCCGGCGGCGGCGAAGCTTCAGCCGCACCGACCAGCGCCGCGACCGCCACAACCCCCGCCGCATGCGTGGTCGCCCGCAAACCATCCATGCTTCTACCTGCCATGTGCTGCTCCTTCCGTGAGCGTGAGGCCAGCCTACCCGCCTCCCCCCCTCCATCGTCAAGAGAAATCGCGCAGCATGACCCAGGATTCACAAACCCGGGGCCTCCAGCGGCGCTGTGGGGCAATCCATCCTCGCTCAGCAGGCGCCGATCGCCGCAGGAATCGGCGATCGGTGGCTCGGTTCACCGCGCGTCACGATCGAGGCCACCTGTCTGCATTCGCTGATGCGCGGCCCGGTTCGGCGGTTCCCGAATCCGCGTGAGAATCGCGCATGACCGCAATTGTGCGCGCGCACATGGACGATCTCGGGCTCGTTCTATTCCTTGGGCGTGGTCTGACCGGTGAATCCGAATGTTCCACGTGGAACATCGCCGCGACGGGGTCGCCGGCGACGCCGAACACTTTTTCGTAGCATTGTTCACTCAAGACGCGATCAGTGGCATGGGGCCCCAGATGGATGCTCCCGGCAAGCTCCGCCGCCCTGGTGTCGGCCCCCCCCCCCCCGCATTCGGGCAAACTCCCGGCGTCCTGGTGCGTAGTACCGGGTGGAAACAGCCGATAACCACCCCATGCCAGGCGCCCCCAACACCGACCTCAGCCCCGAACTGCTCGCCCACATGCAGGCGATCAAGAAGAAGGCCATCGAGTACGGCCTCGACTTCTTCGAGGTCGTCTACGAGGTGCTCGACTTTGCGACCATGAACCAGATCGCGGCCTTCGGGGGATTTCCGACCCGGTATCCGCACTGGAAGTGGGGCATGGAGTATGACCGCCTGAGCAAGCGCGATGCGTACGGCCTCGGGCGCATCTACGAGATGGTCATCAACAACGACCCCTGCTACGCCTACCTGCAGGAGAGCAACAGCGTCACCGACCAGAAGCTCGTGATGGCGCACGTCTATGGGCACGCCGACTTCTTCAAGAACAACCTCTGGTTCGGCCGCACCAACCGCAAGATGATGGATGAGATGGCGAACCACGCCACGCGGGTGCGCCGGCACATCGAGCGCGAGGGGGGCGAGGCGGTTGAGCGGTTCATCGACCTGTGCCTGTCGGTCGAGCACCTCATCGACCCGCACAGCATGTTCGTCTCGCGCGAGGCGGGGCGGAGCGAGCGGGCCCGGCACGAACCGGGGTTCGAGCCCCGCAGGTTCCCCGCCAAGGACTACATGGACCCCTTCATCAACCCCCGCGCCGAGATGGAACGGCAGCGCGCGGAGCACGAGAAGAAGCAGAAGGCCGCCCGCAGCGCCTTTCCGGCCCAGCCCACCCGCGATGTGCTGCACTTCTTTCTGCGCCACGCGCCGCTCGAGGAATGGCAGCAGGATGTGCTCTCGATCATCCGCGACGAGGCCTATTACTTCGCCCCGCAGGCGATGACCAAGATCATGAACGAGGGCTGGGCGACGTACTGGCACAGCAAGCTGATGACGCAGCACTTCCTCGAGGCCCGCGAGATCGTTCACTACGCCGACCAGCACTCGGGCGTGGTGCACATGCCCGCCGGGGGCTTCAACCCGTACAAGATCGGCGTTGAACTCTTCAAGGACATCGAGCGGCGCTGGGACCGCGGGCAGCACGGCGCCGCGTGGGAGCGGCTGGATTCGATCGGCGCCCGCGAGCGGTTCAACGATCACTCGATGAAAGGCCGCGAGAAGATCTTTGAAGTGCGGCGCATTTACAACGACGTGAACTTCATCGACGAGTTCGTCACCCCCGAGTTCGTCGACCGGATGCGGATGTACCAGTACGCCCGCGATCCGCAGACGGGCGAGCTTCGCGTCGTCTCACGCGACTGCACCCGCATCAAGCAGGCCCTGCTCTACCAGATCACCAACATGGGACAGCCGTTCATCTACGTGGTGGACGGCAACTACATGAACCGCGGCGAGTTGTACCTGGCGCACCAGTTCAGCGGGCTCGAGGTGGACGCCGCCAAGGCGCACAGCGTGCTTGAGAACCTCCGCGTCCTCTGGGGACGCCCCGTCCACCTCCAGATGCGGCTCAACGAGGACATGTGGTTGCTTCACCTCGACGATCCTGCGGGTGAAATCAGGAAGGAGAAGATCACCGACGAGACGCCCGCGCCGGCGCATGTCGTGATCTGAAGACGGCGCGACGTTCTGTGCCGCCGTGCCTTGCGGTGCGCGCCCGGTGCCGCCGATCTCGCGCGCTCGCGGAGGAAATCGGGGCAGAGACAGGGCGACTCGAAGTCTGAGTAGCGGCGCCGCCGCGGCCCGTGCGTCGCGGCCTCAGCCCGCGGCGCGGTCCTCGCCCTCGCCCTCATCCGTCGCCAGCTGCGTCACGAGGGGCGCATCGGGCAGAGGCTTGCCCTTGGCGTCGGTCAGGTGCTTGCCGCTCAGCGTGCGGATGATCTTCACCGGGTTGGCCCGTTCGTGGGCTTCGAGCGCCGCTTGGAGCGCCGCGCGGGTCGTGTCGTCCAGTTCGTTCCACTTGCCGCGCCCCCGGCACTTTGGGAACCGGCTGCACCCGAGCCAGGGTCCGCGCACGCCCGAGCGCAGGTTGAGCGCCTCGCCGCAGGTCGGGCACGGAAGCTCCGTGACCAGCGGCGGGGTGGACGGGGCGACGACGTGTCCCTTCTTGTCCAGGTTCAGAATGCCTGTGCACGGGCTCGTCTTGTCGCCGTACCGCGAGCAGCTCAGGAATGGCCCGAAGCGCCCGGTGCGCCGGCTCATCGGGCTGGCGCAGATGGGGCAGGCCACGTCCACCGTCTCGGCGGTGCGGGGCTTGCCCTCGCGGTCGATGGGCGCGGCGTAGTCGCATTCCGGAAAGCGCGAGCACGACAGGAAGCGCCCGTTCCTTCCGAAGCGATACACAAGGTCGCTGCCGCACTTGGCGCACCGATAC
The DNA here is from genome assembly GCA_020847175.1 of Phycisphaerales bacterium. Taxonomy (GTDB): domain Bacteria; phylum Planctomycetota; class Phycisphaerae; order Phycisphaerales; family UBA1924; genus JADLCM01. The sequence continues at coordinate 4,922 of JADLCM010000045.1, forward strand.
TCCTTGGGCGCCGGCGTGATCTCGGCCTTGGCGTGCGTGAGCTCGTCCTGCGCCCGCTCCAGCGCTTCGGTGAATGGGCCGTAGAAGCGGGAGAGCATGTCGATCCAGTCGAGGTGATCCTCCTCGACCTTGTCCAGTTCGCCTTCCATCTGGCGCGTGTATCCCACGTCCATGATCTGCGGGAAGGCTTCGACAAGCTTGTCGGTGACCACCTCGCCGAGGTCCGTGGCGAAGAACCGCCGGTCAGCCTGCTCCACGTACTTGCGGTCCTGGATCGTCTGGATGATCGCCGCGTAGGTGCTCGGGCGCCCGATGCCCTCCTCCTCGAGCTTCTTGATGAGCGAGGCTTCGGAATAGCGGGCCGGGGGGGACGAGAAGCCCTGGTCCGCCTCGGCCCCGAACGCAAAGAGTTTCTGCGCCTCGCGCAGCGTCGGCAGGGTCGCCGTGTCGCTCGCCGGGGGCACCCCCGCGACCCGGTAGAAGCCGTCGAAGACGAGCGTCCGCCCGGTCGCCCGGAAGGTCAGCCCGTTGCTTTCGATGCTCACGCCGGTCGAGTCCCATTCGGCGGGCACCATCTGGCACGCGACGAACCGCTCCCAGATGATCTGGTAGAGCCGGAACTGGTCGGGCTTGAGCACGTGGCGCAGGCGCTCTGGCGGATGATTGAGCGAAGTCGGGCGGATCGCTTCGTGGGCCTCTTGCGCCGCCTTGTTGCTGCTCTCGTAGACGTTGGCCTTCTCGGGCACGTAACGATCGCCGAATGACCGCCTGATGAAGTCGCGGGCCATGTCGATCGCCTCGCTCGAGAGGTGGGTCGAGTCAGTTCGCATGTAGGTGATGAGCCCCACCGGGCCTTCGCCCGGGATGTCCACACCTTCGTACAGCTGCTGGGCGGCCCGCATGGTGCGCTGCGCGCCGAAGCCCAGCCGCGAGCTCGCGGCCTGCTGCAGCGTGCTGGTGATGAACGGAGCCGCCGGGCGCACCCGCGTGCGCTTGGTCTCGATGGCGCTGATCGTCCACGGGCGCGAGGCGTCGATCTCGCCCTCGATCGTGCGCTTGAACCGGGCCGGGCCTCGGCCCTTGGGGTCTTCCGTGACGCGGGTTCGGATGTCGCGGAGCCCGCAGCGCCCCGCGATCACAGACGCCCGGGCCATGAGCGCATCACCCGCGGCCTTGGGGTCCTTGGCGCCGGACGGGCCCGAGAGTTCAACCTTGGCGCCGTCAATCGCGACCAGTTCGGCGCTGATCGCCTGGTGCTCTGCGAGCCACGCCAGCCGGGCCTTCTGAGTAGGTCCCTGACCCTTGTCATCGCGCGACGCAAGAAACGCGCGCCATTCGCTCTCCAGGCGTTCCGCCTTGTCCGGGTCGAGCGCGAAGCACCCCCGGATCGACCAGTGCTCATCCGGGACAAACGAACGGATCTCCCGCTCACGCTCGACAACCAGGCGCACCGCTACGCTCTGCACGCGCCCCGCCGAAAGCCCGCGGGCCACCTTTTTCCAGAGCAGGGGTGACACCTGGTACCCCACGATGCGGTCCAGAATCCGGCGCGCCTGCTGCGCATTCACCTTGTCCTCATCAATCGGATGAGGCTTGTCGAACGCCCGCCGAATCTCGTCCTTCGTGATCGCGGCGAAGACCACCCGCTTGGCGCTGGGAGAGTCAATCCCGACCTCCTGCGCCAGGTGCCACGCAATCGCCTCGCCCTCACGGTCCAAGTCGGTCGCGAACCAGACTTCCATTCCTGAATCGCGGGATTCTTTGGCGGCGCGCTTCAGGTCTCGAAGAACGTTCTCCTTGCCCTCCAGCGTCTGGTACGTGGGCCGGAAGCGATGGCGCAGATCCACACCAGGCACCGGGCTCTTGTCCCCCTTGGGGTTCTTGCTGGGCAGGTCGCGCACATGCCCCAGGCTGGCCAGCACGAGGTACTCTGGCCCAAGGTATTTGTTGATCGTCTTTGCCTTGGCGGGTGACTCAACGATGACCAGGTGTTTTCCCTTGGCGCTCCCAGCAGTGAAGTTGCTTTTGCGCGGTCCGAAGCCCTTGCCGCGCCTCCCGGCGGGACGTGCCGAACCGCGTTCTGCCCCCGATGTGGGGGATGGGTTGGCGGGCGCCGAGCGCGGCGTACATGAGGTTGTCTTGGCGGCTCGCTTGGCCATCGGATTTCCGGGTGTGATTCGGCTTGCGGGATGAATGGAGTCCAGAGGAAAGGCGCTCTCACCGGGCCGGGTCAAGGCTGAACCTGCGAGCATCGCGCCAGGGAAAACATGTATCCGGGGAAGAGCTGCGTCCGAAATCTCCGGTCAGCGTCTGGTCTATTCCCGGTGTTCAGAGTGTCGTAAAGCACTGATTCACAATCGCTTGCACGGTTTCATGGGCCGTCGCCCGGGCGCCCGGAATCCACATGCTTCCCGGGATGGTCCGGAGGCGCCGGAGCCACGTTCGCTGATTCTTGGCGAACCGCCGGGTTTCGATCTTGATTCGCTCGACGGCCTCATCCAGGGAACATCGGCCCTCAAAATGCTCGATCAACTGCTTGTAGCCGAGGCTTTCGCGGGCCTGAACGCCGAGCGTGCCGCCTTGCCAAAGCCTTCTCGCCTCGTCGATCAGCCCCTGCTCAACCATGAGGCGCACCCGCGCGTTGATGCGTCGGTTGAGCGCTTCGCTCGGCCATTCAAGGCCGACGAGCAGGATTTCGGCGCTGGGCCCGCGATCCCACTGGCGCTGGTGCTCGCTGATGGGAGTGCCGGTGAGTTCGCAGACTTCGAGCGCGCGAATCGTGCGGCGCGTGTCGTTGGGATGGATGCGGGCCGCCGCGGCGGGGTCGCGTGCCTCAAGCATGGCGCGGCGCTCGGCCGAGGAGAGCGCTTCAAGGCGGGCGCGCACGGCGTCATCCTTGGGCGGACCTTCAAAGAGTCCTGCGAGGAGGGCCTTGACGTACAGATGAGTCCCGCCGACCACGACGGGCACGCCCCCGCCAGATCGCACGACACGGATGATGGATTGGGCGCGTTCGAGCCACTGGTAGACGCTGAAGGACTGATCGGGGGCGAGGATGTCGATGAGGTGGTGGTGGACACCGGCGCGTTCGGCGCCGGTGGGCTTGGCGGTGCCGATGTCGAGGCCTCGGTAGAGCAGCATGGAGTCAGCACTGATGATTTCGACGGGGGCGAGGGCGCGCTCGGTGAACGCCTGTGCGACGGCGACGGCCAGGGCGGTCTTGCCGCCTGCGGTCGGTCCGGCGATGAGCGGGAACCGGGGAGGGGCGTGCGTCATGGGGCGACGCCTGCGGCGTGCGCCAGCGTGCGCTCTCGGAGTGCCAACCCGATGCAGCCCGACAGCGCCAGAGCAAGGCCCGTGACCAAGAATGCCGCGTCAAGCCCCCAGCGTTCGAGCATGACCTGAGCCGCAGGAGGGCCCGCGGCGGCGAGCGCCCACGACCCGCCCATCATGAGGCTGGAGGCCAGCCCGGTGCGGTGCGGGAGAAGGCGCTGCGCGAGCGCTATGGAAACCGGCAGCACGCCGGCGAACCCGGCGCCCGCGCCGAAGGCGAGAACCAGGGGGAGCACCCGGCCGAGCCGCGCCGGAAGATCGGGAGCGCCCGCCAGCACCGGAAAGAGCGCGATGATGCCCGCCCCGATGATGGGCACGAACACCATCGCGGCCCGTTCGTTGCCGGGGCGCACGCGGGCGCCGAGCATGAGCCCCAGAGCCGCCATGCCCACCTGCATCGCGGCCAGCGCGTCGCCCCCGGTGGTCGCGGCCTCGAGGCGGAGTTCGCGGGTGAGCGCTGCGGCGCCCGTGCGAGCCAGGGTCTCCGCCTCGGACCAGCGGATCACGAGATGGAGAAACGCCATATTGACGGTGTGGCGGAGCGCCGCCCCGACGTAGAGCACCCCGATGTGTCCCCAGCGAGCCCGGCGTTCGTGCCCGGGCATCGCGGCGTGCAGCCGAGTCGCCGTGTGCCGGTCAAAGGGCGCGCGCCGGGTGAAGGCGTAGAGCGCCACCACGCTCAGCATCCCGGGAACGACGAGCCATTGAACGCTCTCCAGTCCGGCGAGTTTCACCCAGCGCGGCACCAGCGCAATGCCCATCACCGTGCCGACCATCCCCGAGAGAAAGAACCACGTGATGCCCTGCGTGCGCCTCTCGCCGCTCAGCTGCCCGCACAGTGCGGCGGCGGGGGGGTGAAACGCCCCGATGCCCGCCGTGCCCAGCGCCTGGATGAGCATGAGCTGGCCGAACGTCTCTGCGTGAGAGACGAACGAGATGCTGAGCACCGCGAGCAGCAGGCCCGCGGGCGCGAAGAGGCGCGACCGGAAGCGGTCGCTGGCGAGCGCGACGACGGGCTGGATCACGCCCGAGCAGACCATGCCCGCGGCGACCAACAGCGCGCCCTGCGCCGGGGAGAGGTCCAGGCGGCCCTCAAGGACGCTCAGCAGCGGGACGATGACGGTGGAGAAGAAATCGGTGACAAGGTGTGCGGCGAGGATCACGGTCACGCGCCCGAGGTCGGGCCGTCCGGCCCTGGGCGCGAGGGGGGCGCTCATGCCGGATTGTTAGCGGGGCGGCGTGCCGGAGCAGCCTCCCGTGCGGCGTCCCGGCGCGGCGGCGCCCGCCGGGCGGGGCACCAGGGCGCGCGGCGTCCTCCGCGTTCACGCGGGGGGTGCAGCGCTCGTTCGAGGTCGCCCGTCAGACCGGCAGCACCTTCATGGCGCGCTCGCAGATCTGCTCGGCGGAGAGGCCGCAGTGCTTGAGGAGCTCTTCGGGCGTGCGGGCGCTCTTGGGGATGCGGGTGACGTGCATCTGTTCGAGGGTAAAGCCGTCGCCGCTGCCCGTGAGCGCATCGGCGATGGCGGCCCCGATGCCGCCGCCGTAATTGTCTTCGACGCTGAGCACGTACCCGCCGTTGCTGTTCACGAGATCCAGGAGCTTGTCGGTGTCGAAGGGGAGGGAGTAGAGATCGACAAGCGTGGCCGACACGCCCGCGTTGTCGAGGAGCTGCACCGCCTTGTTGGCTTCGTGCACCATGGCGCCGGCGGCGCAGATGACGATGTCGCGCCCTTCGGTGAGCACTTCAAACCCGCCGAGGTTGAAGACCTGGTCATCGCTGTAGATGAACTCGGTGTCGGGCCTGAGCGTGCGCATGTAGCAGACGCCCTGGTAGTCCGCCATCACGCCCGTGAGCGCGTAGGCGGCGAACGCGTCGGCGGGCTGAAGCACGTAGCAGCCCGGGTTGCCGCGGTGGTCGCGCATGGTCGTGAAGGCCCGGAACCAGGCGACATCGGGCAGGCCCATCTGGCTCGGTCCGTCCGAGGCGAGGGTGATGCCCGCGTGCGAGCCGACGATCTTGAGATTGGCCCCGGAGTTGATCGCCATTTCGATCTGGTCGTACGCCCGCGTGATGAACTTGGCGAAGGACGAGCAGAAGGGCACCTTGTCGCCGGCGGAGAGGCCCACGCCGACGCTCACCATGTTCTGCTCGGCGATCTTGCACTCCAGGAACCGGGCGGCGAGGGCGGGGTCCTTGCCGAACGTCTCCGCGAACGTGGAGTTCGACACGTCGGCATCGAGCACCACCACGCCGGGGTTGCACTTGCCCAGCGCCTTGAGCGCGAGGCCGTAGGCCTTGCGGGTCGCCAGCCGCCCCGTGTGCAGCAGCGTGCCCATGTCCAGCGACTTCATCATCTGCGTCAGCGTGGGAATGTCGGCATATGCGCGGTCGGGGGCCTGGTACTCCGCCGGGGGCTCGATGGTGAAGGCGTCGGTGTTGGTGAGCGCGGAGGTGAGCTCAACGCGCCGCTCATCGAGTTCGGCAAGCGCGCGCTTGAGCGCCTCGCCCGCCGCGGGCTTGCCGTGCCAGCCGTTGCCCTGCAGGCTCGGTGCGCCCCAGCCCTTCACCGTGGTCGCGACGACGGCCATGGGCTTGTCGTTGGCGCCGAGCGACAGGAAGGCATCGAAGGCGCTCTTGATCTGCGCGGGCTCGTGCCCGTTGATCGATCGCACGTTGTAGCCCATCGCGGAAAGGCGCGCGGCGATCGAGTCCGGGCCCTGCTGCCCGCTCACCCGGTCGGCCTGGCCGTAACCGTTGCAGTTGAAGATCGGCAGCACGGTGTTGAGTTTCCGGTCGATGATGTAATCGAGCGCTTCGGTCACCTGGCCCTCGCGCGCTTCGCCGTCACCCACGATGCAGAAGACCCGCCGATCGGACTGGTCGAGCCGCGCGGCCTCGGCGACGCCCGCCGCCACGCTCAGGCCCTGTCCGAGCGATCCGGTGGCGGCGTCGAAGAACGGGAAGCCCTCCATCGGGTTGGGGTGCCCGTCCAGCTCGCTTGACCATTCGCGCAGCCCGTCGAGGTCCTTGAGGGTGAGTTCACGCCGGCGCTCGGGGTCTTTGCCGACCATCACGCCGAGCTTGGCGGCGGCGGCGTACACGATGGGCACGGCGTGGCCCTCGCTGAGGACCAGCCGGTCGCTCGTCGGGTAATCCGGGACCTCCGGACTCCATCGCATGGTGTGGAACATGAGAATGGTGACGATGTGCCCGAGGCTCATCGCGCTCGTCGGATGTCCGCTTCCTGCCTTGGCGCACATTTCGAGCGCGAGCCGGTCGATCTCGATGGCCTGCGCGTGAACAGCGGCTTCAAAGGACATGCGTGCCTACCCCATTTCGAGTCCGGGCCCGAGCCCGTCGGTCACCCCACCTCCGTGCCGCGGTCCCCACGGGAGCGCCGAGCGCGGAGCAGGGCAGTATCTACAGTTGAAGTGCGGTTGACAACCGCCCGGCGGGGGCTCTCTTCAATTGGTATGGAATTTGCTGTGCGCCATACCGAGTATTTCGCGAACAATCCACAAGGGACGCCCGGCCTCGGACCTGCGCCCCCGTCCCCGATACACTCCCGCGAACGGAGTCGAGTTGAGATATTCCAGAGAGTGAAGGATTGACATGAAGGTCATTTGCGATCGCGGCGCGCTCCTTGATGCGGTGAACCAGATGTCCGGCGTGGTCGCGGGGCGCACAAGCCCCAAGGTCCAGCTCACGTGCGTCAAGCTCGTCGCCGAGAAGGCGGCCGGGGCCGGTCGCCTCACGCTGATGGGCACTGACGGCGAAGTGTCGCTGCGACTGTGCCTTGACCGCGTCGATGTCGGCCAGCCCGGCGAGGCGCTGATCCCCGCGGACAAGCTCCGCCAGATCGTGTCGGCCGAAGATTCCGACTCCACGCTCACGATCGAGAGCACCGACGACTCGGTGGAGATTCGCGGACAGGATGCGCGCTTCAAGGTGCTCGGGTACCCGGCGGGCGACTATCCGGCGGTGCCGGGCTTCCCGAAGGCGGATGGGGCCAAGACGATCTTTTCGCACCAGGCGGGGTCGCTGGCGGGGCTTGTCGCCCGCACGCTCTTTGCCACCGCGCGAGAGAACTCGCGCTACGCGATCAACGGGGTGCTCCTGAAGCGCGATGGGAAGCGGCTGGAGATGGTCGCAACCGACGGGCGGCGCCTCGCGCTCGCCCGCGCATCGCTCGCGAACACCGAGAAGGACGCCCACGCGGCGATGTGCATCGTGCCCAGCAAGGCCCTGGGCACGCTCCAGAAACTGATCCAGGACGGTGACGAGCCGGTGCGCATCGCGATCACCGACAACCAGGTCTTCTTCCACCTCGGCGCCGCGGATGAGAAATCTGAGGGGCGCGCCATGATGAGCTCCAACCTCGTCGAGGGCGCATTCCCCCCCTACGAAGACGTGATCCCCAAGGACCAGGACAAGGTCGCGAGTTTCGACCGGGACGTGATGGCCTCGGCCGTGCGCCGGGCGGCGCTGCTCACCAACGAAGAGTCGCGCGGCGTGAAACTTTCCTTCTCGTCGGGCGACAAGCGGGTGCAGATCGCGAGCCGCGCCCCGGAAATGGGCGAAGCGGAGATCACCGTGGACCTCGCCGAGTTCAAGGGCGAGGACATCGCGCTGGGGTTCAACCCCGGCTTCATCACCGATGCCCTGAAGGTGATCGACGACCCGCGCGTGAGCATCGAGCTCAAGGGGTCGAACAAGCCGGGCGTGATCAAGGTAGGGTCGGAGTTTCTCTACGTGGTCATGCCGGTGAGTCTGCAGTAGAGGCGACGGGCCGCAGGCGCTCCGCGGCTGCGCGGCAGGGAACCGGGCCCAGCCGATCGAGGTGGCTCGATCGAGCTTCTGTGCTCCCGGCGTGAATGTCGCGAGCATGGCGTCGGCACGCCGAAGCGGGCCTCTCGGGGGGCTGCGGGCTCACGGCGCTTGCAGGAGCTGGGTGATCTTGCCGTCCGGCGTGACCACGGCGAGGTTGGTGACGTGCCCGCCTTCCTTGGGGTCCGGGCGTCTCATTGAGAAGTCCAGCGACATCCCGCTCGCGTCGAACTCGACGATCACCAGCGCCTTGCCCTTCTCAAACCGCATCGGGATCGGCATTCCCTTCTCCAGCAGGCCCTTCGCCTTCGCCGCGCCGTCCGCGGCGGACATCTCATTGGTCCACGTGCCGTACTCCATCAACCCCTTGGGTCCGCGCTCGAGCGGGCCGACGTGCTCGGTCAGCGCCCGCGCGAAGCGGTCGAGAGCTTCCGGCGTGACTTGTGCCGCCGCGCTCGGCGTGAAGTACCGCTTGAGCACGGTTTCGTCGCGCCCCTGGGCCGCCAGGGTAATGTCCTTGGCTTCGTTGGCGAATCGCGTGGCGACCTGCGCGGCGCCGATGAGCAGCCCGATCCACAAGGCGCACGCGATGAGGCTCACCACGATGCCGGCGACGGCCAGCCCGGTGCCGCCCACGCGCCCCCGCGAGGCCTTGATGCCCAGCAGTGCCCCCACACCGAACCCGAGGCCGAGCACTCCGAAGAACGGCACGCACAGGATGCCGAAGACGAGCGAGAGAATGGCGAGCACGCTCGTGCGTTCAGGCGCCGGGCGATCCACCCCGAAATGCGAAAAGCCCGGGTCCTGGGTGTAACTTGTCATGCGCGGAGCCTAGGCACGTCGCCATCCGACGCGCCGTCTCGCCCCCCGAGTCCCGGTGAGCCCATCGCGCTCGCGCGGGGCGGGCGCGATACGCTTGTGCGGGGTGCGGCGGACCGCGCCTCCAGCCCCGTGCTCGACCGCCCCGCCACCACGGAAGGTGCCCCAAATGCCCATCACCGAAGCCGCCTCGTTGACCCGCCCCGCGCGTTCGCCCCTGGCCCGTTTCTGGTCGCTTGACCCGAACGTCACGTTTCTGAATCACGGGTCGTACGGCGTGTGCCCCCTTCCGGTGCGCGAGGCGCAGGACCGTTGCCGCGCCCTCATGGAGCAGGAGCCGGTCAAGTTCTTCATGTCGCACCTGGAGAGGCTGCTGGACCTCTCGCGCCGTCGCCTGGGGCCGTTCCTGGGCGCGTCGCCGACCAACCTGGGTTTCTTGCCCAACGCCACGGTGGGAATCTCGACGATCCTGCACTCGATCGACTTCCGCCCGGGTGATGAGATCCTGGTCAACACCCACGAGTACATGAGCGCGATCAACGAACTCGCGCGCCTTCAGCAGCGCCGCGGGGTTCGCGTGGTGGTGCAACCTGTGCCCTTCCCGATCTCCTCGCCCCGGCAGGCGACCGAGGCGATTCTCTCCGGCCTGTCGCCGCGCACCCGGCTCGCGATCGTCAGCCATATCACCAGCCCCACGGCGCTTGTCATGCCGGTCGAGGAGATCATCCCGGCGATCCAGTCGCGGGGCGTGGATGTCCTGCTTGACGGGGCGCACTCGCCCGGGAGCATCCCGGTGAACCTGGAACAGCTCGGGTGCGCGTACTTTGTCGCGACGCTCCACAAGTGGGTGTGCACGCCCAAGGGCGCGGGAGTGCTCTACGCCCGGTCCGACCGGCAGGGGGCGCTGCGACCGCTGGCGCTCTCCAGCCGAGCGCACCAGCCGCGGGCCGATCGCGCCCTGTTTCTGCGCGACTTTGATTACCTCGGCACCGACGACTACTCCCCGGCGATCTGCGCGCCCGACGCGATTGACTTCGGCGCCTCGCTCTTCGCCGGCGGGTGGCCCGAACTGATGCAGCGGAATCACGACCTGGTCTGCCGCGCCCGGCGGCACATCTGCGACGAACTGGGGATCACCGACCCCGCGCCGGAGTCCATGGTGCCGACGATGGCCTCGATCCCGCTCCCGCCGATCCCGGAGCGCCTGCGGAACGCGCAGACCACCTACGGCGACCCGCTCCAGGACCGGCTCGTGAAGGACTACGGCATCCAGGTGCCCGTGTGGACGATGGACCTGACCGGACAGCGCCTGCTCCGCATCTCCGCCCAGGCGTACAACACGTTCGAGGAATACGTCTACCTCGCCGGGGCGCTCAAGCGCGAACTGGACGCCGAGCAGAACTGACACGCCGGCCGCCGGCGGGCCTATCGAACCGCGCAGAGCAGGTCATCCAGGCCGACCACGCGGGCCGGCGTCCCGGCGAGCGAGGCGCGCAGTGCTTCGCCCGACGCGGGGGTGATGACCACCACGTGGCGCCCCGTGAGGTGAGACCGGTCGATGCGACGCGTGCCCTCGGGCCCGCGGGCGCCGGGCGCATCGTCGATCCAAAGGGTCGGCGTGTGCATGGCGAGCGCTTCACCCAGCACCCAGCCCCGCCGTCCCATGCCCGCGAGCACGGGCACTTCGCCGGGGCGCAGCGCTTCGATGATCGCGCGCGCGAGGTCGCGCCCCGCAAGGGGCACGCCCGCAATCGCCCTCTCCAGCCCCTCCACACAGGCCGCGCAGCAGGCTCGCCCGATGCGCTCGCGATGGTCGTCGCCTTCGATCATCCACGGGGCCCTCGCGGCGCACAGCCCCAGCGCGTGTTCAAGCGCCCCGCGAACCAATCCTGCCTCGTCGGCGCGGAGCGCACCGACGAGAGCGCCGAGGCGGAGGGCGAGAGATTCGTCCCCCGCGGCGAGCGCCCGGGCGAGGCTGCGGAGGGTCCATGCCCGCTCGTACCCGGGGCCGGACGGCCCAGGCCCCGCCTCGATGACGCGCAGCCCGACCTCGTGCATCTCGCTCAGGCGGGTGCTCATCGAGCCGGGGCGGATGCGGTAGTCAAAGAGCGCACGCGGCACGACGGGCCCCATGCGCGCGCCCGCGCCGACGCAGCGACGCAGCAGGTTCCAGTCCTCGTGGCATGACCACCGCCTCTCGAAGAGTTCGGGGGCGAGTGCGCGGCCCGACCCGGACAACAGGTTCAGCCGTTCGAGGCCGGCGCGACACCAGAGAATCGAGCCGATGGCGAGCGGGTTGAACGCCGCCAGGCCTTCGGGGGTCAGGTCAGCCGTCGCGGGCCGGATGATCCAGCCCAGGTCCTCACATCCGGGGCCCACCATGCGCGTCCAACAGGCGCAGAAGTCAAGGCCGCGCGCCGCGGGGATCATCTCCCGGGCGAAGTCGGGGTCGATGCGGTCATCGGCATCGACAAAGAGAATGTGGGGCGCGCGGGCGATGCCGAGCCCGGCGTTGCGCGCCCCGGCGAGGCCGGTGTTCCGCTGGCGAAGCAGCGTGACCGGCCCCGCCTCGCGCGCGGCCCGGGCCGTGCGATCGGCGCTGCCGTCATCGACCACGATCACTTCCACGCGCGCCGAGATCTGCGCGAAGGCCGACCGCACCGTCTCGCCCACCGTCCCCTCGGCGTTGAAGGCGGGGATGACGATCGACAGGTCGAGGCTCACGCGGCGGCCTCCGAAGCGGGGCGCCGGCGTGCCTCGCGCGCCAGACACTCGGCGACAAGGTCCAGCATCGCGCCCGCGCAGGCGTCGGTTGTGAAGCCGGACCGCACCCGGCGCGCGACGCCCGCCCGCACGTTCTCACGCCACGCGGGGCGCTCGATGGCGCGCTCCATCAGCGCTTCCAACGAAGGCTCATCCCAGAAAGTGACCGCCGCGAGATCGCCCAGGAGCGTGTGCGCATCGAGCCACGCGGGCGTGAGCGCCCCGAAGTGCTCAATGCCCTCGCGCCGCGAGGGCTTGACGCGCACCCACGGACGGTCGGTCAGCCCGAGGCGCTGCGACTGCGCCATGTAGAGCATCCCCTCGGGCGTCATGGCGGGATCGAAGTCGAGCATCCCGTCGATCACGCCGCGGGGCGGGCCGGCGTGCAGGCTCGCGCTCTGCGCCCGCAGGTTCATCTGCCCCAGGGCGTCACGGAAGAACCGGCACGCGGTGAACCCGCCCGAGAGCGCGCACTCCAGCACCCGCTGGTGCGTGAGCGACGTGGCGCACAGGTGCAGGTTGACCCGGGCCCCCCTGTACGCGCGCCGCAGCGAGGGTCCGTGCTCCACCGCCGGGACGGCGAACGCGCCCAGCGTCGGGTGCTCGCTCCAGCCCCGCCCCGCGAGGCGCAGACTCCAGCCCCGGCGCTGCGCCAGGCGCGAGGCCCAGTGCAGGGCCTGGTGCCTGAACACGCGATCAAAGAGGGGCAGAGCGTACTGGCGCAGCAGCGACTCGACCATCTTCGCCGATGGCTCCGCCCCGAGCGCCTCCCGGGCCGTCTCCACGATGGTGCGCCGCAGGGCCGTGTGGTGGTTGTCGGTGTGGGCTCGCAGCGCCAGCGGCCCGAGTTTCGGGCGAAGCGTTTCGACCAACCGGGAAACCCGGGCGTCAATCCCCGCGCCGCGAAAGCCCGCCGCGAGGCGATCGTGCATGGCGTCGGGCGTTTCGCTGTGGTGCGTGACGCAGAGCATGTCGCACACGTCCGCCGGCGCCGGGTCGCCGGGCTCCTCGCAGAACTTCTCCTCGTCGGCGGGCACGGGCAGGGCGCGCGCCCGGTCCGGCGGGTATCCCAGCGACTTGAACATCTCGACGTGCAGGTGCCCCACGACAAAGTCCAGCGGCCCTTGTGCCCGCGCGACCTTGGGGTCAAACAGGTGCCCCATCGCGTCCTGCACCCAGCACACCATCGGCACCTCGCCGGGCACGATGCCCGGGTCAAGACTCGCGCGCGGGTAGTTGATGAGCACCACGAGGTCAGGCCGGAAGGCATGAAAGGCCTCGAGGTACGCCCCGGAGGCAAACCTCGTCGCGTCATCCCGCTCCATGAGCACCCGCGCCCGCAGACCCCGTCGCTCCAGTGCGCTGGCCAGGTCCTCGCTCGCGTGCCGGATGAAGGTCGAGTAGCGGCACGTCGGAATGAGCACCCGCAAAGGCTCCGCGCCGGCCCGTCGGAGTCCCGCCTCGAACCGCGCCGACCACCACGCGGCGTCGCGACCGGCGTACGCCTCGCGCACGAGTACCTGAAGTTCATCCACCCGGGCCCGCTGTCCCTCCGCCGCGCTGCGGAGCACGTCCTGCACCGCAGGCCGCGTCCCGGCCCGGGCCTGTGAATACACCGGCCCGACGATCTGCCCGTCCCGGCGCGCCTGGAGCGCCTTCCCGAGGCGCCGGGAGGCATCGGGGCCGATGAAGACCTCGGCGGAGTCCCGTTCCAAGGCGGGCGCGATGTCCGCCAGTGCGCACCCGTCAAGAAACTCCGCTTCGGCGCACTGCACGATGGTGAGGCGGGGCGTGTAGCCCAGACCCGTGCGCTTGAGCGCCCGCGCGACCTCCAGGGCGATCCACGGCGGATCCACGCCCTCGATGATCCAGGGCCGGGCGTCCTCCCCCATCTCCTTGGCGAACCGTTCAGCAAGGTGCTTTGCCTCGGCGCGGGCATCGCGCAGAGGAAACCACGTGAGCATGTCGCGCTCCGCACGCGGCCTGCGGATCACATTCCCGTCTCGTGCCTGAAACCACTCAAACCGGGGGGCCGATGATTCCCACCCGAGCACGTCAACGGATGCGCCGAGGTTGATCGCCAGTGCTGCTCCGCGCCGCACGAGCTCAATGCGCGATTCGGTGCTCAGCACCGCCGACGGAAGCCCGGCGATGGCGCTCCGCAACGATTCGACATCCCCCGTCGTGGGGAGGATGTCGAGTTGTTCGAGCGCCGGTTCACGAAGCCCCAGCCGCGCAAGTTGTGCGCTGGCGTGGAAGCGCATCTCGTGATCGCCTGGCGCCCGGGCGAGGGCGCGGGCCGCAAGGGGGAGAAACTCCCAGGGTTTCCCGGATCGCGCCAGGTCGAGGATGTCGGCGCGCCGGAAGGTGCGCGGGGTAGGTTCAGTCACGCGAGTTCTATCGGCCCGGCGCTGCGCGAGCCGACACGAAAGGCACGGGACCGCACGTACCGGCCGGGCGGGACGTGCCTTGGTGGAGCCGCGCATGGGCGAGTCGAGGTCGAATACACGCGCCGGCAAGATCGTGACCCGGGAGCAGTTGCTCGCGGTGCGCGCTGACTTTCGACGCGAGGGCAAGACGCTGGTGCATTGCCACGGGTGCTTCGACATCGTGCACCCGGGGCACATCCGTCACCTGCGGTTTGCGCGCCAGCAGGGAGACGCCCTGCTCGTGAGCATCACGGGCGACCTGGAGATGAAGAAGGGGACCGGAAGGCCGCTGATCCCCGAGGAGTTGCGGGCTGAGAACCTCGCGGAACTCGACTGCGTGGACCTGGTGTACGTCGAGAGCCGCCCGACCGCGGCCGAACTGCTGGGCGAGGTCCGCCCCGACGTGTACATCAAGGGCCGGGAGTACGAGACCAACGACGACCCTCGCTTCCGCGCCGAGCGCGAGGCCGTGGAGCGGGGGGGCGGGCGGGTGGTGTTCTCGTCCGGCGATGTGGTCTTCAGTTCGACGGCACTCATCGCGGCGATGGAGCGCTCGGTCGACCCGTTTCATCGTCGCCTGGTGGCGCTGACGCAGAACCCCGAACTGGGCGCCGCGCGCCTCTACGAGGCGATTGCCCGCCTGCGCGACCGGCGGGTCGTGGTGATCGGCGAAACGATCCTGGACACGTACGTCGCGTGCGACCAGCCCGATGTCGCCGGCGAGAGCCCGGTGATGACCCTGCGCCCGCTGACCCGGCACTACTACGAAGGAGGGGCGGCGATCATCGCGCGCCACGCCGCGGCGCTCGGGGCCCGTGCCACGCTGGTGACCCCGATCGGCCCGGGCGAGGCGCGCGAGCGCGTGCTGCGCAGGCTGGCGAGCGAGGGCGTGGACGTGCGCCCGCTGGACGTGCACGCCCCGCTTCCCGAGAAGCAGCGCTACCGGGTGGGGGCGCAGAAGGTGATGAAGGTGGACCTCGTGGAGCCCCTGGTGCTGGACGAGGCGAAGCAGCGCGAACTGCTGGGCCTGTGCGAAGACGCCTGGCGCCCGGGGGCGGATGCGGTCATCATCGCGGACTTCGGGCTCGGGCTCTTCACCGCCCGCACCCTGGCGCGGGTCTGCCGAGCTGCCCGGGACCACGCCGGGGTGCTCGCGGGCGACGTGAGCGGCAAGCGATCGAACCTTCGCTCCATGGTGGGCATGGACCTGATGTGCCCCAGCGAGCGCGAGCTGCGCGACGGCATCGGCATGCACGACGAAGGCCTGCCCGCGGCGGCCGCGAGACTTCTGCACGAGACACGCTCGCGCTGCGCCATCGTCACCATGGGGGCCGACGGGCTGGTCGCCTTCGAGTCGCCCGCCGACCAGTCGCAAGGCTGGGACCGGCGCCTGCGGGGCGAGCACATTCCGGCCCTGGTTCCGTTCGCGGTCGATCCGTTGGGCTGCGGCGATGCCCTGCTCACCACCAGCGCCCTGGCGCTGGCGGCCGGGTCGAGCCTGAACTCGGCGGCGTTCCTGGGTGCTGTCGCGGCGGGGGCGCAGGCCCAGCGCCTGGGCAACCTGCCCGTGTCCGGCGCCGATCTTCGCCAGGGCGTCACGCGGGTGCACAGCGCGCACCTCGCCTTTACCGCCGCGGAACTCATCCCGGCGCGCCACCCGGGACTGGCCGGCGACCTGGAGCGGGCGGCGGCCTCGTGAGGAGCGCATGATCCCGATCAGTTATGTGCTGCCGACCCGCAACCGACCGGACGATCTCGCGCGCACGCTGGGCGCCCTGGGCGCGCTCCCGGTGCATGATGCCGAGGTGATCGTGGTGGACAACGCCTCGACGCCGCCCGCGCACGCGCCCGCGGTGCTCGGCAACGGCATCGGCGTGCGCGTGCTGCGCCGCGAGACGAACGAGGGCGCCGCGGCCCGCAACGCGGGCGCCGCGGCGACGGACCGGCGCAGCGCCTGGGTCGTCATGCTCGACGATGACTCGCATCCGCTCGACATCGCCTTCGCCCAGGCCCTGCACGAGGCGCCCGGCGATGTGCTCGCCCTCAGCGCAGACATCGTGCTGCCGGCGCAGGCGCGGCGCGAGAGCGGCGGGCTGCCCGAGGTCTTCATCGGCTGCGGCGTCGCCATACGGCGCGATGCCTTCGCGTGCAGCGGGGGCTACGACCCCGCGTTCGGCTATTACGCGGAGGAGTACGACCTCGCGGCGCGACTGCTGATGAGCGGCGGGCGGGTGCAGTTTGAACCGCGATTCCGCGTGGCGCACCACAAGGTGCCGGGCGGGCGCGACGTGGATCTCATCCTGTCGCGCCTGGTACGCAACAACGGCTGGGTGATCCAGCGCTACGCGCCGGAACGTGAACGCCGAGCGGAACTTGGCCGGATGATCGGCCGATACCGCCGGATCGCGGAGAAGGAGGGCGCGTGTGCGGGATTCGGAGCAGGGCTGGCCGAACTGCGCCGGACCATCCGGGGCCAGCGCCGCTCACCGATGACTGACGACGTGTTCGCCCGATTCACCGGGCTCGCGTACGCGCGCGATGCGCTCGCCCAGGCCATGCGCGAGGCGTACTTTGAAACGGCCCGGATCGTTGAAGATGGCAAGAACGCCCACGTCGTGCGGCGCGCCCTGCGCGAACTCGGCGTGCGCGAGGTCGGCGCGCCCGACGATGCGCGCGAGGCCGAAGCGCTCGTCATCGGCACGCTCTCACCCGGGCCCATGCTCGACGCCGCGGAACGGCTCGCGGGGGCATCGGCGCCGAGCGGCGGGTTGCGCGTGATCGCGCCCTGGCTGGCGGGCGGGCCGGGCCCGGCGCTCGTGGGCGCTGGGTCCGCGCGATGTGCTGCGCACGGCGAGAGCACCACGGGGTAGAACGGCCGATGGTCCGGGGCACGCGGCGACCCCATTGCGGGTCGGCGAGAACACCGGGCGCCGGCGGGCGCCTCACGGTGGATCGCTCACTCCACGTTCTGCACCTGCTCCTTGATGCGGTCGATCGCGCCCTTGATATCCACGATTCTGCGGCTGATCTCGGCATCCGGGCTCTTGCTGGCGATAGTGTTCGCCTCGCGGAGCATCTCCTGGGCGAGAAAATCCATGGTGCGCCCGATGGGGCGGTCGTCGGCGTCGTTGAGCATCGTGCCGAACTGGTCCATGTGCCCGCTGAGGCGGCTGAGTTCCTCGGCGATATCGGTGCGCTCGGCGTAGACCGCAAGTTCCCGCACGAACTCCGCGGGCTCGACCTTCAGCCCCGCGTCGCGCAGCAGCAGTTCAAGGCGCGTCCGCAGGCGGTTCTCATACTCGCGCACCACATCGGGGGCGCGACGCGCGACCTCGGCCAGGCGCTCGACGATGATCTCGCGATTCTGGCGCAGGTCGTCCCGGATCAGCGACCCTTCGCGGATGCGCATCGATACGAGGTGGTCGCACGCCGTGTTGAGCAGTTTCTTGAACGCCGCGCGGGCCCGGTCAAGGCGCGATTCCTCGTTCGGCGGGCTCTGGAGCACACCCGGGAGCGCGAGCAGGGTGCCCACGTCAACCTTGAGCGCGCCCGTGCGCACCGCTTCGACCTGACCGATCTGGCGCAGGTAATGCTCCAGCGCGGGCAGGTTGATGTCGTGGGCCGCGGCGGCGCTGACATCGGTGCACGCCCCGCGCAGGGTGATCGTGCCGCGCGACAGGCGCTGGCGGAGCAGGCTCTCCATCTCTGCCTCGAGGCCCTGGAACTCCTCCGGGAGGCGGATGACGGCCTTGAAGTACTTGTTATTGAGCGAGCGGACCTCGATGAAGAAATGGATGCCGTCCACTTCTGCCGAGGCGTCGCCGAACCCGGTCATGCTTCGGATCACGCGGGGCCTCCGGTTCAGCGCGAGGGGGGAGGGGTGCTGCCCGAGGCAGGCGGCGTTCCGGCGGGCTGGGTGCCCGTGCCGGGGGGCGTCGCAGCGCCCGGCTGCCCGGCGGGCGCATCGCCTGCAGGGGTCGCACCGGGTTGGTCGCTCACCGGAGTGTCGCCGGCCGGCTGATCCCCGGCAGGGGCATCGCCGGCGGGAGCAGGCCCGGCGGGCTGATCTTCCGAGGGCTGACCGCCCGCTGGCTGATCTCCCGAGGGTTGGCCACCATCCGAGTTCTCGCCCGTTCCGGAGTCGTCGGACTTGCTCCCCGCTTCACCCTGGGGCAACACCACGCCGCCGGGCTTGGCGGCGAAGTTCAGACCCACGGCGAAGAGCAGCCAGAGGACAAACAGCAGGATGGTGGCCCAGGTCAGCACGTCTCCGGTCTTGGCGCCGAAGGCGGTCTGCCCCGAGCCGGCGCTTGCCCCGCCGAAGGCGGACGCCAGCCCGCCGCCCTGCGACCTCTGGATGAGGACGATCAGGATGAGAAGCAGGGAGAGGCCGATGAAGGCGAAGATGAGCAGATTGAGCAGCCATGGGGCCATGGCGAGGGTGAGCATGCGGGATCCTCGTCGCCCGGGCCGAGAAAGAGGGCCGGGCGGCAAGTTTAGGCCGGGGCTCGGCGCACGACCCCGAAAACCGACTGGGGGGAGCCGAGCGGTCAATCACCGGCGTTCGCAGAATCGGCGGCGGAGCGCGCAATGGACACAAAATCGCCGACCTTGAGGCTCGCCCCGCCGATGAGTCCGCCGTCCACGTCGGGCTGGTCGAAGATGGCGCGGGCGTTGGCGGACTTGACGCTGCCGCCGTAGATGATTCGGGTCTGCTGGGCGACGCGGGGACCGTAGAGGTCTTCCAGGACAAGCCTGATCTTGGCGTGGGCGTCCTGGGCATCTTCGGGGCTGGCGTTGTGCCCTGTGCCGATGGCCCAAACCGGCTCGTACGCAACGACGAGATGCTCCATCTGATCTTCGGGAACCTGGGTGAGGGCGGCGCGAACCTGGCGCTCGTTGACCTGGTTCGCCTGCCCCGCCTCTCGCTGGGCCAGGGTTTCCCCTACACAGAGGATGCAGTCGAGGCCGGCGCCGAGAATGGCCTTGACCTTCTGGTTCACCATCTTGTCGGTTTCGCCGATCACGTGCCGCCGCTCGGAGTGACCGGCAAGGACGATTCGCACGGCGCAGTCCTTGAGCATGGAGACCGAGACTTCGCCTGTGAAGGCGCCGTCGGGTTCCTGGCAGACATCCTGGGCGCCCAGCCGTACGCGTCCGTGGCGTTCGCGGAGGATCGCCCCGATGGCGACGAGGTAGGGAAAGGGCGGAAAGACGGCGACATCCACCTGGCTGACGCGCGCGAGAGCGTCAGCGACGCCTCGGACCAGTTCCGACCCTGAACTGAGGGTCGTGTTCATTTTCCAGTTGCCGCCGACAAATGGGGTGCGCGACTTCATTCCGTGCCGTTCCTCGTGGGGCGTCCGTGCAGGATAGAGGATATCCGATGCGATGCGTCTTGACCGGAGGGGTCGAAGACGCTTTGCTCCCGTCATGCGGATCATCGCAGGAACGCATCGCCGCCGGGTGCTGGAGACGCCCCCGGACGCCACCGTGACGCGCCCGATGCCCGACATGGTGCGCGAGGCGCTGTTCAACCTGCTGCGCGGGCACACCGAAGGGGCGACGGTCTTCGACGCCTTCGCGGGCACCGGGGCCGTGGGGCTGGAGGCGCTGAGCCGCGGGGCATCGCGATGCGTGTTCGTGGAGCGAGACCGCGGCATCGGCGCCATGCTGCAGCGCAACGTGGATGCGCTGGAGATGTCCGGGCGCGCGGACGTGGTCGTGGGTGATGCGCTCGGCCTGGGGGCGCTGGCCCGCTGCCCTCGCCCCGTGCACCTGGTGTTCTTCGATCCGCCCTACCCGCTGGTGCGAAGCGCCGCGATGTGGGCCCGGGTGCGCGAGCAGTTCTCGAAGTGCGTCGCGCTGCTCGACGACACGGGCTACGCCATGCTGCGCACGCCCTGGCCCTTTGAGCACGAGGACGAGGCCGCGCCTGACCCGGGCCCGGAGCGCGAGCCCGACGCGAGGCGGGTGAAGCGCGGACACCCGCGCCGGAAGAAGGCTCGCGACCGTGCGGCCCCCGCCGGCGACGGCGCACGCGACCCCGCATCAGACCCCGACCCTGAATGGGATGAAGCGGCGGAGGAGCCGGAGGCCCCGAGACCCGAAAAGCCCGCGCGCGCGCCCGTGGTGCGGACACCCGGCGACCTCCGCGTGCCCGGCGCGCTCGGGCCGGAGACTCACGCGTACGGGAGCATGGCGATTCACCTGTACATGCGGTCGCGCGAGGTTCTGCGGCCCGACGACCCGCGCGACCCGGATCAGGGCGCAACGGGTCGGCGCGAGGAGGTATGACGATGAGGACCCGCCGAACCGCCGCCCTGCTTGCCGGGATCATCTTCGCCCTGCCCGCCCTCGCGCAGGAGACGCGCGAGTCGATGCGCGAACGCGGCTGGGGCAAGGCCCTGGCTGATCTTGCCGGCACGCTGGACCTCACGCCCGGCGCGGTGCTGGACCTCGAACACGATGCCGCGAGCGATGTCACCAGCGCCTGGCTGGGCAACGGCGTGCGGTTGCACGTCCGCCCGACTCCGGAGGCGACAAACCTCGTCGATGCGACCATCGTGCTCGCGGGCGGGATGCTCGTCGAATCAGGGCCGACGCGCGGACTGACCGTGGCGGCGGCCCAGCTCGCCAACCGTGGCAGCCTGCCTGGCCGGAGCGCCGACGAGTCGCGCCAGCTCCTGGGCGCGGGGGGGGTGCGCATCACGGTGCAGGGACGCACCGACGCGATGGTGATCCGGCTTCGGGGCGATGCGATGCTGCTCGACGGTGCGCTCGCCGTGGTGCACGAGCTGCTCTCGGGCGTGCGCCTCGACGCGGGCCAGCTCGCCCAGTGGAAGCGGGCGCAGCAGAGCCAGCTTGACGCCGCGGGCACATCTCCCGCCGCCTCGATCACGACCCTCGTGTGGGAGGCGATCTATGCCGGGGCGCGCGCGCCCCTGGTGCCCCTGGACCACGACGAGATCGAGCGGGTGGACCTCGACGCGGCCCAGCGCTGGTTCGACGCACATGCCCGCGAAAGCCCGATGGAGGTTGCGATCTCGGGCGACCTCGACGCGGGCGAGGCGGTTCAACTGGCGGCGAAGTTCCTGGGCGCGCTCCCGGCACGGGAGCGCATCAGCGCATCGACGCTGGCCGAGCGCCGCGCGGCCCCGATGCTGAACGCCCCCGCCGAGGCGGAGGCCTTCATCGACAGCCCGCGCGTGGAGGATGTCATCGCGCTGGGCAACTTCGGCTTCGACGGGCGCGACCGTGACCAGGCGAGGGCCCTTCAGGCCGCGTCGATGGTGCTGCGCCGCCAGATCGACCGCGCGCTCATGGCCGGATCAGGCATCACCCGGGCGAGCAACGTGCTGCCGATCCTCTCGCCCGAGTTGCCCGGGGCGGGGCTGCTGCTCGTCGCCGCGTTGAGCGCGCCGGAGAAGTTCGACCAGCTGGAGCCGGCGCTGAAGGGCGAGGTCGAGTCGTTCATCACCTCGGGGCCCAGGGCCGAGGACTTCGCCGAGATCATGGACCAGGTCGTCGGCGGGGCCGAGCAGGCGATGGAAGACCCCGGATACTGGTCGGAGCAACTCGCCGACGCTGACTACCGGGGCAAGCGCCTCGGCGACCTTGCACGCCAGGCCGAACTGCTCCACGCCCTCACCCCCGATGCGCTGCGCGACGCCTTCGCGGCGGCGTGGAACGCCGGACGGCCGGTGCGCGTCGTCATCCGCTCTGCGCCGCTCGATGGCCCCGCGGAAGGGCAGGAGCCCGGCGGCGTGCCTGGCACGCCCGAGGGCGCGCCCGCGGAGACCGACGGCCCGTGAAACACCGGACGACGCCCGCACCGGGCCAGCGTCAGGGGTACATTGAGGCATGGACGATCGCCGGCGGGTCTATATCGTGTGCGGCAGCGGTCTCGAGGCCGAACGCGTGGATCGCCCCGTCGCGTACCACCTGGCCCGCGCCTTTGAGCCCGGGGTCGAGGCCCGGGTCTGCTGCGACCTGTGGTACATCAACCACGATGCCGCGCGGGCCGAAGCAGCAGTGGTGATCGGGCGCCCCGAGGTCAACGCGCTCAGCGCATTCCTGGGCGACAAGCTCCCCACGGTCTTCGCGGTGGACGACCGCCTGCTCGTGCAGGGCGACCCCGAATGGAACGAACCCGTCGCCTGCTGCTGGGGCGTGACACCCGAGGACACACTCGCGGCGGTGGATGCCTTCATCCGACGCGCGATGCCGGGCTTTCTGGACGCCATGCGCTGATCCGAATCGGAGGCCCGCCGTGCCGATCGCCCTCGGCCTGACACCGACCCGACATGACCTCCCTTGACACGCGGCGAGCCGCGAAGTTTCATGGACGAGCGGCACGATCCGAATGACTGGGGGGCAGGGTCGGCCAGGAAGGGATGTTCGTGGTCAACACCAAGACTGCTCCCCGGCGCGTGCTCTCGTTCCGCTCGGTGGACGATGCGCTGGCCGAGGTGGCGAAACTCAAGACCACCCATGATGCGGGCGCCCTGCGGACGACTGGAAACTGGAGCCCCGGCCGGAACTTCGGGCACATCGCGGGGTGGATCAACTTCGGGTACGAGGGGTATCCGCCCGGCCGGCCGCCCTTCTTCGTGCGATGGATCATCAAGGTGTTCAAGAGGAAGTTTCTGTTCGCGCCGGCGAAGCCCGGGTTCAACCTGCCGGGCATCGACGGCGGCACTTTCGCGCGAGATGAGATGGATTTCGGGACCGGGTACCACCGACTCGTCGCGGCGTTCACGCGGATGAAGTCCACGCCGCCCACGCACGACAGCCCGGCCTTCGGCCCGCTCTCGCACGAGGAGTTTCAGAACCTGCACCTGCGCCACGCCGAGCTGCACCTCGGCTTTCTGACCGGCGACAGGGAGTAAGCGGTTCTGCGCGAGCCGCCCCCGTTGAATGTGACGATGGGCGGCGCGAGCGATCACCGCAGGAACCTGTGATTGGTGGCACGTCGCCCGAAAAGCAACGCCGCGGGCCGGCATTGGCCCGCGGCGTCGAAGAGCCCTACTGATCCCCTCCGGATCAGCTCACTGGCGTGCGACCGGCGCCGGCGAGGCCTGCCTCGCCCCATCCTCGTAGACCGGCTCGTATGACATATTCACCTTCGGACGCCCCTCGGTTCCATGAATCACTTCGACAGTTGTGATGCTCACGGTGCGTGCGTCGGGGCGGCACATGCGCACGCTGATCGGCTGCCGGTCCGGCCACTGGTGGCGGTGAAACGCATCCTGCGCCTCCGGCGACGGCGTGTTGGCCACCAGGCGCTCAAAGAGCGGCAGACGCGGACGCACCAGCGCATCGCCCAGCCCGGAACTCGCGAAACATACCGGTGCTTCGTGCCACGACAGTCGCATCTCGGCGCGGTCCCAGCGCGCGTTGCCCACGCGCACCCGGCCCTGCACCACATCCGCAGCGACCATGCGGAAGGCCGCGAAGCGGGACAGGTCCATCTCCAGCAAGGCCGCCATCGCCTGCGACGCATCGCCCTGGCCGATCAGGCGTGGAATCAACCCGCCCCGGCTCTCGAGCGTGCCCGGGGGCGGCGCGTGAACGGCGGCCCCGAAGTTGACGTTGAGCACGCACATCACCAGGCCGGACTCAGACGCTCCAACCCAGGTGCCCCCTCCCTGGGGGTCAACCGGCCACGTCGCGGGCGCTCCCTCGGGAAGAACATGGCGGCGCGGGGCAAGCGCGGCGGGGCGGGTGCGCTTCTCGTCGCGGTTGGTCACCAGGCGGAAACCGCCGGAACATTCGATGATTGACACAGTGCACAAGGGGTTGTCGCTCCTGTCGTTCGTCCGTGCGCGGGCGGTGCGAGATGGTGCGAAGATGCGTCGGGCAGGCGCCTGTCGGCGCAAGGCTCGCCCGGCGGTCAGCGCCGCGACGATTCGTAGTTGATCGTCGAAGGGGCCTTGCCGAAGTCGGAATTGGTCTGGACCCCGAACTCCTGCGCGATCGCCTTCATCATGGCCAGGTGGTGAATGCCGTGGTGCATGGCGAAGAAGAACTCGCGCCCCAGGGTGGATTCGAGCGTCGTCTCGCTGCCGTCGCCGGCGAGCATCACGCGGATTCGAACCGGGTTGCGGAGGTCGTGCTCTGACAGCGCGCCCATTTCGGAGCATACGCTCCGGATCGTTGAAATGGCCGCGCCGGGGTCTTCTTCCATGGGCACCTGACGCTCCCGGTGGTCGTAGTCGATGACCTCGCCTTGGCGATACCCCGCGAGGGCTGCCGCGAAGTGATCGACGACGTGGCGCACGTGCTTGCCCAGCGTGCCGCCCCGGATCGTCCTGCTCTCGGCGGTGTACGCCCGAGGATCGATCGTGCCCAGGAACGCGGCGCACTGGTCGAGCAGGCTGGACCCGCAGGCCGTCACGCCGGTGATGGGGGTGTCAGAACTCATGTCACATTCCTTGGGGTGGCCCTCCCGTATTTTCACGGGTTCACCAGGCTTGCGGATGCTAACACTCCCGTGCCGGGCGGACAACCACCCGAGGCAGGCGAAGTGGAGGTCGTTCAGGGGGCGTGAGGGGGTGGGTCGATATAGTCGCCCGTGACTTCGCTGCCCCAGGTGCCGCCGACGCTGGATACCGGCTTCGCCCGCGCCCTCACGGCGGCGGTGCGGGGCGAAGTTCGTCTCGGGTACCACGACCGGATGCTCTACGCGACCGATGCCTCCCTTTACCAGGTTGAACCGCTGGGGGTGGTCATTCCGGCGGATGTTGCCGACGCCGTGGCCGCGGCCCGTTTTTGCCTGGGCGCGCGGGTGCCACTGCTGCCCCGGGGGGGCGGGACCAGCCTGGCCGGGCAGTGCACCAACCGGGCGGTCGTGATCGACCTCTCGCCCAACTGCCGGGGCGTTGTCGAAGTTGACGCCCCCGGGCAGCGTGCGCGAGTCGAGCCGGGCATCACGGTGGATGATCTCAATGACCTGCTCCAGGGGCAGGGGCTCTTCTGGGCGCCCGACCCGGCGACCAGCCGGCACGCCAACGTGGGCGGGTGCATCGGCAACAACGCCGCGGGGGCGCGGAGCGTGCGATTCGGACGCACGAGCGAGAACCTGCTGGGTGTCGATGTGCTCCTCGCATCCGGGGAGCAGGTGCGCCTGGAACGCGGCGCGGCGATGCACGACCAGCGGGTCGCGGTGCTCACCGAGCGGGTGGCGGACGTGGTGGTGCGCCACGAGCGCCTGATCCGGGAACGCTTCCCGAGGACCATCCGGCGCAACGCGGGGTACGCCCTTGACATGGTGCTTGCGGCGCTCGACCGCGGGGGCATCGGCGAGGTGAACCTCGCGCACCTCCTCTGCGGCAGCGAGGGCACACTGGCCCTGACGCTGGGCGCCGAGCTCGCGCTTCGCCCCCTGCCCAACGCGCGCGGGCTCGCGGTGCTGGCGTTCGAGTCGGTCGACGCGGCGATCGCCGAGGTGCCCGCGCTGCTGGAGTCGCGCCCGAGCGCGGTGGAACTGCTCGACGACATGGTGATCGGGCTCGCCCGCGCCAACGCCGAATACCGGCGCTATGTCGACCTGCTGCCGGGCGGACCCGGGAACCGCGCGGCGGCGGTGCTCTACGTGGAGTACTTCGCCGAGGCCGGCCCGGCCGAGATCGAGGCGAAGTTCGCGGCCCTCCGCGGACGGTACAGCGCGGCGGCGGCGTTCCACACCGACGCGGGGGCGATGCTCAGCGCCTGGAAACTCCGCAAGGCCGGCGAGCCGCTGCTGCACGGCATTCCCGGGGCGCGCAAGCCGGTGACGTTCGTCGAGGACAACGCGATCCCGGTTGAACGCCTCGGAGAGTTCGTCCGGCGGCTGCGGGAGATCGTGACCCGGCACGGCACGACCGCGGCATACTGGGCCCACGCGAGCGTGGGCGTGCTGCACGTCCGCCCGCTCATTGATCTCAAGAGCGAGGATGACCTTACGCGCATGCGCTCCATCGCCGTAGAGACCTGTGACCTCGCCCGGGAGCTGGGCGGGGTGATGAGCGGCGAGCACGGCGACGGGAGGGTGCGCGGGCCCCTGCTCGAACGATTCTTCGGGCCCGAACTCATGGGCGCCTTCCGCGAGATCAAGGCGATCTTCGACCCCCGGAACCTGCTGAACCCGGGGAACATCGTCGAACATCGCCCGGTCGAGAGCATCACGCGGACGCTGCGGGTCAACCCCGAGGGCACGCCGGTGCGGGTGCCTCCCGTCGAGACCTACTTCGCGTTTGACGATCAGCACGGCCTCGCGGGCGCGGCGGAGATGTGCAACGGGGCGGGCGTCTGCCGGAAGAAGCGCACCGGCACGATGTGCCCCTCGTACATGGCGACGCTCGACGAACGTCACAGCACCCGGGGGCGGGGAAACGCCCTGCGCCTGGCAATCACGGGGCAGGCGGCCCCGGGGCGCCCCGGCGAGGCGACATGGGATGACCCCGAGACCATGGCGACGCTGAATCTCTGCCTCTCATGCAAGGCGTGCAAGAGCGAGTGCCCCAGCAACGTGGACATCGCCCGCCTGAAAGCCGAGTACACCGCCCAGCGCTTCAGGGCGAGGGGCGGGGCGCCGCTCGGCGCGCTCCTGATGGGGCACGTGCGGACGCTCAACCGGCTCGGGTGCGCAGCGCCGGGGCTCTCCAACGCGCTCGCACGCTCGGCCCCCGGCAAGTGGCTGTCCCGCCGGCTTCTCAACATTGACCCGAGGCGCGACCTCCCCCCCTTCGCCCGGCCCATGCAGCGCGACTTCACGCGCCGCGATCGCGATCTCGCCCGGGCGGGTGATGAACGCCCCATCGTGGCGATCTTCGGCGACTGCTTCAGCACGTTCAACGAGCCGGCCATCGGGCGCGCCGCGCGCCGGGTGCTCGACGCGTGCGGATACCGGGTGATGCTGCCGCGCCACGGATGCTGCGGGCGAGCGCTGATCTCGATGGGCGCGCTGGCGGAGGCCCGCCCGGTGATCGAGCGCACCGCGCGGGCCCTGCGGCCGTGGGTCCGCGATCCGAGGGTGAAGGCCATCGTCTTCCTTGAGCCCAGTTGCCTCTCCGCGATCACTGATGACTGGCTCGACCTGAACGTGGACGTCCCCGCCGACGACCGGCGGGCACTGGCGGCCAAGTGTGCGCTGGTCGAAGACTTCGTGGACCGCGCGTGGGAGGCTCATCCGGCTCGGCCCCGCTTCCGGGCCCCCGAGGGTGATGTGCTGCTGCACGGGCACTGCCACCAGAAGGCGCTGTGGGGCGCGCAGACCAGCGCCGCGCTCCTGCGGCGCATCGCCGGTGATCGCTGCCGCACGCTCGACACGGGCTGCTGCGGCATGGCGGGCTCGTTCGGATACACGACGGACCGCTACGACCTGTCGATGAAGATCGGCGAACTGGCCCTCTTTCCGCAGGTGCGCCGGGCGCACGAAGCCGGCCCGGCCACGCTCTGCGCGCCGGGCACCAGTTGTCGCCACCAGGTGCGCGACGGCACAGGTGTGCATGCGCTGCACCCGATTGAGTTCGCAGCGGCATGCCTTCACGGCCCGGGCTGATTCGCCTCGGGGGGCACGCCGACGCGGTTGCAGCGACCCGGGTTATGCGAACGGGGCCACGCGCGCTTCGAGCGCGGCGCGGATCTCGGCCCCGATCGCGTGAGACTTCCCGCGCGCGTAATCGAAGCACACGATCACGCTGCGCCCCAGCGCGACGGGATCATCGCCCGTGCGGCTGAAGACCTCGTGGGCGAGGGCGAAGCGGTCCGGCCCGATGAACTCGACGCCGCTGGTCACAATGAGCTCATCCGGAAAGAAAAGCGGCCTGCGGAACCGCGCCTCTGCCGCCTGAAGAATGAACCCGAACGGACGGCCCGAGGAAGGGTCCGGCGCGAGGGCCGGCGAAGCACCGGCGGGGGCTCTGAAGGCAGCGCCGGGGTGTGCCGGCGTCTGCGGCCCCGGCGTGGCGCTGCCGAGTCCGGCATCCTCAGCGATGGCCTCCATCAAGAAGGCCACGCGCGCCGTCTCGAGGTACCGGAAGTACGCGACGTTGTTCACATGGCCGAGGGCGTCCATCTCACCCCATGCAACGGGAATGTTCACCGTGCAAGGCCAGACGCCCGGCTCGCAGGTTCGGCGGCGGAGTTCTCTCACGCGCCCGCCCCGAGCAGGACGCCTCGGGCGGGACTCACGCGCCCGCGGGGTGAATCGCCCTTCACGGTCGCACCCTCAAGTTCAAGAAGCGCCCGCTTGCGCGCCAGCCCCCCGGCATACCCCGTGAGCGTGCCGGCGGACCCGATGACCCGGTGGCAGGGAATGAGAATCGCGATCGGGTTGCGCCCCACAGCCTGAGCCACGGCGCGTACGGCTTCGGGGCGACCGATGGTGCGGGCGACATCGGCGTACGAGCGGGTTTCGCCCCAGGCGATCTCCCCGAGCGCGCCCCAGACCGACCGCTGAAATTCGGTGCCCCGTGGCGCGAGCGGCAGGTCGCGCTCGACCCTTTGGCCCGCGAAACAGCAACCGAGATGCGCCCCGAGAGCGCGCAGCACTGACTCATCCGCACGAGAGTGCGGGCCGCGCGGCTCAGGCGTGTCCGCGCCATCCGGGGCCTCAGTCGTGAAATCGAGCGATGCAAGAGCGCCGTTGACGACCCGGGCGCGGAGCGGGCCGAGGGGAGAATCAAACATCGCGAAGCAGTCGGTCGCGCGGGGGGAGGCCGGCGCTGGATTCGCGGCGTGCATCGTGCGGCTCCTGTTGTGTCCAAACACTATCCTACCTTGCGTGCCGAGCGTGTCAAGTCGGTGGGCAACAGCCTGGCCGCCCCGCCGCGCCGGGACGAACCCTCGGGCGGATGCATCGTTCGTACCCGCGGCGGACTTGCTATTCGAACCGCAGCGCGCGGACGGGGTGCATCTGCGCGGCACGGACCGCGGGCACCAGCGCCCCGAGCACAGCCGTCAGAACTCCCGCGAGCGCGACCAGCGCGGCGGAGGCCGGGTTCACCTCGTTGGGAATCTTCACGAAGTAATAGATCTCGGCCTTCCAGATCTGAATCCCCAGCGCCCGCCCCATCCACTCGTGGATCGGGTTGATGTTCCAGACGATGACGTGCGCGAGCACCAGCCCGAGCAGGGTGCCCACGCACCCGATCGCGAGCGCAAAGCGCAGCCACAGCCACGCCACGCCCGCGCGCGAGGCCCCGATCGCCCGCAGGATGCCGATGTCCTTGGTCTTCTCGTTCACCATGGACCAAAAAATGCTCCACACGAGGAAGACCGCCGTGAGCGAGATGAACGAGAACACGAAGAGCACCATCGACGTCTCGTTCTTGACCGCGTCGATCAGCGTGGCGTTCAGTTCTTCCCAGGTGGCGACCATCGTGTTCTGGGCCGGGTCCGTCGTCGAGGGGGGCACCACGCCCGGGTGCGCTGCCGCGAACTCGGCGTAGATCTCCGCTGCGCGGCGCTTCACGTCGGCGAGCTTCGAGCCGGGCACGCCTCGCAGGAGCACGCTCGTCACCCGTGCCGCCTCGCGGACCACCCTGGCGGGGGCCTCCACCGGCTCGCCGTCGGGCCCGATCTCGATTCCTCCGCCGGAGACGATCCGCTCCGCCTCGTCCATGTTGAGCATGTCCTGGAGCGCATCGAGGCGGCAGAGAATCGTGTTGGCGTCCAGCAAATAGATGCCGGTCTTGTACTCATTGGCGACGGGCATAATCCGGCTCACCGTGTCCACCGGGCGGCCCTGGTCGTCAAAGGGGATCACCGTCAGCGTCAGGGTGCCGTTGATGGGCAAGATCACCCGCTCGTCCACGATGGAGCCGTCGGGCATGGCCCGGCGCGGCCAGGAGACGTCGTAATAGCCCCGCCGGCGCATGTTCAGGCGCGAGACTTCGATGCCCAGCGCGATCGCCGCCCTCGGTTCGCCGGTGGCGACATCCGTGCGCGTAAGCGTGCGACCGGCCTCGAAGACGTCGGCCCAGGTCATCCTCAGGGCGCGGCTCGCAGCGGGCTGGTCGGGCAGGTGGGGCCAACGGAGCAGGCGCGTAAACCCTGTCAGGGGTTGAAGGCGGATGTCCGCGCCCGCCGTGTCGTGCTCGGTGGGTTTGTCCAGCGGGCGCCAGTGAATGGTCTCGACGTAGTTCGTGACGCGCGCGAATGACGCGGGGTCCACGCCGCGCACTTCTACCGGCTGGGCCCGCCCGTTGGGCAGCGTGACCACCCCCGGGGCTTCAAGAATGGGGCACGCGGCCTCGATCTGGTCATCGGCCTCGAGGCGCGTGATGAGATCACCGTAGTACGGAAAGCCGCGGCTGGACCAGGAAATCTTGACATCCCCGATCTGGGTCCGCCCCGATTCCAGCAGGTTCTTGAGAAACCCCCCCATCACGGACCACGTGATGAGCACCATTGCGGTGCAGAGGGCCACGGCGATGCACGCCAGCAGGGGCATCACGCGCCGAAGGAGATATCGCCGGGAGAGGAGAGCCTGGTACACGCGCCGCACTGTATCGACGTTCGGCCCCCGAACGCCCCCGAGGCACCAGCCTGAGCCCTTCCGGCGGGTGGGAGGGACGATTGACCGGGCCCCGGGGGTGACCTTCAATAGAGACATTCCAGGGCGCTGTGCCCCGGGTTCTGGTGGCCGGTCCGAAGTCTCGGGAGCCCGGTCGAATCGCCGCGGAGGCCGATTGGCCCGCACGCGGCACCCCCACCCTCGCGGGTGGCGTGGACGGGAGGTTTCGCATGGCTCGTTACACGGGTCCGAAGGTCAAGTTGTCGCGTCGCGTCGGCGTGCCGATCGCGGACATCCCCAAGCACACGCGCGAGGAGCAGCTCTCGCCCCCGGGCATGCACGGGTACCGCGGGCGCCGCCTTCGCGACTACGGCGTGCGCCTCAACGAGAAGCAGAAGCTCCGCTTTCACTACAGCATCCTGGAGCGTCAGTTCCGGCGGTACGTGGCCGAGGCGACCCGGCGTCCCGGCAACACCGGCGTCGTGCTCATGCAGCTCCTTGAGCGCCGCCTCGATAACGCCGTCCGGCGCACCGGCATGGCCCGCACGATCTGGGCCGCTCGCCAGATGGTCGCTCACGGGCACGTTCTGGTCAACGGGCGGAAGGTTGACCGTCCCAGCTTCCAGCTCTCCCCCGGCGACACAGTGACGCTCAAGCCCAAGATTCAGAAACTGGCGAAGGAAGCCATGGAGTCCATGGGCGGGCTCGAAGTACCGGGCTGGCTGGAGTTCAACCCATCCGAACAGTCGATCAAGGTCGTCGCGACCCCCGCGCCTGACCAGATCCCCTTCGATATCAACGCCAACCTCATCATCGAGTTCTACCGCTAGTCGAAGGCGAGCGCGGCCGGAAGGGCTGCACGCCCCTCCGACGCGACGGCGCTGCGAGGGGCACACGGTTCTCACGCGCCCCGGGCTCAACGACGGAAACACCCGGGGCGGCAAGGGTCACGCGCCGCCCGCCACGAGGGCCGACCGTGCTCAAGTACTTCCGGCGTTACAAGATGGTCATGCTCGTCGCCTTCGGGGTCTTCCTGATGGTGGCGATGCTGTTGCCGAGCGGCATCAGCCGGCTCCGCGGCAACCCCAACGACCGCGTGGTCATGACCGTCGCGGGGCGCTCGGTGCGGGTGCGTGACCTCGCCCTCGCCGCCCGCGAGCGCGAGGCCGCGGCGGAACTGATCGGGCGCATCCAGGACAGGAGCCTCTTCGGGCTGGTCGGCTCCAGCACCGAGCACTGGATCTTCATGACCGAAGCGGCCCGGAGTGCGGGGCTGCTCGGGCACGCCCCCGACGGCAAGGCGTTCGCCGACCGGCTCGCGGTCAACTTCGCCCAGACGATGTGGCAGGACGCGCTGAACCAGTGGTTCCAGGCGGGGGCGAAGGGCGAGGCCCCGAACGCCGAAGACCTGGCGGGCGCTGCCCGCACGGGCGTGACCAACCTCACGTCCTATGTCGCGGCGCGGATGCGTCTTACGCCCGACGAGATGGACCTGGTGCTGGCCAAGCTCGGCGCGATTCAGCGCATGCAGTCGCTGTATCTCTCCAGCGCCCGGCTCTCCGAGCCTGCGCTGCGGTTCGCCGCCGCGCGCGACATGCTCCAGGTCGAGGTGGAGTACCTGACCATTCCCGGCGATCGCCTCGCGGGCACCTTCCCGGAGCCCGACGCGCTGACGCTGGCCGCGCACTTCGCGCAGTACCGCGACACCAAGCGCGAGGAGAGCGATCTCGGGGTGGGGTACGTGCTCCCGCCGCGCGCCAAGATCGAGTGGATCACGCTCAGCCGGGACGAGTTCCTCGCCGCGGCCTATGTCAGCGACATCCAGGTCCGCGCCGAGTACGACAGCGACCCGGTCCGCTACGGTGCTGACCGTGACGCCGCGGAGACGACCATCCGCGCTTCCCTGCGCGACGCCTCGGCGACGGCGATGGTGCGCGAGGCCGAGCGCGTGATCCGGGGTGAACTCCTGCGGGCTCGCAACGCCCTGGCCGCCGACGGCATGTTCCGGCGTATCCCGGATGGCTGGGCGGCCCCCATGTACGAGGCGATCTCGGAGAAGATCCGCCAGGCGCTTGTTGAGGAGAATGACGAGCCCGAGCCCCGCTGGCTCGTCGATGCGGCCCTCCTGAAGCGACCCGTCGTGACTCGGCGCGAAAGTGCCTGGCTGTACAAGGCCGATCTGGCCGCGCTCCCCGGCATCGGCGAAGCAACGGTCCGCGTGCTCGGGCGCCCGCGCCCCTTCGCGGACGTGGTGCTCTCCACCCGTGAGATCAACCCTGAGACCGACATCCCCGTGCAGACCCGCCTGCCCGCGATCGACCTGCTCGCCCGCGACCCGGCAGGCAATGAGTACATCTTCACGGTGCTCGACGCCCGCCCGGAATCTCCCGCCGACACGGTTGATGACGTGCGCGGCACCGCTGCCGGAGACTTCCTGGCCATCCAGGGCTTCCGGAGGCTGGAGACGGAACTCAGCCAGATCGAGCGCGCGGCGCGCGAGCATGGCCTCGCCGGGGCGGGCGACATCTACAAGGACATCCCGTCGCGCGACGGCTCGCCCCTGCCCCCGCTCACCGCGCTGACCGGGCGCGTCTCCGAGTCGTTCGCTCCGGACGTACTGAGCGACAAGGCGATTAAAGAAGAGATTCTGCGTCGCGCACGGGCCCTGGACCCCACGCGCCAGACCAGCGACCTGCCAACCTCAGAGACCGTCTTCGCGCTCGCGGCCCCGAAGTCTCGGGCGGTGGTCGTGGTGCGCATCGCCCGCGTGCAGCCGGCGACGATCGAGCGGTTCCGCTCCACGGCTTCCGGGCAGGCGCAGACGATGGCGATCCGCGATCTCTCCGAGGCGGTCAAGGGCCAACCCTACCCGTTCGATATCGAGCCACTGCGCGAGCGGCTGGGGGTGGTACGCACCGACGGCCGCACTTCAGAAGACGAAGAGGACGAAGGCAAGGGCGAGTAACTTCGACTCGGCGCACACCCGCCTCGGCCCCGGGGCCGGGTCTCACGCCCGTTACGCCGGCGCGCGCAGCGTCATCAGGACAGATTGCAGGATGCCCGGGGCGTCTCCCCCGGCGCGCAGCACGAGCCGATGTGCGGCGACGGGTTCGATGTTGGAAAGTACATCTTCGGGGATGACGTAATCCCGCCCTCGGAAGAACGCCCCGGCGCGCGCCGCCTGGGCCAGGGCGAGCGAACCGCGCGGGCTGAGGCCGATGCGGACCTCCGGGTGCTCTCGGGTGGCGCGGGCGAGGGCGACGATGTATTCCATGAGGGCCCGGTCCAGCCGCACGTCGTCCACGCTCGCCTGCAGCGCGACGATCTCGCCCTGGTGCATCACCGGCCCGAGCGCGCCCAGGGCATTCTGGGCCGGGCGCTGCTCAAGCACCCTGATCTCATCCTCCTGCGCCGGGTACCCCAGGCGGATGCGCATGAGGAAACGGTCGAGCTGGTTCTCGGGCAGGGGGTAGGTTCCCTCGAACTCGTAGGGATTCTGCGTCGCCAGCACCATGAACGGCTCGGGTAGCCGGTAGACGTGCCCGTCGATGGAGACCTGGGCCTCGTTCATCGCTTCGAGCAGGGCGGTCTGGGTGCGGGGCGTGGTGCGGTTGATCTCGTCGGCGAGCAGGATGTTGGTGAACACCGGGCCGCGCCGGAAGACGAACTCGCTGCTCGCCCGGTCGAGCACCGAGACGCCCAGCACGTCCGCCGGGAGCATGTCGGGCGTGAGCTGGAGGCGGTTGAACCCGCAGTCGAGGCTCCGCGCCAGGGCCATCGCCAGCACGGTCTTGCCCACGCCCGGCACGTCCTCGATCAGCACGTGCCCGCGGGCGAGCAGGCAGCACACCACCTGCTCGATCGCGAGGTCATTGCCGAGGAACACCCGTCGGATGTTGTCCCGAAGGCGCGAGATGGCGTCGGTCATGCGTGTCGTCCCGCCCCCGGGGGCGGCGATTCTAGGACGCTCCGGCTCGTGCGCCCCGCGCGTTTTGCTCGCGGGTTCGCTACCCTTCACCCGCAGCGCCATGCATCCGGCCCACCCGCCAACCCCCGCGCCGGACCACGTCGAACGACCCGGCGCCCCGGACGGGCGCGTCGCCCTTGAACTCACCGGCGACATCCGCTGCATCCGCTGCGGCTACAGCCTTCGCGGGCTCTCGGTGCGCACGCCCTGCCCCGAGTGCGGGCTGCCGGTGCTCGCCACCGTCCTCGCCGTGGTGGACCCGGGCGCGTCGGAACTCAGCCCCATCCGGTTCCGGTCGTTCGTGGTCTTCGGGCTCTTTGCATGGGTGCTTGGGGCGCTCATCGCGCTGCTCGCCTCGTGGACCGCGCAGGGATTGGAGTTTGTCACCCTCGCCACGCCCGATTCGTCGCACACGCTCGCCCTCATCGGCGTGGTCGGGCTCGGGCTCTCCGGGCTTGGCGCCTTCGCGCTCGTTCACCCGCACGCGGGCATCCCATCGCGCCAGCGGCTTTTCGCCGGTGCCGGCGTCGCCCTCTACGTGCCCCTCACGATCACCTGGTGGCAGACTCACGGCGTGCTCGACCACGCGGCCCCCTCGCGC
Organism: Phycisphaerales bacterium; assembly: GCA_020847175.1. Lineage (GTDB taxonomy): Bacteria > Planctomycetota > Phycisphaerae > Phycisphaerales > UBA1924 > JADLCM01. The sequence goes on from JADLCM010000045.1 coordinate 40,163, forward strand.
CTCTTCACGCTGGAAGGAATGAGCCCCGGGCGCGCAGCCCTGTGCCTCCTGGCGACCCTGCTCATGGTCGGCATCATCGTCGCCCTGCGACCCAATGCCCGGCTCCTCGCCGCACGCTCGCTGGTGGTCCGCGCCGGACGGGTGGACCGCCAGTCGCTGCTGGCCTTGGCCGCGGCCCTCGGCGTCGCGGGCGCGGGGGATGCGCTCACGCTCGGCGCGTCGCTCCTCTCCGGGGATCTGCGCGATGCGATGATCCTCGCCGGCGCGTTCGCCATCGCCGTCGGTTCGCTGCTGCTGGGCGTGGGCCTGCTGGGCATCCTGGCCGACTGCCGCAAGCTCGCCCCGATCATCCGCCAGCCCGCGCTCACACCCCACGAGGCGATCGGCCCCGCGAATGGCGGCGGGCGATGACCGAGGCGCAGCGCGAACGCTTCGATACGCTCGCCGCCGAGGCCGTGGACGACCTCCCGGGCACGTTCCGCGCCGTGCTTGACGAGGTGCCATTGGTCATCATCGACGAGCCCACGCCCGACATCCTCCGCGACATGGGCTACGACCCGCGCGACCCCGGCGCCAGCCGCGATCTCATGGGGCTTCATTCCGGCTTCGCATACACCGAAGACACCGTGGAACGCTCAGGATCGCTCCCGAGCCAGATTCACCTCTTCCGGCGCGGCATCATCGAGCATCTCGGCGGCTGGGCCGCCCTCGACAGCGACCCCGAAGGCGACGACCTCCTCTACGAACAGATCGCGGTCACGCTGCTGCACGAGATCGGCCACCAGATGGGCCTCGACGAAGATGACCTGGAGCGCCTGGGCTACGACTGACCGGGCGCTCGGTGCTTCGGCCTGCGGCGCCGGGGGGGGGCGCGCGTCACGCGGTCGGCGCAATCCAGCCAGACTCCGTGTCGCGCGAGAGCAACCGGGCCGATCTCTCGATGCACTCGCGGCAGGCGACGACAAGCTCGTCAACCGGGCTTGCCCAGTGCCTCACCGGGTTCGTCTGAAGGCAGAGCGTGCACCCGACGCCGTTGCGGGCGTCGACCCCGCCTCCCCCGATGAGGACTTCGCGGCAGGCCATGCTCAGGCACGGGCCGCAGATGAGGCTTCCCCGGTGCCCCTCGATCATTGGGCGGTCTTCGGCCCAGGAGGAATGGCAAAAGTCGCAGATGAAGTCCTGCGGCTCGGCGTTCAGCATGTCAGCGCCGGGGCGATGCACAACAGTCTCCGTGCGGAAATCGAACAATAGGCTTGACAGGCTGGGGGGGGGGGGGGGGGGATAATGCCCGAATGAACTCTCAGGACCGACCGCGGCGACGAATGCCCGGGCTTTCGTTCTTGGCGATGCTGACCATATGTGCGATGGCCGCAACGGCTCAAGAGGACGATCTGCCCGACGAGTTCACAATCGACCAAATGTGCTACGGAGAGCACGCGGAGAAACTTTCCCAAGCGCCCTGTGCGGCCTGGGATCTCCCCGATGTGTCGTACTGGGTTCTGCTCGACAGTTCATTCTCTGAGGTTGTCGTCTCAACAACCAGCCTTGGGTTGTATAACGTGAGCGCGTATTGCGAGCTGGTTGACTGCGGCTTCCAGACTGATTCGTTTGGGCACACGATCGCCTGGACCGATACTTGGGAAGGCTCTGTCGGCGGATCGGTCAACTTCGCACTGGGCAAGCGGTCTCTCCTCGGCTCTTTGCTGTCTCGCGTCGGTCTGTCTGCGGAACTGGATCTCGAGGCCGACGGCTCCTTTTCCCATTCGATCCAGCATTCAGTGACGTTGACGATCAACATCGATCTGTGTTTTCACAAGGATTTTGTTCTCGAACGGCGAAACTCAATCGTGTCCGGCTGGGAGCGATGGGCGATGAGCGTGTATGACTGGCCGATGGATCCAACAGATCCGAGCCCTGACTGCCCCGAAGTGTTTCGCACCACGTGCGGTGAGTTCGTGATCTCCGGCAACGCCCATGCCGTGCGAGGCCTCGGATTGATGACCAGGCTGACCCACTGCTGCCCTCTCGCCAACCCGCCGTGTTGTGGCAGGTTGTGTCCTCCATAGCCCGTTGGAAAGGCGAGAGTCACGGGTGGGTATAGAATGAGGAATCCGTGAAGCGACATCTCGGAGGTATCCCATGACACTCTGTTCTCTGCTCGGTTGTGCCATCCTGATCGCGCACGGACTTCCGCCGTCACAAGAACTCATGCGTCAGATCCGCAGCCGGGCCGATGAGTTGTCGCGCTTGGCGGGTCGGCTGCCGCCCCACATCAGCCGGATTGGAGCGGAGCGGGAAGCGGCGACACTGCGCAGCAACGCTCGCCAGGTGCTTGCTCAGGGTGATGTGCGGCGCCATTCGCTCCTTCTTCGCAATGCTGCGGATCGACTTGCATCGCTCGGGCACTCGGACCTGGCCCGGGCTCTGCTGCGCGACCTGGCCTCCGAGTCACCGTCGCCGCTGGAAGCGGGCGAAGCGTGGCGGATGTCGGCGATGCTGAGCGCGCGGTCCGGAGACCCGGGCGCCGCAGAGGCGGAGATTGTTCGCGCCATCGATGTCCTCACCCGGTCTTCTGGAGGCCCGACCCGGGGGGTGCGACTGCGCAGCGCGGAGGCGGTCTTTCTCAGTGTGCTGCGCGAAAGCGGTCGCCATGCCGAGGCCGCCGCCGTCATGCGGACCGCGCTCGCCAGAGATCGCGAGGAATTGTCGGCGCGGCAAGCGGCACTCGCGCAGGTCTCGATTGCGCGCGAGCTCGCCAGCGCGGGGGACGATGCCGGTTCAGAGTCCATGTGGGGCGCTGCGCTCTCTCGAGAGAGCCCGCTGCGCGACGGCACACCTCACGAATTGCTGCTCGATGTTGAAGCTGTGGTACGCGGTCGCGACCCGGCGGCCATGGGAGAGAACGAAGTGAACGCCCTGCTTCGACTGTGGGACGATCCTCGCTGGAGCGGACGAGCGATCAGTCTGTACGCGGGGCACCACCTGATCAATGCCTTGCTCGCCATGAGGTTGGAGGATGACGCGTTCGAGACCGGCGTGGACTTGTGCTCCCGGGCAGATCAGCTCCTTCAAGACCGGGAAGAACTCGAGGAGTTGCGGAACTCGTCGATGATGTCAGTCATCTCCGGCATTGTCGAGAACGAGTGTTTTCGGCTGGCCACGAGTTCAACGACGGCGTGCGACGTTCACGACCGGATCAGGTACGCGGAGGAGTTTCTGCGGCGCTATCCCCGCTCGGTCAATCGTCAGTGGGTTGCTGACTCTCTGGCCAGGCTGCGACAGACGCGCTGATGCCATCCCGTCTTCCCGACGTGTTCCCAGCCCGCGAGGGGCGGCGGACGGCACAGATCAAATCCTGCGGCTCGGCGTTCAGCATGTCAGCGCCGGGGCGATGCATGACAGTCTCCGTGCAAAAGTCGAACAATAGGCTTGACAGGCTGGGGGGGGGTATTATGTCGATCATGAAGTTCATGGCGACCACAGACACGCGTCCAATACAGCGGCGCGAGCCTCTTTGCGCCGCTCTCGCTCTGGCGAGCGTGGTGGTGATGAGCACTCCGGCGCTCGCGCAGGGTGGCTCGTGCGCGTCAACGCACCCCACGACATGTCACTCTGCCGTCCACATCGTGGAAATGCAGCGTACGGCGCTTCAGTCCAACTGGGTTGAGTACATCGAAGCCAATGCGGAAGAGCCTGTACCGGAGACGCTGTGCGCCTACACCTTTGAGGCCTGTGCTGGCCAACCGCTCGATGTCTCCATCACTGAGACGTTCCAGCGCACTGAGTCTGTCTCTGTCGAAGGATCGGCTGGCGCGACATCGTCGATCAAGCTATCGCTTGCTCAGCCGTTGGTCGCCGAGGCAGGTGCGAGTATTAACATCAGTGCACAGTGGAATATCACGACAACCGTTACGATTACAGTGGAGCAGTCAACCGTGGTCCCGGCGTGTCAGCGATTCTCGTATCAGGCGCTGACATTCAAGCGGACAAGTTCTGGTTCTGCAGTCGAGTGGGCATCGAAAGGATCGTGCACGGATCTCTGCCCTGCCGGCGGCGTGAACCCGTGGTATGGGCACAATTGGAAGTGCGGACAGCGCATTGTGACGGGCACGGCGGTCGGATATCCGGGTCAAAGCGTCTCACACATTTGGACGCGCCTTGAAGACTGCACGACGCCCGCGTGCACCTCGAACAACGGGGACTAAAGGTGTTGCGACACGGGAAGTTGGTCACACATTCGTCACGGAGCCTCACATGAGTCATAGGCGTGTGCCCATTGCAATGATCCTGGCAGGCGCGGCCGTCGGCGTCGGTGCCTGGAGCGCATCGCGAGCGATCGCGATGACCAGTGATGGGCCTCTGGGCCCATTGGAGGCAGTCATAGGTGCCCCTGTGACTTCACGGAGCTCGGGAATCGAACGCCGCGTGCAACAGGGCGACATCGACGGCGCCCTCCGTCTGTTGCGCCGCGCGATGAGTGAGGTTGAGTCGGATGTGTCGTTGGACGGGCTGCTCGACGCCTCCTACTGCGCGCACATGCTGTGGAGTCTTGGCGAACCAGAGGAGGCTTCGCAACTCTTCAGATTCGTTGCCACTCGCACAGCGGAGGTGGCGCTTCAGATTGACGCCCTTCGCATGTTGGCAACACGCGCAGATCTGGGCGCGGTCGCGGTCGCCGACGGAATGGAAGCCTGGCGCCTGCTTCAACTCCACAGGACCACTCTGGACCCCGCCTGGTGGAGGGGACAATCAAGCCATGTGCTTCAAGTGACGGCCCTGGCGGCTTCGGCCGCAGGGGACTTGCGAACAGCGATCCTGTCTCGGTCGGACCTGCTGACCTCGGGCGCAGCGCAGCAGTTGCCGCCTCGTGCGCGAGGCTCGCTCTACCTTCACAACGCTCGGGACGCCCGCAAACTCGGAAGTCGAGCGTCATCCCTTGCCTGGTACGACTGGCTGTTTCAGAATGAGCCCGAGTATTTTGGCGGGGACGGTGAGCGACTGCTTGTGCTCGTGGAGCGGGCCCGAGTCGATGCAGGCGCACACAACCTGCCGCCGGGCCAGGGTGGAGCCTTGCTGGCTCAGGAGCTGATGGCGCTTTGGATGGATCCCGAGTTCTCGCTTGTTGCTGAGCGTGCGATCGTCGCGGCGGACCTCGCATGGGAACTACGGGGCATCGGCGACTGGCAGTTGGCCGGCGCCGTCGATGCCGACTCAGTGAGCACACTCGACACGCTTTTCCCAAACGTTCGTGCCGGCGCGTCAACCCGACCCGCGATTCGGATGGCCTACGAAGGTTCGATGTTGCAGGCCGCAGAATGGCACCTCCGCAGGGGCGAAACGAGCGCGGGCGAGCAGAAGCTCCTCTGGCTCGCGGCGAACGCGACGGAGGGCGAGTACGCCCGGATCGCGCGCCGGCGCCTAGACCAGGTGTCCGCTGGGCGATAGGGTGGCGGGGCGCGCGGCCGACCATGTCGCCCGGTTCAGCGCGAGCGTGAGGATGCCCGGCCCCCCTCATCCGCCCATCTGCCCGCGCGCGATCAGGCGATACGTCTCGCAGCGGTCCAGCAGTTCGCCGTGCGTGCCGTGGTCCACGACGCGTCCGTGGTCCATCACCACGATCCGGTCGGCGCTGCGCACGGTGCTGAGCCGGTGCGCGACGATCAGGCACGTGCGCCCGCGGCTGAACTCCGCAAGCGCCTCGGCGATGCGGGCTTCGCTGTCGGCATCGATCATGCTCGTCGCCTCGTCGAGCAGCAGGATGGCCGGGTCGCGCAGGATCGCCCGCGCGATCGCGAGGCGCTGGCGCTGCCCGCCGCTCAGCGTCGCGCCGCGCTCCCCCACCACCGTGTCATACCCCTGGGGCAACCGCTCGATGAACTCATGCGCGCGGGCGCGCCGTGCGGCCTCGACGATCGCCTCCCGTGTGACGCCGGTCAGGCCGTACGCGATGTTGGCGGCGATGCTCGACGCGAAGATCACCGTCTCCTGCGTGACCACGCCGATCTGCCTCCGCAGCGAGTGCAGGCCCACGCCCCGCACGTCCGTGCCGTCCACGCACACCCGCCCGTCGTCGGGCTCAAACAGGCGCGGCAGGAGCGAAAGCAGCGTCGTCTTGCCCGAGCCGTTGGGCCCCACGATCGCCACCGTCTCGCCGCGCGTCACCCGCAGCGTGACCTCGCGCAGCGAGGGCTCGCGCGCCCCGGGGTAGGTGAACGTCACCCCCTCCAGCGACACGTCCCGCCCGTGCCTGGCCAGGCGGGGCAGCCCGCGTTCATGCCCGGGCTCGATCTCGGCCCCCAGCAGCTCACGCACGCGCGTGGCGGCCCCGGCCGCGGTCTGAATCTCGTTGATGATGCCCGTGAGCGGACGCAGGCTCGCCGCGGAGACAAAGAGAGAACCCAGGGTGAGCATGAACGTCGAGGCGCTCATCGCCCCGCCGAGAATGAACTTGGCGCTCACGATCATCAGCACGAAGAGCGCCATCAGGCTGAGCACCTCGTTGAGGGGGCTGGAGAGGGCCCGGGCGGTGCGCGCGGCGAGCAACTGGCGCATCACCTGCCGGTTGATCTTCTGGAATCTGGCGCACTCGTAGCGTTCGGCCGTACTCACCTTGACGGCCCGCAGCCCCTGGAGCGCTTCGGACGCCGCCCCGAAGAGGTCCGCCTGGTGCTGAAGCGCCTTGCGGCTGGCGCGGCGCACCCGCTTGGCGAGCTTGCGGATGGTGATTGCCAGCACGGGGGCGACGACCAGCGCGATGAGCGTGAGGCGCCAATCGAGCACCAGCGCCGCGACCAGCGCCGCCACGCCCTTCCCGATCTGTCCCACCGCCTTGCTCAGGAGGGCCGAGAGCCCTCCCGCCAGCACGGTCGTGTCGTTCACGAGGCGGCTGATCGTGTCGCTCGTGCCCTGGTTTGTCACCACGCGCAGGGGCAGACGCACCACCCGCTCGAACGCCTGGCGCCGGATCAGCGTCACCGTTCCGTAGACCACCGAGAGCGACAGGGCGGCGTGAAAAAAGTTCGCCGCCCCCGAGATCACCGTCAGCACCGCCAGCCCCGCCACGACCCACACCACGGTCTCAAACGGGTCCGAGGGAAGGCGCTGCACCAGGCCATCGGGGAGCCTCCAGCCGAAGGGGAGGCGTGCCTCGGCGACGACCTCGCGCAGACCCACGTGCGCGCCGAGCACGTTCTCGAAGGCCGGGGTAACGGCAAGAATGCCCGTGCCCAGCCCCACCGCCCCGATCAGCGCGCACACGACGGCGAGGACAATGCGTCCGCGGTCGCGCAGCATCATCCGGGCGAAGAACCAGAACGACTCCATGAGCGGGCATTATTGGGCCTCGGAAGTTTCGAGGCGGCGGGCCCCCGGCACCCCACACACCGCACAGCCCGAGCCCGCATCAGCCGGCCCGTTCGAGTGCCGCGAGGCCCGGCGGCCCGCCGCGCCAGAACACGACAGGGCCGGGGGGAGTTGCCCCCGGCCCTGTGGCTGACAGAACACCAAGGCTCAGTGCGTGGCGCCGATCACGGGCAGCCCTGCACAAAGAGATCAAGATAGAAGAAGAAGTCCGCCGCGTCGATCATGCCGTCCGGCACGCCGTACGCCGGGTCGTTGGGGTCGCTGGCACCGGTGAGGTCTACAACCGCGACATTGCCGCCGACGAACTGGTCAAGGAAGTAGAAGAAGTCACCGGCGTCCACCGCGCCGTCCGGCACGCCGTATCCGGGGTCATTGGGGTCGCTCGCGGATGTGAAGTCCGCCGGGCAGGGCGAACACGGCAGCCGGCGCGCGAAGCCGGGCGTGCCCACGTCGCCGGAGGTCGACGCGACCGATCCGAAGTCATCACCCGTCGCCGACAGCACCCAGAGGGAGACATCGTCCGCGCCGAACGCCTCTCGGCAGGTCTGCCCGCTCCGATTCTGGGTGCGGATCGAGCCCGGGAACGTCTGGTCGCCGAAGGCGAGGCGGTCGATGAGCACGCCCGAGGAATCGAAGAGGTGAATCTGGTCTGAGCGTCCGAGGTTGTTGCCAGAAGATACGCCGAGCTCGCCGATCACCCCGACCGAGCCGTCGAGCGCCCACGCGAGGCGGAACGCGGATGCCTCGGCCTCGGTGACGACGACCGACTCGCCGGGCGCCACGATGCCGAAGGCGCTGATGTCAAACGCGCCCGGCACGGCGTGATCGTCGTCGAAGCTCCAGCCCGCCATGTCAATCGGCCCGCTCGACAGATTGGTGAACTCGACAAACTCACCGTCCGTCCCGGAGTACATCCATTCGGTGATCCGCATTCCCGCCGCGGCATTGAGGCTGAACAGGACCGCTTCAGGCCCGCGCTCCGCCAGCGCCGGCGCATAGGTCTGCGAGTCGAAGGCGTTGTCGCCCACCGCCCGCACGTACCAGTCCACGCGCTGGCCCGGATCGCCGCTGACCGGCAGGACCACCTCGTACTGCCCCGGCCCGACCGAGGGCATGGATAGGTGCGCGAAGTTGTCGCTGGCGCTGGGCCGGTAGTAGCAATCCACGGCGCTGATCGGGCTGCCCGCCTCGGTCACCGTCGCGTGAATGGTCACGGCCTCACCCGGGTCGGGCGCGGCGTCACTCGCCCAGGCCGCGCTGATCGTCGGCCCGACCGCCACCAGCTCCGCCTGGCCGGCAAGATAGGCCGCGCGCTGCGTGACGAAGGGCTGAAGGCCGATGAGGGTGCCGCCCGCGAGACCTCCGTAGGGCAGGTTGACGGTCTGGGTGAAGTTGTTGACGAACAACGTGTACGAGTAGAGCTTCTTCGGATCGGCCTGCACCTGGGCGTCAATGAGCGCCCGATGCGCATCGAAGATCGGCCCCAGCGTGGCCCAGTTCATTTCGGCCATGGCCACCCGATAATGGGCCATGTATCGCTGGCGCAGTTCGGGCACCGAGAGCACGCGATTGAGCACCGGCTTGGTGGGGGCAGTGAAGTTCCGCGTGATCGCCCAGGTGCTCTGCGTGAACGTCTCGTTAGCGTCGCGCTGGAGCAGGTGCGTCCGCCCGTCGAGCGGGTCCTGGTAGGTCATGAAGTCCGCGCCCTTGTTGATGTAGCTGTCGTCGTCGGTCAGCAGGTTCTCCAGCACCACCGACCAGATCGACGGGTCGATCGCAAACGTCTCGTCAATCGTGGGCCAGTCACCCAACGGGTGGTTCGTCACGGTGTTGCACAGCGCGATGAGTTCAGCCCAGGGGTCGGCCAGCCCGCCGTCCCCCTGAAGCTCATACCCCGTGTACCCCGACTGGTTCGGGCCGTTATAGGTGAGCCCCGGCCCGAACGGATTGTTGGGGCAGCGGAATCGCACGCCGTCGGCGTTGGCGAAGTAGTCACGCAGCATCCGCTTGTCGGGCTGCTGCACATTCACATACACGCCCCAGTTCGCCCCGTTCAACGTCACCACCACGTGGTTCGCCCGCGGATTGGGGATGAACTGGGCGACAAAGTTGTTGTACACGACTTCGCGACAGAATGTTGGGTCCCGAAACGCGTTGTTGAAGTTCAGGGTGTCATATCCCATCAGTTCCTGGTCCGGGTCCACCTGGTCCAAGTACACCTTGAGCGAGAACTTCTGGGATCCGGGCGGCAGCGCGACGTACGACGTGTTGCCCCGGATGCGCACCCCCACGTTCGGGTACGTCACCCCGTCCACCGTCAGGTCGGCCAGGATCGGCGTCTCCGACGAGTAGTTCTGGCGCAGCAGAGTCAGCCAGTTCGCGTCGTGGAACTGGATGTTCATGGTCCGCAGCGTGCCGGGGTCGTACAGGTCCTGTCCCCACGCCTCCCCAGCCGCCACGCACAAGACGGTCGCCAAGCCAACCCGAGCGCCTCGCATGCCCATGGGATCCCCTTTCTGTCAGGCCTCACTCACACCGCTCGCGGCGGATGCCTGCTCGCATTACGGGCGAGATCGATTCAGGATGCACATGGCACCAATACGATTTCTTCGCGCACTTGTGCGACCGCCCGGAATGGCGGAGGACGGCGGGTGCCGTTCATGACACGAAGGCCCGAGGGGCTTCCTCGGGCCTTCGGGAGTCACTCACACTCTGCGCCGCGGTGTTGGCCGGCCGCGGCGCGATCAGCGTGGCTTACGGACATCCCTGCACGAACAGGTCGAGGTAGAAGAAGAAGTCCGCCGCGTCGATCATGCCGTCCGGCACGCCGTACGTCGGGTCGTTGGGGTCGCTGGAGCCGGTGATGTCGGCACGCCCGTTCTGCCCCACGAACAGGTCGAGGAAGTAGAAGAAGTCTGCCGAATCGACGTTGCCGTCGAACACGCCGTAACCCGGATCATTCGGGTCGCTGCTGCCGGAAATGTCAGCGGGGCAGGGGCTTGCGTAGTCGTACCGCGAGGCGGGGATCACCTGCTTGCCGAGCCCGCCGCCGGCGATGGAGACGATCATGCCGGCGCCGCCGCCGCGCTCAAAGAACTCGGCTCGGAACTGGTGGCGCCCCGCCTTGAGGCCGATCGTGCCGCCGACCTCGGCCATGCCGTGCAGGCCGTCGTTGTTGACCACCAGCGTGTCGCCGATGTAGAGCTTCGAGCCGTCATCGGAGTTGGTGTACAGGGTGTAGACGGCGGTTGCGGGCACGTTGATGTAGCCGGTGAAGACCGCGCCCACGTCATCCGACAGGCCCGAGCCTCCGAACACGCCGCCGGTCGAAGGCATGTTGATGTCGGCGCGGATCTCGCGCGAGATCGGCGTCAGGGTGCTGAAATCGGGCAGCGCGGACAACTGGGCGAGGGCGTAGTAGTCCGTCACCACGCCGTCCGCCGGGAAGGCCACGATGTCCGGATCGCGGAAGAGCGAAGAATCCATCACGGTCGCCGACACCGTGCCGGTGTCCGAGAGCAGCCCGGGGTCGCGGATCGTGTAGGTAAACGAGTCGTTGCCCGCCAGGCCCGGGGTGTACACGAGCTCGTCGCGCCCGCCGGGCCCGGTGCCCACGCTGCGCGTCACCGTCCCCCCCAGCGCCGTGGTCGCGTCGAAGGAATCAATCACGACCGGCTCGAGGTTCGGGTCAAAGTCATTCGCCAGCACATCCAGCACGATGGGCAGGCCCGTCGCGACCGTGCCCGCGTTGTCGTCCGCCGCGATGGGCGGCAGAGGCCCGCCCGCGCCCGACGCCGCCGCGACCGCGCGGAAGAGGTTCACCCTCCCCCAGCCGTAATAGTCGTCATTGCCCGGGTCGCCGAGGTCATCGCAGGTCGTGAAGAGAACCTGCTCGACCTCAGCAGCCGTCAGGTTCGGGTTCGCCGACCAGATCATGCCCACCACGCCGTTGGCGACCGGGGTCGCCATGCTCGTGCCGCTCGCGTAGCAGTATCCGCCGCCATTGCACGACGAGAGAATGCTCACGCCGGGCGCGAAGAGATCGACCGCGACGCCGTAGGATGAGAATCCGGCCTTGTTGTCCCCCTGGTCGCTCGCGCCGACCACGATCGTGTCGGGGTAGTCGAACCCGGACCAGTTGCTGTTCGAGTTGCCGGCGGCATAGAGGTACAGCCCGCCGATCGACTTGATGTATGTCCCCGTCGTGCCGACCGAAGAGGAGTCCACGCCCGAGTACGAGCTCGACGCCGAGACCGCCCCGTGCTCCACGGCCCAGCGCGCGCCCTGCAGGATGTCATCGAGGTACGCCCCGCCGCCGCTCGAATCCGAGACGCGCACCATCATGATCTTCATGTTCCAGCCGCAGCCGGAGACGCCGATGCCGTTGTTGCCGATGGCGGCCCCGCAGCCCGCGACGTGCGTGCCGTGCCCGTTGAGGTCGTTCACCTGCCCGCCGTCCACTTCCGCCGTGTCCGTCGGCGCATTGAAGCCGGGAACCCGATTGGGGGCGAGGTCCGGGTGCGTCAGATCGATGCCCGTGTCCGTGAACGCCACGATCACGTCGTTCGAGCCGGTCGAGATGTCCCACGCCAGCTCCGACTGCATGTTCTGGTGGTGCCACTGGTTGGGAAACTCCGGGTCGTTCGGCGTGTCGAGCGGGTAGCACATCCAGTTCGGATGCGCATACTCGAACAACCCCGTCGTCATCAGCCGCGATGCGAGCTCGTTCTCGCCCGTGCCCTTCGCCGCCCCTTCGGGCGTGCTCGCCCGGACGATGAACTCATCCACTTCCCCGTACGCCTTGATCGTGAGGCCATCGAGCATCGCAAGAGCCCGGGCGCGATCCTCGGCGGCCAACTCCTGCCTCGGGCGGACGATCAACTGCCCGGTGAACTCCAGCTCTCCCGCAACCTCGACAAACTTCGGGCGGACATCATCCGCCGCGGCCCCGAAGCAACCCAGTGTCCCGGCCAAAGCCGACAGCATCAGCGAACGTCGCATGGAAACCCCCCGTACGTGTCTCTCCACGGCTCGCGCGAGCCGCGCCCCCCTGCCACTCTACAACCGGGCGGGGGTGATCCAGCCTTGCTCTTCGGAAATCGTGCCGCGGTGGTTGCCCCCAACCCCGAGAACCCTGCAATCCGTGGTTTGCCCGGGTCCGGCGGCCCCGCTGAACGTGAGGTGGAACGGCCCCAAAGCCCCATAGCCTCGTCGCGGGGCTCCGCATCGCTGCCTGCATCCGCGCGAATTGCCCCCGCCGGCGCGGAGCATATGATTCCGCCGCTCGGCTGTATGCCGGAGCGAACGCGTCTCGTACCGCTTGGGGATTGGTGTAACGGTAGCACAGCTGACTCTGGATCAGCTAGTCAAGGTTCGAATCCTTGATCCCCAGTTCCTCTCCTCGGGCCCACGGGCCCCACCCCGAACCCCCTCCACCTGACGGTCCGCCTCCACCCCCAGGCGGCGGTTGCCGCGCCCCGAGACCCCGCCATGCAGCCTGATGCCGCACTGCCCCCCGCCGAACCCGCCGCGCAGCCCTCTGCCGACGCGCTGCCCGTGACCCCCGCGAAGGACGCCGACTCATTCCTGGGCTTCGCCTCCGCGAAGGACGTGGACGCCCTCGTGGATCGGTACGGCCCGCTCGCGGCGGACTACGGCGCACGCATCGCCGGCGTCCTCGTGCTCCTCGTCATCGCGCTCTTTGTCTCCAACTGGGCCCGGCGCGTCGTCGCGAAGGGCCTCGCCCGGGCCAAGGTCGAGGTCACGCTCGCCAAGTTCTTCTCGCAGGCGGCAAAGTGGGCCATCATGGTCCTCGCGATCGTCACCGCGCTGGGCGTATTCGGCGTCAACACCACCAGCCTCGCCGCCGTGGTCGGGGCCGCCGGCCTCGCCGTCGGCCTGGCCATGCAGGGGGCGCTCTCGAACCTTGCGGCGGGGGTCATGCTCCTGATTTTCCGGCCCTTCCGCGTCGGACAGGTGGTCGAAGTGGACGGCAACCTCGGCACCGTCGATGAGATCGAACTGTTCACGACGCGCATCAACCGCTTCGACAACCGGCACATCATCGTGCCCAACAGCCGCGTCTTCGGCAACACGATCGAAGTGCTCGATCACAACGCCGTGCGCCGGATCGACGTGCCCGTGGGCGTTGCATACGACGCCGATGTCGATGCGACCCGGGCCGTGCTCGAGTCGGCCGCGCAGCGCGCCCCGGGCGCACTCAGCGACCCCGCGCCGGCGGTCGTGCTCACCGGGTTCGCCGATTCGTGCGTGAACTGGGAAGTGCGCGTCTGGGCCCGCACGCCCGAGTTCCTGGCCGTGCGCCAGGCAACCCTCCGCGCCGTCAAGCTCGCGCTCGACGAGGCGGGCATCGGCATCCCCTTCCCGCAGCGCGATATGAACATCACCTCACCCGTCGAGGTGCTCGTGCGCCAGGCGTAACCCGCGATCGGCACGTCGTTGAGCAGACGTCTCCGTGCCACCATGGTCGCGCCTTCCACGGGAGTGCCTTGTGCGTCCTCGCGGGTGCACAGCGCCGAACCGGGGCGCGGTGCGGGAGCAGGAAGGCATGATGCCCGGCGACAGCCGCACGGCCTCGGTACGGTCAACTCTTGTTCACTCGGATGCGATCCTTCCCCGGTTCGGAACCGCCCTGGCCGGTCGTTGCCCCTGCCCGACGAGGCTCATACGCTTCCGGGCTGAGGCGCGGCCCGACGCAGGCCGGACCGCGCCCCCGCGTGATGGTGGCCGTAGCTCAGTTGGTAGAGCACCTGGTTGTGGTCCAGGACGTCGCGGGTTCGAGTCCCGTCGGTCACCCTTCGGTTTGGGCGCGCGTGTCGGGTTCGCCCGCGTGCCTGTTGAGCAGCCGGGTTCGGTTGCGCCGGGCTTCGCGACACCTCCGCGGCATCCCGGCGTCGCCCCTGCCAACAATGCTCCATGAACGCTGATCTGCAGCGCCTGGTGACCGTTCTCGAACGCACCCCTCGCGTGCTCGGGGCCTGGCTCGCGGGGCTTCCCGAATCGTGGACGCACGCTCGGTACGGCCCCGGTACGTTCAGCCCGTACCACGTCGTCGGGCACCTGATCTGTGCCGAGCCGCTCGATTGGATCCCCCGCGCCAGGCACATCCTCGAACGCGGGGAGGCCGTGCCTTTCGAACCCTTTCCGCACGGGGCAACCATCGAGCCCGAAGAGGGCGGCCCGCTGCCGGAACTCATCGAGCGCTTCGCCGGTCTGCGCCGCGCCAACCTTGACAGGCTTTCAGCACTCAGGCTCGACGATGGCGCGCTCGACTCGCGCGGCACGCACCCGTCGCTCGGCCCTGTCACGCTCCGGCAACTGCTGCACACCTGGTCCACGCACGACATCCACCACCTCGGCCAGATCGCCAAGGCCATGGCGTGGCAGGAACGCGAAGCGGTCGGCCCGTGGCGGGCATACCTGAACATCCTGCCGCGCGAGGGGTGAATCGCGCGAGGTGAAGGGTCAATCGTCACCCGCGCGGGACCGGCCCCGTTGCGAGATCGTCATGAGCCCGATGATGACGCCCAGCGCGCCCGTGCCGGCGAACACCGGGGTGGTATCGCCGCCGGGGGTCACGAACAGCCCGGCCCACGAGGCGGCGCCCACCAGGGCGCCCAGGACAATCAGAGGCACGCAGGCCCCGAAGCCCGGCGGCGGGCCTTCGTGCTCCGACGGGGCGCGGGCGGCCCGGGACAGCAGCACAACAGCCTCGGCGCCGATCAGCACAAGCCCCGCCGCATGTATCGACGGGATGGCCCGCAACTGGGGAACGGCCCCGGCGACGATCGCGCCCGCGAGCATGCCCGCCGCGCGCAGCCGCGAACCCCGGGTGCTGCGGGGAACGATCACCGTGGCACGCGGGCTCACGCGCTCAGCCGGACGGTCAGATGGCGGCACGTGGACCGGCGAGGCCAAGGCTTCTGCGGCCGGCTGAGGTGCGGACATCTGGCCCTCCGCGCTGGAAGGTGGGGCGAGCACGCGTCAGTCAACGGCGCATCTCACGCCCCGCCGGAGCCGGGCAGCACTTCGGCACGGGCCTTCTGCGCCTGCTTCTCGATCGCCTCCCCGACCATGGTCGTGAGCTTGTTCGCCCCGGCGGTGCGATGGATGAATCCGGCGCGCTCGACCGTATCGAGGAGTTGGGCCGCCCGGGCGGGATCAGTCGGGGCCAAGCTGCGAGCCTCGCGGACCGCCGCCCCGGCGAGTTGGCGCAGAAGATCCGATTCTTTCAACATCGCCTCAAGGCGTGCTTCGTGAGCCGGGCCGAGTGCGACAACATCGGCCTCGTTGATCGGGTCCATGAGGAGCACGGGCTCGCGGGCATTGGCGGGTGAGGCAGACCATGTCACCAGCGCCTCGATCGCGCCGGGCGTATCGCCGCCGACGAAGAGCGTGATTGGGTTCGAGATCTGTGCGGAGGCCCCGACCGGCCCGCCTTGCGAGTTACCTTCGGACGCCGCATTGCCGGGCTCCGCTGGCTGATTCGCCGCCGACTGGGAGGCCTGCGGCGAGAGCGGCGGGCCGCCGCATCCGGCGCAGACGAGTCCGGCCGCGATCACACAGCGCTGTGATGCGAGCCGAAGGCGATCGAGCGGACTAATCCTCGAATGATTGTTCATCGATGCTCCACACCGATTCAGCCAGAAGCCAGTCGATCTCGAAAGTCGATCCCGGGTAGCCCGAGGCCACTTCGAGCGTGTCCAGATCGTACTCGATCTCCGCCTGGAGCGTGCCCTCTTCATTGAACCCGCGGAAGACCACGTTCGTCGGCCAGGTATAGGTCACGCCGGCGTGGGTGCGCGTGACATACCCGCCAGCCACAATCGACGCGACCACCACGGTATTGGCCACATGCTCGATCTTCACGGGCACCAGCCGGTTGGAATGCCACTCGAAATCGGCATAAGTCACGAACGTCACGCCGTCCACCGTCGCGCCGGGAAAAACTGCCGTTGCGCCGCTTGTTGAGACTCGCTGCCAGTTAGCGCCGGCCAGTCGCGTCGCGAGGTCTCCATCGTTCTGAACGGTGGAGAGTTTCGTCGGCGACATGATCGTCGCATCCGAAACCGGGTAAACAAACTGGAGAAGGTCCATGATCGGGTCGCGAAGGACAATCCCCAGCTCGTTCCAGTCATTTGCTGAGTATGCGAGCGACCCCTGATCGCGTCGCCATTCGGCGAACATCGAGCCGTCCCACGCGAACGCGACGTCCACGCCGGGATAGCCCGCCGGGTCAACGGCGATGTCCAGCAGGTACGAGTCGTCCGACTGCCACCACGACGCGAACTCACCCGCGATGTCGGTGCCGTCAGTGACGAACTCCGGGCCGAACTCGGTATCCCAGATGCGAACTGCGATGTCCGAATCGATGTGCATCGCGGGGGCGACGAGATACTGATTGACCCACGCCGCCAAGCCCGCATCCGGGTCGGGCGGCCCGCCGGACCCGACCTGCGCCGAAGCGCCGAAGCCGCAGGCCGCGAGGAGGAATGTCACCGCCGCTCGACGCAGGAGCCGCTCATGTGTCATTGGATGTCTCCATCAAACTGGGTTTGTCTATTGTACCGTGCCGCACGTCATTCGGTGGCACACGCCGCACCGGCGAGCGGCCTGCCGCACGCCTTCGGAAACCAGAACCCGCGCCACTTGAGGCCGCACTTGGTCCCCTCTGCCGCGCGGAACCCGTTTGCGTCGGGGATTGTCGGAACAACGCACGGAAGGGATGTCGGCGCGTGCAGGCACTTGGCATCGATGGGATCCGCGATCGTCGTGCCTTTCAGGCACGGATCCGGTTGCCCCCCCCGATCGCACAAAGGGTGCCGATGCCGACCGCGGCGAAAGAACGCAGCATTGCGCGATACATCGTGAAGCCTCCTCACGCTGTCCATGCTGGACTGGAGTCTTCGCCTGGGGGGGGGG
>JADLCM010000046.1 GCA_020847175.1 Phycisphaerales bacterium
CGGTCATGGATTCTCCAATGGGATGGAGGTCGTGGGGGAAGATGTCGCGGACGAAATTGCCTTGGCCGAGCCACACGAGCGGCGGGCCGGTTGAACGGGGAAGCGTGGTGCTCACAGGCCCGCCTCCTCGAGTTCTCGCTCCGCTTGGTCGTGGCGACGGCGGGCGTCATCGCGCGCGGTTTCGCGCGAACGCCTGCTGCGGCAGTGCGGTGTGGGGGCAGTGACCTCCGCGGCTTGTTCACCACGCTCGAAGTGGGCCGCGTCCGCCTCGGCAAGAGCGAGGCCGAAGGCGCTCAGCCATTGGCGCGTGGTGTAGATGCGGGAGCCGAAGCGCACGTGCTTGAGCCGCACGCGCTGCCCCGAGGCCGCCTTGACGCCCTCGCGGCACCACCGCCACACGCAGTTCGGCGAAGGCCGCCCCGGGGCGAGCTTCGCCGCCTGCGAAAGCGTGATATGCTCCTCCGCAACAGGCGCCTCATCGCTCCCGTCCGTTGCTTTTCCGATCGAGTCTTGCTGGAACACGTGGAACTCCTCGCTCGTCTGACCCGGCCCTCACGGGGCTCGGGCTGCTTGCGATGGGGGAAGAATCCACGCTGTTTTGCGGCGGTAACTCGGTAACTGGAGTTACCGCACCGGCCACGGACGACGACAGCCCTCGCGGAACGAGAGGGCCATTGAAAACGCGAAGTCTTTTTGCTGGGCGGGCCGCGCGGTAACTCGGAGGTGGAGGCACCCGCTACCCCCCACGCTCGCGGGTCCGAGGGCCGGGTTGGCCTCAGTACTCAACACGACTGCGATTCGCTCCCTAGGCACTCTCGGTCGATCGCAGGCCTTCTGCGTGACGCCAGGGAACTCGGGATAATCATGCCATGCCATTGACACCTCCGCCCGAAGTGACCGCCGTCCTAGCCGAGTTCGACGCCCGCACGGATACGTTCGAGGTGATGGATGTTCAGCACGCTGTGGACAAGGCCGTGCCCGACTGGAAGGCACTCGCGCCGGACGCGCAGCAAGCAGCTTGGGCAGAGTGGGCGGCCTTCGACTTCAGCACTCACGAAGCGTCGGATGGTGGCCCCTGGAAAACGTACTTCCAACCGATGATGACTGTGGGTGAGGGCGACGGAATGCGATGCCGCCCTGATCTGCGCCGGGCTGATGCGGCGGTCATCGAATACTGGTCCGCACGCGCCCATGACGCGAAGCATCCGGTGCTGAAGGCGCGATACGCCGACTTGGTGTGGGACACCACGAAGTGCGTGACGAAGGGAAAGCCGGGGATTGAGTTCGCCCGGCTTGCCATCGACAACTACGTTGCCGCCGCGAAGTTGGACGACGGATCGTCCTGGGGCGACACGCACGAGAGCGTCGGGCGAGCGCTCACGCTCGCGTTGAGCGTAAAGGACAAGGTGCGCATCGAGCAGGCCGTGAACGCGACCATCGATTACGTTGACCGCACAGCCAGCGATGACAAGCTCGGCACCTACTGCTACCTGTTCGACAACCTGCTGCCGCCGGATAAGGGGCCGGAACTGTCCGAGGACCTGGAGCGCAGCATCGTTGAACGCATGGAGAAGAAGTTCGCCGAGATGACCACGCCCGGCGGTCAGTGGGACGTTGATCCCCACAGCCCGCAGAGCATCGGCCTTCGGCTCGCGGCCTACTACCAGCGCAAGAACAGACCCGAGGATCGGGTTCGCATCCTCCGGGCGATTGGACAGGCATTCGAGCGCCGGGCGAAGATGGGTGATGCGATGACCGGCGTGATGTTCCTGGAGACGGCGCGCGAGACCTACGCCCAAGCCGGGCTGAAAGAGGAAGCCGAGCGGGTCCAGTTCGACGCGCAGAAAGTGGCTCCCGACGCGGTGAAGCAGCTTGTGCCCATGACCGTGAAGCACGAGGTGAAGAAGGAAGACGTGGACAAGTTCTGTGCGATGCTCACCGAAGGCGGCAGCATGGAGGTGGCACTGTCACGGCTGGCGGTGAGCTTCGTTCCCGATCAACAGGACTTGGCCGACGAGGTAGCGGAACGCGCGAAGAAGTTCCCGCTTCAGGCCCTATTCACCCCCAAGATCATCGACGAAAGCCACATCAAGGCCGACATCGGGGACGAGTCTGGCGACCCGGACGGGAAGATGGTCCATGAGACATCCCGACACATCCAGTTCTCTGCGCCTTGGATCGGCTGGGGGTTCGATCACCTGTTCGCCAACGGACTGACCGCGGCGCACATCGTTGACTTCGTTCGCCTGTCGCCATTGTTCACTGAGGATCGAATCCCGCTGATCCGGCGCGCGGTCGAGGCGCACATCTTGGGCGACTTCATCCAGACCGTTCACGTTCTGGTGCCGCAGATTGAGCGGGCAGTGGTCAACATCGCCCGCCACGCGGGCAAGTCCACCGTGAAGCCCTTCCAGAGCGGCAAGGGGGTCATGCAGTCGAAGAACCTGCAAGATGCTCTGGAGCGAGACGAGGCCGTGAAAGTCATCCTGGGCGAGAACTTGCGGATGTACCTGCTCTCCACGCTGGCCCACAACAAGGGGTTGAACATCCGCAACGAGGTCTGCCACGGCCTCTGGACTACAGACCAGTTCACGAAGACCGCGAGCGAACGTGTGCTTCATATCCTGCTGTCGGTGTCGATGCTGCGGGCGAAGTCCAAACCGGCCGCCGCGACCTGATCCGCCACTGCGCACGCCGGATGGGCGGTCGGCGGCTCGGGCCTCACCCTACCAACCGCATGATCTCAGCCACCTTCGACTGGTCCCGCTCGGCGTAGACGGCGTCCGTGACGCGGGCGCTCGCGTGCCCGAGCACCAGGGCCGAGGCCTCGAGGCCGTGCTCCCGCCGGTAGAGCGTCGCGGCCGTGTGGCGGAGCTGGTACGGGAACCACCGATGCTCCTTCCGCCAGGCGTCCAGGGCCGCCTTGAGGCCGGTCGAAGCGAGGCGCTTCCGCCATGCCTCCCGCGTCTCATCGTCGCGCTTGGCCAGCGGGGCGGGCGGCGGGAAGGCCACGTCGCAGGCGTACTGCACGGCCCGGTAGTACGCCCGCGCGTCGTAGCGGTCGCCTGCGGTCTTTTTCGGCTCGGCCTTGCGGTTGGTCCCGGCCCGGTTGCCGCACGAGAGCGGCGTCTTCCGCGCCGCGGCCCGTGTCGCCCGCCGCTCCGCGTCCGCCTCGGCGGGGCAGAAGAGGTACGCGCCCGGCGGGCGGTCCATGAACCGCTCAAGCACCGCGTGTGCCTTGGGGCCGAGGAAGAGCACGCGGTCGTGCCCCATGTACTGCGTCTTGTGCCGCTCGGGGCGGACCACCCAGACCCCGTCGCCGCCGGAGGTGTCGATGTCGCACTGGCGCAGGCTGAGCACCTCGTCGGGGCGGGCTCCGGTGAGCAGCTGCAACCGCACGGCTGTGACGACCGGGCTCGCCAAATACGGCAGCGTCTGCTCGACCACCTCGACCGGCACGGGTTTCACGACCCGCCCCGCCCGCGCCTCGCAGCGCCCGGGCTTGAGCGGGTCCACCGCCAGGAGTTCCACCCTCACGCTCGCGGAGACGATCTCCTGCGACGCGGCCCACCTGAAGAGCCGGCACAGCCGCCGCACCTGCGCGTTGGTGTAGGTAACGCCCCAGCCGCGCCGGCCGCTCTCCTCGTCCTCGCGGATCATCTCGTCGCGGAGCCGCTGCAGCCGCCTCGGCCCGAACGCCGACGCGGGCGTCGAGCCATAGGAGCGGCGTAGGAGCCGGATGAGGGCCTTGAAGTGCCCCTGCTCGTTCTCGTTGAACTGCGGTGCCCGCATCCGCCAGAATCGGGCGCACAGCTCGGAGATGGTGATTCCGCCAGTACCGTCCGGCCCCCCATCGCCGCCCGGCCCGCCAGCGCCGGGCTTCTCGAAGTCCGGGTCGATGAGGCGGCGGCCGTTGGCCTCCCACTCGGCGACCACACGGTGGTACAACTCGCGGCTCTCGGGCGAGCCGTACTCGCCCAGCCAGTAATCCCGCCGCCGCTTGGTCGCGGCGTCGGTCAGGGTGACGATGGCCTGGTTGCGGTCGTGGCGCTTGCGATATCCCGGGGTCTTCGGCATGGGGCACATCCCGAAACTCCCGCGCGGTGCGCGCACCGCGCGGGAATCGTCTCGAGCTGCGCCCCCGACCATCGGGGGGTATCCGTAACCTACGGATTCAGCAAGGCTTATCTAAGCGAGGCGGACGGGACTCGAACCCGCAACCACCGGATCGACAGTCCGGTACTCTAACCAATTGAGCTACCGCCCCGAAATTGTCGCGCCCCATCATTCAACGTCGCCCGACCAAAGCTCGGCGGGGTCGCCGACTCCAATCGTGCGCGGCGGCTGGTTCACCCCTGCCGCCCTGCCTGGCGCTCCCAGCCACCCTCCAAGCCGGGTCGCTCACGCGGCCCGACTCATCAGCGCGACCGGACGCACCACCCCCGGGGGCGCATCCCGAAGGCTCGCAAAAGGTAGGGCCCAATCCGCGAGTGTCAAGTCAGGCCGAGACGCTGCGTGCGCCAGAGCCCGCGGCGTCCCCATCCCCCCACACAACCGCGTGCGAATCGCCGATTCGCGGACCTTCCCGTTCGCCCCGGCGTGCGCTCGGGTGAGCCTCGATCGCCGCGTCGGTCCGCGCTTCGATGAGCCCTCCGCGAGCCCTCTGCGAGCGCCCGCTCAGCCTCAATCCGCGCCCCCCGCAATCGCCCCCGCGGCCGCGATCCGCACCAGCCCGTCGTCATCACCCAGCAGCCGCCGGAGCGACCCGAGGTCGTCCGTACGGCCCACCCGCCCGAACACGTGCGCGGCCTGCGCGCGCAGCACCGCCGACTCCGATCGTTCGAACTCCTGCGCCACGATCCATCCGTCGCGCCGCCCCAGTTTGGCCAGCGCCGCCGCCGCGCCCAGGCGCACCTCGGCGGGCATCCGGCCCCCGTTCTCGTCGCTCCACGCCAGCAGGTTGACGATGTCCGGCACGCTGCGCCGGCTCCCGACTTCACCGAGTATCTGCACCGCCAGGGCCGCGGCCTCGAGGTCCTCGGGCGCCGCCACCAGCAGCGCCGAATGGAGCGTTGAAATCTGCGACTGATCGCCCAGCTTGTAAAGAGCCTCGGCGATCTGCAACTGGAGCAGTCGTACCTCGATCGGCGAGGCCCGGGGTACGTCCACGCCCGCTGCCTGGCGCAGCATCGGGATCGCGCTCGCGTTCCCCAGTTCTCCCAGCAGGTACGCCGCGTGCGCCCGCGCCCGCGTGCTGTTTGAGCCGTTGAGCACCTGCGCCAGCGGCCCGAGGTCGCGCGATGGGTCGCAGCGCCCCAGCGCGAACACCGCGCTCGCTCGCACGAACTCCGATTCATCCGTCGTCAGCGGCTCAACCAGCGCCGCCAGTTCGCACCGGCGCAGTCGTCCCACCAGCGCCGCCGCGACCGCCCGCACCCCCGGGTTCGCATCCGCGAGCGCCGATGGCAGCAGCGGCACCAGGCGCGTCGGCGTCGAGGCCAGCGCCTCCAGCGCGTTCGCCCGCATCTGCGGCATCGGGTCGCTCGCCCCGCGCACCAGCGCCTCGAGCGCCTGCTCCCGCAGCGCGGAGCGTTCGACCGCGCTGAGCACCGGCTCCGCCGCCGGCCCCGGCGCGGCAACCTGCTGCGCCGCCGGGCGCACCGCTGCCTTGTTCTCCGGGGCGCTGCACCCGGCCAGGTGGCCGACCACGAGCCCCGCCGCACCCGCCGACACCATCATCCGCGCACGCCGCATGAATCGCTCCTTGCCGCCGTCGGTTCGCACCCCGGGGCCACGCTTTCGCCAGGACGTTCTACCCATCGGCCCGACACCTTCTCCCGCAATACGAACCGGCGAGGAGCAGGATCGTGCCACCCGCCGGAATCCAGGTCCACACGTTCCCGACGGCCCGGAACGGCGTGACGCGGTACGCCCCGGAAACCCCGAATACTTCCGCCCCATCCACCCGCACCCCCATCGCTCGCTGCACGTGCCCGTCGGGTTCGATCACGCACGAAATCCCGGTGTTCGCCGCGCGGACCAGCGGCACGCCGAGCTCGACCGCCCGCCAGCGCGCGCACAACAGGTGATGTTCCCGAGAAGAATCTGCTGTCCCGAACCACCCGTCGTTGGTCAGGTTGATGATGAGGTCGCCCGGCTTCCCAGCGCCCCCGAGCAGATGCGAACGCACGACCCCGGCGTTCGTCGCCTCGAAGCACACCGGCGTCGCGATCACGCGCCCGCCCACCTCGAACCGCACCGGCTCGGTCCCCGGCGCAAGGTCAAAGGTCATGCCTCCCGCCCCGAGGGCCAGCAACTTCCGCTCCAGCCAGGGCCACGCCGACACGTACGGCATCACCTCGCCGAAGGGCGTCAGTACGCGCTTGTCGTAGCGCCTCGGCTCCACTCGCCCTTCGCGAACCTCGAACACGCTGTTGTACCGTGCCCCGACCCGCCAGTCGAACTGCGGCCCCTGCGCAAACACCACATCATCCTGGCCCGCAGCGCCCACCAGCATGGGCACCCCGGCGCTGCGCTGCGTCGCTAGCAGCTCGTCCGCGAACCACCGGATGTTTCGCGCTTCAACCGGGAACTTCGACCGCACGGCCTCCAGCGCTTCGAGCGCCGGGCTGTCGAGCATGAACCCCGGGAACATGGTCTCCGGCCACACGATCACCTCGGCGCCCTCGGCCGCCGCCTCGCGCGAGAGGGCCTGCATCCGGCGCAGGTCCGCGATCCGTTGCTCCAGGCTCCACCCGATCTTGTTCGACTGCGGCACGTTGGTCTGCACCACTCCGACCCGCAGCGCTGCGCACGCGTGCTCGGGCGTTCGCGAAGCAAGCCACGCGCCACCCCACACGACGAGCGGCGCCGCGAGCCAAGCGCTCGGCCTGCGCCGGCGCACGCTCTCCCACGCCGCGCACGCGATCAGCGCCGCCCACAGGCTCATCAGGTACGCCCCGCCCGTCGCCCCGATGGGCCGGGCCAGCCCGCTCCACTCGATCAGCGGGTGCCCGAGCAGGAACCATGCATACCCGTGGAACGCGACCTCACCCCGAAGCACCTCGAGTCCGACCCAGATCGTCGCCGCCGCCAGGATCCGCGGCGTCCTTCCTCCGGTCCATCCACACTCCGTGTGGGGATTCCGCAGTTCCCCACCCCCAGCGCTCGACCCTCTCACCCCCCCCCGGTCCCCCCGGGGGCGCGCGCCCGCATCCCCGACCCGCGCCAGCGTCCACACGAACGCGCCCGCCCACATGGAGAGGTACACCGCCAGCGGCACATACCCCGCCGCCGACACGTCACGCACCCAGGCCTGCGATCCGAGCCAGAACGGCAGCGCGCCCAGCGTCGCGCCGAGGGCCCGCAGCACGCGCGATCCCTGCGCTTCCGCCGCCCACACGAGCGGCAGCATCGCCAGGGGCGCCAGGTACCACGCCCCGACCGGCGCAAACGCCAGCGCCGTGATCCCCGCGTACCCCAGGCCGCCCGCCGCGCCGGCGCCCAGTGCCCGTGTGCGCGGCGCCCGGGCCCGCGGCTCCTTCACGGGCTTCGGCCCCTTGCGTTCAGGCATGCCGCGCCTCCCTGCGCCGCCTACTTCCCGCTGAAGTCAATCAGGCGTGCCAGCTCCGCCCGCAGCTGGTCGCGCGCCACCACGCGGTCCACGAGCCCCGCCTTGAGCAGGAACTCCGAGGTCTGGAACCCCTCGGGCAGTTCCTGCCTGATCGTCTGCTGGATCACCCGCGGCCCCGCGAACCCGATGAGCGCCTCCGGCTCGGCCAGGATCACGTCTCCAAGCATCGCGAAGCTCGCCGTCACGCCCCCGGTGGTCGGGTCAGTCAGCACGCTGATGAACAACCCGCCCCGTTCGTCGTGGCGCGCCAGCGCCGCCGAGGTCTTCGCCATCTGCATCAGCGACAGTCCCGACTCCTGCATCCGCGCCCCGCCCGAGCAGCTCACCACGATCAGCGGCAGGTTGCGGTCCGTCGCATGCTCAATCGTCCGCGTGATGGTCTCACCCACCACCGAGCCCATCGAGCCCATCATGAAGGTCAGGTCGAGGCAGCAGAGCGCCGCCTGGCGACCCTTGATGAACGCCTCTCCCGCCAGCACCGCGTCCGTCCGCCCGCTCTTGGCCTGCTCCGCCTTCAGCCGGTCCGGGTAGGTCTTCAGATCGACGAACTCCAGCGGGTCGTTCGGGCGCAGGTTCGTGAACATCGCCGTGAACGACCCCGCGTCCGCGAGCTGGCGCACCCGCTCCTCCGCCCCGATGCGGAAGTGGTGCCCGCACTCCGGGCACACGTGCAGGTTCGCCTCCATCTGCCGCCGGTAGATCATCTGCGCACACCCGGGGCAGCGAAGCCACAGCCCCTCCGGGATCGCGCTCCGTCGCGCAGGCTTCACATCGGTCCACGTACGTCCTGCCGTACGACTCATGCTCGTTTCTCCCGCGCGCCCCCGGGCCGGGCGGCGTCAAACCCGTGTCGGTGCCGGGCGATGGGCCTCGCCGATCTCTCGCAGACGTTCTCGCGACAACCCGCGCCACTCCGCATCCGCAGCGTTCTCCAGAACCCGCTGGGCCTCGGCCATCGCGAGGTCGTCCAAGGCCAGCCGCACCATGGCCATCGCCATCGGACGCAGCACCATTCCCACCGCGCCCTCCGACGCCTTGTGACGCAGCAGGAGGCGCGCGGTCTCGCTCACGATCCGTTGCCGCGCTCCCGCCACGCTCTCACCTTCCGGCGCCGTGACCGCGCCGGGGTTCTCCTGCCACTGGCGCGCCGCCGAGGGGAACTTCTCAGCGAAACTCGAACTCAGAATCCCCTCCCAAAGACCTAAATCAATCTCATGCAGCTGCGGTGCCACCCGCGCCCGTCCCCCGAACGCCTCCTGCAACACCTCCACCGTCTGCCGGCTCGCTTCATCCCGAGCCGAGTAAATCGTCGCGAGGCGCGGGCCCTGGACCGATCGCGCCACCTCCCGGGCGACCTCAACCCCCGACGGCGCCAGCGGAATGTCGGTCACGCCGACGATGCGGCCCTGCTCCGTCCATAGAGTCGGGCCCACCCGCACAAAGAGCACCTGCAGTTCATCGCTCTGGGCCATGTTCTCCTGGGCTCCGCCCGGGCAACCGGTCTCGCATTGTACCGCACCCGCCCGGCCACAACCCCGCCCCTCACCCCGGCTCCGGGCCCTGCGTCAGCGCGTGTTATCAGACGTAAACACCCCGAAGTTCGCGGATCACCCGCTCGAACTCCGCCCGCGGCCTGCCGAACAGGGCCGACCCCGCCACGAGCACATCGCACCCGGCGTGCCGAACATCCGCCGCCGTACTCGGGGAGACTCCCCCATCCATCTGTACCCGCTTTCCACCCCCGAGTTTTTCCCGGGCCCGCCGCGTCTTGTCGAGCACGCTCGCGATGAACCCCTGCCCGGCAAACCCGGGGTTGACGCTCATCACGAGCACCATGTCGAAGGACTCGGCGATGGGCGCGATCCGTTCCCAGGGAGTGGGGGGGTTGATCGCGATACCCGCCGTCAGCCCGAGGTCTCTGATATCCCGCGCGAACTCCAGCGCTGTCGCCGTCGCGCGCCCTTCCGCCAGGGGCTCCCAGTGAAACGTCAGGTGGTCTGCCCCCGCCTTCGCGAACGGCTCGAAGAACTGCTGCGGATACGTCACCATCAGGTGGACATCCAGCAGCACTCCGGGGAACTCCCGCCTCAATGCGCGGCACATGTCGGGGCCCATCGTGAGGTTGGGCACAAAGTGCCCGTCCATCACGTCAAGGTGCAGCACTTCGGCGCCCGCATCCACCGCCGCGGCGCTGTCGCGCGCCATGTGCGCAAAGTCCGCGGCGAGAATCGACGGGGCGATCAGCGGCAGCGGCCCCGCATCGTCAAAGCGGCGCTTCATGCCCCGAGCGTAGCGGCCCCCCCGGCGCCCCGGCCTCACACCCGCCTCTCGCGCCCTGCCGGGGGTACCTCCACACTCCGTGCGGGGCATCCGAGTCGCACACACAACATTCTCCCGCGTCCCGTCACACAGCCCGTTCCCCAGGTTCTCAGCTTCACGTCCCGATCAGGTTCTTCCCAGCGGCATCGTGCAGCAGGCAGTCCTCCATCACGTACAGCCCGATCAGCCACTTCCCCGAGAGGTACGGGTCAACCTTGAAGTACCCCACAATGCTCCCGAAGTTCACGTTGAACCGCGAAACCCGGACCACCCCGCTCAGTTTCACCTCCACCGCGTCGTACGCCGTGGGCGGCACGCCGATGCAGCACCCGTCCCACTGGTTCCGCATCACCAGCAGTTCATCCACTTCCTCGCCCGCCAGGGGCAGCAGCAGGTACCCCGTGATCTTCACCACCTTGCCGTCGAAGAACTTCGTCCACGCGGGCAGCACCGACTTCCCCGCGCGCGGGTCGTAACTCTGCCGGATGTCCACCAGCAACTCCCACGGCAACTCGTACGGGGCTTCCTCGGTGCCCTTGCCCTTCACCGCGAACCGCCCCTCAACCATCGCGGTCCCGTCCTCACGCACCTCCACCCCGGCAACGCGCTTCGCCGCGGGCGCCGCGGACCCTTCCGTCGGCGCGCCCGGTTCCGCAGCATCCGGCGCGCACGTGACGGGGTCAGGTGCCGCCGGTGCCGCCGGCAGTTCCGCCGACGACTCGCCAGGTGCCGGCAACTGAGGCGCGGGCTCCCCGGGCGCGGGCACCTTCGGAGCCGGTGACTCCGGCTTGGGCGAGCCCGGCGCCGCCGTCTCCTCCGGCGTTGTGCCGTCTGTCCTTGTCGGCACTTCTTCCGTCGGCGCGTCGGCCTTCTCCGGCAACGCGGGCGACAGCGCCGGCTCCGGCGCCGGCGGCACGTCTCCGCCGGGGGTTTCGCTCGCCGGGGGTGTCGATGCGGGCACGGTTCCAGACAGGCCCGTCTCGGGCCCACCTTCCGAGGGTGTCTTCTCAGCCGGCTTCTCCGGTTCCTTTTGCTCCGGTGACACATGCTCCGGCTGCGCGGCCGGCGCGCCGGCGCCCGCATCCGGCACCTCGTCAACCGCCGCGGGCTCTGGTGTCCCGATTGATTCCTCGTTCTCCGCTTCAGTCGCGCTCATCGGCGACCCATCGGACTGCGGCGGCTCTCCATTCTCTCGCTGCGCATCCGCCGTTCCCGCCATTGTCCCTTCGACAGGTGCCTGCTCCGTCGCTCCCTGTATCGCAGGGTCCGCCTGCACCGGCGTGTCCGCACGCCCCCGCGCCTCGCCCGGGCGCGCCCGTTCTGGATCCGCGTGCGGCGCTGCGCCCGTGATCTCGGGCCGATCCTCCCCGCTCCCCCGCGCGATCAGGAGCCCGCCCCCCAGGCCGAACAACGCGAGCACACCCAGCCAGAACCATCGCATGATGCACTCCCGGGGCACGCCGCCCGCGAGATTGTACTGGGCCGCGTCGCCTCTCCCAAGCCTCCTTCGTGACGCTCGCCCCTGCCTCGCCCGCGTGCCGGAAGGCCCCGCTCCTACCCTCTCTCATGGAGCTGATCCTCAACGGAAAGCCCGTTGATCGCCCCGAGGGCACGACGCTCGCCGATCTTGTCGCCTCCTGCGGGCTCGCTGCGGGCGCCTGCGCCGCCGAAGTCAACAAGCGCCTGATCCCGCGGCGCGACCACGCCGCGACGGTGCTCAAGCCCGGCGACCAGGTTGAACTCGTCACGCTGGTTGGGGGCGGCGCATGAGCCCCGCGCCCCGGCCGCACCGCGCCGCCGCGATCCTCAGTGTCGGGGACGAGTTCACCCTCGGGCAGAAGCTCGACACCAATGCCCAGTGGCTCAGCCGCCGCCTCACCGACCTCGGCGTGCGCGTGCGCGAGCACGTCACCGTGGGCGACGACGAGGACGAGCACGTCCGCACGCTCACCCGGCTCGCCTCCTCCGCCGATCTCCTTATCTCCACGGGGGGGCTCGGGCCCACCCTCGATGACCTCACGCGCTCCGCCCTCGCCCGCGCCACGCACGATGACCTCATCGAAGATGCCGATGCGCTTGCCGAACTCCGGCGCTGGTACGCCTCCCGCCGGCGCGTCATGCCCGAGGTCAACCGCGTGCAGGCCCTCCGTCCCCGCCGCGCTTCCATGCTCGCCAACCCCGCCGGCACCGCGCCGGGCCTGCGCGCCCTCGTCGGCGCGGCAGACGTGTTCTGCCTCCCCGGCCCGCCCCGCGAGATGATGCCCATGTTCGAGTCGTTCGTGGTTCCCGCTCTCCGCGCCGACCCCGACCGCCTCGTCCTCACGCGCGTTATCAGCGCCGTCGGCCTCGGCGAGAGCGCCGTCGTCGAACGCCTCGGCGAACTCATGCGCCGCGACCGAAACCCCCTCGTGGGCACCACCGCCAGCGGCGGCGTGGTCGCCTGCCGCGTGCGGTACGAAGGCCCCCCCGGCCCCGGGGCGCATCGTGACCTCGACGACATCCTCGCCCGGGTCCGCACCGCCCTCGGACCGGCGATCTTCAGCGAAGGCGATGAATCCCTCGCCTCCAGCGTCATCCAGGGCGCCATCGCCCGGCGGCTCACCATCACCTGCGCCGAGAGCTGCACCGGCGGCGGGCTGGGGCACGCCCTCACCGCCGTCGCCGGTTCCAGCGCCGCTTTTCTGGGCGGCTTCATCACCTACTCGAACGATCTCAAGCAGGCCCTCCTCGGCGTGCCCCCCGACATCCTCCTCGACCACGGGGCCGTCAGCGCCCCCTGCGCCCGCGCGATGGCCGAAGGGGCCCGGATCCGCACGGGCGCCGATCTCGCCGTCGCCATCACCGGCATCGCCGGACCCGGCGGCGGGAGCGACCGAAAGCCCGTGGGCACCGTCTTCGTTTCTGTCACCTTGTCCGGCACGCACGGCGCCGCGTGCCGCGCAGACACCCGGCGCTTCCTCTTCGCGGGTGACCGCGCCTCGGTGCGCCAGTGGGCGGTCCTCACCGCGCTCGCCATGCTCCGGCGCGCGGTCGAGAATCTTCCGGACGCGCCGTTGGTCGGCGAAGTGCCCGACGACAGCCCGGAGGCCGGGCCGTGACGCCGCGCGCGGGCCGTGCCCTGCGTGAGCAGGCCGCGGCGGCCCTTCTCGCCTCCGCCGGCGCCCCTCCCCTGCGCGCCGTCGTCGGTTTCGACGGCTTCGTCGATTCCATCACCCGCCTCGTCGCCCGGCGCGCCTCGATGCGACCGGATGACTTTGAGCCCATCCGGACCATCGCCGAGTTCGCCTCCCGCTGCGCCGCCGCCGCGGGGCGCAGCACCAACATCGAGCGCGTTGTCGCCGAAGACCGCTTCGGCGGCAATGGCCCTCTCATGGCCGGCGCGTTCGCGGCCCTCGGGTGCGAGGTCACCTTCGTCGGCGCGATCGGCGCCGATGACGCCTCTGCTGCCCCGCTCCCTATCTTCGCCCCCTTCGCCTCCCGCTGCCGAGAGGTGGTCTGCCTCGGCGCGCCCGGGCACACCATGGCCCTGGAGTTCGACGACGGCAAGCTCATGTTCAACGAGACCGCGGGCGTGCAACGCGTCACCTGGGACCGCATCCTCGATCGCGTCGGCCTCCCCCGCCTGCGCGCCATGCTCGACGGCGCTGATCTCTTCGGCATGGTCAACTGGTCTCTTTGCGCCGGGGTCGAGGACATCTGGCGCGGCCTCGCCTCTGACGTGCTCCCCGCCCTCGCCTCGCCCCCGGCCATCTTCGTCGACCTCTCCGACCCCGCCAAGCGCACAGACGCCGACCTTCACGCCGGGCTCGCGCGCCTCGTCGGCCTGGCGCTCCACGCCCCGGTCACGCTCGGCCTCAACCTCGCCGAGGCCGAGCGCGTCTCCTGCGTGCTCGGTGTCGAGGATCGGCTCGGTTCGCCCCACGCGCTCCGGCTGCCCGCGCTCGCGCAGGGCATCCGCGCCCGCACGGGGCTGCATGAGGTGGTCATCCACCCTCGCGAAGGCGCCGCCGCGTCGTGGGCCGATGGCGCCGGCTCATCCGAAGGCGCCGCGTGGGCCGAGGGTCCGTTCACGCCCACCCCCCGCCTCTCCACCGGCGCGGGTGACCACTTCAACGCCGGGTACGCCCTCGCCCGGGCGCGCGGCCTGCATCCCGAACTCGCCGCCCACGTCGGCGCGGCGGTCAGCGGCGCCTACGTCCGAGACGCCGCCTCACCCTCAATTGGCCGTCTGATCGCCATGCTCGCACCCCCGCCGGGCCGCGAGGGGGTCTAAGGTTGCCTATGCGAACGGGCGTGTTGCAGCGGCTTGGCCTCGATTCTCACCCTCGGGTCGTCATGGGCGCGCGCGAGAACGCCCCGGGCGTCGCCGTCTCCTTCGACCCCGCCACCGGCCAGCCCCTCGCCGGCGTGCGCCTCGACAACGCCGAGTCCTACGAACGCACGCTCCGCACATCAGTCGAAGGCTTCAAAGCCTGGCGCAACGTCCCCGCCCCGGTACGCGGACAGGTGATCCGCGCCGTCGCCGATGGCATCCGCGCCCGCAAGGACGATCTGGGCGAACTGATCTCCCTCGAAGTCGGCAAGATCCGCTCCGAGGGCCTGGGCGAGGTGCAGGAGACCATCGACATCGCCGACTTCGCCGTCGGCCTCTCCCGCCAACTTTACGGCCTGACCATGCCGAGCGAGCGCCGCGACCACGCCATCCGCGAGCAGTGGCTCCCGCTCGGCCCCGTGGGCGTCATCACCGCCTTCAACTTCCCGCACGCCGTCTGGGGCTGGAATGCCATGCTCGGCGCCGTCTGCGGCGACAGCATCCTCTGGAAGCCCAGCCTCTTCGCGCCCCTCACTGCCCTGGCGACCAACGAGATCGCCCGCGCCGCCGCCGAGAGACTCGGGCACAAGGGCGTCTTTGAACTGGTGATGGGCCTCGACGCCGAGATCGGCGAGCGCATGGTCGCGGACCGGCGTTTGCCCCTGATCTCCGCCACCGGCTCCTGCCGCATGGGACGGCGCGTGGGCGCGGTCGTTGCCGAACGCCTCGGGCGCTCGCTCCTTGAACTGGGGGGCAACAACGCGGTGATCGTCGAGCCTGACGCCGACCTCGCCCTCGCCGCCCGGGGCATCACGTTCTCCGCCGTGGGCACCGCCGGGCAGCGGTGCACCACCACGCGCCGGCTGATCGTGCACGAGTCGATCGCGGGCGACCTCATCGCCCGTCTGGTCAAGGCGTACGCCTCGATCAAGGTCGGTGATCCGCTGGCGGAGGGCACGCTTGTGGGCCCGCTCATCTCCGAGGCCGCCGTGCAGGGCTACGAGCGCGCGATCGCCGCGGCCCGTGCCCAGGGGGGCGAGGTGCTCACCGGCGGGCAGCGCGTGAACGCTCCGGGGCACTTCGTGGCGCCCACCATCATCCGCGCCCCGGCGGGCAACATCCTGCCCATCGCGCGAGACGAGACCTTCGCCCCGATTCTCTACGTTTTCACCTTCAAGACGCTCGACGAGGCGATCGCCCTGCAGAACGGCGTCGATCAGGGCCTCTCCAGCGCCATCTTCACCGGGTCCATGCGCTCTGCCGAGCGCTTCCTCAGCCCGCACGGCACCGGCAGCGACTGCGGCCTCGCCTACGTCAACCTCGGCACCAGCGGCGCCGAGATCGGCGGCGCCTTCGGGGGCGAAAAGGACACCGGCGGCGGACGCGAGAGCGGCAGCGACTCGTGGAAGGCCTACATGCGCCGCCAGACCTGCACCATCAACTTCGGCTCCGAGTTCACCCTTGCACAGGGGATCAGGTTTGAGTGAACCATTCACCGCCGACGCCCTGGCCATCGCCTCCGTCGCCGAGATCCGCTCTGGCATGAAGGTCGGTCTGGGCACGGGGCGCACCGCGCAGCGCGGCATCCGCGTGCTCGCCGACCGCGTGCGCGAAGAAAAGCTCGACATCACCTGCGTCGCCACCAGCGAAGTGACCGAGGCCCTCGCCCGCGAACTCGGTCTGAAGATGATCGAGTTCTCCGTGCAGGAACGCATCGACTTCCTCTTTGACGGCGCCGACGAGGTGGACCGCGAGATGCGCGTCCTCAAGGGCTCGGGCGGGGCGATGACCCGCGAGCGCCTGGTCGCCTGGGCCGCCGACCGCGTGCTGTACATGGTCGGCGAGAACAAGGTGGTGAGCCATCTCGGCACGAGCAACACGCTGGCCATCGCCGTGCTGCCCTTCGGCCTCGGCCCGGTGCGGGCCGAACTGCGCGGCATGGGCCTGATCGGCGTCTGCCGGCGCAAGATCAACGGCGAGATCTTCATCACCGACAACGGCAACTTCGTCGTCGATGTCACGATCGATGCCGGTGAAGACCTGGAGCACCTCGCGGCGACGCTCAACGACATGCCCGGCATCATCGATCACGGCCTCTTCATCAACGAGGCCGATGAGATCCTCATCGAACGCGCGGGCGGGGTCATCGAGCGCATGGTCCGGCAGGGCGAGTAGCGGCGGGGTGGAAGTTCGGCAGTTCCGCAGTTCGGCCGTGAGAGTGTACAAATCAGGCCGCTCCTGCTCTCCTGCGCTCCCTTCCCTAACACCCCTGCACGAACGCGTCGAGGTAGTAGAAGAAGTCCGCGGCGTCGAGGGTGCCGTCGGGTGTGCCATAGGACGGGTCGTTGGGATCGCTTGAGCCGGTGAGGTCGGCGGCGCCGAGGTTGCCCAGCGCGAACTGGTCGAGAAAGTAGAAGAAATCGGCGGCGTCCACGACGCTGTCGGGCAGGCCGTAGGCGGGGTCGCCCGGGTCGCTGGCGCCGGTGAAGTCGCCGGGGCAGAAGGGCGTGCCGTGGAGCACGAGGCGCCAGTCGAGCCAGGTGCTGAGGTCGGCGGCGCCCTGGTCGGCGATGGTGAGCGTCCACTCGCCCGCGCCGTGCTCGCCGAGGCAGCGGCGCACGGTGAACACCTGGTCGGTCAGCCCGTCGCCCCCGTCGTTGGTGCGCGCGCGGGCGAGGGTCGAGGCCGTGCCTTCGGGTGAGACGAGCGTGATCTCGAGGTCGCCGAGGAACTCGCTCTCGACGTTCAGGATGACTTCGACGCTCTCGATGCGGATGCCGGCGGGCATGGTGATGGTTTCGCTGACGCCCGCGGAATCGTCGTCGGGGATGGGTGCGTTGACGGCAAAAACGCCGGAGTCCTGAGAGGCTTCGGCGGGGAGTCCGGGCCAGGTCTCGGCCAGGGCCACGGCGGCGGAGGCATCGACGGCCCCGAAGCCGTAGGCGTGGTGGATGTCATACCCGGCGCCGTTGACGCTCCAGCCGGTGCTCGCGGGGTCCACATGGCGGGCGGATTCCACCAGCACGCGCTGCACGTCGCGCCAGGTGAGGTCGGGGTTGGCCTCAAGCATGAGGGCGATGACGCCGGAGACAAGCGGGGCGGCGGCGGAGGTGCCCCCGAAGGAATTGGTGTAGTCGGTGGGGCTGGCGCCGGCGGCGCCGGTGAGGTCGGTGGTGAAGATGCGCCGGTGCGCGGGGACGGTGCCGCTGGTGGGAGCGGAGATGAGGGTGCACGCGCCCTGCTCGTTGAATACGCTGGCGACATCGGCGTCGTTGATGGCGCTGACCGGCACGACGTAGCGGCTGGAGGCGTAGGGGTCGTAGTCGACGCGGTCGCTGGAGCCGCCGTTGCCCGCGGCCCAGACGAAGATCACGCCCTTGCCGGAGCGCCCGGTGGTGGCGGCGGTTTCGATCGCGGCGTACTCGGCGCTGGTCATCTGCGTGATGGTGCCGTCGTCGAAGGGGCCCCAGGAGTTGTTCTTGATGGAGATGATGTCGTTGCGGTGGGCGAAGGCGGCGGCGTTCTGGGTGGCGCTGCCCTCGACCATCGTGCCGAACTGGGCCATGTACGCGGCGCCGACACCCCCGAGGCCGTTGTTGCCCCGCGCCGCGGCGACGCCGGCGACGGAGGTGGAATGGGCGGAGGAACCGGCGCTGATGATCGAGGCGATGCCGAGGTAGTTGGCGGAAAGGTCGGGGTGCAGGAACTGGACCTGGCCCACGTCGATGATGCCGATGACCTGCCCGGCGCCGTCATAGCCCGCGAGCCACGCGCCCTCGATGTTCGCATCAGCGGCGGGGTTGATGGTGTTGATGAGGTGCCACTGGAGTCCGAGGTCGGGGTCGGTGGGAATGGAGCGGGCGGAAGCGGGGGGGGTGCAGTCTACGTAGGCTTCGGCGGCGAGGGCGCGCGACAGGATGGCCTCGCCGGCCTGCGCGGCGGCGGCGACGGTGGCGCATTCGATGATGTGAAAGCCGGGGGCGCCGGGGATCGCGCGCACGCGACCGAACTCGCGCAGCACGCGGGCGTCTGCCCCGCGCGTGATCACGCGACTGTGGAGGAGGAAGGCGGGCTGGAGGTCCGCGGGCGCGGCCTGACCCTTGGGGCGAGCGAGGCGAGGATCGGGCCGGGCAATGGTGGTGCGGGCGTCGAGTGACTGCGGGGTGAGGCGGAGCGTGCCGCGCCCCGTGCGCACGGGCTGGAGCGTGGAGTCGTCGGCGAGCGAGGTGCCGCACGCGAGGACGAGTGCGAGGGCCCAGGAGCGCGCGGCGGCCAGGCGGGCAGGGCCCGGGCGGGTGCGCGGGGTCGGTCTGGGATGCATGCGGGCGATCCTCCCTCCGACGCGGGCGAGGCTGACCATCGCAAATCTGCCCGCGCTGCGGCGCCGGGGCGAGCCCGATGCGAGATCGGAGGTGCGCTGCGGTTCCGCCAGATGCGCTACGTCTCCCCGGCCGCGTGGTTGCGGGTCCGAGAACGGCGGAGGGGGTGGGGTGGGGGAGCGCCGTGCTGGGGGAGCAAGCGTCCGCGAGACCTTGTGGATGGGAAGGAGGGGAGGAGCGGGTTGCGGGGGTGTCGCGATCGGCGGGGCGTGGTCGGGGGCGCGAGGCGAGCCGGCGAGGCGATCCGACTGGGGCGGACGTGGCGTGAACGAGAGCGATCGCGGCGCGGAGCCGGGTTCGGCGGTCGGGGGAGTCAAGGCAGGATTCGAGGGCGGAAAGTGCGGCGAAGCGCGCGGAAATGGCGCGGAGCGCGATGAGGGCGTCGAGCCCGGAGGGAAGGGGCGCAGGCGAAGAGCGTCCGGCTTCGCGGGTCACGGTGGACGGGACGTCGTGGGGTGCCACGAGATGATTGTACGGGTAATGAAAGGTATTTCAAGAAGAATAATAGGCTTTTGTGCGGCTATTTGGTGCGGGGCGGGGTCGGCCGCGCCATCGCGGGGGGTTGGATCGGGGACGCGGGGGGTACGGGAGGGCGAAAGGAGACGACCCCCCACTCGGAGAGTGGGGGTACGCGGGGGAGCCCATTCGGAGCATGGGTTACGCGGAAGCGGATGCGGGGTTTACTTCTTGCCGGCGTCCTTGATGACGATCTTGCCGGGCTCTTGGATGCCGATTGCGCTGCCGTCCTTGCCGATCTTGCTGCCCTGCATGTAGAGGACAACGCAGGCAAGGAGGAGGAAGGCGACGGCGAGGCCCATGAGGCCCGTGTAGACATCGACGCCCGCAGCGCGCTTGGCCCGTCCGCCGGGCATCCGCATGCCGAAATCGCTCATGGCTTGCTCCCGGGGGTTACTGGAGGCGGCTTTCGACGGTGTCGCCGACCTGGATGGCCCGGCCTGCGGCGGTGACGACCACGCGAGCGACGCAGTAGTTGAGATCGACCTGGACGACGCGGACGTTGGCGATCCACTCGGCGCCGCGGGTCACGAACAGGTCGGCGTCGGTGCGCACGCTGTCGGTGCTGCCGACGTTGAGGCGGACAAGGGTTTCGTTGCTGCCGGAATCGAGGGTGACCTCGTCGACGCGCCCGGTGAAGTAGGCGGAGAGGAGCGAACCGCCGGAGTTGGAGCCGGCGGCGGTGCTGCCGCCCGCGGCGGCGAGGAGGTGCTGGAGTTCGGTGAGGCGTTCGGTCATGGCGCGGAGGTTGGAGGCATAGACGTCGCGCTCGGCCTCGGTGTTGTTGAAGCGGTCGGTGATCTCGCGCAGGTCGGTGCGGAGGCGGAGTTCGCTGGTGCGGAGAGCGGCGAGCTCGGTGCTCTGGCCGCTCAGGATCTCGGTGAGCGTCTTGACGCCGCTCTGCGCGACTTCGATCTGGGTCTGACCCGCGAGGACGGCCTGCTGGGCGACGGCGCGGTCGGCCTCGGAGCGTGCGAGGGACTGCTCGCGTTCGACGAGGGTGTTCTGGAGCGCGGTGAGGCGGGAGGAGAGGTCCTGGACGCGGGCCTCGTCAAGCTGGCGCTGCATGCCGTACTCGGCGACAGCGGCGTCCTTGCTTGCATTGGCCTGCTCCTTCGCGGCGCGCTCGGCGCGAAGTTCCTTCACGATGCGATCGGCATTGACTGCGTATGCCATGGTGAGCGTGGCGAGCGCCACGCTCAGCACCGCCGCCGCCGCCACAAAGATCTTCGTCAACGTGTGCACAATCTGGCTCCTGAATCGCTGTCACCCCGGGGACGACACATCCGGCTCCGCCTCGGACCTGTCCCACCCCACGTTCCGGGAGGAACCCGACCCCGGGATCCTCGCGGTCCGGGGGTCGCAATGATACCCGAACGGACCGTCCACGCAACGTCCAGGGGTTTCCCCCCGCGCACGCTGGGTGGTCGGATCGATACGTCGGGCCGGTTGCGGCGGATGCATCAGCGGGGGGCGGGGTCGAGAACTTGCAAAAAAGCGAGGGGTGAGGGGCCGGGGCGGGCGGCATCACTTTCCAATGCAGGAGCGGGCGAAGATGCGTGCGAGCACTTCTTCGACGCCGAGGGGGCGCGAGACTTCGCCGAGGGCCCGAAGTGCCCCGCGCAGGTGCTCGGCGATGATTTCGCCCGGGCCGGGGCGGTCGGGGTGTGCGTGGGAGAGGGCTTCGTCCAGGTCGGCGAGAGCGGCGTGCATCGCGCGGGCCTGGCGCTCGGAGGGGGGGGCGACGGGTTCGGGCTCGCGCCGGGAGGCGGCGTGCGTGATGGCGTCTTTGAGAGCGCTTACGCCGCGCCCGTCAAGGGCGCAGACGGGCAGCCACGGGGGAGGCGTGGAGCCGGGGCGGTCGGCCTTGGTGCGGACGAAGATCGAGGGGAGGTCGGCGGAAGGCGGGCGGGGGTGGTGGGGGGTGTGCGCCGGATCGGGGGCTTGAGCGAGGGGATCGCACCAGATAAGGATGTCGGCGTGGACGGCGGCGGCGCGGGCGGCGCGCTGAGCGGCGGCGTGCGGGGTTCGCGGGTCGCGAGTGATTTCGTCAACGCCGGGCGTGTCGATGAGGGTGACTGAGCGGCCCGGGCCGAGTTCGAGCGTCGCGCGCAGGACATCGCGTGTGGTGCCGGGCGCCTCGTGCGTGAGGGCACGGACGAGGCCCCGGGGATGAGTGTGCGTGAATCCGAGCAGCGCATTGAAGAGCGAACTCTTGCCGGCGCTGGGGCGCCCGGCGAGCACGACGAGGGGTTCGGCGCGGGAGGCCTGGCCCCGGGCGAGGCGTGAGGCGACCCGGGCGCGGAGGTCGAGGAGGGCGCGGTGCAGGTCGCCGGGCTCGATGGGGCGCACGTCCTCCTGGTCCACGAAGTCGATGGCGCTTTCGACGAGGGCGAGAAGGTGCGCGAGTCGGTCTGCCCACGCCGCGAGGTGCGGGTCGGCGGCGCCGGCGCGGGCGGCGCTGACCTCGGCGCGGGTTCGAGCGGCGATGAGGGCGGGGAGGCGTTCCGCGTCGTCGGCGCTGAGCCGCCCGTTGAGGAAGGCACGGGCGCTGAACTCTCCGGGAAGCGCGGGACGCGTGCCCTCGATGGACCCGAGGCGGGCGAGCACAGCGCGGGGAACGAGGGCACCGCCGGGGACGATGAGCTCGAAGGCGTGCTCGCCTGTGAAGGAGCGCGGGGCGACGAAGGTGAGCACGCGGGCGGGCAGGCGGAGCCCGGGGCCGAGGTCGAGCAAGCGGATGTCGGCGCGGGAGGGGTTGAAGCGAGGCGAGCGGTCCGGAGCGATGAGATTGAGCACGTCTGGAGAGGCGGGGCCCGAGGCGCGGATGATGGCGTGCCCGCTCGGGCCGGGGGCGGAGGCGAGGGCGAAGATGACATCTCCGAGCCGCACGGGCGATTGTTGGGGCGCGTGGAGGGGAAGAGGTGTGTTGCCGATCGGGGCCGTCGATGGAGCAGGGAATGGGGCGAGGGAAGGGGCCGGGCGCCCGGGTGACGCCTCAGGGCGTGCTGAGCCAGCCGAGGCGGCGGAGATCGGCGCGGGGGTCGTCGAAGGAACAACTGCCGAAGGTGAGGGCGAAGGACTCGCGCACGCGGGCGAGCGCCGCAGTGTCGATCGAGGCATCGCGCCAGGAGGCGTGCTCGTCGCGGAAGGCGAACGCGCCGGCGTCGGTTTCAAGGAGGACGCGGACGAGATCGTCACGCGAGATGGTGCGGGTGCGGAGGAGCGCGGCCCCGAGAAAGAGCCCGACGAAGCCGAACATGGGTGCGCAGGGCGCCGCGGGCTGGTAGGTGAGGGCGTAGCTGCCGCGCAGGGGATGATGGAGCCCCGCCGTGGCCTTGAAGGGCACGTCGGCCTGGGCGCAGGTGAGGACGAAGTCTGCGAGTGATTCGGCGCGCGGGAAGGCGTCGGGGGTGACGCCGCCCGTGCGGACCTTGGCGCCGGCCTCTTCGCCCGCGAGGGCTGCGATCACGCCTCGGCAGTCGCCGGCGAGGGAGATTTCGAAGAAGGGGAAGAGGTCGTCGGGGATCGCGTCCATCGCCCCGTCGATGAAGGAGGCGGAAGGGGCCTTGACCTCGATCGCGTCGATGAGGGCGAGGCCGTTCTCCTCGCGGGCGTGGTGAGCGTTGAACGCGTCGATGGTGTCGAGGTCGGCGCTGAGGTCATCGCCGACGAGGGCGCTGACGCGCCAGGGGTCGGCGTGCGCCTGCTCGCGGTAGCCGCTGGTGGCGAAGGTGCCGGGCATGAGCGCGGCGGCGTGGGCGCTGAACTCGCGGAGGCGCGAGGCGGGGCAGACGAACCGGGAGAGCATCCAGGCATCGCCGGAGCGGAGCGCGTGCGCGTGCGCGAGGGCGGCGTCGGGCATGGAGAGCGCGGCGGGGGGAAAGAGGGCGGCGTGGTCCACAATGCCGGAAACGAGAGTCCGCAGGGCGCGCGTCATGGGGAAGGGTAGGAGGGGCTTGACGGGGCGCGGGGGGACGGGGATAATGTAGCCATGGCTACAAACAATGCCGTGCCGGTCGCCGGCGACGCTGCGCACGGCTCGGCGGACGGCCCGCGGACGCGGCGCGAGGCGCTGCGCCGCATGGGGCGGCTGGGCGCGGGCGTGCTTGGTTCAGGGGTGCTGGCCAGCGGGTGCGCCCGCGCGGGCCGCGCCGGGGGCGCGACGAGGGTGGTGTGCACGACCTCGATGATCGGCGACGCGGCGCGGACGGTGGCCGGGGCGCGGATCGCCCTGACCACGCTCATGGGCGCGGGGGTGGACCCGCACCTGTACAAGCCCACCCGCACCGACACGGCGGCGGTGATGGGCGCGGACGTGGTGTTCTACAACGGCCTGCTGCTGGAGGGGCGCATGCAGGACCTGTTCGTGCGCGCGGCGGGGTCGGGGAGGCGGGTGACGCCGGTGTGCGGCGCGATGCGCGAGGACGATCTGCTGCACCCGGCGGGGGCGGCGGGGCACCCCGACCCGCACGTGTGGATGGACCCGAACCTCTGGAGCGAGGCGGTCGAGGCGGTGCGCGGGACGATGGCCGAAGCGATACCGGCGGGGGCGAGGGAGTTTGAGGCGAACGCGGCGGCGTACGCGGCGGACCTGCGCACGCTCGATGCGCAGTGCGCCGCAGCGCTCGGCACGGTGCCGGTGGGGTCGCGGGTGCTGGTGACGGCGCATGATGCGTTCGGTTACTTCGGGCGGCGGTACGGCTTTGAGGTGATGGGGATCCAGGGCATCAGCACGGATTCGGAGGCGGGGCTGCGCGACATCGAACGGCTGGTGGAGGTGCTCGTGACGAGGCGCGTGCCGGCGGTGTTCATCGAATCGACGATTTCGGACCGGGGCATCCGGGCGCTGGTCGAGGGTGCGGCGGCGCGGGGGCACGAGGTGCGCATCGGGGCATCGCTCTTTTCTGACGCCGCGGGGGTGCCGGGCACGTACGAAGGCACGCACATCGGGATGCTCGATCACAACGTCACGTCGATCGTGCGGGCGCTCGGGGGCGAGGCCCCCGAAACGGGGCTGCGGGGGCGGCTGGGCAAGGGGGGTTGAGCGTGGACGTGCAGCGACATCGACGGGCGGGCGCTCCCAGGTCGCTGGATGCGCTGCCGGAGCACTCGGCGTCGAGCCCGCTGTCAATCCATGCGCTCACGGTGGCGTACGGGCGTCGCCCGGTGCTGTGGAACGTGGACTACGACGCGCCGGCGGGGTCGCTGATCGCGATTGTCGGGCCGAACGGGGCGGGCAAGAGCACGCTGATCCGCGCGGCACTGGGGTTGCTGCGTCCGGCGAGCGGAAAAGTGGAGTTCTGGGGGCGTCCGTACGGGGAGGTGCGGGGGCGGATCGGGTATGTGCCGCAGCGTGAGAGCGTGGACTGGGACTTTCCGGTCTCGGCGCTGGACGTGGTGTGCATGGGGCGGTACGGGCGGATCGGGTGGGTGCGCCGGGTGGGGCGGGCGCACCGGGAGGCGGCGCGGGCGTGCCTGTCGCGGGTGGGGCTGGGCGACCTGGGTGACCGGCAGATCAGCCGCCTGTCGGGGGGGCAGCAGCAGCGTGTGTTCATCGCGCGGGCGCTGGCGCAGGAGGCGGACCTGTACTTCATGGACGAGCCC
The DNA here is from genome assembly GCA_020847175.1 of Phycisphaerales bacterium. Taxonomy (GTDB): domain Bacteria; phylum Planctomycetota; class Phycisphaerae; order Phycisphaerales; family UBA1924; genus JADLCM01. The sequence continues at coordinate 24,767 of JADLCM010000046.1, forward strand.
TTCGCCGGGGTGGACGCGGCGACGGAGCGGGCGATCGTGGATGTGCTGCGGGCCCTGCGGAGCGAGGGGCGGACGGTGATCTGCGTGCACCACGACGTGCAGAGCGTGCGGGAGTATTTCGACGCGGTGATCCTGCTCAACATGCGGATCGTGGCCTCGGGCCCGGTGGGCGAGGCGTTCACGCGGGAGAACCTGCAGCGGACGTACGGCGGGCGTCTCACCCTGCTGGACGCGGCGGGCGAGGCGATGGCACGCGGGGAGGTCGCGCCGCGCGGGGGGCACGGCGCGTGACGGGGGCGCTTGCCAACTTCGACCTCGGGGCGCTGGCGCGGGCGCTGACCCTGCGCGCGGGGCACAACACGCAGGTGGTGATGGCGGGGGCGGCGATGCTCGGGCTCGCGGCGGGGGTGGTGGGCGCGTTCGCGATGCTGCGCGGGCGGGCGCTCCTGGCGGACGTGGTGAGCCATTCGACGCTGCCCGGGGTGGGGGCGGCGTTCATGGTGGGCGTGGCGATGGGCGGGGAGGGGCGGTCGTTCGTGCCGCTGCTGGTCGGGGCGTGCGCCACCGGTCTGCTGGGGGCGCTGGCGGTGCAGGGCATCACGCGCGTGTCGCGGGTGCGCGACGATGCGGCGATGGCGCTGGTGCTCAGCGTCTTCTTCGGCGCGGGCACGGTGCTGCTGAGCGTGATCCAGGGGCTGGGCACGGGGCGAGAGGGGGGGCTCAAGACATTCATCTACGGCCAGACGGCGACGATGCTCGAGGGGGATGCGCGGCGGCTGGGCGCGATCGCGTTGCTGGCGTGCGCGGTGGTCGTCGTGCTGTTCAAGGAGTTCCGGCTGCTCTGCTTCGACCGCGCGCTCGCGCGGGCGCAGGGCTGGCCGGTGGCGATGCTCGACGGCGCGCTGATCGGGCTGGTGGTGGTGGTGCTGGCGGCGGGCCTGCCCGCGGTGGGCGTGCTGCTGGTGGTCGCGCTGCTGGTGATCCCCGCGGGGGCGGCGCGGTTCTGGTCTGACCGTCTGAGCGTGATTGTGCCGCTGGCGGGCGGGGCGGGGATGGCCGGGGCGTACGCGGGGGCAGGGGTGTCGAGCCTGGCGCCGGGGCTGCCCGCGGGGGCGATGATCGTGCTGTGCCTGGGAGGGGTGTTCGTGCTGAGCGCGCTGGGGGCGCCGGCGCGCGGGCTCGGGGCGGTGTGGTGGCGGGGCACGCGGGCGCGCCGGCGGATCGCGCTGGATCACGTTCTGCGGGCCGGGAGCGAGGGGGCGGGAGGCTCGGCGGGGCCGGTGGCGGCGGCGGCGATCGGGGGCGCGTGCGGGTGGAGCGGCGCACGGACCATGCTGGTGCTTGCCTGGGCGCGGCTGCGGGGCCTGGCGCGGACGCGCGCGGGCGCGGTGGACCTGACGGCGCGAGGGCGATCCGAGGCGGCGCGGGTGATGCGGAACCACCTGCTGTGGGAGGCCTACCTGGTGCGCTACGCCGAGATGGCGCCATCGCACGTTCACTTCGCGGCGGACCTGATCGAGCACGTGCTGGGCGCGGAGGTGGTGCGCGAGCTGGAGCGGTCGCTCGAGGCCGAGGAGCCCGCGGGCGCGCCGGCGGAGGGGGCCGGGGAGGCGGATGCGGCGCGGCACGGCGCGGGAGGGACAGCATGAGCCCGGCGCTGCGCGTGTTCATCGAGGTGGACCTGCCGGGGCTGCTGGCGATCACGTTCGCGGGGGTGGCCTGCGCGATCCCGGGCAGCCTGCTGGTGCTCCGGCGCGAGAGCATGACGGGCGATGCGGTGTCGCACGCGGTGCTGCCGGGGCTGGTGGGCGCGTTCCTGCTCTCGGGCTCGCGGGACTGGGGGCTGATGCTGGCGGGCGCCGCGTGCGCGGGGGTGGCGTGCGTGGTCGCGAGCGAGGCGCTGCGACGGCTGACGAGGATGGAGGCGGGGCTGGCGAGCGGGGTGGTCTTCAGCGTGATGTTCGCGCTCGGGGTGCTGCTGCTGCGGAGCGCGGAGCACGTGGACCTTGACCCCGACTGCGTGCTGTACGGGCAGGTCGAGTCGATCGCGTGGTCGCCGGCGCGCGACGCGGGCGCCTTCTGGACGTGGCGGACGTGGCTCGGCGACGGCTCGTTCGAGACGATGCCCCGGCAGGTGGCGGTGCTCGCGGGCGCGGCGTGCGCGATCGCGCTGGCGGTGGGCGTTTTCTTCAAGGAGATCGTGCTGGCGTCGTTTGACGCGGGGCTGGCCACGACGCTCGGGCTGCGCCCTCGGGCGGTGTCACGCGGGCTCGTCGTGCTTGTCGCGCTGGCGGCGGTCGTGGCCTTCGAGGCGGTCGGCTCGGTGCTGGTGATCGCGCTGATGGTGTGCCCCGGGGCGACGGCGCGACTGCTCACCGATCGCGCGGGGCGGCACGTGATGCTCAGCGCGGGGCTCGGGGCGGGCATGGGGCTGCTCGGATACGCGTGCGGCGCATGGCTGCCGGGCGCGCTCGGGTTCGACCGGGCGGTGGTGGTCTCCGGGGCGGCCTCGTGCGTCGGGGGCGCGATGTTCGTGTGCGCGCTGGTGCTGGCGCCCCGGCACGGACTGCTCGCGGAGGGGTGGCGGAGGGCGGAGGTGCGGCGGCTGGTGCTGCGCGAGGATGTGCTGGGCGCCCTGTACCGCGCGGCGGAACTGGGGCGCGCGGCGGGGCTCGACGCGGTCGCGCTGCGAAGGGTCATCGGGTCGGGGCCGGCGACGGGGAGGGCGCTGCGCCGGCTCGCCGCGGCGGGGCTGGTGCGCCAGGCGGCCGGGGGCTGGATGCTCACCCCCGCGGGGGAGGCCGAGGCGAAAGGCATCGTGCGGGCGCACAGGCTGTGGGAGTTGTACCTGGTGCGTGAACTCGGCCTGCGGCCCGATCATGTGCATGACCCGGCGAGCGAACTGGAGCACCTGCGGGCGGGGGGCAAACGGGTGGAGCCGAAGGTTGCGGGGACGCGCGACCCGCACGACAGGGCGATCCCGGGGGCAACGGAGGAGGCGCCGGGGTGAGGGGTAGAGGGCGCGTTACAGCGACTTGAGCCAGTCGATGGCTTCCTGTTCGTCGTCGCCCGTCCAACCCGTGGCCATGCACTTGATCAGGAGGGGGATGAGGCCCGCGCAGGCCTTGAGGGCGATTCGGACGCCGGAACTCGCGTGCAGGTTCTTGATGGACTGGACGTAGAGCAGGGCCACATCGTCGGAATCAGCGGGCAGGTTCTGGTCGAGCCAGGTGAAGACGGCCTTGACGCGCGGCATGTTGCGTCCGAGGGCGAGGAGGTCTGCCGCGAGGGCCTCTTCGTCGAGGGAGAGGGTGATGCCGAGGCCTCCCCAGCGGTGGCGGTTGACGAAGAACTCTGGGTCGTTGTCCACGTAGGTCGCGAAGCCGTGAGCGAAGGGCCAGTACCACGAGGAGCCTTTGGGGACGCCGATCTTGCTGACTTCGAGGTCGAAGGAAAGGCTGAGCCAGCCGACCGCGTCAAAGGTGAAGGCGTGATCTTTGCGGGTGATGCCCGCGGGCCAGGTGTGGGCCGGGGAGCCGAAGGAGTAGACCTCGCGCCCCGCGATGGCGCTCGGACCCGCGGCGGCGGCGACGGCCTGCAGCGCGTTGGAGAGGATGAGGTTGCCCTGGCTGTGGGCGAAGATGGGGGCGTGCTTGAGATCGCGCCGGAGGAGGAGGTCGAACATCGAGACCGCGGCGGGGTTGCGTGAGAGGAGCGCGCGCATGATCTCGACGCGGGTGCGCGTGTCGCCGCTCTCGGGGGCGAGTTTGAAGTAGAGGGCGATCGCGGCGCTGAGTTCGCCGGGCATGGGGGCATTGAACTGCCACTTGTCGGCGATGCACTGGAGAAAGTCCCAGCCCCACCCGTCGGTCTTGTTGTAGACGCCGATGACCGGGCACATCTGAAGGTTGGAGAGCGCCACGGCGGAGTCGCGGTGCGCGGCGCCGGAGTTGTCCATGCCGTTGATGAAGATGACGCGCCGATTGGGGGAGTAGAACTTGCTCTTCTTGAGCCGGCACTCGAAGGTTTCGACAACCTGACCGTCGTGGGTGGGGATCGGGTTGCCGGACATGCGCACGATCCTCCCGGGCGGGCCGTCGGCTCAGACAAGCAAGCACCGGGGCGCCGGCCCCGGCGCGCCGCGGATCAATCTTCCTCGAACCCGGAGGCGACGAGGCGCTGCAGGGCGCCGAGGCATTCCCGGGCGTCGGCGCCTTCGCACTCGACCTCAAGTTCCGCGCCCTTCATGGCGGCGAGCATGAGCATTTCCATGATGCTCTTGCCGTCAACTTCCTTGGCGTCGTAGCGGACGCTGACGCGGGCTCCGAAGGCGCTGGCGGCATCGACAAAGGCCATCGCCGGGCGGGCGTGCAGCCCCAGCCGGTTGACGATGGTCACCCTGGCGGTGCAACGTTCCGGCACGCGCGGCTCTCCTCGGCGGGCCCGTGGGCGGGCCGCAGGGGGCGGGATCAGCGGATGAGCTGGTTGTCCGCCTCTTCCAGCAGGGTCATCACCTCGTCCACGGTGGTCGCCTGGCGCATGAAGCGCTTGAAGGTCTCTTTGCCCAGGTTGGAGCAGATGGTCTCCATGGCCTGCAGGTGCTCTTCGTGACGGTCCTCGGGGGAAAGGAGCAGGAAGACGGTGAAGACGGGCTGGCGGTCGAGGGCGCTGAACTCGATTCCGTGCTGGGAGAGGCCGATGGCCAGGGAGAGGCGCTGGAGCGACTTGTGCCGGTTGTGGGGCACGGCGATGCCCCGCCCCCAGGCGGTGCTGCCGCGCTGCTCGCGCTGGAGCACGGCCTTGTAGATCGCGTCGCGGTCGGTCGCGGGCACGGAGCCGGCGGCGACCATCGCATCGACGAGGACGGCGACGGCGGCATCGCGTTCGCGGGGGACCATCGCGGGCACGATGGCCTCGCGGACGATGATGTCCATCAGTTTCATTGACCCCTCCCGCGATCGTGTTCGCGCAGCCGGTCCTTGTGTTCGACCAGTTGGCGCTGGCCCTTTTGCGCCACCAGGTCAATCGCGGCGTATAAGTCACGCTCCTTGGCGTGAGAGACGAAGTCGTCGTGGCCGGCGACGTCGATCACGAGTTCGACATCGAACTCGCGGTGATGGTCGTGGTCGGGCGAGGAGATGCGGAAGGTCATCATCTGCACCCCGTCGAAGTACCGGGGGAGCTTGTCGGCGCGCTGCGCGCAGTAGTCGCGGATCGCGTCGGTGATCGTCACGTTTCGTCCCACAACCTCGATGCGCATGCGGCTCCCCGTCTGGCGTGCTTGGGGCATGGTATCGCCTCCGGCGGCCCGCGAGCGACCGCGCCTTGCCTGATTCGGGGGCGGTGCGGGGTCGCACGCGCCTCGGCGTTCCCGGCGCCGGGACGCGGCCTCGGGCGCCCCGGAGAAGACTCGGGCTCAGGCCCCCGGAGCGGAGGGGGAAGACGCGGGAGCACCCGCCAGCGCAGGGGGCGGCTCAGTCCGGGGCGCGGCCTCGAAAGAGAGCACGCCGGCGGTGATCACGAAGCGGACCGCCTGATCGATCGTGATGGGAAGATCGACGATCTCCTCGACAGGCACCAGGATGGTGAACCCTGTGAAGGGCGTGGGCGTGGAGGCCACAAAGACCGTAAGGCACTCGCGGCCGGTGGTATCGCGCACGACATCGCTGGGCTTGCCCGTGACGAGCCCGACGCTCCAGATTCCCGGGCGCGGGTACTGCACGAGGACCGCCTTCTTGAAGGCGATCTGCCGGTCGCCCATGAGCAGGTCGATCAACTGCTTGACGTGCGGGTAGATGTGCTTCCACACCGGGATGCGCCCGAGAAACTTCTCCAGCCTCGCGTAGATGCGCCTGCCGAAGAAGTTGCCGAGGATCAGCCCCGCGAGGTAGATGAGAACGATCGCCACGAGCAGGCCGGTGGCCTCCAGATACCAGCGGGACTTCCACCACCGCTCGAATGCGCGGCGGCGGAGCTTGACCACGGCCTCGGCATCGGAGACGTCCGCATCGCCCACGCGCAGACGCTCGGCCTTGAAGGCTTCGATCTGCGTGCCCGTCGGGGTCCACCACTTGGGCAGGCCGGAGCCGGGGGCCGCTTCGCCGGGGGCGGCGGGGGCAGGCTCCCCCACCACTCGGGGCATGACTTCGAGGATGGCGAGCCGGATGCCGGCGTTGATGGGCGCGCCGACGTTGGTGTAGACGAAGACGACGAGTTGCCAGAGGATCCAGAGGGTGATGATGGAGGGGAGGAGGATCGCGAGGCCGCGCCCGAAGAACTTGCGGAAGTCGCCCCAGAACGTCGATTGCGTCTTCTTGGGGCCGGGATTCATGGCGCGGGCTCCTGGGGGACGTCGGGCGGGCCAGATGGTAACCCGGGCGGGAGGCCGCGCGGGGGTCGGGTGCGCAGGCGCGCAAAAACGCCCCGGACGTACCGGGGCGCCAATGGGCCTGGACCGATTCGAACGGTCGACCTCACCCTTATCAGGGGTGCGCTCTAACCAACTGAGCTACAGGCCCCAGTCCCCGCGCGTGCGGGCTCCAAGCGTATCGCCTTCGGGCGCGCGAGTCACGCCCCGGGGCCGGTACAATCGGCCCGTGATCGGCGACTGGTTCAGAAGGCGATTTCTGCGCGATCTGGGGGCGGCGTACCGGGCGCAGCATTCGGCATGGCTGACGCGGGCGGCGTCAAGGCCGCTCGACTACCCGCGCATTCCCACGCGGGCGGTCCACCTGGGGGGGTTTGATCGGCTGCTGGAGACCCCGGAGGGGCGGGTGGTGGTTGAGTGGTGGTGGCGGCACACGCTGGAGAGCCTGGACGAATCGCACTGAGAAGGGCGGGCTCTGCCGCAGGCGGGTCGCCGGCGCGCCGATAATCCGGCAGCCCATGAAACGCCCAGGCAGGCACGAGGGGTTGGCATGACCGAAGTCACGACGCTGCGTCCCGGGTGGCGCACCAAGATGATCGTTTTCATCGGCGCGTTCCTGGGGTTCGGGGCGTGGGGGCTGTACGACGCGACGGTGGCCTACCCGGCACGAGGACTGAAGATCGCGTCGATCCGCGAGATGGAGTATCTCCAGGCGGCGCAGGAGGTGCGCGGGCGGCTCGACCCGACTGAACTGTCGGTGCCGGACCCCAAGGACCAGATTGACCTGCTGCGGCGAAGCAGGGACCGGCTGGGGAAGCTCGACAAGGCGCGCCTTGAATGGCTGGAGTCGCTGGAGAAGGCGTGGCGACTGCACGCCTCACGCACGACCTATGACAACTCCGCGCGCGCCCCGGCACAGGTGCTGAAGGACCTGGATGCGCGATGGCGCGGCCAGACCTCGCTGCCCAAGGCGGTGGATGCCTTCGACATTGTTGTGCAGTGGATGATTTTCTTCGGCTGCATGGTGCTGGGGCTGGGGGCCCTCATGCTTCTGGTCACGGTCTGGCGCCGGCCCTTCAGGTTCGACCCCGACACGCGGACTCTCACGCTGCCCAAGGTGACCGCCGTGGACAGCCTGCTGCGCGGCGCGCTCAACGTGATCCGCCTGCCCTGGACGGTGGTGCGATCCGTGATGGGGGTTGCCTTCAAGGCGAAGTCGGGCGGACGGGTCAACCTGCACAAGTTCCGCGTGCCCGCGCCGGGAGGTCAGACGATCAACCCGGGCGATCTCGCGGAGGTGGACAAGACCCATTGGTCGAGGTACTGGGTGATCCTGCGCATCAAAGAAGGGCACCCCGCGCTGGGCGGCCGGGGCGTGGCGATCGACCTGTACCGACGCGCCAAGGTCGAGGGCTGGGTGCTCGAGATGGAGAAGGCGGCGTTTCCGGAAGATGCGTCGCCGAGCGCCGCGGCGGGCTGAAGCGATACACCCCGAGCACCCGGGCAACGGGCGTCGCGCCGGCGGGGCGCCTGGTGAGTCGGCGCGCGGTGATTACTCGGGGGCCGCGCCGGCGGTTTCGGTGGGCGTGGCGCCGGGAACATAGACCGGCTTGGGCACGCGGACGACGCCTGGGGGATAGACGAGATAGTCCTGGGCGCGCCATGACCCGCCTTCGTTGCGCAGCTGCACCTGGATGCACTGGTACTGCACCAGCGCATCGGGCGCGCTGAGCGGCAGGGGGCGATGCACATCAACCCACGCGGTCAGGGCACGGAGTTCCACTCGACCGACGGTGTAGCGGGGAAGCGAGACCGTCTCGGGCGAGAGGGGGTGGGCGTACGGGTCGGCCTTGCGCGCGATGCGTTCGTAGGCCTTGCGCGAGATGCCGGGCATGAGGCTGACGGCGACGGGATCGGTGCCGCGGTCGAGGGCGAAGTCGCCGCGCTCGGGCGCGCGTTCGGGCGTGCCGGGCGGGAAGCTGTCGATGACGTAGCGCAGGGCCTCGATGATGGCGCCGTCGGAGGCGGGGTCGTAGGGCCACTCGATCATGGAGACTTCGCTCTGGCGGTTGGGCTCGTAGGTGCCGTAGCCCGCGACGTTGCATCCGGCGAGCGCGCCGAGGCCGACAGCGCCCGCCGCCCACGCGGCATATCGACTCGTGCGACTCGCGATCATGGTGAATCCTCCGTGATGACGCGAGTATACGGGCGCGCGCGGCGACGCATCCCCTGACGCCCGCGGCCGGCCTTGAGCCGGCGGGGGGTTCCCGCAAGGGCAAGGGGCACGGGCGGGTTTCAAGGGATGCGTGCCGAGATTACGGTCGAAGACCACACGGGCCGGGAAACGGAGAAGGCCCGAAGAAACTGCACGGGAGCGGAGACGCGGTGCGCCGCGATCGGACCGTTGTGCCGCGGCGCCGGTCGGAGTGAGCGGAGGCAGGGATCGGCGCGGGCGAAGATGCACGAGCGTGGGTCGGCCCCACACGGAGCGTGTGGGGGTAACCGGGAGGGTGTGGGCGGGATCAGTAGGGGTAGCAGTTGTCGCGGCCGTAGCCGCCCCGGTACCCGGAGTCGTAGCCGCGATAGCCATCGTCGTAGCCGTAGTATCCGCGGGGCTCGCTGTGGCGTGCGTTCTGGTCACCGAGGATCAGGCCGCCGATGCCGCCGAGGACGGCGCCTGCGACGGCGCCTTCGCCCATGTTGCCGCTGAGCGAACCGATGGCCATGCCGCCGAGGGCGCCGAGGCTCGCGCCGCTGAGGAAGCCCTGGCCGGCGTTGTTGCACCCGGTAGCGCCGGCGAGAACGCCGGCGAGGGCGAGGGAGCCCACGAGGCTGCGGGCGCGGCGTGCGATGTGCTGGTTCACGGTTCGCTCCTTCGATGTGCCCGGGCGGATCCCGGGCGTGGCTCATGCGGAGCCGCCTCCCGACGAGCAAGGCGCCCGGCGGGGTGATCGGCGCGCTCCGTTGTTAGTCACCACTATCTTACGGAATCACTGACCGATTCGTTCATGCCTTGGGCCCGGGCGTTACACGAATGTGAAGGGCCCGGCCCGAAGGGGAGGCGAGCGGGGTGCCGGGGGCGTTTGGAATGGTTCTGTTCGGACCGAGAACCGGGTCAGTTCCAGGCGCAGCCCTTGGGCCAGTCCTGGGGGCGCTGGCGGGAGGCGCGCCGGAGCAGGCCGCCGAGGTCGGTGAGTTCGCGCTCGATGAGTTCGGCGCGGCGTCCGGCCTTGGGCTCGGCGAGGAGGCGGTATCGCAGTTCGGCATCCTGGAGAAGGGTGAAGGAGACGAGTTCAAGGATCGCGGAGGTGGGAATCTTGGCGTTGCGGATGTACTCGCAGATGGTGGGCGCGGCGGCGAGCCGCGTGAGCGGGCCGTCAGCGAGGAGTTCTTCGAGGCGCGAGCGATGGGCTTCGAGTTCGGACTCCACGGGCTCATCGGCGGGGAGGGGCATGAGCATGGCCTCGCGGTAGAGACGGTCGGCGCTGGCGGGGATCTCAGCGGTGACCCGGGCCCGACAGACCCCCTGGAGGAGGAGGTTGTAGCGCCCGTCGTCCTGGCGTTCGTGCTGCACGACCTGCCCCACGCAGACGCACGGGCGCAGGGGCGGACGACCGTGGTATTCCTGCTTCCAGCGGTCGCCCTCGAAGACGGCCATGGCGATCTGGCCGGCGCCGTCGAGCACGTGCTGGACCATCTGGCGGTAGCGCGGCTCAAAGATGTGCAGGGGGAGCACCTGCTGGGGGAGGAGCACCGCCGAGTCGAGCGGGAAGAGCGGCAGCGGGCGCGAAAAGTTCACCGTGATGGTCGAGCCGTCGCCCATGCCCGATGGTAGTGCGCGCGGGGCCGATCAGCCGCCCAGGCGCTGGAACTGGCGGGCGAACGCCGCGAGGCGGTCGAGCCGCGGGTCGCCCTCGGGGCAGAGGCTGGCGATGCGGAAACTGGTGCTGAAGGCGACGTGCCGGGTGGCGACGTTGTAGGTCGGAAGCGTGGCGACGACGAGGAGGCCGAAGGCGTGCACGGGGTCTACCCCCGAGGCGATGCGCTGGCGATGGGCGGCGAGAAAGGAATCGGCGCGGCGCTGGAGTTCGGAGGCCGCGACGGTGTCGGAGGCGACGCGGATGACCTTGCGCTCGGGCCAGACCAGATTGGTGATCTCGAGCACCATGAGCCCGGGGGCGCGATCGGCCCTGAAGCGCTCGGAGCAGAGCTGGACGGCGGCATCGGTATCGGCGTCGAGGTTGAGGACATGGGCGACGACGCCGAATCGCCAGCGCTCGCTCTCGACAAAGGCATCGCACCGGGCCCCGGGGGCGGGAGGGTCGGCGCGGACGCCGGCGAGGCGGCACATCGCGGCGAACTGGAGTTTGAAGCGCCGGTCGCCCAGGGCCCCGGCGGGGAGCCCGCCGTCACCGAGGACGAGGTCGGCGACGCGCTGGTTCCAGTGCCCGCTGCTCTGCACCAGCCCGGCGACGACGTAGGAGAGCTGGCCGAGTTCGAGGCCGGTGAGGTAGACCTCGGAGTCCGAGGGGCGAACGACCTCGGCCTCGGGGTTTTCGAGCGAGGCGATGAGATCGGTGAGCACCCGACGATGGCGGGCGAGGCGGCCCCCGGCGCCCGCGTCAATGCCGTGCTTTTCGAGCTGGGTGATGGTGCGCTCGCAGAGATTGAGGAGGCGCTGGTAGTCTGAGCGGCTGAACTCGTGCTGCTTGAGGTCCTTGCGCGCCGCCGCAGACTCGTCGGCGAGTTTCTGCCGAAGGGGCGTGGCGCTCTCGAGCGCCGAGGAAGGCGAGTGCTGGGTCATGGAGGGTTCCCTCTGCCGGGTCGCGGGGCTTCGGCGCGGGTGCATGATACACCCGACGCATAGAGTCAATCGCCCGGTCACGCCGGGGCGTTTCACCCCTCTCTGGAGAGATCCGATGCTGTTCCGCCTGGTGTACGACGACATGCTGGCGCAGGGCGCATATCTCGTGGGGTGCCAGCGCACCGGCGAGGCGATCGTCTTCGACCCGGAGCGCGACGTGGACCGCTACGTGGCGCTGGCCCGGCGCGAGGGGCTGCGCATCGTGGCGGCGGCCGAGACGCACATCCACGCGGACTTCCTCTGCGGGGTGCGCGAACTGGCGGAGCAGGTGGGGGCCCGCGTGTACGTCTCGGGCGAGGGCGGGGCGGACTGGAACGCGCGCTGGCTGGCCTCGCGACCCGGCGGCGGGGCGTACGACGCGCGGGCGCTGCGGCACGGCGAGGCGTTCAAGGTGGGACACATCGAGTTCACGGCGATGCACACGCCGGGGCACACCCCGGAGCACCTCAGCTACGTCGTGAAGGACCTCGGAGCCGGCGCGCAGGAGCCGATGGGAGTGATCACGGGCGACTTTGTCTTCGTGGGCGACGTGGGGAGGCCGGACCTGCTGGAGACGGCTGCCGGACAGCGGGGCGCCAAGGAGCCGGGGGCACGGCAGCTGTACCAGAGCGTGCGAAAGTTCATCGACCTGCCGGACTCCCTGCAGGTGTGGCCGGCGCACGGCGCGGGCAGCGCGTGCGGCAAGGCGCTGGGGGCGGTGCCGCAGAGCACGGTCGGCTACGAGAAGCGATTCAACGCGTCGATCCGGGCGGCGGCGGGCGAAGGCGAGTTCGTGAAGCACATCCTTTCGGGCCAGCCGGAGCCGCCGACGTATTTCGCGCGGATGAAGCGCGAGAACCGAGACGGCCCGGCGGTGCTCGGGGGCCTGCCGAGCCCGCGCCCGCTCTCGGGGGCGGAGCTGGCGCGCCTGGACCCGGCGACGTACGTGCCGTTGGACCTTCGCCCGTGGGGGGCCTTCAAGGGGGGGCATGTGCCCGGGGCGATCTTCGCGCCGCTGGACTCGATGTTCATCAACGTCGTGGGGACGTACCTGGAGCCGTCGCAGCGGCTGGTGCTGATCGGCCCGCCGGACCGCATCACCGACGCGGTGCGTGCGCTGGTGCGGATCGGGCTGGACCGCGTGGAGGCGTGGGTCGATGCCTCGCAGATGGAGCAGTACCAGCGCGCGGGGGGCAGGCTCACGACCACCCGCGAGATCGACGTGCGCGCCGCGGCGGAGCGGCTGGGCGCGCCCGACACGTTCGTGCTGGACGTGCGCGGAGAGGGCGAGTTCGCGGAAGGGCACCTGCCGGGGGCGATGAACATCGCGTACACGAGACTGTCGGCGCACGTGCCGGAGCTGGCGCGCGACAAGCGGTACATCGTCAACTGCAAGGCGGGCGGGCGGAGCGCGCGGGCGTGCGCGTACCTGCAGCGCCTGGGCTACGACGTGACGAATGTCGAGGGCGGGTGGCTGGCGTGGGAGAAATCGCGCGCCCAGGCCTGACGCGGCGCGGCCGGGTCTACAGCGCGAGTTTCGCGCCGGGCTCGATCGCGCGGGGCAGGCGGGCCTGGTCGAGTTCCTCGGGCGACGTCGCCGTCAGGGGGCTGATCTCCAGGGTGCAGTCCGGCGTGCCGTCGGCCCGCCGGGGCACGCGGACACCCGCGGCCTCGAGCCACCGGGCCGCCCGCGCGGTCTGCATGGCCCTGCACGATTCGGCGCTGTCCACGCCCGTGGCGTTCTTGATGGGCCCGAACTCGTCCTCGCGGCGCGTTTCGAGCACGATCGACCCGCGGCAGAGCGGAATGGCATCGAAGACGAACCGCTCCAGCTTGACGGCGTTGGGCTTCGCGGGCTCGACGAGGCGCCCGTGGTCGTCGATGTAGGGCACCTTCTTTTCGGCCCGGTGGAAAGGGAGGGCGAAGGCAGGGTCGCCCGCGAGCTTGGCGGCGAAGCGCACGGAGATGAGGTGAATCGCGGGGCTGCCGGCGATGAACTTGAGCGCCCCATCCTCCCAGCGCTCCTCGGCGAGGTGCCTGGGCAGGTCTGAATACTCGATGACCATGATCCGGGCGTCGGAGATGCAGAAGACGCCGACCTTCTCGCCCGGCCCGGTCTTGGCGATCATCTTGCTCGACATCTCGGCGCTGGTGCCGGCGCCGGAGGCGTGGAGCCCGATGAAGACGGGGTCGATGACCCGCACGAGAGGATTGTCGACCTGGAAGTAACTGATGTGCTCGATGCCCCGCGCGTGCATGTCGTCGAGGGCGCCCGAGACCGCGAGGGCCGAGATCGAACCCCCGTGACCGTCGGGATTGGTCGCGACCTCGCCGGGCGCGGCGAGCAGCATCCGGCCGGTGCCCATCTCAAACGACGGCATGACGCCCTGCGGGAACATCATCACCTGCGCGGGGTCGAGCCCGAAGTAGTGATTGGCCGCGAAGAACGCCTTGGTTGCCTCGTGATTGAGGGGGCTGGTCATGATGTACCAGGGCACGGTGCGCCGGGAACGGCGCTCCGCGGCCTGCACGCCCTCGGCGAAGATGGCGAAAAGCGGCTTGCCGGTGACGGCTCCGGCGGGGAAGCAGCCCTTGGGCCCTTCAAACCCCAGGCGGGTGCCCTGGCCCCCTGCGACGGTGAAGCACGCGACCTTGCCCGCGCCGAGCAGTTCCTCGCCGCGTGCGCGGGCCTCGAGGTGATCCCACGGGCGGCGCGGCGAGGCGGAATCGACGGGGAAGTACGGGGCGGGGCCGAGACGGTCGGGAACCGGGAACTCCGGGGAGTGGCGGACATAGCGCTCGACAAGGTCGGGCACCTGAGCGAGGGGCAGGGACTCGATCTGGGCAAGAAGGGCGGCTCGGGCGGCGGGCTTCAAGGTGCCGGCGAAGCGCAGGAGATGGTCCTGCCCGATTGAGGCGAGACGGGCATGAAGGGTGTCAGTCGTCGGCATGTCAACATCCTAACGCCGCGCCCGCAGAGCGGGGCCGGCGAAAGGGGCGGAGCGGGCGCCTGCCAACCGGGAGAGGCCACACGGGAGCGGGCGGTTTTGTGTCGGATGCACGCGATGGGGTGTTTGAATGGAACGGGGAGGAGAACCCCACACGGAGCGTGGAGGTACCCGGAGGAGTGTCGGGGTACCCGGGGCCTGAACGGGACTCGGGGCGACAAGTTCACCCCCACGCGGAGTGTGGGGCTACCCGGAGAGGGAGCCGATCGGACGGGTCGGTCAGATGCCGCGACCCTTGGCGGCGACCGCCACGCGGAGTTTGGCGCGAGAGGCGCGGCGTTCATCGCTCAGGCGATCGGCGGCCTGCTGGCGGTCGCGGGCGTCGGCGGGCACGATGCGGGCCTCGGCGGCTTTCACTTCGGCCTCGCACTCACTGACGACGAGTTCTTCGGCCTTGGCGGCACGGTCGGCGAGGATGGTGAGTTCGCCCGACGACATGCGGACGAAGCCGCCGTCGATAAAGAAGGACCGGCGCCCACCGCCGGGAAACTCGACGGCGAGTTCGCCGACGCCGAGCTTGGCGATGATCGGGGCGCGTCCGGGGAGCACGCCGAAGAGGCCGTCCCAGGCCGGGATCGAGGCGTACGTCGCCTTGTCATCAAGGAGTTGCTGAGTCGGCGTCACGACGCGGCAGCGAAAGGGCGTTCCGGACAAGGTCCAGCCTCCAAAGTGGGGGCAATCCTAGGCCGGGGCGGATCACCCGGGCCAAGTTCGGGCGCGCCCCGGGCATGGGCCGAGAACCCGATGCCGAGGCCGGAGCACGCGGCACGGACGGCACCGACGGACCGGCCCGGCGCGAGCGCGCGCGTTTGCACTGGTGAGCGCCGGGGCCGGATGTAGGCTCGATTGCCGGCGCGCGGTTGCGTCGCCGGCGCCCCGTGCGGGGCCGCGGCACAACTTGAGAGAGGTTCACCATGAACGCCCGACTCGCGGCGACGGCTCTCCTTGCGCTCACGGGGCTTGCCCAGGCCTCACCCATCGAACTCTTCTCCGACACGTTTGAATCCGGGCGACGCAAGAGCCAGTGGTCGAACAACGTCGTGATCGAGACCGAGGGGCCGGCCGCGTTCTCGCGGTTTGCGGGGCGGTTCAACAACAACACGGTGAGCCTGACCCTCGATGCCGTTGACCTTCAAGGCCCGGGTGACGACGTGGACGGGGGCGGCGGAGGTGGTGGCGGCGGAGGAGGGGGCGGAGGCGGTGAGGAGTACGTGCAGTACACCCTGACCTTCGACCTTTACATCATCGACTCGTGGGACGGCGACGCGGGGAACTGGGGCCCGGACCGCTTCCTGGTGAGCGTGAACAGCGCCGGGATCTTCGACGAGACACTTGCGAACCAGCACGAATACCAGAGCTTCAGGCACGCGGACGTGGGGCCGCGCCATCTCGGGTACAACACCACGGCGCGGGACTCGATCTATCGCAACATCAGCCTGAACTTCCGGCTCAACCCGGAAGCGGAGCGCATGACGATCCGCTTCGGCGACGGGGGTCTCCAGTCGATGTACGACGAGTCGTGGGGCCTCGACAACGTGCGGGTGAACGCGGAGATCGTGCCTGCGCCGGGGGCCCTGGCGCTCCTCGGGCTCGCGGGGGCGGGGGTTTCGCGGCGCCGGCGCTAATCTCGTCCGAGCACGTGGTCCATGACATCGCGGGGGCCGATGGCGCGCACATCAGCGGCGGTCTCTTCGGCGAGTTCGGCGTAGTCGCGGATGGGCGGCGCACTGGCGAGATCAATGGGTTCGCTGGTCGGGCTGAGCGTGAGCGCGCCGTTGCCGGTGGCGCTGATGACCCAACGGCCCTCTCCGAGCTTGCGGTAGATCGCCTTGCCGTGCTCGGCGCCGGGGGCGTCCCAGTCGGTCTGCGCGAGTGAGCCGTCGATGGTGAGGCCCTCGCTGGGCGGCGTGCGGGCGTCAAAGACGCGCCGGATGTAGAGGCGCCCGTCGAGTGCGACAAAGTCAACGTAGATCTCGCCCGAGGGGTCGTAGGGCGTCGGGATCTCGCGGATGAGGCCCGCCGCGTTGCGAACCCGCACGCTGAGGCGTCCGGCCTTGACGACGAGTTCGGTGACCGCGGTGCGCCGGACGGCCTCGTTGTAGCGGGCGCGCAGGGCGTCGTACGCCTGGGCGACTTCGAGCAGGCGCTGGCGATAGACCGAGGCGGCGACCTGGGCCCGGAGCATGCGGTACCCCACGATCGAGACCGCAAGGGCCAACGCCGCCAGGCTCAGGGCCGCGGTCAACCGGAGGAGTGAGGGTCTCTTGGCCATGGACGTTCCTCCGGGTGAGTCATCGGCCCGACGGGCAGCGCGACGCGAGCGGGGGCTACGCTTGGTCGTGAGGTCGCTGTACGACACGCTCATGGGCCTGGTGCGGCTGGGGTGGCTCGTGGTGCGCGCCAGGGGCGGGGCCCGGGGGGCCTATTGGCGCTGGCGCGAGGCCACGGCCTTCGGGGCGGGTGCGCCGGGACGTGCCGGACGGGCGCGCGCGATCAGGGAATATGCCCGGTGGGTGCACCGGATGAGCCGATTGGGATGACGGGTCTTCGAGATGCGCTCCGGGACTGCGTCCGACTGAGCAGGCTGTTCGCGTGACGCGAGGGGTTCGCGTTGCGGACCGAACCTCGATCAAGAGTGAAGCGCATTGCCTACACCCGACCGTTGATGATCCCGGGAGGACGTTGAGGCGGCTCGCGGCACCGGCAGGACGTAGAGAGCGAGGCGAGAGGCACGCAGGGCGGGCGAGCCCGGCGCTTCTCAAATGGGCGGGGAGGGATTCGAACCCACGACCACTCGCGTGTAAAGCGAGCGCTCTGGCCAACTGAGCTACCCGCCCGGAGACAGAGCGTAGGACGCTGGAGTTCCGAAGTCGGCGGGCCGGAAGGCATTGGTCCGAGTCCCTCCGGCGCCGCCGTTTCGACCCGTTCGAGTGCCTCTGTGCGTTGCAGGTTGACCGAGCCCGAGCCCAACCTGAAAGGTGGGCCGACCAAGCGCAAACTTCATGGCGCGTCGGTCAGGGTCGTTCCGGAGGGAGGCGTTTCTTGTCCGCCGGGCCAAGTTTGCGTCGGCTCGCGGCATACAGCGTGCGCACCGGCTTGAGTTCACCCGTCGATGCGGGCTTTGCTCCGCCCGGTCCGACTGCGCCCGCGGCATCTCCGGTGCCGGTTGGCCGGTTCGGCGGCGTGTGTGCCGGAGGGCTCGGGGACTTGGCGGGGCTGTCCGGGCCGGAGCGAGGGCGAGGTTCGGAGGGTCCGGTCGAGCCGGCTTCCGGTGCGTGGCCCTGGCCCCCTTCGGGAGCGCCGCCCCGCCCGCGTCCGCGGCCGCGCCTGCGTCGGCGTCTCCGTTTGCCGCCTTCGCCCGGAGCGCCGTCGGGCGCGCTTTCGGGAGCGCCACCCAGAGCGCCTTCGCGTGCATCCGCACGGCCATCGTCAGCGCCGAGGGACGAGTCATCGCCATCGTCGGCTTCGGCATGGTCGGGTGCTGCGGGGGCCGGGCCGGGGTCCTCTCCCGCCGGCACGCCCGGAGACTGGCCATCGCCCTGCCCTTCGACGCCTCGTCCGCGTCCGCGCCGGCGACGGCGCCGACGCTTGCGGGGCCCGTCGGGCCCCGCCCCCGCAGCGCCCGGCGCGTCCGGAGAAGCCACGTCCGCGGGCTGAGGAGTGGGGCCCTCAACGTCAGGGCGTGCCGGCGGGGCGGGGGGAGCCGCGTGGGGCCGGCTCGACTTCGCCGGGCCGGCGGGCGCGGCATTGCCCTGCGCCGCGGGGTGCTGCGCTTCGCCTTCGCCTCGGCCCTTGCCCCGCCCGCGTCCGCCTCGGCGCCCGCGGCGCTTCTTGCGTCCGAGTCCATCCTCCGGCGTGATCGCCTGCGCGGGGTCTTCTTCAGTACCCTCGCCCGGAAGGGGCGGCTCAGACTCGACTTCATCCGCCTCGGCCTCGGGCTCCGGCTCGGCGGTGGGCGCGAGCGGCTCCTCGTCGAGGTCGAGGTCGCCGGGATCGAACTCCCAGGGCGTGAGCCTGGGCTCGGTGTTGAGGGGCGGCAGGCGGTCGATCTCGATGTCGGCGCCGGCGGCGTCGTACGCCGCGTGGCTGATCTGGTCTACCGGGATCGACTCGCTGATGCGGACCTCGACCGTCTTTCCGGTGGCGCGTTCGATGCGTCCGAGCATCTTGCGCCGGCCCGAGAGCAAGGCCCCGGCGACGCGTGGGCTGACGACCATCTCGACCTTGGCGATCTGGTCGTAGGCGAGCAGGTACGAGAGCTCGCGCAGGCCGTCGCTGGCGACGCTGATGGGCTTCTGGAGCAGCCCGCGTCCGCGGCAGGTGTGGCACTCGACGAAGTGCTGGCGCTCGTGGCTGCCCCGCATGCGCTGGCGGGTCATTTCCAGGATGCCGAACTCGCTGATGGCGAGTGTGGTGCTCCGGGCCCGGTCGCGCTTCAGACGGTCTTTGAAGCGCTGCTCGATCTCGCGGCGCTTGCGCGGGTCGCGCATGTCGATGAGGTCGTTGATGATGATCCCGCCGAGATCGCGCAGGCGCAGTTGGCGGCAGATCTCGTCCACGGCCTCGAGGTTGGTGCGGTAGGCGTTGGTCTCGGCATCGCGGGCCCCGCGGGCGCGCCCGGAGTTCACGTCGATGGCGACCAGCGCCTCGGTCTCGTCGATCACCAGGCGCCCGCCGCTGGGCAGGGGCACCTCGCGGGCGTGCATCATGAGAACCTGCGGCTCGATGCCGTAGGCATGGAAGAGGGGCTGGCGTCCCTCGTACGCCATGAGTTTGGCCTGGGCCCGCGGCGAGACAATCTTCATGAACCGGGCGGCCCGCTTCAGCGCCGTGGGGTGATCGATGACGATCTGGCCCATGTCGTTGGTGAGGAGGTCGCGGATGACCCGCACCAGCAGGTCGCTCTCGGAGTAGAGCAGGCGGGGCTTGTCCCCGCCCTTGCGGCGCTTCACCATGTCCTTCCACAGGCGCTGGAGGTAGGCGAGGTCGCGCTTGAGTTCGGTCTTGTTGCGGTCCAGCCCCGCGGTGCGCAGGATGAACCCGAAGCCCTCGGGCAGCTCGAGCTGGTCAAGAATCTCGCGCATCCGGCGGCGCAGTTCCTCATCCTCGACCTTCCGGCTCACCCCCACGCGGTCCATGTGGGGCATCATCACCATGTAGCGCCCGGGGATGCTCAGGTAGCTCGTCAACGTGGGGCCCTTGGTGCCCACGCCCTCCTTGAGCACCTGCACCGTCACCTCGTCGCCCCGCCGGAAGCACTCCTGGATGGGCGGGCGCTCGCGCCGGGGCGTCTTCTTGCCCACCCGCTCGGTGGTTTCGTCGCCTTCGCCCGGGAAGTACATGGGGTGAATGTCGGAGACGTGCAGAAAGCCGTTCTCGCCGATCCCGAAGTCCACGAACGCCGCCTGGATCGCGGGCTCGACGTTCATCACTCGTCCGACATAGATGTTGTTGACGCGGCTGGCGTTCTCCGTGCTCTCGGCGTAGTACTCCTCCAGCTTGCCGTCCTCGACAATCGCCACGCGGCACTCATCGCCGGGGGCGTAGTTGATCAGCATCTTCGTTTCAGGCATTGTTTCCTCGCATCTTTGCGCTGGTGCGGCCGGCGGCCATCGGGCCTGCGCGGGGCATCACCCCTCGCCGCGTGCGGCGTGCGCCCTGGCACCTTCGCTCCGAACGTCCTCGCCCCGGGCCGGAGGGCCCTGCCCCGCCCCGAAGGGCGCCGGCGTGTGTCGTGCGCCTGTGGGGCGGGCGACTGTGCCCGCAAGCCCCGGCGCGCGGTTCGCCCGGGCCCGGCCCGTGCGTCCCCGTTCCACCCGCGTCCGGCCGGCCCCCGGGACCTGCCCGACGCGTCGCGAGGCGTGACTCCTCGCGGGCGAGTTCGTTCGGCGCGTCGGCCCGAAGGCGCGCGCCGTATGTTGTTCGCCCTCAGGGGCCGCCGGAACGCCCGGCAAGCCCTTCAGGCACGATCTTGCGGGCCCGGTCACGCAGGAACGCGGAGACCTGACCCGGAGAATCGAACACGAGCGCCTTCTTGGCGATCCGTTCGCATTCGGTGAGAGAGACGGCCCGGATCATCCTCTTCAGGGTCGGGATGGCCGAAGACGTCACGGACAATGTACGCAGCCCGAGGCCCATGAGCAACAGCGCGAACTCCGGGTCTGCGGCGCTCTCGCCGCACACCGAGACCGGGCGGGACTGGCGTCTGCCGGCCTTGATGACCTCGCGGATGAGCCGGATGACGGCGGGGTGGGCCGGGTCAAACATCGGCGCGACCTGTTCATTGGTTCGGTCCACGGCGAGGGTGTATTGAACGAGGTCGTTGGTTCCGATGGAGAAAAAGTCGGCCTCACGCGCAAAAACATCCGCCATGACCGCGGCGCTGGGCACCTCGACCATCATGCCGATGGCCAAGCCGGCATCGTACGCAACCCCTTCTTCGGCAAGGTCTTCCATCACCTCGCGCACGTACAGCCGCGCCTGGCGGAACTCGCCGAGGCTGGTGATGAGGGGGAACATCATCTTCACCGGGCCCAGGGCGCTCACCCGCAGAATCGCACGCAGCTGCGTGCGGAACATCGCGGGTGACTTGAAACAGTAGCGGATCGAACGGTTCCCCAGAAACGGGTTGCGCTCCGGCGTCTCGGCGCGTTCCTGCGTGTATTTGTCCGCGCCGAGGTCCACCGTGCGGATGGTGAGAGGCCGGCCTTCAAGACCGGCGAGGGCCGCCCGGTACGCCTCGAAGTGGTCCGTCTCGGTGGGCTCGGTGTCGCTGGTCAGGTAGAGAAACTCCGTGCGGTAGAGCCCGACGCCCTGCCCGCCTGCACGCACCACGTCGGACGCTTCGTCAGGAAACTCGATGTTTCCGAGGAGTTCGATGGGCACGCCATCGGAAGTGCGGGCCTCGAGCCCGGCCAGTTCGTCGAGGGAGAGGTGGAAGGTGCGCCGCTGCTCCTCGTACCTCGCGTAGTCATCCAGCGTGATCTGGTCGGGGTCAAAAATCACCCGTCCCCGGTCGCCGTCGATGATGACGCTCTGCGCCCCGGCGGCGGTCTGGGTGGTCCAGCGGCACCCGACGACCGCGGGGATGCCCAGCGCCTTGGCGACGATCGCGGTGTGGCTCGTTCTCCCCCCTAAATCGGTGGCAAACCCGAGCACTTTGCCCCGGTCCAAGGCCACGGTCTGCGAGGGGGTGAGGTCGCGGGCGATGACCAACGAGCCTTCGGCGACCTGCGCGACGCTCTGGCGGCGTTGCCCCGTGAGGCGTCCGACGACGCGATCGGAGAGGTCGCGGATGTCGTCGGCCTTGGTGGTGAAGGAACTTTCCTTCATGCTCATGAAGCGGTCGTACCAGGTCTGGAAGACCTCCGCCGCCGCCGCGTCGGCCCCGATGAGTTGTTCGCGGATGCGGTCGTGCACGGCCTGCACGAGGTTGCGTTTGTCCTGGAGCACGCCGATGTGGAAGAGGAAAATCTTGGCCGGGTCATCGCCCACGTGGGCCTGGGCGGTCTTGAAGACCCGGTTGAGTTCTTCGATGGACTCGATGCGGGCCTTCTCAAAGCGGGCGATTTCGTGTTCGACCTGTCCGGGCGCGATGGGCTTGCGCCGGGCCTTGGCCCGGGAATAGTCGAGCACCGCGATGCGCCCGATTGCCACCCCCGGCGAGACTGGAATGCCCTCAAGAACGTCCATCAAACCCCTTCCGAGATCAGCGCGGCCAGTGTAGGGTTTGGACGCGGCTCAGGTATGCTTGAGTGGGTGGCACCGGGGCCGGCGCGGACCGTGAACCGGGCCTGAAGGGAGGCCGGCCATGCGTCGGATGATGTGCGCGCTGCTTGGGCTCGCGGTCTGTTGCCCCTGGGCGGGCGCCCAGGGCGACCCACGCGCGCCGGGCTCGCGCCCGGGGGTGCCGGTGCGCGCGCCTTCGCCGCCGCTGGCAGAGACCACCTTCCGCGTGCTTGTCTTCACGCGCACCATGAACTTCCGGCACGACTCGATCCAAGCCGGGGTCGAAGCGCTTTCGGTCATGGGCACCAACCAGGGGTTCAGCGTGGACTGGACCGAGGACCCGGGCCGATTCACCCCGGAACACCTGGCCGAGTTCGGCGTCGTGGTTTTCCTCAATACCACGGGCGACGTGCTGGGGCCTGAGCAGGAGGCGGCCTTCGAGGCGTACATCCGGGGAGGGGGCGGGTATGTGGGCGTGCACGCCGCGAGCGACACCGAGTACGAATGGCCTTTCTACAAAGAGCTTGTCGGGGCGTACTTCAAGTCTCACCCGGCGGTTCAGCAGGCCGAGGTGGAGTTCTCCGAGAGACATGGCGCGGAACTCGGCTGGAGTGGAGCATGGACGCACGTGGATGAGTGGTACGACTTCACTTCTGTGCCGGGCGAGGAGTTTGAGGTGCTCGCCAGCCTCGACCCGTCGTCGTACGAAGGCTCAACCATGAGTGGCCCGCACCCGATCGCCTGGCGACGGGAGATCGACAAGGGCCGGGCGGCTTACACCGCAATGGGGCATGTGCCCAGGGCGTTCTCTGAGCCGCTGTTCACGAAGCACCTGGGGAGCCTGATTACGTGGGCAAAGGGGACGCCGATCCCCGCAGAACCCCAGGGGCGGCAGGGCGTTGGCGCGGGCGAGCCCGCCTTCGCCTCCGGCGCGATGACCGCGATGCAGCCGTGATCGGCAAGCCGAGCCGCGATTCGTTCGATTGGCTTCGCGGTGGCGGGGCGACGCCAGGCGGTTGGGTCTCGGCTTGGGCAAGGAGGGCGCTGGAGGAGGTCAGAGTTCCCCTCGCCGCAGAGGGCGCTATCATCCGCCCCCGGGGCACTTGGGCTCGGGGCGCGCAGGCGGCTTCGGCCATCTGGGCGTGACAGACGAGGGCGATTGGCGCAGCTGGCTAGCGCGCGACAATGACACTGTCGAGGTCACTGGTTCGAGTCCAGTATCGCCCACTTTTCCGCGTTCAAACGGGTCGCGATCGACAGCCCGTCCGTCCGAGGCCACAGGTGCTTGGGAGGGCGTTTGAATGTGCGCTCGTGCGGATTGTGAATACGGAGACCTCTGAGCAACCGTGCGATTGTGCCGCGTGTTTCGGCGTGAGCGCGTGATGTCGGCCTTTCGATCATCGGGGCAGGGTGTTTCCGCCCCGATGCCCGGCGGGCTACGCGGCGTTCGTCAGGC
>JADLCM010000047.1 GCA_020847175.1 Phycisphaerales bacterium
CGGATTTCATCGACGACGAGCTTCTCGATCTCCAGCCCCGGCAGCGACGACGCCTCGCAGGTGTGCGCCCCGTTCTTGATGGCCTCCAAGCACCGGTAGTAGCGGTACTGCTTGTTCCCTTTGCCATAAAACGTGTGGATCATCGCGCAGTCGCACTTCTTGCACCGGATGAGCCCGCGCAGTAGGGCCCCGTACTTGTTGCGCATCTCGACGCCACCGGTCCGGCCATTCTCCAGGAGCTGCTGGCGCACCCGCTCGAACAAGGCGGGGTCGACGATGGCCTCGTGCTCACCGTCATACGTGTTGCCCCGGTGGACGATCTTGCCCGTCAGGAGCGGATTGGTCAGAAGAACGTGGAGCGTGCCCGTGTTGAAGGGCTGGCCGCCGACGCTTTCTCCCTTCTTGGTCAGCCGGCGCTTGTTCTTCCATTCCCGGTGCCGCAGCTCGGTCACCGTCCGCTGGAGCGAGCCCTTGTCGAGGTACATCTGGAAGATCGCTCGGACCTTGGCCGCCTCGCGCGGGTTGACCACCAGGCGGGGGCTGCTGCCGGACCGATCGACGTCGTAGCCCAGGATGGGCACGCCGCCCGCCCACTTGCCCCGGCGCTTCTGTGCGGCGATCTTGTCGCGGATCCGCTCGCCGATGATCTCCCTTTCGAACTGGGCGAACGACAGCAGGATGTTGAGCGTCAGCCGCCCCATCGAACTGGTGGTGTTGAACTGCTGCGTGACGGAGACGAACGACACGCCCTTGCGGTCGAACGTCTCCATGATGCGCGCGAAGTCCATCAGCGACCGGCTGAGGCGGTCCACCTTGTAGACCACGACGCAGTCGACCTTGCCAGCCTCGATGTCCTTCAGCAGATGTGCCAGCGCCGGCCGCTCCATGCTGCCGCCGGAAAAGCCGCCATCGTCGTAGCGATCAGGAAGGCAGATCCAGCCTTCGTTCCGCTGGCTGGCGATGTACGACTCCGCGGCCTCCCGCTGGGCGTCGAGCGAGTTGAACTCGAGTTCGAGCCCCTCCTCGCTGCTCTTGCGGGTGTAGATCGCGCACCGGATGGGCCTGGCTGCGCCGGAGCCCCGTTCCCGCGACGGCGGCATTCCGGTTGTTTGGCCACGCTTGGTCATCGCCCACCCCGCAATCCGAAGAAGCGGTAGCCGTTGATGTGCTGACCCGTCACCTTCTTGGCGATCACCGAGAGCGTGGCGTAACGCTCGCCGTCGAACTCGAAGCCCTCACCGTCGGCGAGCACCGTCACACGGATCGTCCGCCCCTTGTACTGGCGGACGATCGCCGAGCCCGGCGGCGGCAGGCGTGGGTCCCGCCGGTCCCGCGGGTCGAGCGAACGCACGCGGGTGCGAATCTCGCCGGGCTGTGGCGGGGAGGTGAACGAGCGGGGAGCCATCGTGCGGATCTCGGCGTCGTCCGCCAGTTCGGCCGCACGCCGCTTGGCCCGCTCGCTCAGATCGCCCTCCGCGTTGGCCTGGATGCGCCACGCGATCTTGCGGATCAGGTAAGCGCGGTGCCGCGTGCGGCAGGCGTGGCCGTGGAGTTCCTCGTAGCGGTCCACCAGGTCGCTGGTGGTCATCCGCTGAAGCTCGCCGAGTTGTCGTTCGATCGCATCAGACATGGGGGTTCCTCGTCGCATCGGTCCGGAGCCCTAACCCCGGGGCCGTGCGGAGACACTGAGGTCTGCATGCTGCGGAAGTTCAAGTCGCTCGACGTCAGATTTCGCCAGGTCGCTCGCCTCCCGGGTGGAACGCGAACGATCCGCATGGATGGCACGCGCGAGGCCGAGGGCGAGGATGCTCGCCACTTCTGCGTCACGTTCCGCGGGCGTCATGGTCTCTGGGTTCTGGGTTCGCATCGGGGGCTCCAGCCAGCCGGTGCAGCGCACGCGCCGGTAGTGGTTCCCTATGCAGCCGTCGCGCGATCTGCCCGCTTGTGAACCGGCGGGTCGATGTCGGCGGATCAACCCGACTGCGTCGCGGTACAGAAGTGACTTCATCTGCCGCGCTCGCGCGAGCACCAACCCCTCTTAACCCGGGCACCCGGCGAAGAGAGACGCGGAGAGACTTTGGGCCCAAATCGCGCCCGGGAGGCCCGAGCGGGCCAGAGCCGGTTATGGACACGAGGCACGGCAGAGATCCGGCCCACGGGCGGTCGCGTTGGCGAACGCTTCGGAACGTGGGCCAAAAAGCGAAAACGCCGCCGAGGTCTCTCGGCGGCGTTCCCTGAAAACCAAGGGGCCGGCTGCTTTCGCAACCGGCCCGGCAATAGCGGGGGTAGGATTTGAACCTACGACCTCCGGGTTATGAGCCCGACGAGCTACCAGGCTGCTCTACCCCGCAATCTGGCTCAACTCTAGGGCTCGGCGGGGGCAACGTCAATGGCGGCGCCGCCCCGGCGGTGCCATGTAAGGCTCGAAACTCGCGGCAAAGTTTCTGCGGCGCGGCGGCATCTCGTGTCTGCGGGGGCGGCCTGCCGCGCCCGAAGTCAGCGTGGCGCTCCAAGGGGAGATGCGCCGGTCCCGGAGGCAGCGTGGCGCTCCGAGGGGAGGTGCGCCGGTCGCGGAGGCGGCGTGCCGCTCCAAGGGAATGTGCGCCGCGCCCGGGGGGCCGCCCAACAAACGCCCGAAGACGACGTGTTGCGCCCGGGGCCGGCGTGCCGCGCCCGGGGGGCGGCGTGACGCTTGCCCGGGTCGGCGGGGTGGGCCGCCGAGACCAGCGCGGCACACGAGGGGAGCAGCGGGTGGGATGCCGGGCGCCGGCAATGCAATGCGCTCGAACGACACTCGGAAGGCTGCCCGGACGGGTGACCGGAGGGGCGACCGAACGGCGTGCGCCGACGAGCGAGATGCGGGCGCGGGAGGGCGCAGCGCGGGGGATGGCCGGCGCGGGGCCGCGCTTCACGGGGCCGATATCCTGCGGCATGGCCAAGCCCCGCATCCTGACCGGCGACACGCCCACCGGACGCCTGCACCTCGGGCACTGGGTCGGCAGCGTGGAGAACCGCGTGCGCCTGCAGGAGCAGTACGACTGCTTCTTCCTGCTCGCCAACATGCACGCGTACACGACGCGGGCCGACAAGCCGGCGGAGATCCGGCGCGACACGCTGGAGATCGTGAAGGACTGGCTGGCGTGCGGCATCGACCCGGAGAAGTCCACGATCGTCCTGCAGACCGAGGTGCCCGCGATCGCCGAACTCACGTGGTTCTTCGCCATGCTCATCCCGTTCAACCGGGTGATGCGCAACCCGACGCTCAAGACTGAGATCGAGACCAAGGACCTGGGCGACTCGTACTCCTTCGGCTTCCCGATGTACGCGGTGGGGCAGTGCGCCGACATTCTGGCCTTCAGGCCGGAGCTGGTGCCCGTGGGCGAAGACCAGGTGGCGCACATCGAGATGTGCCGCGAAGTGGCGCGGCGGTTCGACCAGGTCTACTGCGCCGTGGACCCGCAGACCGAAGACAGCGACTACCCGGCGCGGGGCGGGGTGTTCCCGATTCCGCGGGCGCTGGTGGGACGGGTGGGGCGCCTGATCGGCACCGACGGCAGGAACAAGATGAGCAAGAGCCTGGGCAACGCGATCTTCCTGAGCGACGACGCCAAGACCATCAAGAAAAAGGTGGGGCAGATCTTTACGGGGCGGCAGTCCCTGACCGAGCCCGGGGACACGCGCAACGCGCTGTTCGACTATGTGCGCATCTTCATCAAGGATGAGGCGCGGGTGAAGGAGCTGGAGCGGCGCTACGCGGCGGGCGACAACATCGGGGACGGGCACGTGAAGGCCGAGGTCGCCGAGGCGATCGATGCGCTCACGGCGCCGATGCGGGCGCGTCGCGCGGAGTTCGAGAAACCCGGCGGCGATGAGGCGGTGATCGAGATCATCCGGGCGGGAACGGCCCGGGCCAACGCGGTGGCGGAAGAAACCCTGTATATGGCGAAGGAGAAGATGGGCCTGGGGTTCGGCAGGCGCGTGGTGCGGTGAATGTCGTGGGCCGGCAAGGGTGGAGAAGTGGGATCGTGAAGGGAGCGCGCGGGATGGGCGAGTGCCCGAACTCCCGCGACGCGCAGGCTCGGCGTCGGCGCGCAGGCAGCGCTCTGCGCAGTTCGGATTCGCTGTGTGTCTGTGTTTCCTGTAAAGGCTTCGACGACTCGGCACAACTCGCGCC
>JADLCM010000048.1 GCA_020847175.1 Phycisphaerales bacterium
AGGACGTGGAGCGCGTGATCGCCACGGCGCTGGAGCAGACGCCCAAGGGGGCAACCCACTGGTCCACCCGCTCGATGGCCAAGGCGACGGGCCTGAGCCAGAGTTCGATCAGCCGCATCTGGCGTGCCTTCTCGCTCCAGCCGCACCGCAGCGAGACCTTCAAGCTCTCCAACGTGGTGCTCGAAGAACTCCTCGGACTGCACGAACATGCCCGCCGAGCCGCACCAGGGGTCGTAGAGGCGACCCTTGTACGGCGCGAGCATGTTGACGAAGAGCTTGACGACCGGGCGGGGCGTATAGAACTGGCCGCCCTTCTTGCCCTCGGCGCTGGCGAACTCGGAGAGGAAGTACTCATACACCCGACCGAGCAGGTCCTTCGACCGGCTGCCCTTGCCGCCAAAGCCGATGTTGCCGATCAGGTCGATCAGTTGTCCGAGCCGCTGTTTGTCGAGGCCGGGCCGGGCAAAGTCCTTCGGCAAGACTCCCTTGAGGACCGGATTGTCCCGCTCGATCGCCTCCATCGCGTCATCGACCACCCTGCCGATGGTCGGCTGCTTGGCCATCTTCAGGAGGTGCGACCACCGCGCCCCGGGCGGCACCCAGAAGATGTTCTCGGCTTTGTACTCGTCCGGATCTTCGGGGTCGGCCCCCTTCGCCTGGGTCGCTTCGAGTTCGGCGTGCTTGGCCTCGAAGGCGTCGGAGATGTACTTCAGGAAGATCAGGCCGAGGACGACGTGCTTGTACTCCGCCGCGTCCATGTTGTTGCGCAGGGCGTCGGCGGCCTTCCAGAGTTGCTCCTCGAAGCCGAGGTCGGAGTCCACGCCGTTCGTGGCGGGCTTGGGGGCAGCCTTTCGCGAGGATTTCTTGGCCATCGGGTCCTCCGATCGGGTCTCGCCCGCGCACGAACTGCAACCCCTCGGAGCCGTCCAGGCGAGAGGAAGTGGAGAGATGGTATCGAATCCTAACGGCAATCTCATGGACGACGCCCCCGGCGACGCCCGCCGACCCGACCGTGCGGCGGTGGTCGCGGCATGGCCCGACCTGCCCCCGGTGATCCGGGCGGGCGTGCTGGCGCTGGTGAAGGCGGCGGCGCAGCCACAAAGGAGCCTGTCGAGCCCGAGGACCGGGTATGCTGGCGTTTGATGCGTGGCGGGGCTGAATCTGGAGGCTGGCGGCGTGCGTGTTTCGACTTGGCAGGTGCTTGGCGGAGTGTCCATTCTCACGGGATGCGGGCTCTGTGTTTCAGCAATGGGTTCGGTTCCGGGGGCGGGGAGTGGGTGGCTGTTTCCCCTCGGCGTGATCCTCGCCAGCGCCGGAGCTCTGTGCTTCAAGTCAGTCAGGGAGCAGTGGCTAGAAGAACTTGATCCCAGCCGCAAGCTTCGCAAGCAGGCTCGCGAGCAGAGCGAACCCGACATTGCACAATGGGGAGCCGGGTACCTGGCGCGGGGGAGCGTTCAAGGGTTTCGCAATTTCGAGACTCTTCTCATCGAGAATTGGGGTGAAGGGATGAAGCCCCGCGCAAGAGCCATCTTCGACGAGGCCGAGCGGATCGCCGCCGAACTCAAAGCGAAGCACCGAGAAGCCCGGTCGGCGGCGGCTACTTCGGGCGTGGGGACGGATGGCGGTGCTGGTGGAGAGGATCGGGCCCACGCGGGCCCGGAGGCCGAGACCTCGCCGCCGGTGGCGGAGCAGAATCCTTTCCCATCAGCCTCGGAGGCGCGCCCGGAGAATCAGGCCGAACGCAGGAGAGTCGCGATGACGCGAACCGCGATTGCTTCCTTTGTGGGCGTGATGATCGGGGCCGTTCTTTACTATCATGGCAGAGCGTTTTCCAGCATCGACGAGGCGGAGTACGCGCAATTCGGGATGTGGCTTTACCGGGTGGCCCTGATTCCATTCGTCGTCTCGAGCTTCATTGCGCTGGTGATGTGGGTGGTGGAACAACTTCGGCCACGGTGACCCCAGCCGCTCGACAACGCGAACGCTTCCGCTCTCTCCCCAGGACGACCCCATGATTGAGGAACACTCCAACTATTCGTCACCGTCACCCAACGGTCGAAACGGTCGCGGGCAATCGCGGCGGGCCGGGTAACCCGCTCGGAGCCCAGGCGGCTCGGCTCCGCCACGCTCGACAACGCCGAACGCATCGCGGCGGCACTTGGCATGAGGATCGAACTTCGCAAGGCGGGCAAGACCCGCAAGGGACGGTGAACCATGGCGAGCGTGGCGACTGACAAGAGCGGGCGGCGGCGCATCCTGTTCGTGGCGGACGACGGTTCGCGCAAGACCATCCGTCTGGGCAAGGTGACCCGCAAGGCGGCGGAGTCTTTCAAGGGTCGCGTAGAGGCCCTGCTCGCCGCGCAGGCGACCCGGACAAGCATCGACGCCGATACCGCCCGCTGGCTCGCCGACCTCCCCTCGGGGCTCTATGGGCGTCTGGTGCGCGTCGGGCTGGCCAAGGCCCGCGAAGCCGCAGAGCGCCTCACCCTGGGCACGTTGCTCGACCGCTTCGACGCGGCGGCGGCGGTGAAGGACTCCACCCGTGCCGCGTACCGCCAGACGACTGCCAGCCTTCGGGCGATTCTCGGCGAGCGCACCCCCCTCGATGAGATTGAGCCCGCCGACGCCGACCGCTGGCGCAAGACCATCGGCGAGCCGGTCAAGGTCAAGGCCGACGACGGGACCGAGCGGACCAAGCGGCTCGCCTCGGCGACGGTTGCGAAGCGCGTTCACGTCGCCCGGGCAATCTTCAAGCGCGCCGTCCGCTGGGGCCTGATTCCTTCGAGCCCCTTTGCCGACCTGCGCGCGGGCTCGCAGGCGAACCCCGAGCGAAGCCTCTACATCGCCCCGGCGACCATCGCGGCGGTGCTCGACGCCTGCCCCGATGACGAGTGGCGCGCGATCGTCGCCCTCTCCCGGTTCGCCGGGCTGCGCTGCCCCTCGGAGATTGTCGCCCTCCGCTGGGCCGACGTGGATTGGGAGCGGGGGCGCTCACGGTTCGATCCCCCAAGACCACCGGGCATGAGGGGCACGCCGTGCGCCAAGTGCCTATCGCCCCGGAGTTGAATCCCATCCTGCTCCGGCTGTTCACCTGCGCCGAGCCCGGGAGTGAGGCCGTTGTGCCGCGCCTTCGCAATCCCCGGATGAACCTCCGAACCCACATTGAGCGGATCATCGCCCGGGCGGGCATGAAGCCCTGGCCCCGGCTCTTTCATAACCTCCGGGCGAGTTGCGCGACGGATTGGGTGGAGCGGTTCCCCAATCACGCCGTCGCGTCCTGGCTCGGGCACTCCCCCCTCATTGCGGCGACCCACTACCTACAAGCCCGGGACGCTCACTTCACCATGGCTACCGGGCGCGACCCCTCCGAAGGGGCGGCGCAAAAAGCGGCGCAGAATCCGGCGCACGAGGCGGCGCAGAAGGCGGCGCAGCACGCATCGGCACCGGCCCGCGTGGACTCGCAAGACGGTGAGAGAGTGCCTGGTTTTGAGGGTGTTTTGCGAGCGAGTGCGAACGCACGCGAAGAAACGTCAAAGCAGGGCAATGGGCGCAACAGGACTCGAACGACTACAGAAAACAGCCGGGAAACCGCATACTGAAGATGGAAGCGCAGCGGAATCCGATGCAGCCGAACGGGAAGGCCTCGCAGACCCGATGGCATGCTGGTTGGCCGCCTGTCCCACACGGCTCACCCCGTCTCAACAAAGGAGACTGTTGGTGATGCTCCAGCGCTTCACGGGTGAGCGGGCCCGGTGACCGGTCGCGGATGGGCGAGAACAGCGTCCTGGGCCTTCGGCCAGCGCCCCCCCGAGAACACCGGCTGGTGCTTCCGTCCGCTTTCTCTGCCACGTGGACCTAGAGCATTCTCCGGAGGCCCCTGAGATCGGACAGGGATCCTGATGTCCGCGTCGGAAGTCGCCCGGGCGGGAGCGACGCCCCTCTGGCCTGCACCTCTTTGGCCGCGTACAGGTCACACCTCCACCCGCGAATCACTGCTCGACCGGGTGCTGACCAATATCGCCGACATTGGGTGGCCGATAGGTCGCGTCAAGGTGCCACCGTTCCACGACCGACGCGTGGAGAACAGACTCCCGGGTCATGAACCGCCGCCGCCTCGTCCAGGAGAGGTCCCAGTAGCCGCGCAGCTGATCGCCGACCATCCGGAATGACCTGCGGGGAGCCCACTGCAGCAAGGCCCACAGCGGCTTCTTGAGCGGATCGTGCATTGGTCCCGTCGGTGACGGGGGTTCGTAGTCCCCCGAACTGTCGCCCCCCAAGATCCGGCGCTTGCGTTCAGGCTTGAATTCGAGCGAGCTTCCCGGCAGCAACATCGCTCAGGGTTCTCGGGAACCCACCGGGGTCCCTAGAGCGGTTCTAATCCAGGCGTGGCGAGTATCCGCAGTGTTTGAAGCAGTTGGCGGCATCGGCTGGCGTGACCTGGTCGAGGACTGACTGCATGGCGTTCCAGAGCGCTTCGACGGTTCGGCAGG
>JADLCM010000049.1 GCA_020847175.1 Phycisphaerales bacterium
AGCCTGGCAACATCCTCAACCACGTCTGCTTCGAGGTCGGCGTCCGCGAGCTGATCGTGCAGGGCTTCCTGTCCCCGCTGCGGACGAAGGCGGGGCTCCAGAAGGTCAGCACCGACGGCCTGCACGTCCGCGCCGGCGAGTTCGTCGCCAGCGAGGTCGAGGACCTGATGGACAGGGACGCCCTGGTCGAGGGCGCGTGCGCCGAGATCGTCGAGTACACCAAGGACCGCCGGGCCACGCTGATCTTCTCGTCGGGCATCCGGCACGGGCAGCACATCGTGGAGGTGCTGAAGTCCAAGCACGGCGTTGAGTGCGGTTTCGTGTCTGGCGACACACCCGCGGGGGTGCGGAGCGGCATCCTCGACCGGTTCCGTTCAGGCTCGCTCAAGTACCTGTGCAACGTCAACGTGCTGACGACCGGGTTCGACGCCCCGCAGATCGACTGCGTGGCGCTCGTGCGGCCTACGGCGTCGCCCGGCCTGTACTACCAGATGGTGGGACGGGGCTTCCGGCTCCACCCTGGCAAGGCCGACTGCCTCGTGCTGGACTTTGGCGGCAACGTCCTCCGGCACGGGCCTGTGGATGCCATCCGCGTTTGCGCTGAGGAGCGCGGCGAGGGCGAAGCCCCCGCGAAGGAATGCCCGCATTGCCACGCTCTCATCGCGGCGGGCTACCAGACGTGCCCGCAGTGCGGCCACCAGTTCCCCGAGCCCAACAAGCAGAAGCACGAGGCGCAGGCCAGCACCGAGGGCATCCTCTCGGGCCAGACGACCCGTGAGGAGCATCGCGTCAGCGAGACCACGTACCACGTCCACATGAAGCGGAACGACCCGGCCGCGCCGTTGACGATGCGGGTCGAGTACCGCGTCGGTTTCAACGGCTATTTCCGCGAGTGGGTCTGCTTCGACCACACGGGGTACGCGCGGACCAAGGCCGAGGCGTGGTGGCGGGCGCGCTCGGTCGAGCCGGTCCCCGGCGGTACTGAGGAGGCGGTCGAGCTCGCGCGGGCTGGCGCGCTCGCGCCGGCGCTGCACATCACGGTCGAGAAGAAGGCTGGCGAGCAGTTCGAGCGGGTGGTCGCGCACCGCCTTGGCGACAAGCCGCCGCGGCTCGACGGCGATGAAGGCCTCCCGGAGCGATCGCCCGAACCAGTCGGCACCCCGTACGGCATCCCCGACGACGAGATTCCCTTCTGAACAGGAGCACACGATGATCACGATCACCATCGAAGAAACGGACAAGGACGGCCGCGTGCTGGGCAGGCATGTGGCCTCGGCCCCCATCGAGAAGACCGACGCCAAGGGCGTCGGCTCGCTGCTGGCCCGCAGCGTCGGCGGGTTGATGTACCACGGCCAGACGCGGGCCGAGGTGCCGCTGCTCCTCGCGGCGGCGGGGACTCACCGCTCCAGCCGCTGCACCCAGGCGATCGCGCACGCGCTCGGGCTGGCCGGGAGCGAGCACAACTTCGAGTACGCGGTGAAGCCGGTCGTGGACCTCGACCGCCTGCTCGACTACCGCGCGAGCAAGAAGGACCGCGAGCACGCGGCGCAGATGCTCAAAATCATGGGCGCCGGCGTCAAGACAAAGGCGGACGACGAGTAAGCGATGAGCGAAGGTCCGTCCAACCTGCTCAACGCGGCGCGGTGGTACCTCGCGCGCGGCTACGCGCCAATCCCCGTGCCCGCGGGGTCGAAGGTGCCCGTGCTCAAGGGGTGGACGGACCTGCGCCTCGCGGAGGCCGACCTGCCCCAGCACTTCAACGGCACCGGGAACATCGGCGTGCTCTTGGGCGAGCCCAGCGGGTGGCTGGTGGACGTGGACCTGGACTGCGAGGAGGCGGTCGCGCTTGCGCCGGCATTCCTGCCGCCGACGGGGGCGAAGTCGGGCCGGCCCGGCAAGCCCTCGTCGCATTGGTGGTACATCTGCCAGGGGGCGAAGACTCGCAAGCACCAGGACCCGGCCTCCAAGAAGATGATCGTCGAGCTGCGCAGCACCGGGGCGCAGACGGTGGTCGGCCCGAGCATGCACCCCAGCGGGGAGCCGTACGACCCGCTCGAAGGCGAGCCCGCCGTGGTCGATGCCGAAGCGCTGGGTGCGGCGGTCGCGGCGTTGGCAGAGGCGGTGAGGAAGCAGCGGCATGGCGAGGCGGTGCCGGCGCGACCAACCCATGCGTCGGGCTCGCCCATATCTTCTTCTGCACCTGACGCCGTGCTGCGTCGCGCCGAGGCGTATCTGGACCGCATCCCGCCAGCGATCTCCGGTTCCGGCGGGCACAGCCAGACGTATGCGGCCGCGACCGCGTTGGTGCACGGGTTCGGGCTCGACGCGGAGATGGCGTTCGGGCTGCTGTGGAGCCGCTACAACCAGCGCTGCCAGCCGCCGTGGTCGGAGAAGGAGCTCCGGCACAAGGTCAGCGACGCCGCCAGCAAGCCGCACGACCGCCCGCACGGGTGGCTCCGCGATGCCCAGCAGCCGGAGGATCTCGGGGGCGTGGACCTGTCCGGGTTCGATGCCGAGCGCCGGCGCGGCGGAGGCGAGCGGCCCCGGTCCGAGCGCCCGCCCGACCCGGGGCCATTCCCCGATCACCTGCTCCGCGTCCCCGGCTTCATCGAGCAGGTCGTGGCGCACAACATGGCGACGGCAACGCGGCCGCAGCCGGTATTGGCGCTGGCGGCCGCGATCTGCCTCCAGGCCGTGCTCGCCGCCCGCAAGGTCCGCGACGAGCGCGGCAACCGCACCAACGTCTACTGCGTCGGCGTCGCGCCGTCAGGAGCGGGCAAGGACAACGCCCGCAAGGTCAACAAGAACATCCTCTTCGCCGCCGACATGGTCGAGCACGAGGGGAACGAGGACCTGGCGTCGGACGCCGGGCTGATCACCGCCGTGGAGGCCGAGCCGGCGATCCTGTTCCAGATCGACGAGTTCGGGCGCTTCCTGCGCACCATCGGCGACCCGAAGAAGGCACCGCACCTGTTCAACGTGCTGACGGCACTGATGAAGCTGTACTCCAGCGCCGACACCGTGTTCCGGGGCAAGGCCTACGCCGACAAGAAGCGGAACAAGGTGGTCGATCAG
>JADLCM010000050.1 GCA_020847175.1 Phycisphaerales bacterium
ACTGGTGAAGGAGCTGCACGGCCCGTCCCCCCCCCCCCCCCCCGCGACGAGACGCACGTAAGAGGCGTCCATCAAGCTGTCATCGCACACGAGGTGTGGTGGTTCTTGCATTTGGCGTGGCACTGAGTGGTTGCAATGATCGATCGGTCCCAGTCGGGGATTCGAGCACCGAAGTACAACCCACAACCGAGAGAATTATCCGCGACATCGGAAGCGTAGTCATCGGCGAATCGGTTCATGTCCAGATTGATTGGCATGTTCCGGAATTCGGAGTGCACCTGAGAGACGAGCCAAGCTCGTCCTGCGGATGTACCGCAGTCGAAGGCTGGACGTTGGCGCAGGACAGCGGCACTGCGAGCGTTGTCGTTGCGCCGGGGCCGTATGACCGCCAAGTTGACAGCGATGTGGTGTTCCACGGCGTTGGCGGAGCGTCCGTCGTGATCAGCGTGCGAGCGGAAATCGAGCCCCCCTTTGAGGGGTGGCCGCGGCAGGCCCAAGCCGAGCGACTGGGTAACGGTTCAGTCGTGCTCAGGGTCTCCCCGGCGTACGAAGCGCACGACATTCTTGTGAGGTGCTTTGTGAGTTCTGACGACGCGACGGGCGTGATAGCCGGTCGAGGCGCCGACGGATTCGCGATCCCGCCAGCGACGTCAGAGATCGTCGTAGTGTTTCGTGGACGACAGGACGGGCAAGACGTGACCGAAGAGAAGCGATGGGCCGGCCCGCTCTCTTTGGCTCAAGGCGCCGGCAACTGACGTGAAGGGAGTGGCATCAATGAGACGGTGTCGAACAAGATGTACGCGGGCTCAAGCGCGGTGGGTCATCGCGTGTGCGATAATGTCGCCCATCGCCGTCGCCCAGTCGGGGGGCGACCCGGAAGACGAAGAAGGGGCAGAGGATTTCCATTGCCCTGCCGGTATTTTGCAGTTCCCGGGACTTTGCAGAGGAATGCAGTGTTCAGCGCCCAAGTGCATGTGCTATCGTCCGCCTGGTGGCGTGGCCGATTGCTACCAGTGGTGCAACCCGTGCGGGCCCGGCGGACCCCAACCGTAACCAGGAGCGGCCACCAACATGACGCCACTCGCGCGCGCAACGCGTGCAACCAAGATCGCCGCGATCGTGTGCGTGATGGCGCTCGCATTTCTGCTTTTCAGCGCGTGGCGCTCGCAACCGCGGCCGCCACGCAGTGTCGTGTCGGAGCCATCGGACGCTGCCGGCACTCCGGAGCGTGCGACCGCTGACGAAGTTGAGGCAGTGTGGGCGTCTGGCCCGTTCCGGCCGCTGCCGAATGTGGAAACCAGAGTGCTCGCATCAGACATCCGGACTGCCATGTACGGCGACACGGACGGCGTGCCGTCGGGTCAAATGGGCGCCCTTGCCGCCATCATCGCGGAGCAGTTGTCGGCCAAAGCGGCGGAAACGCCTGATGCATACCTCCGTCTGATCGAGAGCGATCCGCACACGCGGTGGCTCGAATCGCCAGACCCGTGGTTCAAGGAACTCGAGTACCAGTGGGCCTGGCACGGCAAGGACCAGCCCGCGGAGGTCTTTGAAGACCCGCTCCGCCGCGCGCGATGGCTTATCGAGTTCATGCGCGACAACCGGGAGTCACGACCGACGGAAGCCCGCCTGGAGCCCGGCGATGTCTTCGTGCGTTCGGCCCGGGTGCGAACTGAAGAACAGGTTCGAGCACGATTGTGGAGCGGCACACCTGGCACCGAGACCCGGCGCTGGATCAAGGGTGCCGCCGGGCCAGCCACGCAACTCCGCATTGCAAAGCGCCAGATCGGGGAAGTACTTTCGGAGTACGGCCAGACCACGGTGGTC
The DNA here is from genome assembly GCA_020847175.1 of Phycisphaerales bacterium. Taxonomy (GTDB): domain Bacteria; phylum Planctomycetota; class Phycisphaerae; order Phycisphaerales; family UBA1924; genus JADLCM01. The sequence continues at coordinate 1,828 of JADLCM010000050.1, forward strand.
GAGACGAACATGGTGGTGCGGAGCGCGGGAGGCCACCTCTCAGTATGGCAGGCAATCTGGTACTGGGATCCGAAGGTCCAGACTTGGTCGAACTACCTGATGGGGCGGCGCGCGGTCACCAACCCTGGCTACACCGGCACCTATTACTGACCACCACGCCGAGTCAACGATTCAGAGCATGACTCCAGCAAAGGAGGTACCAGAACCGTGGTCAGGACCGGCACACGGGCATTCACGCTCATTGAACTGCTCGTCACGATCACGACGATCTGCATCGTGCTCGGGCTCCTTTTCCCCGCGCTCCGCGGGGCGCGGGTGACTGCCCAGAAGCTGGCCTGCGACACCAACCTCCAGTCAATCGGAAAACTCACGTTCGTATCGGTGCAGCAAAACGGGGAGGAGTGGCCAAACGTTCTGCGCCCGGGGGTGGAGTATCGCATTTTCCGCCTTGGCACCGAGTACGTGATCAACGCTCCCCTCGAACAGGTCCCCTTGTGGATGGGGATTCTGGAGTTACAGGGAGCCATCGACATTCGGGAGCGGGCAACGGCTCGGGCCATGTCGTGCCCCGCCATCTGGGCGTGGATGGACGAACCTGAGCATCGCGAAAACCCGCACTCCGGGCCGCTCGCAAGTTACGCCTATTCCGCCGGGTTCGTCACCTCGCCCGGCCTGTGGAGGATAGATGACCCGACCCCGCGCCGCATTCCGGGCGCGCATCGCCATGTGAACCGAAGCGGGGACGTACTGTTTCCTTCACTCAAGGCGCTTTACTTTGAAAAAGTGGACGCTCACGACACTGGTCTCTTCACTGGCGATCCGCGGCTCGGGCAAGGCAAGTCGGTGGGCATGGTTGCAGCCGACGGGCACGCAGCCCGGGTGCGGCTTGCTGACACCAAGCCTGTGATTGCGACCGAATGGAACCTGCATAGCGACTTTGGACTTCGAGAGCACACCCCGATGGCCAGCACCCGAGACGGCATTCGTGGGCGCGACTTGGAGTAACAGAACCACCTGCTCCGGTATGCTTCTGGCTGCATTCGGGTTTCCGGCAGGGCACCTCGCCCGTCTGCAGCTATCAGGAGTACAGGCACCGATGTTCAGTGCTTTGGCCGCGTTGTTCTTGAGCACCACCCAGCCGGAGACGCTCGAAGCCCGCTTTGCGCGCCTGGTGCGCGACCTCGGAGCGCCGTCATACCAGGCGCGCGAGGAGGCCTCGGAGATCATCTACGACGACCCCGATCTCGACCTCCGCCTGATCGAGGCGGCCCTGCGCCGCGGCGGCCTGGACCTTGAACGGCGCGTGCGCCTCGAGGCGCTGGGCAAGCGCATGTTCCTGCGCGGGCCGCGCGGCGCGCTGGGCGTGCAGTTCGGCGCCGAGGTGGAGGGCGGAGCGCAGATCCAGAGCACGGTCGAGGGCTTTGATGCTCACCGCGTGCTTCAGGCGGGCGACATCATCACCGCGGTGGCAGGGGTGCCCGTGCGCTCGCAGGACGAGATGCGGAGCGAGATCCTTTCTCGCGACCCCGGCGAGTCGATGGCCCTCACGGTGCGCCGGGCCGGAGAGACTGTGCAGGTGGACGTCTCGCTCCGATCGTTCGACGACCTGCAGAACGCGAGCCCGCCGCGCGGGGCGATGGATGAGGCGTGGCGTGTGCGCCTGCTGCGGGTGGGCGGACCTGACTCCGACGAAACGGTCTTGATGGTGCCCGGGGCCGCCCCGCCTCCGCGGGATGTCGATGACATCGAGGCGTGGACCGTCGCGCTCCTCCCCTTTGCCATCGGAGGCGAATCGCGGGGGGGTGTGGATCAGTCCGGGCGGGTGCGCGTGCGGGCCTTCGGGCGCGATCTCAGCCTGCCGCCGGTGCCTGCGGTCGCCGAGTCGCTTCGTGAAGGCGATGCACAGGCCCCGGTGCGCATCCTGATCGGGGAACTTCAGGTGCGACGTGAGTCGGTGAGCCGGCGGGTGCGCGACGCCCGCTCGATCGCCATTGATCCCGCCCGCTCGCCCGCGGAACGTCAAGGAGCGGCGGATCTGGTGGCGCGCCTCGCGGACGCACAGCGGATCATCGAGGAGCGGATGAAGGAGTTGTGGGAGCTGTACGACGCCGGGCCGTGACGGAGCATCCTCGCAGCCGCGAATGGGGCGATGCCCGGGGACCCGAACAGTGCCGCAGATCGAAGCGCCGAGAGAGCGGCGGCGATGCTTGGAATCCGGTAGGGCCACCGCGTTCCGCCGGCCCGAGCCCGCGTCGAAACCCGTTGGTGGACACGGAGTTTCGTGCCGATGGCGGCACAATCCTGATATATACCAAACCATAAACGATATTCCGCTCTTGATATCTTGAAATAGTCCCGGATCAGGCTTGAATCTCCTGTCCGGCTCGCACTCAGGCGGGTGTCGGGCCGCACTGGAGGCTCACGCATGGTTCGGAGCAAATCTGTGTCGCTCTGGGTTCTGGCGATCGCGGGCGCCGCGTCGGCGGCGTCGGCGCAGGGGTTCATGCTGTTCGGCGCGAAGAACGTGCTGCCCGAAGGGGACCGGCAGTTCGTCATGCCCATCACCAGCCCGTTCTACAACGAGAACTCGCTGGTGACGACGGACGTGCGCCTGGTCTTTGCGCACCATCGGATCAACGACGACTCGATCCTGGGTGATGATGCCTGGGCCAACGTCGTGGGGGTGCAGGCGCGCCTGGCGTTCACCGAGACGCTCCAGCTCGTCGCGTACAAGGACGGCTACATCGATCTCGAAGGCGACGTGGTGGACACCGAGGGGTTCAACGACATCGGCGCGGGGTTGAAGTGGCAGTTCTGGCGCGATGTCGAGTCGAACTTCTACGCCGCCGCGGGCGCAGGGTACGAGTTCGCCTTCGGCCAGGCGCGGGCGCTGCAGGATGACAGCGAGGCCCGGGTATGGGTCTCGGCCGACAAGGGCTTCGGAAAGTTCCACCTCGGCGGAACCGTGAACGGGCGCTTCAGCACGAGCGACGAGGACCGGGACAACGGCAACAGCCACGTGCTCACCTGGCACCTGCGGGCGGACTACCGGCTGACCGAGAAGTTCAGCCCGGTGATCGAGATCAACGGGTACCACATCATCAACGACAGCGACACGGGGGTACCGCTCAACGGCGCAGACGTGCTCAACTTTGGCGCGACCGACGCCGACCCCACCGTCTCCGGGGGCGTGGGCGCCGAATACCGCTTCACGCCGACCTTCGCGGTGCGCGGGGCCTTCGAGGCGCCCCTGAGCGACAACGACGAGAGCCTCTTCGGCACTCGGTACACCTTCTCGATCGTGATCTCGTTCTAGACGAACGTGTCTCCTTGGGCCCCCTGCGCCGCGAGAGCGGCGTGGGGGGTTTGTCTTTCAGGCGATCGCGCGGATCACGGAATCTCGGGCTCGACGAGCAGCGTGAGCAGGTGCAGCGATTCCTGCCACCCCATCTCGCACATCTCCACCGGGATCACGTCCGGGAGGCCCTCCTGCGTGATCGTGAGTTCCGTGCCGCACGCGACGGGGCGAAGCGCCACGGTCATGTTCATCGCGCCCGGCAGGTTGGGGTCTTCAAAGCGGTCGGTGTAGCGAATCAGTCTGGCCGGGACGAGCTCGACATACGTGCCCCCGAAGGCGTGCGACTGTCCCGTGTTGAAGTTGGTGAACGACATGCGATACGACCCGCCGACCCGGGCGTCCATCTCGTGCACCTGCGCCACGAAGCCGTGCGGCGCCATCCACTTGACGAGGGCGGCGGGGTCGAGAAACGCCCGGTACAGCCGGTCGGCAGGCGCGCGTAGAACCCGCCGGAGGTGAAGTGTGCTCATGCGGGAGCCTAGCCCGAACCTCGGCCCCGCGCCGAATCCTCCCCTGCATGTCCGAAGTCGCGCCTCGCGCGCGGCGCGGGGCATTACCATGGGAAGCGGGCGGAGTTGATCCGGCCCGTCGGGGAGAAGGGCATGAGGCGCATCGGAGACTTCGCGCGGGCGTCGGGGTTGGCGGCAGGAGTGCTCACTTCGCCCCTGCTCGCCCAGACCGGCATCGCGCGCATGGGCGCCCTCGGGGACAGCCTGAGCGACGAGTACCTGGAGGAGTCGTATGACTACGCCCGCAACTGGCCGCAGATCTTCGCGGATGAGCGCGGCGTTGACTTCGGTGCTCTGCCGGGCGGCCCGTGCCGCCCCGAGCCGCGCCGCTGCGGATACGAAGACAACTGGGCCCGCTCGGGCCAGAACAGCGCCACGGTGATCTCGTCGGGGGCGCTGGCGGGCCTGGCCGGCGCGGTGGGGTCACGGGGCGTGACGCACGCGACCATCCTGGTGGGCAGCAACGACTTCTCGCCGTTGCAGGGGTCGGCCTTCAGCAACATCTACAACAACACCTGGTCGCAGGCCCAGATCGACGCCTACGTCGGCGGGCGCGTCGCCAACGTGCGCACGATGGTCGAAACTCTCGCGCCGACCGGCGTGCGCCTGTTGCTGATCACGCCGGTGGATATCGGCTACACCCCGACGATCCGCACGTTCTTCGCCCCCAGCGCCGCCGGGCGCGAGCGCGTCGCCGCCGCGGTGCGTCAGTTCAGCGACGGCGTGGACGGGCTCGCGGGGGAGTTCGGCGCGGTGCTCTTTGATCTCAACGCGATGGCCCGCGACCTGCTGGGCTCACACGCCGACACCCGCACGACGCTGCTCGTGGGCAACAGGCCGATCAACCTCGGCGCGCTGAACTTCGGGTCCAACCCCAGCGCGGGCTGGGTCAACGACGGGGTTCACCCCAACACGGTGCTCCAGGCGGTCTTCGCCGACGGCATCGCCGCGGCCATGAACACCGGGTACGGCACGACCATCGCGGACTTCTCCGAGGCCGAGATTCTCGCGATCGCCGGCCTCACATACGGCGGCAGCGACACGCTCGCGAGCATCGTCGGCGACTACTCGGCCTACATCACCTCGTACGTGCCGGTGTGCGCCGCCGACCTGAGCGGTTCGAGCGACCCCAACGACCCGGCCTACGGCGCGCCTGACGGCGCCGCCGACGCCTCCGACTTCTTCTATTTCCTCGATCAGTTCTCTGCGGGCAACCTCGCGCTCGCCGACCTGACGGGCGCCAGCGACCCGAGCGACCCGACGTACGGCATACCCGACGGCGACATCGATGCTGATGACTTCTTTTTCTACCTCGATCTGTTCGTGGCCGGGTGCTGATCGCCCTGGCCGGGCTTCATGCCGCGCAGCGCGTTGCGGGGCGTGCTGCCCGCGCCGCGGCCGCCGCGGCGCTTCACACACGTGCTTCAGCATCCCTCGACGAACAGATCGAGATAGTAAAAAAAGTCAGACGCATCGACCGCGCCGTCCGGCACGCCGTAGGCCGGGTCGTTCGGGTCGCTTGAGCCGGTGAGGTCTGCGACGGCGACATTGGCGCCGGCGAACTGGTCGAGGAAATAGAAGAAGTCGCTCGCGTCCACCATGCCGTCGGGCACGCCGTAGGCCGGGTCGTTCGGGTCGCTGGAGGTGGTCAGGTCCGCCGCGCAGCGATCGCCCGTGAGCATGAAAGTCGTAAACCCGATGCGCGCATGGGCCTCGAAGTACGCGATGCCGTTGAGAAACAACGGTTCGGGGTAGAGCGCCGGGTCGGGGGGAGCGGCATTGGAGCCGAGCACCCAGAGCCCGCTCCCGTTGCCCTGCAACTCCAGGGTGAACGTCTGGCCGGCGCTCAACTCGATCGCGCTCCCGGAGACGTCGATGAAGACGGGTTCGTCGAGCGCCTGCGTCCGGTGCACGATGCTTTCAGCGAGCACCGGGCCGGGCGCGTCGGAGGTGCCCGCTCGAATGCGCAGCGTGGCGCTGGAGGGAGAGGCCCGGGTCACCACCAGCCGCACACCCTCAAGGCGCCCGCCGAGGCCGGCGCGGACCTGCTGGCGCCATACGAGCGAGGGCATGTCCGCGTTGAAGTTGGCCGCGTACGGGCCGGAACTGAGTGCCGGGCTGTCCTGGTCCGGAGTGCCGGACTGGGCTTCCGCGGGCGCGACCCACGCGACCACCCATGCCGCGCCGAGGGCAGGCACGAAGCGGGAGCGCGGCAGGGTGCGGAGCATCGACATCGCCCGGGCATCTTACTTGGCGACTCACGCCCGCCCAAGCACAAATCACAGCGCCGGGGCCGGCGTTCAGCCGAGCGGATGCTCGGCCTTGCGCGCGCGCATGGCGGGGCACGAGGCGCGCAGGCGTTCAAGGCGCCGCTCACCGAGCTCGGCGGTGATCTCGACGGCATCGTCAAGGTATTCGCGGTGGGCAACCCGGGCCTGCGATTCGACCGCGGCGATCGCCCGCGCCTCGTGCAGCGGGAGGGTGATGACCCACTGCCCGACCGGACCCGCGACCCGCTGGCGGACACGGGCGCGGAGTTCGTCCAGCCCCTGCCCCGACCCGCCCGCGCCGGGATCGATCGCGCAGAGGGGGATCGCCTCGGGGTCGCGCTGCTGCCACATCAGCAGTTCGCGGTTATCGCGAAGTCGGTCCACCTTGGTCAGGAGCACGAGGCGCTCGGGCGCCCGGCGGGGCGTGCCGTCGTCGTCCGGGCGGTCGGCGAGCAGACTGTCCAGCGTCTCGCAGACGGTCTTGTGGCGCAGGTCGGCCCCCGGCTCGGAGACATCGAGCACGAGCAGCAGCAGGTCGGCGTGCATGGCCTCTTCAAGCGTGGCGCGGAAGGACGCGATGAGGTGGTGGGGGAGGTCGCGCACGAAGCCCACCGTGTCGCTCAGCAGCGCCTTCACCCCCGAGCCCAGGTCCCACTCGCGGGTGCGGGTGATGAGCGTCGCGAAGACGCGGTCATCGGCGTAGGCGCCCCCCGCCGTCAGGGTGTTGAACAGCGTGCTCTTGCCCGCGTTGGTGTAGCCGACGAGGCCGACGGTGAAGTTCTCCGCGTTGCGCTGGCGCACTTCGCGGCGCTTGCGGGCCTGGATCTCGCGGAGTTCTCGCTGCAGGGCTACCCGCTTGTTCGCCACGAGCCGCCGGTCGATCTCCAACTGCATTTCACCCGGGCCGCGCGTGCCGATGCCGCCGATCCCGCCCGAGCCGGTGATCCGCTCCAGGTGGCTCCACATGGCGCGCAGCCGCGGAAACGTGTACTCGAGCTGCGCCAGTTCGACCTGAAGTTTCGCTTCGTGGCTTGTGGCGCGCGACGCGAAAATGTCCAGGATGAGCTCAGACCGGTCCACGACCTTCCGCTCCGTGATCTCCTCGATCTTGGCGATCTGCTTGGGCGAGAGATCGTGATCGAAGATGATCGTCCTCGCCTCCAGGCGCTCGCACAGGCCCTTCATCTCCTGCACCTTGCCCGTGCCCATGAAGGTGCCCGCCTCGGGTGCATCGCGGAACTGCTCAACGACGCCCACCACGATCGCCCCCGCCTGCTCGGCAAGCGCCTTGAGCTCGCCGAAGGGGTCGCTCCGGTCGTAGTTCGAGCGCGGCAGCCGCACCGCCGCGAGCACGGCACGTTCAGACTGCACCTTGATGTCGTTGCGTTCTCGCGGAGGAGGCAAAGTGGGGTTCCGGCGTCCGGCGGGGGATACCTCCCGCGGCGGTTTCAATGGTAGAACCCGCGGGGCGCGCCAGGGCCATCGCCTAGGATTTCCTGCGGACGCCGCGGGATTCATGCCGCGCTCGCCCTGCGCCCGCGCCAATGGAGTGCCGCCCGTGTCCAAACGATTTGTTACCGGAGTCGCCCTGACCGGAGTCTCCGGGGCGGCGTTCCTCGGGGCCGCCCTCGCCCTGAACCGCCCCGGCGACGGTTACGCCTTCTTCGACCCCATCATCGAGGTCAAGGCAATCATCGACCGGGGGTACGTCGGCGAACTCTCTGAGGAGGACCAGCGCCGGATGCAGGACGGGGCGATCGCCGGGATGATCGAAGCGCTGGGCGACCCGTTCACGGTCTACGTGCCGGGCGATGTCAGCGCCGACTTTCAGAAAGACCTCACCGGCGAGTACGTGGGCATCGGCGCCAGCGTCAATGTGCGGGACGGGTGGCTCACCATTGTGAGCCCGCTGGAAGATTCGCCCGCGTATCGCGCCGGGATCATGGCCGAGGACCGGGTGGTCGAGATCGAGGGCGAGAGCACGCAGGGGCTCTCGGCGGATGCGTGCGTGGACCGGCTCATGGGCGTCGCGGGCACCTCCGTGACCTTTGTCATCGAGCGCGCCGGCGTGCGCCTGCCCCCCTTCACGCTCGTGCGCGAGCACATCAAGACCCGCAGCGTCAAGGGCTTCCATCGCAACCCCGCCGACCCCGAGCAGTGGGAGTTCATGATCGACCCGGCCCGGGGCATCGCCTACATCCGGCTCACCCAGTTCACGCCGCAGTGCGCCCTCGAAGTCGCCGAGGCCCTGCAGGCCGCCGGCGCCTGGAGCGGCGGGGTGAAAGGGCTCGTGCTCGACCTCCGCAATAACCCGGGCGGACTCCTCGATGACGCTGTCTCCATCGCCGACCTCTTCCTCGCGAGCGGTCGCATCGTCTCGACCGAAGGGCGCGGCGGGCCGTCGCGCATCGAAGACGCCGTCGCCCCGGGCACGTTGCCCGACTTCCCCGTGGCGGTGCTCCTCAACGGGTCGAGCGCCTCGGCCAGCGAGGTGCTCGCGGGCGCGCTCGCCGACAATCACCGCGCCACGATCATCGGCTCGCGGTCCTTCGGCAAAGGCAGTGTGCAGTCGGTCATTCCGCTGGTGCGCGGCGGGGAGGGCGCGCAGCTCAAGGTCACCGAGCAGTACTACTACCTGCCCTCGGGCCGGCTGCTGCACCGCAAGCCCGACTCCGTGGTCTGGGGTGTAGATCCGACGCCCGGGTTCCACATCCCGACCACCCCGCAGCAGGAACTCGCGATGTTCCTCGCCCGGCGCGACCAGGAGGTCATCCGCGCCGGCGCCGCCCCCGACGACGAGAATTGGTCCGACCCCGAGTGGATCGTGACGAAACTCCAGGACCAGCAGCTTGCCGGCGCCATCCGCGCCATGCAGGCCCGCCTCGACACGGGCGAGTGGCTCAAGACGGGCGACGACCCCGAGGCCGGCTCCGCCATCGCCTTCGGCGAGATTCGCGACCTCGAACGCACGCAGGAAGCACACGCCCGCGAGATCGAGCGCATCCAGAAGCGCATTGATGCGCTCTCCTCCGCCGCCGCGGGCGTGGAGACCGCGCCGCCCGACTTCTGGGCCGATGACACCGACCTGACCGGGGGCACACTCGACGTCTTCGATAAGGACGGCAAGAAAATCACGTCGCTCCGCATCACGGGCAACAGCCTGGAGCGCTGGCTCATGAGCGCGGATGTCGAGAAACAGTGAACACCCCGCGGCCCGGCTGCCGCGCACTCTGAACCGAGAACGTCGTGCTCATCCTCGGCATCGAATCTTCGTGCGATGAAACGGCTGCCGCGCTGGTTGAGGACGGTCGCGTGGTCCGCTCCAGCGTCATCGCGGGGCAGCGTGACCTGCACGAGCCCTTCGCGGGTGTGGTGCCCGAGATCGCCAGCCGCGCCCACGTCGAACGCCTGCTCCCAACCGTCGATGCCGCGCTGACCGAAGCGGGCGTGACGCTCGCGGCGGTCGATGCCGTCGCGGTGGGGCACCGGCCCGGGCTCATCGGGTCGCTCCTGGTGGGCCTCGCCGGCGCCAAGGCCCTGGCTTGGGGGCTCGGCAAGCCCCTCATCGGCGTCGACCACGTCCAAGCGCATCTCTACGCGGGCTGCCTCGAACGCGAACTGCCCGAGTTTCCGGCCCTCGGCCTCGTGGTGAGCGGCGGGCATACGTCCCTGTTCGCCGTGGCTGGCCCCATCGCCCTGACGCGCCTCGGCGGGACCATCGATGATGCGCTGGGCGAGGCGTATGACAAGGCCGGCGCGATCCTCGGGCTGCCCTTCCCCGGGGGGCCGCACCTTGACCGGCTCGCGCAGGCGGGTGATGAACGGGCGGTCGAGTTTCCGGTCAGCCGGCTCGCCCCCGATTCGCTCGATTTCTCCTTCTCCGGCCTCAAGACCGCGATGCTCTACGCCGCGCGGGGCGTGCCCGGGGGCGAGCCCGCCCCGGAGCTCACCGACCAGCGCCGGGCCGACCTCGCGGCGGGGTTTCAGCGCGCGGCGTGCCGGGCGGTGATCCTCAAGATCGAACGGGCCCTGGAGCGCACCTCCCCAACGCCCCGCGCCCTCCTCACCGGCGGAGGGGTGACGGCCAACTCACGTCTGCGGGCCGACCTCGGGGCTCTCGCATCGCGCTTCGATTTGGAGTTGCGCTTGCCTCCGCTCCCCTATTGCCTCGATAATGCCGCCATGATCGCGGGCCTGGGGTACCACCTGTTTCGGGCGGGGCGGACGGATCCGCTCTCGCTCGGCGCGTGCGCCTCCTCGGCCTGGTAGCCCGCGGTGTTCGGAGTGCTCATGCTCGCTTCTCTCGCCGCGCTTGCGTTCGTCTCGCCCTGCCCCCCTGCGGGGGCCGTGTCTCAGCCGTCATCGCCTCAGCCGGAGGTGCGCCGGACAGAACGAGACATTCAGCCCCTCGCCCCGGAACTCCGCGATTATGCCTCCAGCGCGATCGAGGGTTTCACCATCCTCACCCACCCCGAGGTGGGCATGCCCGGCGACCGCGAGTCCGCGCGCGTCCGCGCGGCCCTCACCTACGACCTCTGGACCATCGCCCGCAAGGTGCCCGCCCCGGCGCTGAGGCTCCTCCGGCGCGTGCCCATCGTCATCACGCCCGCGATGCCCCCGGTCGAAGGCTTCACGGGGCGCGGCATGTGCTACCACGTCTCGCCCGAATGGCTGAAGGGCGCGGGGCTCGACCCCGCCCGGGCCGGCTCGGTCGAGATCTGCAACATGGGCGACTACCTCACCTGGCGAGCCGAGCAACCCTGGATGACCCTGCACGAACTCGCGCACGCCCTGCACGACATGCTCGGCTACGAGCGCGCCGACCTCGTGGAGGCGTTCGACGCGGCGCACGCCAAGGGTCTGTACGGCGCCGTGGGGCACGTGCTCGCGGAGCCGGGCGTGCTCCGCCCGGCCTACGCCCTGACCAACGTGCGCGAGTACTTCGCCGAACTCTCCGAGGCCTACTTCGGGCGCAACGATTTCTTCCCGTACACCCGTGCGCAACTCGAAGCCTACGACCCCGCGGGCTTCGCGGTGGTTGAACGCCTCTGGACGTTCAGCGACAAGGAATACATCGACGAGATCGAAGAAGCCAGGGCGCCGCGCCTCCCCCTCGGCGGTCTCCGCGCGGGCGACCTGCCTCCCAGCCCATGATCCACCCCGCGTCGCTGCCGGACGATGACCTGCTCGGCGTCTGCGTGGTGCGCAAGGTGCGCACGCAAGGACCGGGCGGGCAGCACCGCAACAAGACCGAGACCGGCGTCGAACTGGAGCACGAGCCCACCGGCGTGCGGGCGCAGGCCACCGAGCGCCGCAGCGTGGGTGAGAACATGCCCCACGCGCTGCGCCGGCTGCGCCTCGCCCTCGCTGTCGAGGTGCGCCTGCCCGTGCCGCTGGGCGAGGCCCGGTCCGCGCTCTGGGTCTCCCGCGTCAAGGGCGGGCGGATCCGGTGCAGCCCCCGGCACCGCGACTTTCCCACCCTGCTGGCCGAGGCGCTCGACATGATCGACGCCTGCCGCTTCGATGCCCGTCGCGCCGCCACGCGCCTCGGGTGCACCCCGAGCCAGCTCGTGCGCTTCGTCAAAGACCACCCTCCCGCCCTCGCCTGGTGGAATGCGCACCGGGGCGAGCGGGGCAAGCACGCGATGAAATAGCCTGCGGCGGGCCCGCGCGGGCTACGCTAGCCCGTGAAGTTCCTGGATGTCAGCCAGAACCCCTTCGTGCTCCCCGCGGTGGACCTGCAGCGCGAGCTCAGCCGCGTGCGCACCGGCGATGAGAGCGTGCAGAGCGTGATGAGCCGCATCGGCGAAGTCTCGCCGGTGCGCTATCTCGTCAACGTGAGCGTCAAGGGGCTGGCCCCGGGCGAATACCGGGTCTCGGAGAAGGGGACCATCGCGTCACGATTCGCGGGCCGGTCTGAACAGCGAGCCCTGCGCACCTTCTCCGCCGACCCGCGAGCCCTGCCCATCCGGCGCGGCGGGTTCATCGCGTCGGTCATCGCCGACGAACAGCCCAAGGTCATTCACCATCTCTCGATCACCGGCGACCCTGCCCTCGGCGACGAGGTCGCCGCGTGCGGTTCGTGCCTGGTGACGCCCGTCTTCGAAGACGGACAGGTGACCGAGTGGCTGCTGGCCTTTCACGCGGGAGCCGAAGAAGCCCAGGTTGAGCAGCTGCGCATCGCCATTCCCAACGCGAACCTGCTGACCCGCACCGCCAAGCAGCTCGACCTCATCGCGCAGGTGCGCGACCTGAACGCCCGGCTCCGGAGGCAGCTCCAGGAGGTCGCGAGCGTGCAGCAGTCGTTGCTGCCCCGCGAGACACCCGACATTCCCGGGCTGAAGATCGCCACGAGCTACCTCACCAGCGACGAAGCGGGGGGCGATTACTACGACTTTCTCCGGCTCCCCGACGGGCGCTGGGGCGTCCTGATCGCGGACGTGAGCGGGCACGGCGCCGCCGCGGCCACCGTCATGGCGATGCTGCACGCGATCCTGCACGGGTACGAGAGCCGGGCCTTCGAGCCGGCGCCGATCATGGAGTATGCCAACCGGCGGCTGGTGGGCGCGCGTCTCGAAGGCACGTTCATCACGGCGTTTCTCGGCATCTACGACCCCGTGACCGGGCGCGTGGATTACACCCGCGCCGGGCACCACCCGCCCCGGGTCAAGCGCGGCGCGGGCGGGGGCGTCGCCGCCCTCGAAGGCGGGGCCGCCCCGCCCCTGGGGGTGTTCGACGCGCTCGAGGCCGAACAGGCGCGCTTTGAGATTGCGCCCATGGACACCGTGGTGCTCTACACCGATGGCATCACCGAGGCCTTCAGCCCCGACCGGCGCATGTTCGGCGAGGCGGGCCTCGACGCGGCCCTCATCACCTGCACCGGCGACCCCGATTGCGTCGTCGATTCGGTGCACGGCGCGCTGTACGCCCACACCCACTCGCGCAAGCGAGCGGACGACCAGACCATCGTCGCCATGCGCCGCCTTGCGGGGGCGTAAGGCCCGATTACCGATCGGCGCCGGCTTTCTCCCACGCCTCATCCAGCATGGAGAGGTACTTCGCGGGCTGGGCGAAGAGCGATTCTTCACAGCCCGGGCAGCAGAGACGCACCAGCCGGTTGGCCAGGACCACCTCGTGGGGCTCCTTGTGGTCGCCCAGCGTGTCCTTGGGCATCACGAGGCACGAGGTGAGCGGGTAGCCCGCGCGCTGAGATTCCTTGACCGCCTCGTCGAGCTTGGCCAGCATCTCGGGCGCGTTCTTCTCGAAGTCCTTGACGCACATCGGGCAGCAGAATCGAACCAGACGGTTGCGGTAGATGACGTTGACCGCGTCGTCGCCCAGTTCCTCGCCCGAGACGAGGCAGGACTTCAAGGGGTAGAGAGGCAACTGATCCTTGATCATCGCCTCGTCCACGACCTTCAGGAACTTCGCCGGGTCCGCATTGAACTTCTTGATGCACATCTCACAGCAGAGGCGCACCTGGCGCCCCTCGTGAAACACGATCACCGGATCCTCCTCGGCATCGAAGGCTTCCCCCGAAACCGGGCAGGTGTCCAAGGTGAACGGATCGCCCCACTCGGCGCCGGCCTTGAGGCGCGCGAGGTACGCACTCTTCTGCTCGTCGTCCCAAAGCTTGAACTCGCGTCGCGCGCCGTCATCGGCGAATCCGACCTGCACGCCGTCAACGTCGAGCACCTCGATCGCGGGGTCGATGCGCTGGTGGGTGACCGGGCAGATCAGGTTGTCCGGCTGGGTCTTCGCCGCGGCGACGGTCGCAATGAAGGCGTCCTTCTCCTTGTCCGGCCATGCGAGAAAATCGTCGTCGCACCCGGGGCAGCAGAACCCGATCTCGTGGCCCTTGTACGTCACGGTCGGAGTCTTCGGATCAATCGGCTCCTTGCCGACCGGGCACAGTTCATTCTCCGGACCAGCGAACCCGGTGGAACCTACGGCCCCGAGCACGAGAATCGAACCCAGCAGAGCGAGGGTCGAACGATTGGAACGCGTATTCATGATCTCTTTTCCACAAAGGGGTGTGGGCGTTGAACCCAGCCTGACCCGGCTCTATTCCTTGGTATGATTCGAGGCTTGTGACCGATCAAAGACCACATACAACTCCTCAATCTCAAGCAGGCTACTCTAGGCACGATTCCAGTTCGTGAGGGAGGGAAAAAATGGGTTCACCTGCGACGGGCAAAGAACAGCCTGCGCGATTTGAACTTGACGGCGCGGAACTCGGCACCGTGGTCGATGCCTTGATTCTCGACAGCGGCCTTTCCGTTATCGTGTACGACGGACAAGCGCGAATCGTTTTTGCCAATGTTCGCGCTGCGGAGGGCCGAGATCCCACCCAGTTGCTCGGCAAGACTGCCGAAGACCTGATGGGCGAACGGGCCGGGCATGCCGTTCGGGAAGCCGTGCTCCGCGTCGCCCAGGAGGGAGCGCCACTCGCCGTGGACGGTTCGTGGCACGGCATGCGGTTCCTGGGCGTGCTGCGGGCCACGAGAGGCCGCGACGGTCGGCGGCTTGTGCTGGGCACCTATCGCGCGGCGACCGATGTCGCGCCGGGTGACTGGGGCGCGTACACGGGCCTGCCGGTGGTGAAAGCTCACGAGATGCGGGGCGTTTTTGAAAAACTGACCGCGCGCGAGACGGATGTGCTGCGCCTGATCGGTGAAGGCCTGCCCGCGGCCGAAATCGCAACGACGCTCGGCCTCTCGATCAAGACCATCGAGTGGTACCGGGCCCAACTCGGAAACAAGCTCAGCGCCCGGAACCGCGTTGAACTGGCGCGCTTCGCGATCGCCATGGGCCTCTGCTCTGGCCCCGTGCGCAAGATCGGGGCTTCGACGCCGAAGCCGTAACCCTATGAGAACCCGGGGGTTGCCGGTTTCACATTGATTCCTGCGCCGCGCCCGGCGAGAATGGGGCGGCAGTCGGGGGGATTGCACGCCCACGGCGTCGAGGTGTTGATTGAATCATGGTTCTCCCGGGCGTTCCGGCCCGACGGATGCGGTGCGCGCCGGGGATCCGGCCCATCCGGCCCAGCCCGTGCCGCTCGTGCCGGCGCCCACGCTCTGGCTCGGCCTGAGCGCCGACGCCGGGTGCGTGGTGATGGTCTTCGACCTGCTCGGGCGCGTGGAGTACGAGAGCGCCCCGCTGTGCGAGCGGGCGCTCTCTGAGCCCGATGGAACGCTCGCCCGCGCCGTGGGCGAGGCGATGGCCGTGGAATGGTTGCGTCACGCGCGCGAGGCGGCAGCCCGGGGCGCCCCGGTCGCCATTGACACGGCGATCGCGGGGCGCGGGCTGGTCGTCACGCTCCGGCCCTTTGAGTCGCCCGGCGGCGTCCGCGTGCTGGGCGTGATCGCCCCCGACGTGTCGCTGGCGTCGGCCCCGCGCGCAGGGATGATGCGCATCGCCGGGCGCACGCGCGACCTCGGGCCGCTGCGGGCGCTCACGCGGCGAGAACTCGAAATCCTCGGGTGGATCGGCGAGGGGCTCACCAGCCAGCAGATCGCCAAGCGCCTCTCGCGCAGCGTCAAGACCGTTGAGTGGCATCGCGTGTCCATCGGCCGGAAACTCGGCGTGAAGACGCGCGTCGAGTTGGCGCGGCTGGCCCGTGCCGCCGGTCTGCACGGACAGGACGGATCGCCCGGCCCCGGCGCGCCCTCCCGCTCGGGAAACCCGCCGGGTGCGCACTGACTTCAACCGGGGAGAGAGGCGGAAGGACGCCTCATGCTGAATGCGCATCGCCACCCTGCGCCGGGGCGAGCCGCAAACACCACGCGGGCCCCGCGATCGTTGCAGCGCCGACCACGGCGACGCCCCACCATCGCCCGACCTTCTTGACCCGCACGTGCTCCCACGGCACGCTGCACGCCGTGACCCCGAACCAGCGCGCGAAGCGCACCGGGCGCAGGTGCAGGGCCTGTTCATCAACCGCCACGTCGACGCACCTGCTCAGGTTCATGAAGTTGACGCGGAAGCTCTGGCGGCGCTTGTAGACGGCGTCGGGCGCGGGGTCGGTGGGCGGAAAGCGCAGCGCCAGAGAGCGCCACATCCTCGAGCAGTACCGAAAGACGACCCACAGAACCGCCGCATCGACGGCGACAATCGCGACGACGAACACGACCACACCCGCGGGGCTCATGGTGAATCATTGGTCGCGCCGCGGCCGGGGGTTCTGGCGCCTGCCGTGAACCTACCGGGTTGGATCGCCCGGCGGACCCTGATTCGGATCGATGGACCGCAGGTATCCCCAGGAGAAGATGCCCGTGTCGTGCCCATCGTTGAACCGGATGCGGATCGCGTAGTTGCCCACGAGTTCAGCATCGAGGGCCGAGAGCGCGCCGCCTGAACCCATGCCCGCCGGGAGCACGGTCAGGGGGTTGGATGACATCTCGTCGCGCAGTTGGCGCATCTCAGCGGAGGGGCTCATCCGGCGCAAGTAAGCGATTGAGAAGTACGACGTGGTGCCGTCGGCCCACTCCACGGTCAGGCCCCGGTCCTTCTTGAGGTCAACCCGTGTCGGGGGCGGTTCGATCATGGCGCGATGGTACGAAGCGCGGCGGCGAAACCGCCAGCAGAGGTCGCTCGCGGCGCAGCCACCTGCCCCCACGATGCGCCGCCGCCGCTCACGAGTCTCGCGGTCACCCCTTTACCCCCCCCCCGGACCCTCCGGCGTCTTCCGGCCCTTTGACGGTCTGGCGCATTGGCAGTTTGGCCCTACGCACTCTCCGCTTCGGCACTCCATCGCTTCGGCGCCTCCGCTCGTTGCCCGCCGCCTCCGTTCGACCTTCAATCCGGCATGGCCCACCCTTCGGATGTCCTGGCGTCGGCGCTGGACCGCGCGCCCGTGTGCGTGGGGATTGACCCGGTGCTGGAAAGATTGCCCCCCGAGTTCACCGGGGACGCCGAGACGCGGCTGGCGGGCTTCAGCCGGGCACTCCTCGACGCCGCGGGAGCGTTCTGCCCGGTCGTCAAGTTTCAGTCCGCGTGCTTTGAGCGGCACGGCTGGACGGGAATGCGGGCGCTCGAGGCGGGGATCGCGCACGCCCGGTCGCTCGGACTGTACGTGATCCTCGATGCCAAGCGGGGGGACATCGGCATCTCCGCGTCTCACTACGCGGCGGCGGCGAAGAACCTGGGCGCCCACGCGATCACAGCCAGCCCGCTTCTGGGCGTCGAGGCGCTGGCGCCGTTCCTGGAGGCCGGGCTGTTCGTCTTCGCGCTGGCGCGCACGAGCAATCCGGAAGCCGACCGCATCCAGGACTCCCGCCTCGGCGACGGGCGGAGCGTGAGCGAACTGCTGGGTGATGAGATTGCGCGAGCGGGCGCGGCCCGCGTGGGTGAACGGGGATTGTCGAGCCTCGGCGCGGTGGTGGGGGCGACGCGTCCGGCCCAGGGGGCAGCGCTGCGCCGGCGCATGCCCGGGCAGGTCTTTCTCGTGCCCGGCTACGGCGCCCAGGGCGGGACTGCCGACGATGTGCGGGCGCTGGTGCGCGAGGGCCGTGCCGGGCGCGCCGGCGACGCGGGAGTGGCGGTCTCCGCCAGCCGCGCGATCATGCACCCCGAAGGCACCGGCGCCTGGGAGGCGAGGGTGCGCGAGGCCGCATCACGGTTCGCCCGCGATGTCGGGCGCATCGTGGGGTGAGGGTGGGGGCGCAGGGGTGCCGAGTTCGGCGGTTCGCCCGGCGCGAACCTTGTCGGCCTCGGACTGCCAGCGTGCCTCGTCGTCGGCATCGCCGAGCGCCCGGGCGCAGCGCAGCAGGTCGTCGATGAGCAGGTCGCGCCACGCCCAGCGGAGTTCGCCCGCGTCGTAGCGCAGGCGCTGCCACACCTCGACGAGCACGTCGTGGCCCTCTTCGAATCGGCCCGAGCCCACGAGCAGGTGCCCGTGCATGAGCCCGATGTGGTACAGCGTGTCCGTCGGCACCGTGGGGTCGCGCCTGACGAACGCCCACGCCCGCTCGGTCCGGGCGAGCGCGCCCGGCGCGTCGCCCCGCCCCGCCTGGTTGAATGCGATGAGCGCGCGGGCGAACGCGGAGAGGTAGTGCTCCGTGCCCACCTGGGCCTCGATCTCGCGGGCGGCCTGGTCGAGCACGGGCGCGGCCTCGTCGTAGCGCCGGGCGATGGTCAGGTACCAGCCCGCCCGCCGCCTTGCGTTGGCGAGCACGAGCGGGTCGATCGCGTGCCGCGGGATGGAGCTCAGGATGTCCACCGCGCGGGCGGCGAGCGCGCACGATTCGGGCTCGAACCCTGTGAGCGCGTACAGCGCCGCGGCCTGTTCAAGGCACACGAGCTGGGCCAGCGGGTCGTCGTCGAGGCGGGCGAGCAGGTCGGCCGCCTCGTGGGCTGCCTTGGCCCATTCGACGCTGAGCGTGGCATCATCCGCGGCCCGGATGATCGACGCAAGAAATGCGACGCTGACCGCGTCGTTGTCTCCCGCGATGTTCCGGGCAAGCGCGAGTGCCCGCCGCAAGGCGTCGTACCGGGCGCGGGGCTGGGGCGTGCCGGGGGTGCGGAGTTCTGCCGCCGCGAGCGTGCGGGCATCGGCGCGGACCCGCGCCGTCAAGTCGCCCGGCCCCCAGGCGGCTTCAAGTTCGCGGGCGAGGGTGCCCTGCGGCAACGCGCCGGCAATATCTGCGCACAGCACCAGCGATTCAAGCTGCTCCGGGTCCGCCGGCGAGAGGAGCGCGAACTGACGGGCGAGGGCGCGCCGGGCAAGCGGCTCGGCGTCGACTGCGCGACCGAGCATGAGCAGGGCCTGGGCCTCGGCGGCTTCCATCGAAGCCCGGCCGAGGTCAGAATCGCGCCCCGCGAGGTTGGTGAAGAGGTCCGCGGCTTCGCGGGCCTGGTCTCGGGCTTCGGACCAGCGCTTCGCCGCCAGGAGCACGCGGGCGAGCAGCCCTTCGCACCGGGCCGCGGGAAGCCCCCGGGACTCGCCGAGGCGCGCGTAGATCGCGATGGCGTCCTTGGCCGCGGCTTCGGCCTCCGCGAGGCGCCCGCGGACGAGCAGGATGCCCGCGAGTTCGAACGTGGCCCCGGCGATCGCGGGGTGGTCACCCTCGGGGTGCTCGATATGCAGGCGGATGAGGCCGTTGCGCAGCGAGTCTTCGGCGTACTCGGCGAGCTGGGCCGCCTTGCCCGCGCCGATCGAGGTGTAGACGCTGCCCCAGATGCGCCGGGTCGCCTGGTCGAGGGCGGGGTCGAAGGCCAGGCCCCCGGTTTCGAGCCGGAAGTAGAGCCGGCGCAATCCCGCGCTCACCGCCGCCCCGATCACCGGGTGCTCGGGATCGGTGGCGGGGAGCACCTCGCGGAGAATCTCGGTGACGGCGGCGGACTGGATCTGCTCGGCGCGGGCGAGCTCGCGCTGCTGCGCGACGCGCCGCTTGAGCGCGGCGGAGTTGGCGAGACCGATCGCCACCAGCACCCCCGCCAGGGCGAGCACCGCGCCCAGCGCACCCACCCACGCGATGCGCCGCGCGTTCATCGCCAGCGCCTTGCGCAGCAGGTACCACCCCGATCCGCTCCGCGCCTCAACGGGCTGACCGGCGAGGAATCGCTCCACGTCACGCCCGAGCGCCGCCGCCGACGGATAACGCTCCTCCTTGCGCTTCCGCAGCGCGCGAAGGATGATCGCCTCGAGGTCCGGGGCGACGCCGGGGTTGGCGCGGCGCGGCGGAACGGGCTCGCGCTCGACGATCACCCGCGCCATCTCCATGATCGACCCGGAGAGTTCGTAGGGCGGGCTGCCGCAGGCCATCTGGTAGAGCATGACGCCGAGGGCGTAGACATCGGAGAGCCCGTCGACCTCGTCGGGCTTGCCAGAGGCCTGCTCGGGCGAGGCATAGGCGGGCGTGCCCGCGAACTCGCCCGTGATGGTGGCATGCGAGCCCCGGCTCTTGGCGATGCCGAAATCAAGCACCACGGGATGTCCCTCGCGGGTGACGAGGATGTTGTCGGGCTTGAGATCGCGGTGGATGACCCCGTTGAGATGGGCGTAGTGGATCGCCTCGCAGACCCGGGTGAAGACGTGCAGCAGCGCCCGCAGGCGATCGGTCGCCATCGGCTCGAAGCGGTCGAGGGGCACGCCGTCGACAAACTCCATCACGACGACGATGGAGCCGCCGGGAAGGGCACGCGACTCGAAGACGGTGACGATGTTGGGGTGATGCAGGCGGGCCGCGATCTCGACCTCGCGCTCGGCGCGCATGCGCTGCCGGTGCGAGTCCCCGGTGCGCACGAACTTGATCGCAACGGTCCGCGAGGTTGACTCCTGCATCGCCCGGTAGACCGTGCCCTGCGTGCCGGCGCTCACGACCCCCGAGATGCGATACCCCGGCACGCGCGGCGCGCCTTCGGGGGCGAGCACCGCCGAGGCCAGCGGACGGACCCGCGTCAGAAACGCCGCGTCCTGCTTGGCGCCGGCCACCCGGGCGCGGCAGTGCTCGCAGGCCTCAAGGTGGAGACGCTCGGCGTCGGTCGCGTCGGCGCCCGCGCCCAGGCGGTCCAGCTCGCCCTCGCTCAGGCACGAGTCAGGAGGCACGCTAGCGGTCCTCCTCGAAGGCATCGGTGAGTTCGCGCACCAGGTCGCGCAGGCGCCGGGTGATGCGGCTCTTGGCGACGTACACCTGGTCCACCGTCATGCCGCATTGCGAGGCCGCCTCGGTCGCGGGCACGCCCCGCAGCCCGGTGAGTTCAAAGGCGAGCAGCGTGCGATCGTCCACGCCGGAATCGTCACGGAGCATGGACAGCGCTTCGCCCAGCACGGCCAGGTCGCGTTCCTCGGTCCATGCCGACCGCATGTGCGCATCGCTGAAGCGTTCGTCTTCCCCCAAGATCTCCGCGGCGCCGCGGCGCTTGAGTTGCCCGAGAA
This sequence comes from Phycisphaerales bacterium, assembly GCA_020847175.1. Taxonomy (GTDB): domain Bacteria; phylum Planctomycetota; class Phycisphaerae; order Phycisphaerales; family UBA1924; genus JADLCM01. The sequence goes on from JADLCM010000050.1 coordinate 22,843, forward strand.
TCGTGTTGCGGGCGATGCCGAGAATCCAGGAGGAAAGCCGTCCGCTGGCGCGGTCGTACCGGTTGTCGCGGTATGCCCTGACGAACTCGGCGAGGGTCTGCTGGGCCGCCTCTTCGGCCTCGGAGTAGTTCAGGCCCATCCGCCCGGCAAGACCCTGCACAACCGGGCGGAAGCGTGCATCGATCGACGCCCAGGACGCCTCGTCGCGCGGGTCGCGCAGCGCATCGAGAAGTTGCGTTGTGGTGCGCGTGGGCGAACTTGGGCGGGGCGACGTCATGAGCGTGCGCGCATGGTACCACGACGCACCGGCGAGCCGTGGCTTCCCCCCGGAAAACTGAAGGTGCCTGCACGGTGCCCGCGCGCCGGCGATGGTCGGTTACGGACATCCGCCCACGAACAGGTCGAGGTAGTAGAAGAAGTCGGCCGCATCGACGAGGCCATCCGGCACGCCGTAGGCGGGGTCATTGGGGTCGGCGCTGCCGGTGAGGTCCGCCTCGCCGAGATCGCCCGCGACAAACTGATCGAGGTAGTAGAAGAAGTCAGCGCTGTCCAGCAGGCCGTCCTTCACGCCGTACCCCGGGTCATTGGGGTCGGCGCTTGCGGAGAGGTCGGCCTCGCACCGATCGACGAACACCTGGAAGTCGTGGATCGATGTGTTCCCGGTGATCTCAAAGGCGACGATGGTGAGCCGGTGCCAGCCGTGCCCGCCCGTGTCCACGGTGAAGCGATGGTCGAGGCGATCGATCTTCGCCGCCTGGTTGAAGAGGCTCGCGGCGCCCACGGGGTCGCTCGCCTGCGGCAGATCCCACAGCACATGCACCCTGGTGGCGGTCCGATCGAGGGCGCGGATGATGTAGGTCTTCTGGAGGGTCGTCACGATGTCGCCCGCGCCCTGGACCTCGACATCCGGGCCGCGCGTGTCCACGTACACGACCTGGCGGAACTCGCCCCAGATCGGGTCCGTGCCCTCGGGCCGGTGACGGAAGGCCCGCGCGAGCACGTAGTGGTACCCCTCGCCGAGCAGGGCCGAACTGATGACCTGGTCGTACCGCCCGGTGGATGCGGGCGAGCCGTGCAGGGGCAGGTTGAGCGTCAGGAAGTTCTCGAACCCGGGGACAAACTCATCGGTGTAGGGGTAATCGACGCCGCCGCTCGCGTTGGCATCGACGAATCCGGCGTCGATGCGGAAGACCGCATCGTCGTCGTAGTTGGGGTCGAGGGGGTCGGTCTTGACGGTGCTCAGGCGCAGCGTGAACTCGTCGGCCGTCACCACCGGGATGCTCGCGAGCCGTTGGCGGTAATCGAAGACGCCCGCGCCGTCGGGGTTGATGGTGCCGGCGAGGGGCGTCACCGTCAGCGTGCCGGTGGGGGCCGCGGGGCCGTAGATTACGTACCCCCCGTTGTGCTGGGTCGCGCCCGTCCGGTTGCGCGGCACGCGGATCGTCACCCGCTGCGCACCGTCCACGACGAGCGCGTCCGGAATCTGCGCTGACGGGTCGACCACTGGGCTCGCGGCGTTGCCTGTCAGTTCGATCAGGCGGGTGCCGGGGCGGAAACCTGTCAGCACGCTGCGCTCGTCGAAGCCGGAATCCAGCCGGTCGTTGACGCCGACCAGCACGTTCGCCTCGAAGGCGCCGAGAGCGGGGTTGAAGCTCGCCCGCTCGAAAACGAGCACGTCGCTGGTGGACTGGTTCACCGGATCGGTGTGATTGAGAGGAAAATAGAGCCCCCGGGCGTACTCGTTGTGGAGCTGCACGAGGCGTGTCACGCGGGCGTCGATCGCGCCCGCGGCGGGGTTCCAGCCCAGCGCTGCGGGCATGCCCTGACGCGGCCAGAAACCACCCGCGCGCCCGACCCCGCGAGCGTTGTGATACACAACCGCCGGTCCGGGGCGCATCAGCAGGTAGGCGTGCGCGAAGAGGCCCCAGTCGTTCTCGTGCGGCAGCGGGGGCGCCGACGCCCCGTTGCCCCCGTTTCCGTTGTCGTGGCTCCAGATGTGGTTGACGCCGATGCTCCCGTTGTTGAAGCCGTCGCGGTTGTCCAGGTGCCCGAACTCCGCATCGTCGAGCGCCGCCCATGTCCCCAGCCCGTCGGCGTTGATGATGTCGCGCAGTTTGCCCGCGCCGTTGAGGTCCAGCGCATCGCGGTTTGCGAAGGCGTCCTTGCGGATGAAGTTGTCGCGCGTGAAGGAGTTGCTCTCGACGCACTCGCCGAAGGTGAAGGGCGTGACCCGGCGACCGTCGGGAGTCCGGCGGTTCTGGTAGCAGACGGTGTCGATGTACCCGTCCCAGAACCAGCTCGGCGCGTGCTTGATCGCATCCCACCGGAAGCCATCGACCCCCTGCTCCTCGAGCATCCACTGGGTCCAGCGCATGAGGAGGCCCGTGCCGTTGTCGGGCACCGCGTCGCCCGCCAGCGGGTCGCCGGTGTTGTACGGGTAGATCGTGAAGTTCTGCGACCCCGGGTTGCGGGACGTGCCCGGGTTGGTCACCGCGCGCCCCGGCAGGTCGCGATCGGGGTAGAACCTGGCGTTCTCGGGACTGGGCCGGTTGTAGATCGTCCCTGCGGGGATGTTCAGGGGGTCGCCCTCGACAACCGGGTGCCGGATGAACTGGTGGTTTGACTCCTGCGCGAGGTCGATGAGCGCGACGAGGTCGCCGTTGTACAGGTCGTAGCGAGCCCCGCCCGGATTCTCGCTCTGCAGGTATCCGCCCGCGACGCCCGCGTGAAAATCACCCCAGTTGTCCGTCGGTTGCTTGGTGACGATCGGATCGCTCGGCGCCATCCAGAAGCCGGGCCACCCGCCCGCGGCCTGGAACGATGCCCCGGTCTGGCGCGACCCGCGATGGTTGAGCACGCCATCGACGTACACCAGCCCGTTCGCCCGGTGCGCCTCCGCGACCATCGCCTTGAACGACTGCTCCGTGCCGTAGGTCGTTGGCCCCGAGGGTGTGCCCAGGTCGAAAGCGTCGAACGGGTCATACCCCGGTGAGCCCGGCGCGAAGGGCTTTCCCGGAGGCGGAATCCACATCGATCCGTATCCGGCCAGGAAAAAATCGGGCGCGCGGTATTCCGTGTCCTCCCAGCGCGCTTCAAACCACTGGAGCATGACCGGGGGGTCATTGGCGCCCTGGGCGAGCCCCGCGGCGCACGCCAGCACGACCGCCCCGGCCTGTCTCGCAACTCCGGTCATGGATTCCTCCCGCCCCTTCCCTGCGGGCCGCCTCCCGCTGCGCGCGACGTACGAGGCCCGGCCCCGGGGCCAACGCCCTAGATTACTCGCCGCCCCGCGTGGACGCCCGCAAAAGCCTCGATTTCTGCGGTTCACCCGCCCCAAGGTGTCCGTGTCCGCCTCCGAGCGGCGGTGCGCCGTCAGGTGACGCGAGGTTGAAGTCGCCCCGGGCGCGACCGATACTCTCCCCGGTGGCCCGCCGGGCTTCTCCCTCACTCGGCCCACGTTCGGAGTGCTCCATCATGCTGTATCGGCCCTTCCTGCCGCGCGTGCTCGCCGCTTCGTCGCTGCTGGTAATGGCGGCGGGCCTGGCGCAGGCGCAAATCGTTTCTTCGCTTTCGCAGAACATCTGGCGCATCGACGCCTCGGAAGAGGCGCGCGACCATGCGTTGCCTTCGCTCTCCTTCGCCGACCCCGGCGCCCGGGAGAAGTTCACCCCCGCCGTGGCCCCGCCGCGCGAGGTTCCGACCTTTGACCGCGACGCCTCGGGGAAAGTCCGGGTGCATCTGGAGATTGACCCGGGCACTTCGCTCTACGGCACGGGAGAGGTTCCCGGACCTTTGCTGCGGAACGGGCGCACGAGTGTGAACTGGAACACCGACTCCTACGGCTACGGCATCGACACGCCCTCGCTCTACCAGAGCCACCCGTGGGTGCTGGGGGTGCGGGCCGACGGCTCCGCCTTCGGCGTGCTCGCCGACACCACCTGGCGCACCGCCATCGACCTCACGCAGGGCATCACGATCGTGGCGGACGGGCCGGAGTTTCCGGTGATCGTCTTTGAGGCGCCGCACCCCGAGATGGTGGTGCGCCGCCTGACGCAGTTGATCGGGCGGATCGACCTGCCCCCCCTCTGGGCGCTCGGGTATCACCAGTGCCGCTACTCCTACTTCCCCGATGCGCGGGTGCGTGAGATCGCCCGCGAGTTCCGCGAGCGGAAGATTCCGTGCGACGTGATCTGGATGGACATCGACTACATGAAGGGCTACCGGTGCTTCACGTTCGATGACCAGCACTTTCCCGATCCGGCCGCCCTCAACGCGGACCTGCACACTCAGGGCTTTCACACGGTGTGGATGATCGATCCCGGCATCAAGGCGGAGCCCGGATACTCCGTCTTCGACCAGGGTTCCGGGGCCGAGGCCTGGGTGCAGGCGAGTGACAAGTCCACGCCGTTCAAGGGAGAAGTCTGGCCCGGGGCCTGCGTTTTCCCTGACTTCACCAGCGCGGCGGTGCGCGCCTGGTGGGCGGGCCTGTACAAGGACTTTCTCGCCAAGGGCATCGACGGCGTGTGGAACGACATGAACGAGCCCGCCGTCTTCAAGGTCGAAAGCAAGACCATGCCCGAGGACAACTGGCACCGGGCGGATGACGCGCTCGGCGGCCCCGGCCCGCACGCCCAGTATCACAACGTCTACGGCATGCTCATGGTCAAGGCGACGCGCGAGGGCGTGCTCGCGGCGAACCCCGACAAGCGCCCCTTCGTGCTCAGCCGCGCCAGTTTCACCGGCGGGCATCGATACGGCGCCGCGTGGACGGGCGACAACGTGGCCGACTGGACGCACCTTGACTGGTCGATCCCCATGACCCTCAACCTCGGGCTGAGCGGCCAGCCCTTCGCGGGCCCCGACATCGGCGGGTTCGTGGGCAACGGCGATGCGGCGCTGTACAAGCGCTGGATCGGCATCGGCGCCCTGCTGCCCTTCGCCCGCGGGCACACGGGCAAGGAGAACATCGACAAGGAGCCCTGGGCCTTCGGCCCGGAGGTCGAGGCCACGGCGCGCCGGGGGATCGAGCGCCGCTATGTCCTCATGCCCTACATCTATTCCCTCTTCTGGAAGGCCAGCAAGACCGGCAGCCCCGTGGTCATGCCGGTCTTCTTCGCGGACCCCGCCAACCCAGATCTCCGCGCCGAGGACGATGCCTTTCTGCTGGGTGATGCGATGCTGGTCCGATGCCGCACCACGCCCGGCGCCGATCGCGAGCCCGCCATGCCGCGCGGCCTGTGGCGCAAGTTCGACCTGCGCGACCGGATCCCCGGCGATCACACCGACCCCGACCTGCCCGAACTCTACATCCGAGGCGGCACGATCATCCCGAGCGGGCCCGTGATGCAGCACACCGGGGCGACGCCCCTCGAACCCCTCACCCTCATCGTCTGCCCCGATCTCAACGGCCGGGCTCAGGGAGGAATGTACGAAGACGCCGGCGAGGGCTTCGCCTACCGCGCGGGTGCAACCCGCGTCGTGGGCTACGCGGTGACGCGCACCCGCGAGGGGGTGTACGTGCTGCGGCGCACCGCCGAAGAGGGCGAGTACAAGCCCGGCCCGCGGTCCATCCGCGTGGTGCTGGTCACCGACGAGGGCATGTTCAGCGCCCAGGGGCTTGACGGCGTTTCGATCGAGATCGACCCCGCCAAGGCCCGCAGGATCGACTGAGCGGATCGACCAGAGTCTCAACGACGGCGGGCTGTGGTTGTGTTGGACGACACTCTCTTCCGATTTCAACAGGCGGGGTTTCCCCGCCGCGCGGCGCCGGGCTCCATGCGCCTGGACCTGCGCCGACGATTCCGTTCGGGGTCTTCCCGCGTCACGCGCCCGACACGCGCCGGTCGGCCCGATCCCGAGTCACGCATGATTGCGTTCGCGCGTCGCGAGCGTCAGCACGTTGGTCTGGGTGATCGCGTCGCCCGCGAGTTCGCCGGCGATGTGCCCATCCGCCATCACCAGCACGCGGTCGGAAAGGGCGATGAGTTCGGGCATTTCGCTGCTGACGAGCAGCACGGCCGTGCCCGCCGCGGCGGCCTCCCGGATCAACCTGTAGATCTCCATCTTGGTGCCGATATCGATGCCCCGCGTGGGCTCGTCGAGGAGCAGCACCTTTGTTTCGCGCCCCATCCAGCGCGCGATGAGGAGTTTCTGCTGGTTGCCCCCGGAGAGCTGCCCCGGGCGGGCGTGCAGCGAGGCCGCCTTGACCTGGAGCGCCGTGAAGCGCGCCCGCACCAGCGACCGTTCGGCGCGAAGGCTCCGCCAGCCGAGCCGCCCGGCGAGGCGGGGCATCGACGGCAGCGCGATGTTCTCATCGAGGCCGAGTTCAAAGAACAGCCCCTGCGCGCGCCGGTCCTCGGGCACATATCCCATGCCCGCGCGAATCGCGGCGCGCGGTTCATGCCGGGGGATGACGCTGCCGCCGATGCGCACCTCGCCCGTCGCCTGTGGATTGAGCCCGAAGATCGCGTCGAGCGTTTCGCTCCGCCCGGCGCCCACCAGCCCGCCGAGGCCGACGATCTCCCCCGTCCGCACGCTGAGGCTGATGCCGTGCAGCGTTCCCGGGGCGTTCAGCCCGCGCACGTCGAGCACGGGCGCCGCGTCGTGCGCCGGCGCGCCCGCGTGCAGGCGCGACGCGGGCGTCGAAATGCGCCGGCCGATCATCTGCTCCACGAGCGCGGGCTCGTCGATCGCCTTGACCTTGCTGGTGGCGACAAACCTTCCGTCGCGCAGCACCGTCACGCGGTCGCAGCAGGCGAAGATCTCTCCCATCCGGTGTGACACGTAGATGATCGTGAGCCCCCGCGCCGCCAGGCCGCGCACGATCCGGAGCAGCCGCTCAACCTCCGCCGCCGACAGCGAACTCGTGGGCTCGTCAAAGACGATGGCCCGGGGCGGGTGCGCGCCCCCTTCGCCTTCATCCAGCGCCGACGCGATCTGGCAGATCTGCCTCCACCCCGGGGGCAGGCGATCCATCGGGGACGCGACGTCGATCCGGGGCTCCAGCGCATGCACGAGCCCGGCCGCCCGGTCGAGCATCGCCCGGCGGCTGACGAACACGCCCCGTCGCGGCATGTCATGCAGGCAGAGGTTTTCGGCGACGCTCAGGTTCGGGCACTGCGCAAGCTCCTGGTGGACGATCCGCACGCCCGCGTCCGATGCGTCGTCCGTCGAGCCGGGTCGAAGCTCGCGCCCGGCGATGTTCACCCGGCCCGCGTCGGGCCGGTGGATGCCCGCGATCACCTTGCCCAGCGTGCTCTTGCCCGCGCCGTTTTCGCCCATGAGCGCGTGGACTTCGCCCGCGCGGAACGAGACGGTGACCCCGTCGAGCGCCTGCGTGCTGCCGAACCGCTTGCTGATGCCCGCGGCCTCGAGAAACGCGGGCGCATCCGCGGGTTCGGCGCGCATGTCAATCCATGCCCCACGCCTTGATCATCTCGCGGTACTCCGCGAGATTGTCGGGCGTGACCTTGCGGAGTTCCGCCTTCACCACCGGGTCCGCGGGCGACTCGTCGCTGTGCAGGCGCGCGACCAGGAGCTCCACGCTCTTGTACCCCCACTCGTAGGGATCCTGCCCCAGCAGCAGTTCAACCTCGCGGCGCTCCAGGTAGGGCAATTGGGGCGGCATCGCGTCCAGCGACGCCACCTTGGCCTTGCCCTTGATCTTGTCCAGCGCGTTGTCGGTGTAGAGGGCCCACCCGCCGACCATCGCCCAGCCGGTGATCTCCGGGTTGGCGCCCTGCGCCTGCTCCAGCACTTCGACCGCCCGCTTCGAGTCCTCGCTCTCGTTGTCAAAGACACGCAGCAACCGCATGTCGGGGTAAGCGGCGATGGCGTCCTCCACGCCCTTGACGCGCGCCTCCAGGTTCGGCGGCTTGCGGCTTCCGGTGAGCACCGCGACCACGCCCTCGCGGTTCATGCTCGTCGCCAGTTCGTCCATCAGCCGTCGCCCGGCCTCGTAGTTGTCGATCCCGAAGTACGCGAACCGCGCGCTGTCCGGGGCGTCCGAATCGAACGTCACCACCTGCACGCCCTTGGCCACCACGCCGTCAATCGCCTGCGTGAGCATGTTCGCGTCGGAGACGCTGATCGCGATGCCGTCGCACTGGCTCGCGAGATTGGTGATGTATTCCGACTGAAGCTTGGCGTCTTCGTTGGGGGGGGTCTGCCAGATGACGCTCACCTCGATGCCCAGCTCAGCGCTGAGGGCCGCCGCGGCGTCCTTCGCCCCTTTCTCGACGGGCAGAAAGATCTTGTTCGAAGTGCTCTTGGCGATGACGCCGATGGTGTACGACGCGGGCGTGCCGCCCGGCGAGGGGGCGGGCTTCTTGGGCTCGTCCTTCTTGCCCCCGCCGCACCCCGCGAGGAGCGCCGCGCCGACCGCCAGGACAACCGACACGCACCACTTCGCACGACTCATGGTCCGGCCTCCGCGAGAGTTGAGCCCATCGTACCGCGCCCGGGGCGGGTCTACGCCCGGGCCCGGGCCAGGCGCTGCTTGGTCTGGTCCACGACCACGGCGACGACGATCGTCATGCCCAGCACCACGTCGGTCCAGCTCGGGGGCACGTCGAGGATGATCGTGGCATTGCTGATGAGCGCGATGATGACCGCTCCGAGCACCGCGCCCACCGCCGAGCCGCGCCCGCCCGCCAGCGAGGCCCCGCCAACCACAGCGCTGGCGATCACCCGGAGTTCGTCCCCGCGCCCGGCGGTGGAGTCGGCGGCCCCGTAGCGCCCGAGTTGGATGAGCGCCGCCAGGCCCGCCGCCGCCCCGCACAGCACGAAGAGCCAGACCTTGATCCGCCCCACGGGCACGCCCGCGTACTTCGCGGCGGTCTCGTTTCCGCCGATGGCGTAGGTCCGGCGCCCGAAGACCGTGCGCGAAAAGAGCACCGCGCCGAGCACCGTCACCACCAGCGTCAGCACGAGCGGCACCACCTCGACGGGCCCGAAGGGCGACGGCACGCTCGCCCGCACGAACCCTGCGCCGATCTGGGGCGGAAAGCCCGTCACCGACTCGCCGTCGCTGAACAGGTAGGCCAGACCCCGGAAGATCGACATGGTGCCCAGCGTGATGATGAACGGGTGGACGCGGAGCAGCACGGTGCCCAGCCCGTTGGCTAGGCCGCACGCGGCGCCCACCCCGGCGCACACCGCGAAGGTGAGGGGCACGACCAGCCACCCCGGCGTGCCCGTCAGCGCGCCGCCTTGTACGCCCATCGCGCGGAGCATCATCGCGCCGACCACGGCCGCGAGGCAATAGATCGAACCCACGGAGAGATCGATGCCGCCCATGACGATGACGCCTGTGATCCCCACGGCCATGATCGCGTAGTACGTCGCCGAGGTGAGCACCGAGAGCAGGTTGTCGGTGTTGAAGAACGTGTTGAAGCGGAGGTTCTGGACCAGGCGCACCTGCCGCGCCGAGACGGCGCCGTCCGGGCCTGTCTCCGCGATCCACGCGCCCTCGAGCCGCACCGGGTCGCGCCCCGGACGCGTGACCACCAGCCCCGTCGCGTCGGGTCGGCAGGTGGTTCCGGCCGGGTATGAGCGCACGACCTCGTCCTTGGTCCAGCCGTCGCGGGCGCGGTACGTCTGCGGCGCGCTCCCGCCGGCGCGCACTTCAAACCCCCCCGCGACGTCGCGGAGCGTGTCGCCTTCACGAAGCACCACCTGGGCCGATCGCTGGCGCACGGGGGCGGCGAGAAAAAGTCCGAGCACCATCAGCCCGATGACAAGCAGCAGCCCGGACTCCTGCCCGGAAGCCAGGTGCCGCACCCATCGCCGCCGGGCGCCTGTGGACTGTGGGGCAGGAGTGCTCAACGGCAGCGGCCTCGGAAGTAGAGATTCGTCGCGCGCCCCGCGAGCCGGAGCCCCCGCGCCGCGGGCTCAGTCAATCGTCTGCACCTTGTCGCTGCGCCGGCGATTGATCGAGTTGATGCTGCGCGTGTTCCCCGGTTCGGGGTTCGGATTATAGAAGATGTCGTGGATCAGCCCCTTGAACTGCTCCCCGTGCCCGTCGGTGAATATCCAGTTTGCGCCGCGCTCGCCGTGATTGTCGAACTTGGAGTAGTACCCCGGCTCCACGTCCCATTGCGCGCGGTCGCCCTCCCGGCCGTTCCGGTACCACGCCTGCACGGAGACATCCGGGCCGAGCGTCTCGTCGCCCCAGATCGGCGCGGGCTCCACGATCTCCGGTTCGTCTGTCCGCAGCCCGGCGATATAGATGTAACTGATGTTGTAACTGACCACCTGCGATTCGCCCCCGGGCGCGACCGGGGTCCGCTCCCGGTCCGGCGAGTACGGGGGCGCGCCCGCCTCCGGCGTCACGGTGCCGTAGTAGATGTCCAGCGTGTCCGAGGGGCACACGAGGTTGGCGTACCCGTCGATGAACGGCGCCATGAGCGGCATCGTGTTGCTGTCGTCATAACGCCCGCGCCCCTGCAAGGGCGGAAACCCGGTGTACCCGTACGAGGTGCCATCGCCGATCTGGTTCAGGCTGAAAAGGCCCGCGACGCCGCCAAATCGCGCCTGCCCGTCCAGAAAACTGCGCGACGCCCCCGCCGGCCTCGTGAAGACCGGCAGCCAGTCGTTGTACTGGTTCGCGTACATCGTCATCGACATGAGCGTCTGCTTGCCGTTGCTCAGGCACTTGCCGAGCTTCGCCGTCTCGCGGGCGCTCGACAGCGCCGGCAGGAGGATCGACACGATCACCCCGATGATGGCGATCACCACGAGAAGTTCAATGAGCGTGAACGCCGCGCGGCGACGGAGGGTGGTCATGGCCTGTCCCCGGCCCCATGGCCGCTGGGCGCTCGCGTGAGCCCGCCCCGGTCGGGCGGCCCAATGCCTTGCGCCGCAATCAGATACTGTAATCCGACCGCGCGGGAGGGACAACGCCCGCCGGCGCATCCCGGCAGGAGGCCCCAATTGTCTGCGATCCCGCTCTTGGCAGCACTCGCGCTGGCGCGGCCCGGGCTGGTCCCGCCGGCGCCCCCGCCGCCGGGCGTCACGGTTGTGCCCATTTCCGGGCCTCTGCGGATTGCCGACATTGTGGTCGATCAGCCCGGCGCGCCCACGACGCGGGGCGCGATTCTCCTGTGGGATGGCGACTCGCCCCGGGCACGCCGTGTCCCCCTGTCATCCATCCCCTCGCGCCCGGGCGAAATCCCGAAACAGACCGCGCGCGTGTTCGCGGGGCAGGGCAAGCCGAATGTTGGCGGCACGATCTGCTTTTCGATCGAGTGGACCCTCGCGCTCCCCGACGGGGACACAGCGCCGGTGGTCACGCTCGGCCCGTTCGAGGCCTCCGCCGCCCCGGAGTTCCCGACACCTGACTGGGCCAAGGGCATGGTGTGGTACCAGGTATTCCCTGATCGCTTCCGAAACGGCAACCCCGCCAACGATCATCGCGATCCCTCCGTCTTTGTGCCGCGCTGGAACGACCCCTGGTACACCCTCACCGCGGCGGAAGCCGAGTTCCATGTCAGGCGGCTCGGCACCACGGAGGCGCGGGACAAATATGTCGCGGGTGGCGCCGCCCCGCCGGACGTCTTCAGGTTTCGTCGCTACGGGGGAGACCTCCAGGGCGTGGCCGAGAAGTTCGCCGAACTCGCCGAGATGGGGGTCACGGGCGTGTACCTGTGCCCGATCTTTCAGTCGAGTTCGCTCCATCGCTACGACGCGGCGGACCACCGGCACATCGACGCGAACCTCGGCGCCGGCGCTGTGCCCGAAGGTGCGTACCGACACAACCCCGCCGAGACGCTCGACCCCGCGACCTGGGAGTGGAACGAGGCCGATCGCTCCTTCGTGGGTGGGTTCCTGCCCCGCGCCAGGGCCGCGGGGCTGCGCATCATCATCGACGGCGTGTGGAACCACGTCGGACGAGACCACTTCGCGTTCGCGCACGCCCGTGAGCACGGCCGCGCCTCGCCGTTCGCGTCGTGGTTTGACCTGGAGTTCGACGCCCAGGGCCGGGTGAATCACTGGGGCGCGTGGGACCGCAAGGACGGCAACCTGCCCGAGTTCCGGCGCGAGCCCGGCGACGAGAACATCGTCGCCCCTGTCCGCGCGCATGTCGCCGATGTCACCCGGCGCTGGATGGACCCCAACGGCGACGGCGATCCGTCAGACGGCGTAGACGGCTGGCGGCTCGATGTCGCGGGAGAGTTGCCCCCCGTGTTCTGGCGCGAGTGGCACCGCCTCGTCAGATCGATCAACCCGCAGGCGCTCTCGGTCGCGGAGATTTGGAGCCCGGCCCGCGATCGCCTGGAGGGCGACCAGTTTGATGCGCAGATGAACTACCCGGTGGCGATGGCAATGACCGCCTGGCTCGGGCTGCGCCCGGAGCAGACCACGGGCGAGACCGCCGAGAAACTCAGCGCTGCGCTGCGGCTCCGGCCCGAGGTCGTCCTGTCGCAGATGAACTTGCTGACCTCGCACGACACAGAGCACCTGGCCTCGATGCTGGCGAATCCCGGCCGAGACTACGACCGGGGCGGCTACGTCCACCAGCCCGGCTCCACCTACTTCACGGGGCGGCCGGACGAGTCGGTGTATCGGCGCGTGATCCTCGGCATGGCCTTCCTGGCGACATTCCCCGGCTCGCCCATGATCTACGCGGGGGATGAGCTTGGCATGACCGGCGCCGACGACCCCGATAACCGGCGCCCTCTGCCTTGGCCCGATCGCGGGCCGTATCTGGATGAGGAGTCGCCGCACGACCTGCGCCCCGAGATCGGCGCCTGGCTCCGTCTGCGTCAAGACCCTGAGATCGGCCCGGCGCTGCGCTACGGCGCATGCCGCTTCGTGGAGACGCATCACCCCGACGTGCTGGCGTACGAGCGTCAACTCAACGAGTGCCGCGTCTTGGTGGTTCTGAACCGCTCCGAAATCGCCCCGTTTGACGCGAGAACACTGCTCGGCCCGATGGAATCCCTGGGCACGAGCGATACTGGTGTGCCTCCCCTGAGTCCCCGCTGGTTCCGCATCCTGGACGCGGAGTGACCTTCGGGCCGAGGCCTGCAATTTGGCCCATTCCACTGGAACAGCCGACGATTTCTGCGAAGATACCCATTGATCGACATCGACCCGGGCGGCGGTCGAGCGTGGGCGCGCGCCCGTGCTGACGTGCCGCCGGGGTTTGTGGACAAGAGGGAGTGATCGATGACTTTGCACCGTCGCCTCGTTCCTGCTTCGCTCGCGGCTCTCGCGGGCTCCGCCATCGCGCAGCCGGTCCTTGATGGTCGCCTCGCGGGCGATGAAGACTGCTACGGGTCCATCCTGTGGCACCAGACCGCGAGCACCGGCTTCGGGGACAACCACCCGGACAACGTGCCCCCCGCGGGCGATGCCGACACCGCGACGCACGGCGTCGAGCTCTGCATCCCGCTCTCGGCCCTCGGACTTTCCGGGGGCACCTTCAACCTGGCCGGGTGGGTGACCTCGGGCGCCCATGACTTCATGTCCAACCAGGTGATCGGGGGCCTTCCCAACCGGAGCAACCTCGGCGGTGCGCCGGTGCTGTTCGGCGACATCCCCCTTCAGCAGTGGATCAGCGTGAATGCCGCGACGGTGGGCACTGCGCCGGTGGTCGACGGCGCGCCCGACGCGATCTACGGCTCCAACCAAGCGAACTGGAAGCAGAACAACTTCACCCAGTTCGGCGATTCTCAGGACGGCACGCCGGTGGGCGGCGGCGGCTCCGAGATCGACTACGTGCGGGCGGTCGTCAACGGCGGCAACCTGTACCTCTTCATCGCGGGCAACCTCGAGGCCAACGGCAACGGCCTGAACCTCTTCTTCGACACCGGTGCCGGGGGCCAGAACTCCCTGCTCTTCAACAACGCCTCGTTCACCAACCCGATCAACCCCGACCAGTTGGACGTGCTCAACGTGCAGAACGGCACCACGTTCGACGCGGGCATGGAGGCGGATTACTGCGTCTTCATCGCCGGGCGCGACACCGATCCGGGTGACCCCGCGGTGTTCGAGACCGCCGCCGTGCTCGCGTCGCTGCCCACGTCGGGGGGCGGCACGGCCACGTTCCTGGGCCGGGGCACCTACGGCTCGGTCGGGGGCGACCTGACCGGCGCCGATGGCGGCGCGCCCGTCGTCAAGATGAGCATCGACAACTCCAATGTCGCCGGCATCAGCGGCAATCCGCCCGTCACCATCCCCAGCGAGGCCTTCAGCGTGGGCTCCGAGATCGACGGCGTTTACGGCTACGTCGATGTCGATGCCAACAAGCTCTACCTGCTGGTGACCGGCAACCTGCAGACCAACTACAACAAGGTCACGTTCTTCATCGATGCCGGCGCGGGCGGACAGAACACCATGATGGATTCGACCGGCGCCGTGGACATCGACTTCGGCGGGCTCGCCCGCATGGGCCCGGGCGTCAACGGCCCCGGCCTGACGTTCGAGCCCGATTTCTTCGCTGACTACTGGCTGGCGATGGGTTCGGGCGGGACCAACCCCGATGTCTTCTCCAACGCCGCCGTGCTCCGCACCAACGGCAAGCTCACGCTCGCGGGCGTCTCGCTCGACTACGGCTGCTACGACGGGGGTGACCGCAACAGCCCCGACAATCACCCGGTGGTCTACAACGGGACGCAGCTCGACGGGCAGGACGGCACCCGCCCCAACATCTACAGCCAGTACGCCCCGCGCGCCAGCGCCGATGCCCTCATCGCCGAGATTGACGACCCCAACGGCGACCCGCTCAACCCCGTGCCCCCCGCGCCGGGGCTCACCCAGATCTACCTCGACAACTCGAACATCGCGGGTGTGACCGGCGACTCGGCGGACGGCGCCGACCAGGTGACCACGGGCTGGGAGATCTGCATCGACCTCGATGAAGTGGGCTACGACGGCTCGGTCGTCAAGCTCGCCGGCGCTGTCACCAACGGCGGGTACGACTACTGGTCCAACCAACTCATCGGCGGGCTCGAGTTCGGCACCGGCAACCTCGGCGAGGTGCAGGCCATCAACTTCGCCAGTCTCCCCGGCGTGCAGCACGTCGAGATTCCCGTCCGCACCTGCGGCGGGGGGTGCCCGGCCGACCTCACCGGCAGCAGCGACCCCAACGACCCGGCCTACGGCGTGCCTGACGGCATGGTCGATGCCAGCGATTTCTTCTATTACCTCGACCAGTTCGTCGCGCTCAACCTTGCGGTCGCCGACCTGACCGGCAGCAGCGACCCCAACGACCCGACCTACGGCCAGCCCGACGGAGACGCCGACGCCGACGACTTCTTCTACTACCTCGACCAGTTCGTCACGCCCTGTCCGTGAGGCTCACGTCGTGACGCTGATCTCACGCCGCCCTCTCTCTCGGCAGGTTCCCCGCGCACCCTGGAGGTGATTCGGCGAACCCGAGACTGAGGGCGGCGGTGCGCGCCCAAAAAGCAGACGCCCCCGCCGGAGCGGGGGCAATGACCCCAAGGGGATTCGAACCCCTGTTTCCAGGATGAGAACCTGGCGTCCTAGACCAGGCTAGACGATGGGGCCGGACGCATCAAGGCTAGGCGACCCGTCCCCGGCGGACAATGCCGCACCCCCGGGCATTCGCCTCGCTGAGCGCGTGTTTCGCTGCTGATTCGCTCAGTGCGCGACTGTCCACGTCACCAGCTTGCGGGCCTGAGACAGGGCGTACACAGACGCCTCTGAGGGCGTCTGGCCGACGACGGCGCCCTGCGGCGTGCCGCGCTCATCGCGCCACTCGGCTCGGTAGCAGTCAAAGAGCTGGATGTGGCGCATCGAAAGGCTCATGCCCATCGACGCAAACTCGTCTTCAACGCGTTTCTGGGTCGGAAAGCTTCGTCCGTCGGAGTGGTAGTCGCACCCACGGGTGTCCAGGCCTGTCCAGCCTGTTGAATACAGTTCATCAATCGCGACATCGAGACCCATGGTGTTTCCTCCGCGACGACTCGACCCCAGCCCCCACACTGGCCATCGAACGCACGGCCTCGCTGCCCCCAGGAGGCCTCGATCAGAGCATCGTACGTGATCAAACCGGGCTCCGTCCAGCACTTTCCGGACTGTGGATTCCTGGTGCACCACTTCACAAGGGTCATGGACGGTTATTCGGACGTGGCCACTTGTTCGGTCGCATCGTCTCCACGCCCGGCAGGTCACCCCCCATTCGTGGGATCGATCGCGAGCAGAACCATCAGGTCGTACGCCGCGTGCGCGCCGACGGCGACGCCGAACCCGCGCACGAGGTAGATGAGCCCGAAGTAGATCCCCGCGCCGATGAAGTAGAGACGCAGCAGGACGCGCTCGCCGCCGCCGAGGGCGGAGAGGTCGTGCACAAGCGAGAACGCAACCGCCGTCACGACGAGCGCGAGGGCCTTGGCCTGGAAATCCGGGGTGCGAAGGAGCGCGATGGCGAGTGCGTGGGCAAGGTTCAGGCCGATGAGCCTGAAAAGCATTTCTTCGTACAGCCCGGCGCCGAAGGCAAGGGTGAGCTTGCCCGCCATCGGGAGGGTTTCGACGGCGCCGTCCGTGCCCGCAGCGGTGGCGCTGCGCCCCAGGATGAGCGCCAGGACCAGCAGCGGACAGGCGAGCAGGACAGACTCGCCGGCCATCACGACCAGCGTGCCGGGGCGGACGCGCCACGAATCTCCCGCGCGAAGATGCAGCACCAGAAAGACCGCGACCAGCGAGAACGCGGGCAGGTGAATCCCGAGCGCACCGAAGGCGTGAAAGAACTCGGCGAGCAGGCGATGGGCGGTGAGTTCCAGCCCCGCGCCGTTCAACAGGTACTTCACCGAGCCGATCTCGTATGCCAGCAGCATCGGTGCGAGAAAGGCGAGGACCGTGACCGGACGCATGGAATGATCGGCATAGCCGCGCGGCACGCGCCGACGCGCGCTGCTGACCCGGCGCGGCGGAAGTCGGGATGTCGATCTGCCCATGCGCTGCCCTCGAAGGGCAAGACTAGGTGGGGTCGCGGGGCGGCCCGAGGTGATGAACCCTTCGTGCGCTCATGCCGCGGCCGCCAAGCCCGGCGTGAGCGCGCTCAGCAGCATCCGGGCGCGCTGGGCATAGTCCAGGCGACGCGCGAGTGATTGGGCGCGGGCGAGCCGGGGGGCCTTGGCTTCAGCGGGCTCAGCCGTCGCCGCCCAGGCCGCGCGGGCGAGATCAGCGCCATCGTCCGGGTTGCACCAGGTGACCTCGTCAGAGAGCCAGTCGTGCAGCGCGGGCACCCGCGAACAGACAACCGGAGCACCCGAGGCGAGGTATTCGCCGAGTTTGACCGGGCTGGTCCAGTTGCACGAGGGGTCTTTGGCGCTGACCGGAAGCAGGAGCACGTCGGCGTGCCACAGGTACGCGGGAACCGAAGCATGGGGCACCCGCCCGTGCACGGTGAGGTTGCCCAGCCCCCGCGCCTGCGCCGCGACGCGGGTCTGGTCGTCGGGCAGGCCCCCCACGAGGTGCCAGCGGATCGCGGGCGTGCGCCGGGCGGCGTCCACGATGGCGCTCATCCCCTTGGATTCGTACAGGTGCCCGGCGTAGACCGCGTGCGGCCCCCGCCCCCGGTACGGCGAGGGGCCCGGATGCGCCGGACGCGCGAACAGGTCGTAATCGACGCCGTCGGGCACGATGCGGATGCGCTCGGGCGCGCCCCCGCGCTCGATGTAGTACGCCCGCAGGCGGTGTGAGATCGTGGAAACCTCCAGCGCTGGCGACCCGCGCGTGCGTTCCAGGCAGGCCAGCAACCTGGGGTTCTCGTCGCCCACCCAGGCGTGCGTCTCCAGCACGGTGGGCAGGCGTGCCTCGAGGGCCGCGAGGGCGCCGTCGAAGTGCCGGGCGTATACCCCCTCGAAGGCGCTGAGTTGCTCGCCCGCCCACGCGCCGAAGGCACCGGCGCGATCCGGTCCGGCGCGCCCGGGCATGCACACGGCGCGCAGGCGGCCCTCGGCGTGGTCTTCGAGCGCGCGCTGAACACGCCGCGCCGCCGGCGCCGCGTCGGCGTCCGGGTCCGGCTCGCCGCAGAGCAGCGTAACCTCGTGCCCAAGGCGGGCCATGCCCCCCGCGGTCTTGACGACGTTGATGGCGTGGGCGCTGGCGCTCCCGAGCGCGAAGTCACTGACTACCGCGAGTCGCACGTCATGCCTCCGGGCCCGGCGCCGCCCGCGCGGGGCGTGGCGAGGAGCCAGAACTCGCCCCAGGCGATCTTGAGCTCATCGATGCGCAGCCCGCCCTCGGCGCACTCCACGCCGAGTTGCTCCGCGAGATACTCGGTCTCGTGCGTGTCGTCGAGGCGCCATTCCAGCCCGAGGTCTCGCTTGTACGGCACGCGCCAGTCGCGCTCGAAGGCCGGAACGCGGATGAGAAAACACCGGGGGCGATACCAGCGGGCGAGGCGCTCCAGCACTCCGGGCCGGTCCTTCAGGTGTTCGAGCACGTTGGAGAGCACCACCACGTCAAAGGTCGATTCGACCCGGTCGCGGGTCAGGTCACCTCCGACAAACTGCAACTTGCCCGGCGCGACGTCCTGCGCCCGTGCGCGAGCCGCCTCCAAGTGCGGTTCCGCGAGATCCATGCCCACCACGTGAGCGCGGCACGCCGAGGCGATGGCGCACGCCAGCGCGCCCACGCCGCATCCGAGATCAAGCACGCGCTCACCGGCCCGGATGCGCGACGTGAAGAAGTCGTGGTACTTCGTGAGGCGGTGCTTGGGGTGCAGCCCGCCTTCGGCGGCGACCGCCGCGAGGCCCTGAAGCCGATACAGCGGCTCATCAACGCCGAGCAGGAACTCCGCCCGCGCCCGGGGCGCCAGGCGGCGCGCGAACCCCGAGAGGCACCGCGCCCAGGCTTCGACCTGCGCCGCGCGGGGCAGGCGCAACAGTTCGGGGTCAAACCGCAGGCTGGCGCCCGGCATGGTCGCGCCCTCGCCCGCGAGTCCGATCGCCCGCCGGTGGGCGCTCCGTTCAAGTTCGATCAGCGTGTCCAGCCCATAGCGCTCGCGCACGACCCGCGATGCGCCGAGGCCCAGGCTCGTGCGCAGTTCTTCATCGCCGAGCAGCATCTCAAAGCTGCGGGCGAATGCCTCGGAGAGCAACGGATGTTTGAGCCCCGTAAGACCGTGGTCGATGACGCTCCCGAGGCCGGGAGAATCGGCGACCACCACTGCGGCGCCGGTCGCCATGGCTTCGAGCACCGCCTTGGGGTGCCCTTCGAGTTCCGAAGTCTGGGCATAGACCGCGCAGCGGGACATGCGGTCGAGGAGTTCATGGTGCGGGACGCGGGCCTCGAAGACCGCCTTCACGCCGCGCTCTCGGGCGAGCGCCTCGAGGGCATCGCGCTCCGGGCCTTCGCCGATGATGCTGAGGCGCGAGTCCGAGCGGATGGGCTCCGGGAGTTCGGCCATCGATTCGATCAGCAGGTCCACCCGCTTGCGCCGCACCAGCTGGCCCGCGTACAGCACCTCGTCGGATCGGCGATCGGCGCCGAACACCGGGTCTCGATCCGTGGTCACGTAGTTCGGGATGAGCACGAAGCGTTCGCGGCTCAGACCCAGGCGCCAGGCAAGGTCGCCCACCATGGCCCGGCTGGTGCCGACGATGACATCCGCGGCGCGGCACAGTTCCGCCTCTTCCGCGCTTGCACCCTGCGTCTCCGGGGCGTCCGTGCCGCTGGAATACGCGAGAAACCGCGAGCGCAGGTACCCGCCCCGGGCGACCAGCCCGGTGCGATGCCCGCGGGCGCGGAGTTCGCGCGTGATGCGGACCGCCGCCTCGCCGCCTTCCATCTGGTTGGTCTTGACTACCACGCTCCCGGCACAGGCCGAGGCGACCAGTTCGGGAAGTTTGGCCGCGTACTCGCTCTCGCTGAGGCGCGCGCGGTTGCAGATGACCGCGGGGCACGGGTCGAGGGTGCGGGCGAGCGCCTCATCTTCGACCCCGCCGTAGGAGACGACCACGAAGCGCTCGTACTCGTCGCGGAGCCTGGTGTAGAGCGCCCACTCGCGCGGGAGCAGGCCCAGGCGATCCCACTCGGCAAGGCTCATGCCGCGCGTCAGGGTGAGAACCAGGGTGTCGGCGATGCGTTCTGACATGGCGGGATGACCTTCAGCGAAGTTCCGCGCGCCGAAGCACGCACCACATCGTGCCGTGGGTGATGTTCTGATGATCGAGCACGTCCTTGCCGTCGCGCCCGAGCCAGTAGTAGCAGGAGACATCCTCGGGATCGACCTGCTCAATCACGTACCCGTTGCGTTCGCCGCGCTCTCGCGCGAAGGCGCACGCCTCGTCGTAGCCGAAGAACCAGCGATGCCGGTCCGCGGGGGGCGCGCTGGGCAGCCCGTAGTGCTTCATCCGCCCGCGAGAACCGTCAAACAGCCCGAGCACAAGGTTGCGCACGCAGTTGGGCAGGCTGATGATGACCCGCGATGCGCTTACGCGGCAGAGTTCGTCAAACACCGCGTGGCACCGTTCAAGGTGCTCCAGCACGTCGCAGCACAGCACGGTGTCGAAGGAGCGGTCGGCGAAGGGCAGGTTCTCGCGGTCGAGGTTCAGCACCACGTCCGCAGCGGAGTTCATGTCCACGCCGACATACGCCGCCCCGGGTGAGAGGTGCATCGCAAGTTGGCGCTGGTCGCACCCGACATCCAGCACCCGGCCATGCAGAATCGGGGCATACTTGAGCCCGATGTAACGCGCCTTCTCTTGCCGGTTCGTGTACCGAAAATCGGTGGCGTACCGGCGGCGGGTCTGGGCTTCGCTGACAGGCATGAGGCTGCAATCGACCCCGAAGCAGGGGGTGCCCCAGTTTTTCCCGGACCTCGGCCCGAGATTCCGATCTTCCATGCGATGCCCGTCACCGTCGCCCTGCCCACGCGCGCCTGGAACCCCGGATTTCCACGGGCGTTCGCCTCGATTGCGTCCCAGACCTACGGCGACCTCGACATTCTCGTGGTGCTCAACGGCGTAGCGCCCGGCGACCGCGCGCGGATTCTCGATGTCGTTCGCACCGATCGGCGCGCGCGCATCCTCGAACTTCCGTCATGCGGGCTCGCCGCGGCGCTGAACATCGCATTCGAGGCGGCACATCACGAACTCGTGGCCCGCATGGATGATGATGACGAGAGCCTCCCCACCAGAATCGGGGATCAGGTTGCCTTCATGGCCCGGAACCCCCGGGTCGCCGCCCTCGGGGGAGCGTGGGAAGTCATCGAACCGGACGGGCACCCGCGTTGCACGGTTCGCCCAGCGACGCACCCGGCGGAACTCCGCTGGCGCCTTCTGCTGGGCAACGGCCTGGCGCACGGGTCGATGATGCTGCGTCGCAGCGCGGCCCGGTGGTTCGGAGGCTACGACACGCGACTCGACAAGGCACAGGACTACGACCTGTGGCTGCGCATCGCCCGCGTGCCGGGCGCGATCGCGGCCCTGCCGAACGTCATCTACCGGCACTTTTTGCGCGATGGCGCCGGCGGGTGGTGCACGTCTGAATCCCAGGCCCGGGTCACGGCGGGGCTGATGCTGCGTGAGTGGGGGGGGCTCTGCCGCATGGCGGGCAACCCGGCGGGGGTGCCGTGGGTCGAGGCCGGGTTGGCGCGGATGCTCGTGAGCCCCCGGGGTGAGGGGCGGAGCGGGCTCGACGGTGCGCTGCGCGCCGCGGGGCCGACACCCGAGGGGCTGATGGCGTGGCTCTGGGGGGCGTGGATGTCGCCCCCGGGCGAGCGCGCCGCAGCGGAGGTCTGCCGCCGGGCCCGCGTGCGCGAAGTGGGGGCGCGGCTTCGGCGCAAGGGTGTGCGCGAGGTGTGGTTGTGGGGGGCGGGCGAGCACACGCGCCGGATGCTTGCGCACGCCGACGACCTCGGGCTGCCTATCGCGGGGGTGGTGGATGATGGCCGCGCGGGCGAGGAAGCCTTCGGGTTTCGTGTGCTGCGCCCGGAGGACCTGGTGCCCGGAGCCGCGCCGTTGCCCGAGCCGGTGCTCGTGTCGGAGCCTGCGCTGACGCCGGAATCCGCTCTCGCGCACCGGAACGAACTCCGGCCGGCCGGTCCCGCAACGCATGCCGGGTGCGGAACGCACCGAAGTGCGCCCGACGCGCCACGGGGCGGGGGTATCGAAGAGGTCCGGGGCGAGGTGACCGTGCTGATCTCGTCGGATGCGCACGAGGAGGCAATCTGGGCGCGAAGCGCGCCGCTTCGCGCACGCGGCGTCCGCGTGGTGCGGATGTATGGGGAGGAGGAGGCGCGGGAGTGATACCTCGCCGGTTTCCCTCCGAGCCCATCCGTCGCTCGGCATCAGTAGTGGAAGGCGTCCGTACGGCACCGGCCTGAGTCGCGTACGCTTCGTCGATGGCGAGAAATGCAACAACCTTCAAGTCCTCGCGTGCGCGCCGGACCAACGACTCTACCGGAGAAGTGCTGTCGTCGGTCGTCCGGCGAACTGCAACGTTTGTTGAACAGTCGGCGGCCCTCCATCGAAAAGCCATTGCGCAGGTTTTTACACCTGTCAGCATCGCGCGGTTCATGGCTTCGCGAGTTTCGCAGATCGGCGAGGGTTTCACTTTTGTCGACGCCGGTGCGGGGACCGGCATGTTGACTGCGGCGCTCTGCGACCGCATCGGGTCGATCTCCACGCCGCGTCGAATCACGGCCTGGCTGTACGAGACTGACCCGAACGTGCGCCCAGTGCTTCAGCAGACGCTCCGGGAGTGCCGGGCGGCTCTCGCCGCGGCGGGACACCACCTTGACGCAACGGTCCTCGAAGAGGACTTCGTGCTGCACCGCCCTGGGGCGCCGCTCTTCGCGCCCGCATCGCGCTCTGAGTACGCCGACGTCGTCATCATGAATCCGCCATACGCCAAGCTCGAGAAGGACTCGCCTCAGGCGCGGGCGTTCGCGGAGATCGTGCATGGACAGCCCAACGCCTACGCCTTGTTCATGGCCGCGGCCGTCGACCTGCTGCGGCCGGGAGGAGAGCTGGTTGCCATCACCCCTCGAAGCTTCTGCAATGGGCTCTACTTTCGCGAGTTCCGCCGGTGGCTGCTGGCCCGCATGAGCCTGCGCCACATTCATGTGTTCGAGTCTCGCCGTGCGGCGTTCAAGGACGCACAAGTCCTACAGGAAAACATCATCACCACGGCTGTGAAGCAGACGGAGCGGACCCCTGAAGTGATGCTGAGCGTCTCGCACGGCGCGGAGATGGACCACGCCAAGTGGAGTTCCTGCGCCGCCGCCACGATGATTGATGATTCAGCGGGACATAGCGTCATCCGGCTGCCTACCGCATCATCCGATTTCGCGGTGATGCGCGCGATCGAGTCGTGGTCGGACTCATTCGATGAACGCGGGCTGCGCATCTCGACAGGCCCTGTCGTGGCGTTTCGAGCCGCGGAGTATCTGCTCGATTCCGCCGAACATCCCGATGCGGTGCCGCTCATCTCGATGCACAACATTCGGCCGTTCGTTACGGCCTGGCCGGTCGCCAAGGGCACAAAACCGGTGGCGCTCCGGGCGAGCCACGGCGCGGCTTCGCTGGTGCTGCCGGCCCGAAACTACGTGCTGCTCCGACGATTCAGCTCGAAGGAGGAGCGTCGCAGGTTGATTGCTTCTCCGTACTTGCCGAACGCCGAAGAACGCAGGCGCCCGGTGGCGCTGGAGAACCACGTCAACTACGTGACACACACATCCAGGGAGCTGACCGAAGACGAAGTGCGCGGGCTGGTCGCGCTCTTCAACTCCGACCTGTTCGACCGCTACTTTCGGGTTGTCAGCGGAAGCACGCAAGTCAATGCAACGGACATCCGCGTCATGCCGTTCCCCGACCTTCAGTCGGTCAGCCGAGTCGGGAAGCGCGTGGCCGAGATTGCCTGCAGTGATCGGGATGCCATCGATTCGTGCGTGCGCACGTCGCTTGGAGTGCTCTCACCGCCGAGCCATGTGCCCTCGGAGGCTCGCGCGTGAGCAAGGTCGAAGACTCGATCTCAATCCTGGTTGATCTGGGTCTTCCGCGCGCACAACAGAATGAGCGTTCCGGTCTGACGCTTCTCGCACTGGCGGGGCTCAGACCTCGAATGCCGTGGGTATCAGCGACAGCCCTTCTTCTGCGAACCGTGGACATCATGGCATTCATGCGGGATGCGTACAAGAAGAACTATGCCCCTAACAGCCGCGAGACGATCCGCAGGCAGACGCTTCACCAGTTTGAGCACGCCCGCCTCGTGGACCGCAACCCCGACGATCCGGCGCGAGCGACCAACAGCGGAAGGAATGCCTATCGCCTGACCGACGCGGCCCTCGCGGCCGTCCGCGCCTTCGGGAGCCGGCCTGCGTACGAGGCGGCGATTGCGGATTTCAGAAGACGATACGGTGCACTCAGCGCTTCCTAGAGCGTTTCCACTCCAAGTTCAGCGCTGTACGGCGCAGGTTCGGTTGCGCTGTGATTGAGATTGGTGTAGGTTTCCTGCTGGCGTCGAGGAGGGCGTCGGAACAGGAGCCAGGATGGCCGCGCC
>JADLCM010000051.1 GCA_020847175.1 Phycisphaerales bacterium
CCACGAACCACCGCAGGATGCGGAAGCCGTGATCGCGAGCCCAGCGCTCGACCGCCGCCTTCTGGTCGGGAAGCGACCGTTCCTGCAGGTCGGTCGAGCGCCGGGCATAGCCAACCGCAAAGCGGATGTTGTTGGCGATCATGCCACCTCCGTCGCGGCGAATAGGCCGCGCTCGACCTTGCTGAAGCGTGCCGACTTCCCCTTGGCGGCGATCTCGCGGATGATGGCGGCGTAGAGCGTGGCCTCGGGGGTCTTGCCCTTGGGGCTCGACCACAGGCCCTTCGCGCTCGCTGCCTCGATCATTTCCTTGGCCCGCATCGGCTTGCCAGCGTCGGCCAGCACCTTGGCGGCGGCGCTGATCGCGCTGAGCCGCTTGTCGGCCGCGGGCTTCGACCCGGGTGCCGCCTTCGCGTTGGCCAGGTTCCGCTTGGTGCGGGCTGCGCCCTCGGCACGGGCGGCGCTCTTGGACATGCGGGCGGTCTTCGGGGCCTTCTTCGACTTCGTGCTCATGGTCATCTCCAAACATGGGGTGCGGAACACCACCGCACGCGCGGCGGCGAATCGCCCGCGGCGCGGTGCCCCGCGCCGGGGCATGCTCAGTCGGCCAGGAAGCGCTCGATGTCTTCCAGCTCCATTCCGCTCATGAACCCGACCGTGTCGATCAGGTCGCTGCGGACCTTGCCGAGGTCGCCAACGCGGCCCCAGCACTTCGGGTCGCCCTTCGCGGCGTCGGCGTGCTTCTCGAGTTCCATCTGCAGCACATCGATCAGGCGGGCGATGTCGTTGGCCCGCGCGGCGTAGGCCTCGGGTGCGGTCGGTTCGGGCTTCGTGGTCTTCTTCGCGTTCATGTTCGTGGTCTCCATCGCGGGTGGTGTTGCCACCCGCGTTGGTCACATCAGGGCGTCATGGGTCGGGAAGTTCAAGGCGATCTGGCCAGATCGCGGCGAAGTGGGCGATGTGGGGGCAACTCGCGCTCGGACAGGCGAAAGAAAGTCTGTCTATCCCCGCTGCTGTTCCCGCGGGC
Organism: Phycisphaerales bacterium; assembly: GCA_020847175.1. GTDB lineage: Bacteria > Planctomycetota > Phycisphaerae > Phycisphaerales > UBA1924 > JADLCM01. The sequence continues at coordinate 1,025 of JADLCM010000051.1, forward strand.
CAAGCGAAAACGCCATTCCGTTCCGAGGACCCGCTCGGGGGGGAGGGGGGTCGAGTTCCCCCCCATACCCCCCCGGGTGCGTATGCCCCCCGGGGGGGGGCATACGCGCGTCCGTGTTTGCGCGCACCCCCCCCCTCCCCCCCTCACGGGCCACCCTCGGATCTCCGCGCCACGACGAAGCGGACGCGATCGGACGGGCCGGGCTGGACGCGCTGCACGAGCCCGCGGGCCTCGGCGAGTTTGAGCATGCTGCTCGCCTTGGCGTGTGACAGGTCCTTGGCGGCGGCCATGAGGATTTCGTCGCGCAGCGCCGGGCCGCCGGACATGAAGGCGCCGACGAAGCGCTCCGGCGTCCAGTCTTCGGGCGGCGATGGACGGTCGGCACGCGGCCGTCGGCGAGGGGATTCCACCTTCAGCCGCTTCGGGTCGAGGTCGTCGGCCACGTCCCACACCGGGAACGCCCACCGCAGGCACGCCGACTCCCGCGGTGGCCATGATCGCACGGCTGCATCCAGCACGACCACGTCCGGCTCTTCGTGCGGCCGCAGGACAAGGTGCGCATCGGTCGCGCGGCTCTGACTGCCAGCGCCCGCGCCGACATCGGTGACCGACTTGCCGGACTGGTTGCCCTTGCTGCTGTGGTGGATCAGCACGAAGGCGCAGCCGAGGTCGGCTGCGTACCGGTCGATGTGGTTGTAGAGCGACGCCATGTCGGCGTTGGCGTTCTCGTCCATGCCCGCGGGCAGGAAGCGGTAGAAAGCGTCCAGCACGATCAGTCGGAATCGCCCAGGCTCGATGGCTCGGAAGAACGGGCCGAGCGAGACGATGTCCTGAAGCCCGCCACGGAGGTTCCGGATGAACACGTTGTCGGCGAACTCGTCGGTGCCGATGCCACGGGCCTTGGCGACCTTTGGGATGCGGTTGGCCGAGGTCTCGCCATGCAGCTCATTGTCGATGATCAGCACATCGCCCGCGACCGTCGGGAAGCGGCCGAGCCAGGGGCGGCCGGTGGCGACTGCGATGGCCAGGTCGAGCACGAGCCACGATTTTCCGGTCTTGGGCGACGCAATCAGGTTCATCGTCTCGCCCTCACGGAGCAGGCCATCAATCACGGGCGGACGCAGCGCCGGGCACGCAGCCATGAGCTGGCGCACACTGATGAACTGCGGAGGCGGTGGCTCGGTGTCGGGCATGGGCGAGGCGGCCTCATTCCGGCGGCCGATGCTCCGGGTCTTCATCGCGGCCTTCCTGGCGTGCGCGCGGTCGGTGTGGGCGGGCTCACTTAACGAGTCGTTCAGTGAGGCTCGCGTGCGTGTCACCACCTGCGGCGCAGTCAGCCGCAGCGCCGTTTCGATCTCATCGAGCACGGGCGGCACGGCGACGACGATGGGCCTCGCAGGCTGTTCCGCCCATGCCCGCACCTCAGCGAGCCAAGCGGGCAGCAGCGATCCAACGATCCGGTCAGCGGAGATGCCGAGATCGGAGAGTCGCGACCACGCGTCTGCGGACGTGGCCATCGCTTGATGACGGCCACGGGCTTGTGCGGCTTCGGCGGCGTGCGTCAACCGATACGCCGTCTGCTCGCCGACGAACGCGATTCGCTCCTCCGGATCGGACACGCCGAAGTAGTCGGCCGAGGGAAGCAGGACGCGGGCGGCGGAGTAGGCCTCGCACCTGGCCTGCCACGCTTCCTCGACCTCCTCTTGGTCAGGCTCGGTCCACTTGGCCACTTCGGTCGCGGCAGCAATAAACGCGATCCGATACGCCTGCTCCACCTCGATGACATCGCTGCCGTCGAAGCGGCTCGGCGAAGGACCATCGTCGTACCAGCGGGCATACCGCTGGCCCGCAGCGACGACGATGCCGAACTCTGTGCAGTGCTGCGCTGTCACTTGGGCTCGCTTTCCAGTTGCTCGCGCTCCCACTCGGCCAGCAACCACGCACCGATGTGGTCGATCACCTCGTTCCAACGCGCTGGGGCATCGGGGACCTCGATGAACTCGATCCCGAACGCGATGTCCCCGATCTGGATCTGGGACGGCGGGATGTCCTGCTGCTCGACCATGAGCGCACCCATCGCGCCGCCGCGATCGGCGCGGCGTGCGTCATTCGTGATCCGTGTGAAAGAAAGGCCGGGGGCAGCCCGCAACCGCCCCCGGCCGCACCAGCGCCGACCGCTTACGCCTCGCCCTTGCTCCGCACCGCCGCCCGCGGGTCGCAAAGCGCCGCGCCGAAGTCGAAGTAGACACGCCACGACACCGCCAACTTGTTCACCGTCTGGTCGAGCCCGAAGAACTCGACCGTCGGCGTCTGCTGGCCGTTGAG